>WRAH01000009.1 GCA_009780315.1 Defluviitaleaceae bacterium
AAAATGTAAATGTAAGGCAGTAAGCTGGATAACAAAAATCGAATGGTCTCTGGGCTGGATATGCTGGAGACCATTTTTTTTGACAAGAAGGATATGCAAGTGTAAAATTATATATAGTTACCTGATATTTTATATTTCATGAATCTTAATTATTGCGTTCATTTGCTGTGCTATAATATAGTCAGAAGTGACCAAACATATCATATTCTCATTGTTTATGCCCATGAGTTGCCCTTCAAATGTTTCATCTTTATTCGTTATGACACGAATGTTGCTGCCTCGATTAAACGTTATGCCTTCCCATACAAATGACTCTATAGGAAACATACGGCGGCATCTTTGCATCATCACGTCCAGCTGTTTAAGGGTAAGATTGCGTGAACCTATTGACAGAATTGTATTGCGTGTAGTCAGCATATGAAACATTTTACCAAAAATGCGAATGATAAAAACAATGATTCCTGCAACAAATGCGGCAAATACTATATCTGATAAGTATAGTGGAATGTTCATATTATATTATCCTTTCAAAACGCGCACTGATGATTTTTTTATAGGCATTTCTGCACTAATACGTTCACCAGGAGCGATTAAAACTATACCAGGAGGATATTCTGTTATTATTTCCCCGGAAATACGACCAATAGCTTCATCCCAAGGCATTAGCTCGGTGTCATGGCGAATAGCCTCTGATGGGGTTAAAACAACTTTGGGGACAGTTAAACTTGGAACATTGTACATTGAATATACATAAGGTATATCAGCATTTAAACGTGTGACAGCTAATTTCAATCTTTCAAAACCATCATTGGTGTCTGCAACGGATGTCATAGCCAAGAAATGTTTACCTCTTGCCATTTCCATTTGAATTTTAAACTTCGACCTCATTGTTTCAGCTATTGTATTTGCATCTTGATGAGCATAAGTTGTAAACAATAATTTCCCCAAGTCTATATCATAAATGGCATGTTCCCCTACGCTTTCACGCCCAGATAAGCATAAAGGCGCATTTTTGCTTGGCAACAAATCCCTTATGCTTTCTAATTTTTCTATATATGTGGTGAAAATTTCAGGTGTATTACATAATTTGTGCAACATAAAATCACACACTGCCATCAACATATACGAGGGGCTGGATGTTTGTATTGCATTGATATAAAACTGAAGCCGTGACATATCTATGCGGTGGCTATTAACATGTAAAACTGCCGTTTGTGATAATGCAGGAAGTGTTTTGTGCAAACTGTTTACCACAATGTCTGCACCTTGATGAATTGCTGTGGCAGGGAAGTTTTTTTTATCAAATGCAAAATGTGCGCCATGGGCTTCATCTACAATTAAAATTCCACCCCGCTCATGAACTTTTTTTGCAATTGCAGAAATATCTGATACAAAGCCCTCATATGTGGGGCTTACTACAAATGCGACTGCGCCTTTGGGCATATTATCAAATGCCGATGGGGCAATCCCTCCTGCAAGGCCGTCAGATGTAATTTCTGGTAAAATATACATTGGACATGCACCAGATAGCGTTAATCCACTATACATACTAATATGAGCATTTCGCGGTGCAACAAAAGGCGTATTTATACTGCAAGTCGCACAAATTGCTGCAACAATGCCTGTAGACGAACCATTAACAAGAAGATAGCTGTTTTTCGACTCATATACATTGGCAATGCGCTGTTGTAAATCTGCCAAAATGCCAGTAGGTGCAGAAAGCACATCCAACCCCGGAATTTCTGTATAGTCAAGCAGACCAAGGTTTGGCGGTAAAAAATCTAAATTACGCTTATGTCCTGGCATATGAAAAGGGTATATATCCTGTGATAAATGGGTTAGAATCTTTGTATACATGGACACATTATAACATTTTTCTTAGATGATTTCTTTACAACTTTCCATCAAGTGGGTATAATTATCATTGGCTGAAACCATCGCGTAAAAACGTGGGGACTGGAACGCCTATTTAAAATATAAAAAGGTGGTTTTCTTATGGTTGCACCGTTAAAAATTCTATTTGTTTCCACTGAAGTCAACCCTTATTCTAAATCAGGGGGACTTGGTGATGTGGCTGGTTCTTTACCGCAAGCCTTGCGCAATCAAGGCGTTGACATACGCGTTGTCTTACCAAAATACAAAACTATTCCCGAGCAATTTTTGCATAAGGCAAAAAATATCACTCATTTTACCGTGCATCTTTCATGGCGGGCGCAAGAGGCAAATATTTATACATTGGATGCCCATGGTGATGGTGATTCGGTTTATTTTATAGAAAATGATATGTATTTTGCACGTGACAATTATTATGGCTATGGTGATGACTTTGAGCGTTTTGCTTTTTTCACCAAAGCTTCCTTAGAAATGCTTAGTCGTATAGACTTTCAAGCAGATATTATACATTTTAATGATTGGCATACAGGGCTTGGGCCCACGTATTTAAGGGAAATTTATCAGGGGTTCACATATTATTCTCATATGAAGAGCTTATTTACTATACACAATTTACACTATCAAGGTGTATTTGGACGTGATATCTTGTGGGCAGTAGGCTTAAATGATAGATTTTTCTTAAATGGTGATTTAGAGTTTTATGGAAATATAAGTTATCTAAAAGCAGGTATTATTCATGCCGATGCGGTTAGCACGGTAAGTGCGACTTATGCAAGTGAAATTCAGACCCCCTCTTATGGTTATGGCATGGATGGGCTTTTACGCCGAAAAGCATTTGAAACAGGTCAAATTTATGGCATAACAAATGGGATTGATGTGGAAGAAAATAACCCTGAAACCGATTCGCGCATTTTTGTAAATTTTGATGCAAATTCAATGAATAAAAAACGTGAAAATAAATATCGCTTACAAGAACAGCTTGGATTGCCTGTTGGAGACAAGCCTATGTTTAGTATGATAACCCGCCTTGTAGAGCAAAAGGGATTAGACATTTTATCTGTAATTATGGATGAATTACTCAATCTTGATGTTCAATTGGTTATACTTGGCACAGGTGAAGGTAGATATGAAAATATGTTCAGGCATTATGCTTGGCGTTATCCAGATAAAGTGAGCGCGAATATTACCTTTGATGCCACTTTAGCCCAACGTATTTATGCGGCTTCGGATATTTTTATGATGCCTTCTGTCTATGAGCCTTGTGGGCTTGGTCAGCTTTTTGCAATGAGATACGGCACTGTACCATTAGTCCGAAAAACAGGAGGGCTGGCAGATACCGTCCAGCATTTTAATAGAGAAACCCTTACAGGCAATGGATTTTTATTTGAAGATTATGTTGCAAGCGGTCTAATGTGGGCGATTCGCCAAGCGTTGGAGATATATCACACACCTGATTGGGAAGCGTTATTTAAAAATGCAATGAATGGTCAATATGCTTGGCAACATGCCGCGGGAGAATATATTGATATGTATACTAAGATTTCTAAAGGTTAATCATGCAGTAAATAAATTAACAATATAAGGCAATTGACAAAAAAGGCGCGTATTCTAACAATCATGTAGAGAATACGTGCCTTTTAAGTAACTAGCGTTTAATCACAGGGTTGCAAGTCTATAATCTCACCTTCATAAACGTATCTAACAGGTTCGGCGTTTTTTAAGCTTTGTTGACACTTCTAATTTTATGGGATAATGCTCGTCATTTTGTATGACATCTATGAGACGTTTTACTGCCATTTTCCCCATGTATTTTTTAGGAACATGGACAGTAGTGAGTGAAGGCTCCATGTATGCTGCCATTGGAATATTGTCAAAACCCACTATTGCAATGTCCTCTGGAATTTTTAAGCCCTTCTTTTGAAAAGCTTTCATTGCCCCTATGGCAATCCAATCATTGTCAGCAAAATAGCAGGGTGCAAGTTCGTCCCCTTGTTCCATAATTTCCATCATGTCGGCAAACGCCCCTTCAACTGAAGGGGTTAAACTATGGACAATGGTTTTGGATTTTGACATGCCGTGACGGCGGACGGCTCTGTAAAAACCGTCTTCCCGTTCATCAAAATTCCCAAGAGGATATGCCGAGCGCAAATATCCTGGTTGTTTTTTTGTTCGGTTTATTAAATAATCCGTGGCAATTTGCGCCCCTTGTACATTGTTTATTAACACACAGTCACAATCACCAAAGTCCAAATAGGTGTCCAATACAACAACAGGAACGCGAAGGTCTTTAAATGGTTTAAAATCCTCCAAAAGCATTTCTGTTCCCAAAAGAATCAAACCTGCACAGTCAGAAGACGCGATATCTTCTGTCTTTTTTTGTACATCCTCATTTTTATGAATATAAGTGACATGTAGTTTGTATTGATTTTCGGCACAAGCTGTCTCTATACCTTCGGAAAGCTCGGCAAAAAAAGGGGTATCACCCACAATTGAGCTATGATGCCGCCTGTATATTGCAAAAGTGATGTGTTTCGATTCTACATTTGGTTTTGTTACTTTTGAAAAATCATACCCATGTTCCTCTGCCAATGCCAGCACTTTAAGCCTAGTCTGGGTGCTTACCCCTGACTTATTACGCAATGCCATAGATACTGCCGCTTCAGATAGATTCATCATTTTTGCTAGTTCTTTTGCTGTTATACTCATTGTTGCGTAAACCTCACAGCCATATATTGCTTCCCAGGCAAGTCTACATATAAATCTTCTCGTGCCATTACACCGCAATCGGTGATAGTCATGTTCCATGTGTCTATAATTTCTACTTTATAATTACCTTCTGGGAAATTACTTCTGCCAAGATACGGATGGTCTGAGTGGAATGCACGGAATTTTGGACGGCTAAAACCGAAATATGCAATATATACTTTGTTTTCGATTCCGCCTACTGGAATATCCCATGGGCTGCGCTCTGGTAAATAGTCTATACCGCCTGCTTCTTCTGCAATTTTCATGAGAAAATTATAGCGGGCGGGACTTTGACCTTTTAAAATCCCACCTTTACTCCACCAAAGCACTTCATCTTCGCTCACATAAGTTTCACCATGCCCAGGGTACCCGCCGCGAACAAAAGCTTCCCATGAGCGGCGCATGAGTTCTTCGGCTGTCAAGTTGCCCCAACCCCAGTCAATGTCCCCTTCATAACCGATTTCGTCAAGGGTTGCAGGCTTTTGCCATTTAGCAATCCATTCATTTGTGTATTCTGTGGTGCGGTACACATCTTGACGCTGGATTGAGCAGTGGGTAATCCAAGGCTTGTCATGATTGTAGAATCCATAACAATTGTGAATAGACATCAAGTGATTGGCATAGTCACCTTCTTGAATGACACGGGCAAATCCATCCCAGTCTTGTTCAGTCAAGTGACGCAGTAAATCATATTCATTGGCTAAACTCCACCATATATTTGGAAAGCATGACAAACGCGCTGTAATGTATTTTAAATAGCGATGATTACAAGCTTCGTCCATATTGGCAAAGCCCCAGTGGTCGTAAAAGTGGAATAAAATTAAATCCGCCTCCATGCCTATTTTATGAAGGTCTTGGATACATTCTTCAAGTAAGCCATAAAATCTTGGATTGGGTGTGGTATAGTCAAAGCCATCTTTTAAATTGCCTTCAAATGCAAATAATTCTGGCTCATTATTATTAAATTGATAATGTTTTGGGAAAACACACATGCGAATTTTCTTGAATCCCGGTGTATTTTTTAAACTTTCAAGGGTTTGACGGCGCATTGTTTCAGGTTGATGAATCCATGCATAGGCAGTGGTGCCTAATGGATATAAAGGCTTTCCATCATCATATGCAAAGTGGCGGCCTTTTACTCTGGCAACACCATGGTTTCCTTCCACTGGGGATATGCATGTAAACTGACCTGATTTTCCACTTAACTCTGGCAGTTCTGATATGGTTTCATATTCCCAGCCCCCCATGGAATCAGGCATAAAGCGCAGTTTGTATACATTGTCTCCATCATAGAAACCGAATGCTGTCATCTTGCGGTTATCCTTTTGAAACACACCTTTAAACATTGTGTCAAAAGGCTTTTCAGGCAGGTTTTGCACTTTGAAAGATAGTTCAAAAGCACTCCATTGAGGTACATTGTTGTTATAAAACATAAAGCCGCCTCCAAAAATTAAGTAATTTTTGCTGAATTATTCATTGACATTAACTTAACATTAAATCATAATAATTGCAAGAGAGGATGGTGCAAGATGGATACATTAAAAAAAATAGCTTATGAACGCCGTTTAGATGTACTTGAAATGATTTGGGCATCAAAGTCGGGACATATTGGCGGAAGTATGAGCTGCATGGATATTTTAGTCACACTTTATTATGAAATTATGGATACAGATAAAATTTTGAAAAATGCGCCTGACCGAGACAGGTTTATTTTAAGCAAAGGACATTGTGCAGAAGCATTGTATGCAGTCTTGGCTGACAAAGGGTTTTTTCCAAAGGAAGATTTAAAAACTTTTGGAAAATTTGACACAGCATTAGCCGAGCATCCCACAAAAAAAATCCCCGGTGTAGAAATTGCTACAGGGGCTCTTGGGCATGGGCTTTCCATTGGGGTTGGCATGGCTCTTGGACTTAAAAACACGTCCAGCACGATATATGTACTCATGGGAGACGGTGAGCTTGCGGAAGGGTCTGTTTGGGAAGCAATCATGGCGGCTAACAAATATAGCCTTAATAATCTTATTGCTATTATTGACCGCAACTACTTACAAATCAGTGGTGAAACAAAAGATATCATGCCCCTTGAATCATTAGTGGGAAAATTTGAATATTTCGGATGGCCTGTACTCCTTTGTGACGCACATAACCCTGAAAGAATTATTGCGCGTATAAAAGAAGGGCGGCAAGGCAATGCAGGACCTTTTGCACTCATTGCAGAGTCTATTAAAGGCAAAGGCTCATCATTGATGGAATATAAGACAGAGTGGCACCATCAAATTCCAAATGAAGCGCAATACAAGCAAATGAAGGAGGACTTACGCCATGGATATCAATAAAGTATCTTGCCGCAAGGCATTTACATCTACGCTGGAAAAAATAGCGGCACAAAACGACACGATTTTTATGGTATGTACAGACTCCCGCGGCAGTGTGACCGCAGAAGGTTTTGCAGATAAATTTCCTGCGCAATTTATTGAAGTAGGCATTGCAGAGCAAAATGCTGTTGGCATAGCCGCAGGGCTTGCAACCATAGGCAAAAATGTTTTTGTAGCTGGGCCAGCATGTTTTCTTACTGCCCGAAGTTATGAACAAATTAAAGTGGATGTGGCTTACAATCATTTAAGTGTAAAAATTATTGGTGTTTCTGGAGGGGTAAGCTATGGGCCTTTAGGCGGCACCCACACTGCACTGCATGACATTGCAGGAATGCGGGCGTTGCCAAACATTCAAGTTTTTGTACCCAGTGATAATTTTACAACGACATTGATTACAGAATATTTAGCAAAAAATGACTGCCCCGCTTATATGAGAACAGGGCGCGGTGATGTTCCTGCAATTTATTGTGAAAGTGACAACTTTGAAATGCACAAGGCAAAAAAAGTTTGTGAAGGCAATGATGCAACCATTATTGCTTGCGGTGAAATGGTGTATCCAGCAAAAATGGCGGCAGAATTATTAAAACAAGAGGGCGTATCTGTCCGTGTTTTAGATATGTTCTGCTTAAAACCCTATGATGAAGAAAGCATTATTTCTGCGGCAAAGGAAACTAAGGCAATTGTCACCGTAGAAGAACACAGTATTTATGGCGGGTTAGGTGAACTTGTGTGCGCAGTGACAGCACAAAATTGCCCTGTTCCTGTAAAAGTCATGGGTTTTCCTGATGAAGAATATAAAATAGGAAGCAGTGCAGAACTTTTTGAACACTATGGATTCACCCCCCCAAATATTGCACAAGAGGTCAAAAAGTTGGTGAAAGCCAAATGATTTTATCTATAGACCAAAGTACATCTGCCACTAAAGGGCTGGTATGGTCTCTTGACGGGCAATTACTTGGGCGGGCAGATATTCCTCATAAACAAATAACCAATGCAGATGGCTGGGTAGAGCATGACCCCATGGAAATTTTGAGAAATACATTTGAAGCGGCAAAAAAGGCAATGATTACTGCCAAGATAGATTTTTCTGAAATCAAAGCCATTGGGATATCAAACCAACGTGAAACAGCCCTTTGTTGGAACAAAACCACTGGGCTTCCCATCTATAACGCCATTGTATGGCAATGCGCTCGTGCTACAGACATTATAGAAGAAGTAAAAAAAGCTGGATTAGAAAAAGATGTGCGCAAAAATACAGGGCTGACCTTATCGCCATATTTCAGCGGGGCTAAGTTTGGTTGGATGATTAAGCATATTCCAGAAGCCGCTGAAATAATGAAAAATGGTCAGCTATGCTGCGGTACGATGGATAGTTGGTTGATTTTCAAACTCACAGGTGCTTTTAAAACGGATTATTCCAATGCAAGCCGTACACAATTATTCGACTTAAATACATTAAAATGGGATAAATCTATCACAAAAGCCTTTGGGTTAAATATTGAATGTTTACCAGAGGTTTGCATGAGTGATAGCAACTTTGGTATGACAGACTTAAATGGGTTACTGCCCAGGCATGTACCTATTCATGGTGTACTTGGTGATAGTCATGGGGCGTTGTTTGGCAACCAGTGTTTTGAACAATTTACGGCAAAAGCAACCTATGGCACAGGTTCTTCTATCATGATGAATGCTGGATTTACCCCCCCTACCCCAGCCGATGGTATAGTCACAAGCCTTGCATGGGGCATGAATGGGAAAGCCGAATATGTACTTGAAGGAAATATTAACTATACAGGGGCAATCATTCAATGGCTTGTTGATGATATAGGGTTGATTAGCCATGCCAAAGCTTCTGGCGAACTTGCCAAATCTGTGGAGGACACAAGGGGTTGCTACCTTGTACCTGCATTTACAGGACTGGGCGCACCTTATTTTAACAGTGATGTACGCGCCGCTTGGCTTGGGATGAACCCCGCCACAAAAAAGGCGCATTTAGTGCGTGCCGCAGAGGAATGTATCGCCTATCAAATCCGCGATGTGGTAGAAGTCATTAACCAATGCGCCCAAACACCTATATCTATTTTGCGGGCAGATGGCGGTCCAACACGAGATGATTTTTTAATGAATTTTCAAGCAGACATTTTGAATATTCCCGTTGAAATCAGTCAGGTGGAAGAATTATCTGGCATGGGTGCAGCTTTTTGCGCGGCAATTGGTGCAGGGCTTACAGACAGAGACACCATTTTTTCAAAACAAACTCGCCGTAAAATAGAGCCGCACATGAATAGTTCAACCCGTGAAAAACTATATAACGGATGGAAAACCGCCGTAGATACAATAAGAAGGGGTACATCATTATGAAGCAAACATTTGGAGTGATTTTAACAACACGCAGTTTTTTTCCTTCACACTTAGTGGACACAGCACGGCAAGGTATCATCAGTCTGCTAGACAAACTTGGGCATGATTATGTTATGGTCAGCCCTCAAGATACAAAACTTGGTGCAGTTTTAACCCTTGATGAAGCCAAAACTTGCGCGGCATTGTTTAACAAACATCGAGATAAAATTTCCGGCATTATCGTCGTTTTGCCTAACTTTGGTGAGGAACTTGGCGTAGTAGAAGCAATCGACCGTGCCAATTTAAACGTCCCAATACTCATCCAAGCCTGTGATGATGATTTTAATAAGCTTGACATGGCAAACCGCCGTGATGCGTTCTGCGGCAAAATTTCACTATGCAATAATTTATATCAACGGGGCATTCCATTTACCCAAACAACCTTGCATACTTGTCATTTAGACAGTCATGAATTTGAAGCAGATGTAAAGCATTTTGCCGCTGTGTGTCATGTTGTAAGCGGGCTTCGCGGTAGCCGTATAGCCATGCTAGGGGCCCGTCCAATGGCATTTAATACTGTGCGTTTTTCTGAAAAAATCCTGCAAAAACACGGTATCAGTGTGCAAACAGTAGATTTAAGTGAAGTCATTGCTGTAGCACAATCTGAGGATTTATTCAGCCCGTCAGTTATTTCTGAAAAAGAAAGCGAAATACGAGCATATGGAAAAATATGCAAAAACATAGAAGATTCAAAAATCACACGTCAAGCAAAGCTTTGCCTCGCCATGGAAAAGTTTGTGAAAGACCTTGATTGCCAAGCCAGCACCGTACAATGTTGGGATTCTTTGGAGAATAATTATGGTTGTGCCGCATGTTTAGGCATGAGTATGATGGGCGAAAAAGGTAAACCTAGTGCTTGTGAAAGTGATGTAACAGGGGCAGTTAGTATGTTAGCCGCTCAATTAGCCGCCAATGCACCCCCTGCCCTTATGGATTGGAATAATAACATTCGTGATGACCGTGACGCATGTATTGCATTGCATTGCGCTAACTTTCCCAAAAGCTTTTTCCAAGCAGATGAACTAGAAATTGGCTGTTTAGACGTGCTTGGCAGTGTACTTGGGCAAGACAGCACTTTTGGTGCATGTAAAGCACAAGTTTCAGCAGGGCCAATGACATTTATCCGTGTCACAACTGATGATACCAAGGGAATCATGAAAATGTATGTAGGGGAAGGTACTTTTGAAAATGAGGAAGTACCCACAAAAGGCGGCGTTGCTTTTTGCCGAGTATCTGGCTTGCAAGCACTCATGCACCATATCTGCGATAATGGCTATGAACATCATGTGTGCTTTGTACGAGGGCATGTGGCAAACGTTCTTGAAGAAGCCATGGGCAAGTATATGGGTATAAAAGTACATCGTCATATGTAATTTTAGTTGACAGGCATATTTTAACTATGTATAATTCTAAGGAATGCAACATCCTAGGAGGAATTGAAAATGATTTGCCCGAAGAAAAAAACATCTAAAGCACGCCGAAATAAAAGACGTGCGCAAACTTGGAAAATTACCATGCCAAATCTTGTGCCTTGTAGCAAGTGCGGTGAACTTGCACCATCACACCGTGTATGCAAAGGTTGTGGCTCTTACAATAGGCGCGAAGTACTGAAAATGGCAGAATAATCTAAGGTCACCTAAACACGGATTTCAGGGCGAGCGGAAGCATGTCATGGATTCCGTGTTTTTTTATGGGAGTTGGAGCATAATGAGTAAGTTAACCATTGCTGTAGACACTTTGGGGGGCGATTTAGGCGCGGAGGTCGTTGTGGCTGGTGCAATACAAGCTGTGACTGAATTTTCTGATATAAACTTGGTACTTGTTGGACCAAAAGACGAAATTTCCGGTCTATTAAAGAAACATCCTTCTTCTAACCGCATTGAAATTCTCCATGCCCCTGACGTTATTTTACCAAGCGAAAGCCCCACTTTAGCATTTCGCCGTAAAAAAGAATCGTCCATTGTGGTTGGCTTAAAGCATGTTAAGGAAGGTCATGCCAGCGGCTTCGTATCTGCTGGTTCAACAGGTGCGCTGCTTACCGGCGCAACAGTCATCATTGGGCGGCAAAAAGGCATAGAACGTCCTGCATTGGGTACACTGTTGCCAACGCCAAAGGGATTTACTTTGCTGATGGACTGTGGCGCAAATATGGACGCTAAACCGTCCTATATAAAGCAATTTGGCGAAATTGGTGCAGACTATATGAAACGGGTCATGGGTGTAAACAATCCTCGTGTTGGTCTAATCAATGTAGGTGCAGAAGAAGAAAAAGGTAATGCGGCGGCTAAAGAAGCGCATATCTTATTAAAAGCAGCAGACTTAAATTTTATTGGCAACATAGAAGGCCGCGAAATTTCTACAGGTACTGTAGATGTAGCAGTTTGTGACGGGTATACAGGCAATATTGTACTAAAATTCATGGAGGGTTTCGCCAAAACTATGCTTGGCATGATAAAGGAAGAACTCATGTCAACCACCCTATCTAAAATTGGCGCACTCATGGCAAAAGGAGCATTTGGCAGACTGAAAAAACGCTTCGACTATCGTGAAGTTGGCGGCGCGCCATTCCTTGGATTAAACAACATCGTAATAAAAGCCCACGGCTCATCAGATGCCTTGGCAATTAAAAACGCAATTAGACAATGTGTTATCTTTGAAAGGAGCAACAACTAATGGAATTTGAAAAAATACGGGACATTATTTCTGAACAAATGGGTATTCCTAAAAACTCAATCACAATGGAAACCTCTTTCCGAGAAGACTTAAATGCAGATTCTTTGGATGTTTTTCAAATCATATCCGATTTGGAAGAGGTTTTTGGTATGGAGTTTGCTAATGAAGATGCAGAAAGCATCAATACGGTGGGCGAAGCCGCCGAATACGTGAAAAAAGCCCTTAATTCATGAGTGATGAGCTACAAACCCGCCTAGGATATGAATTTAAGCGGTTTAATGACCTCCGTCACGCAATAACACACTCATCTTTTGTACATGAACAAAAGCTTAACCAATCTGCTTCTAACGAACGTTTAGAATTTTTAGGCGATGCAGTGCTTGAACTATGTATTAGCGACTTTTTATATCATCGTTATCCAGATATGAGCGAAGGGGATTTAACCAAATGCAGGGCAAGTTTAGTCTGCGAAACATCCCTTGCAGGCATTGCGCGCAATCTAAAATTGGGCAATTTCTTATTGCTTGGACAGGGCGAAGCCCAAGAAGGCGGCAGAAACAAGGAGTCTATTCTTGCAGATGCTTTGGAGTCTATTTTAGGCGCGATATATCTTGATGGCGGCATAGAAGAAGTACGCCATGTGATTACACGCTTATTTGAGCCTATTGCGGAAAAATCTATAAAGCAAGTCAAAGACCATAAATCTACTTTACAGGAATATTTGCAAAAAAGCAGTCATGAAACAGCAACATATATCATTATTCATGAAGAAGGTCCACCTCACAAAAGAACCTTTACAGCACAAACTACCCATCAAGGTAAAGTCCTTGGTACAGGTTCGGGGGGCAGTAAAAAAGCCGCCGAACAAGCAGCGGCTAAAATGGCACTTGAAGGTTTAGGCATTACCCTATAATCCACTTATTATAGAAGCAACTTCGTGCATGTCTTTACAAATCTTCAATGCATCAGCCTTCACTTCATCAGTAAGGGGGGCAATGTCGGGAATGATGATGACTGGCATTTTCGCACTGACTGCGCCTTTTGTACCAGCTATTGTATCTTCAAGCACGAGACAATCCTTCGGGGCTGTTTGGCAATACGCCGCGGCTTTTAAAAAAATTTCTGGGTTGGGTTTACTTTCTTTTACTTCATCTCCACCCACTATCACTTCAAAACGATGTGCTAAGTTGGCTAGTGTTAACTTGTGCGTGGCTCTCTCCTTATCTGTGGAGGTTGCCACGCATTTTTTTATGCCCAAAAGCTCAAGCTTATCTAGTAAAACCTCAACTCCTGACTTTATTGGCATACCATGCTTTTCTATATGTGCGTCAATATATTCTTTATGCAAAATATCCGCTTTATCATAGTCAAAATCCGCACCATATTGCGTTAATATATAATGTCGTGCATACGCCGCGTTACACCCCATAATGGCTTCAAAAATTTCTCTAGGCATATCGTGACCCATTATTTTTGCAACCTCAATCATCCCTGCAAGGGACAGTGTTTCCGTGTCTAGCAGTGTTCCGTCCATGTCGAATATGACAAGTTTTGGTTTAATCATCATAAAAAATCCCCTTTTTTAATATCATACCAATATGATATCACATATTTGCTGATTATGCTTCCAAAAAATGCCCAAATGTGCTATCCTTAGTTACCTAAAGAAAATGTCACCCTGGGGAGATGATTTTATGATAAAAACCACAATGCATGAACTTACACAAATCGTAAATGGCGAACATGCCGACCCGCATCATGTGTTGGGAATGCATGACATTACATCTGAACAAGATGAGTATACGGTGGTGAGAGTATTCAACCCATCGGCGGCAAAAGTGGAGGTTTTTAATCCAAAAAAGCTAAAAGAACGCTACACAATGGAACTTGAGCATAAAATGGGCTTTTTTATAGCAGTACTGCCACGTCAAAAGCATTTTCGCTACAAACTAGCATTTACAGGACATGACGGCAATGTATGGGAATCATGGGATGCATACAGTTTTGCGCCTGCCATTTCTGAAATGGACTTACACCTTTTTGGACAAGGTACTCACTATGAAATTTATAATAAACTTGGCGCAACCCCTATGAAAATTGACGGAATAGACGGTGTGCTTTTTGGTGTATGGGCCCCCAATGCCAAACGCATAAGTGTTGTTGGGGATTTTAATGATTGGAATGGATTACGCAATCCAATGCGTACATTAGGAAATTCTGGTGTGTGGGAACTTTTTATTCCAGGGCTAAAAAATTATGACAGATATAAATTTGAAATTTCGTCACACACAGGCGGATTTTTTCATAAATCTGACCCCTATGCTTTTTTTGCAGAGCTTCGCCCTGAAACAGCCTCTATGGTTTTTGACATCAAAAATTATAAGTGGGAAGATAGTCAGTGGATTAAAAACCGCACAAAAAAAGACCCTCTTGATGGGCCTGTAAATATTTATGAGTTCCATGCGGGCAGTTGGCGCAAAGTGGCAGAAGACGGATGGCGTTTTATGAGCTGGCCAGAAATAACCAAGGAACTTATCCCTTATGTAAAAGACATGGGCTATACCCATATAGAGCTTATGCCCGTGACAGAATACCCCTTTGACGGCTCATGGGGTTATCAAGTGACAGGCTACTATGCCGCAACCAGCCGTTATGGCAATCCGTTGGAACTTAAAGCATTTATTGATGCCTGTCATCAAAATAATATTGGTGTCATTATGGACTGGGTACCTGCCCACTTTCCTAAAGATGCCCATGGATTAGCATGGTTTGACGGCTCAAAATTGTATGAGCATGAAGACCCACGTCAAGGGGAACATCCCGACTGGGGAACATTGATTTTTAACTATGGACGCAATGAAGTTAAAAATTTCCTCATTGCTAATGCACTTTTTTGGATAAATGAATACCATATTGACGGCTTGCGTGTAGATGCAGTAGCTTCTATGCTATACCTAGACTATGGTAAACAATTTGGGCAATGGGTACCTAATGAATACGGCGGGCGTGAAAATTTTGAAGCCGTAGAATTTATGAAGCATATGAATTCTATTCTGTTTGGCAAACACCCACATGTCATGATGATTGCAGAAGAATCTACCGCTTGGACAGGTGTAACCCGCCCTGCAAAATATGATGGGCTGGGTTTTAGCTTAAAATGGAATATGGGCTGGATGAATGACTTTTTAGAATATATGAGTAAGGACAGTGTTTACCGCAAACATCACCATCACAACTTAACATTCAGTATGGTTTATGCGTACTCTGAAAAATATATTTTAGTGCTTTCTCATGACGAAGTTGTCCATGGCAAAGGTTCTCTTGTCAATAAAATGCCTGGAGACACTTGGCAGAAGATGGCGAATCTTCGTGTTGCCTTTGGTTATATGATGGGACACCCTGGCAAAAAATTACTATTTATGGGGGGAGAGTTTGCTCAGTTTGATGAGTGGAGCGAGGAACGTACACTAGACTGGTTCTTGTTGGACGAATATGAACATCATCGCCAAATGAAAGCTTTTGTCAAGGACATTAACCATCTTTATTTGAAGGAAAAAGCTTTATGGCAAAAAGATTTTGATAGTGAAGGATTCCAGTGGATTAGTTGTCAAGATGCCGAGCGCAGTATTATTTCATTCTATCGCGTATCAGAAACACGCCGCCGCTCAAAAGCAGACCAAGAAGCCAAAGGTTCAACTTTTGAATATTTAGTTTTCATATGTAATTTTACACCATACCCCCATTTAGATTATCGCACCGGTCTACCTGCCCTTGGTAGGTATGTAGAGATTTTAAACAGCGATGATGAAAAGTATGGCGGAAGTGGAATAATCAATTCTGGCAATTTAATAGCAGAAGAACATCTTTGCGATGGCAGAGCGTACAGTGTATCCATTCAACTACCACCCCTTGGAGTTGTTATTCTAAAGGGATAAAATAATAAAAAAATCCACATATTCAGTATGATTATGTGGATTTTTTTATTATCTGTACAACGTATCTATTTTGACTATGCGCCTTGTTTCCGTCTCATTGAATTGACGCTCTTTTTCAAGCGCAGGTGTATCCGAGTCAATTTTTACAACGATACAGTCTTCACATTGTCCAAGGTCATCAATATTGATAGTGCCTAAAATACATTTATAAGCCTTATTATAAATACACTGTTCATATGCGCAATTCATCGCTATCACCTCATATGATTATATTACTTAATAATAGTATAATCAATCAAGTAAATTGTCAATAATGTATACATCTATTAAAGTGTATACAGGTGGTTAAAATGAAAAATCAAATTATATTAGCACTAAAGGATGTACTTGAATCAAAGAATATCACACGATATGAACTTGCAAAGCGAACAGGTACACATTACCCGATTATTGATAAATACTACAAAAATAAAGTCGTAAGATACGACAGCGAAATACTTTTGAGAATATGTATTGCACTAGATTGTGAAATTGGAGATATCATTAAAATAATTTAAGCCACGCATTGATGATAAAAATTTTTGCGTGGCTTAAATTATTTTATTTGCAATGTATATTTTCTTACGCAGATTGCAAGACTAATGGTAGTGTATTCCACTTTACTATTTTATTTAGAAAGGAGCATTTAACCATGAACAATAACGGACTTAAACAATCAGAACTAAACTGGATTCGCGAAGTTGTTTCTGCGCACAACATGTCTTCAAGCAAACTGAATGCCTATGCAGAGCAAGTGCAAGACCCACAAATCAAGCAAATGTTCGCCAAGGCTTCTACACAAGCAAAGCAAGCAGCACAAAATCTACTACAAATGCTATAAGGAGGTTTTAACTATGATGCAAGAAAAAGATATTGTTTTAGATGTACTTGGCGGCGTTAAAGCCAGCCTTACAGGTTATGCCACATTCATTAGCGAAACCGCTAACCCAAATCTTCGCCAAACCTTTCAACAAATGCGTGATGGTGATGAAAAGTTCCAATATGACCTATACAAAATAGCCGCGCAAAAAGGCTACTACGCAACATCACCCAATGCAACACCACAAGATATGAGCAGTGTAAAATCATCCCTTACTTCATTCTAAATCAGTGTTAAAAAATTTTGCAAAGTTTTGTGCTGGTTAAACAGCACAAAAAACCTCCTGTCGCAAGTCAAGCGATAGGAGGTTTTTTGTATGGTATATCCATGGGCATTTTTTTAATTAAACTTTGCAGTCATTCAAAATAATATTAAATTTTGCCCCTGTTTCTGTATTTTCTGCAATAATGCTGCCATTCAGTTTTTCTACTATATCTTTGCTTATGGCAAGACCTAAACCGCTATTGCCGTTTTCACCCTTGTAAAAGCGTTTGAAGATATAGGGTAAATCTGTTTCTTTTATGCCTTTACCATCATCGGCAATAGTGATTTTTATTTTGCCATCTTCAATTACATATGAAATGTCTATACGCGTATGCCCATGGCGTGTGCAGTTTGTCAAAATATTATCTATGGCACGTTGTAATTTTTCTTCATCCGCTTTTATTTCTATATCTTCATTAGGGAAGTGTGGGATGATTGCCTTGCCGTCTTTGTCAGCTAAAATTTTTACCCGTCCAATGGAATCGTATAACATATTTTTTAGATTAAATGTGGTGAATTTTAATGCGTCAAGCCCACTGTCCATACGAGAAATATATAGAAGTTGATTGACGAGGTTTTCCATCCGTTCGCTTTCAGCCAAGATTATTTTTGTAGCCTCATCCTTGCCTATAACATCCGCCGCAATGGCTTCTGTGTATCCTTGGATAGACATTAGCGGGGTGCGTAACTCATGGGATACATTTTGAAAAAATTGCTTCTGATTATTTTCATACTCGTCTAATTTGTTTGACATGTTGTTCATGCTTTGGGCTAGGTTGTGAAATTCTTTATATTTAAAGTTGGATATTTTTTCACCAAATTTTCCCTGACCAACGGATTCTGCATAATTACATAAACGCAAAACTGCATTTTGTACTTGGGTTGAAACCACAATGGATAAGATAATACTTGTGATACTAGAAATCACCAGTAAATACATCAGCGTCATGTTTACACTTGCCACAAACAACATGGCAGATGTAATATCCGTATAAAAAATAAAAGTGAAGGGCATATCACCAATGGGCGCAACCTCTATCCCTTGCAAATAAAAAACATTACCCCTATCAACATCAGGGACACGCACCATGGCTTCATTTTCAAATTCATGACGGTGTGATACAAAATAGGAGGCAAGCAACATCACTTGTGTGATATCTCCATGATTGAGGTGTTGAGGATTAGGGAAAATGATTTCATTGTAGGCGTTTAAGATAATACTGTCAGAGTTCATCATCAGTTGACGGCGCACAGGACGGGCATGTTCCCAATGGGGCAGAAGATTATCAGAAGAAATATTTTCAACTTCAATCATGCCGCGGGAAAGTTCTCTGCGGGCTTCTTCACTAATAAAATTGCCTGTGAGGGTATTAAACAAAAAGTATATCACTAGAAATGTAATAAATATCGCACCTGTAAAGTTGCGTATCAATATGGTTTTAAAACTTCTCTTTTTCATCACTATACACCCTCTTTTTTTACACCCAGCTTAAAGCCAAAGCCCCATACTGTGTCTATGGACAGTTTACTACCCGCTTCACTCAGTTTGCGCCGCAGACGTTTGACTGTATCGTCTGTAGCGCGGGTTTCTACAATACTGTCATAACCCCAAATTGTATTTAGCAGCTCTTGACGGGCAATGGCTTTGCCTTGGTTTTCTATCATGTATGCCAGTAGTTTAAATTCTGTTTTGGTGAGGTTTAACATTTTATCTTGGGCATATGCCGTCAGCATATTGGGCATGATTTTTATATCTTCAAATATGATTTCATCTGCTTGTGCCGTTTTGGGTGCGTTATTGTTTTGGGCATCCATTGCAGCCCTGCGAAACATGGCTTTGACACGCATGGTTAACTTCATTGGGCTAAAGGGTTTTGTAAAATAATCGTCACTGCCCAACGCCAGCCCACTTACATAATCATCTTCTGTGTCTTTTGCTGTCAGCATGATAATGGGCACGGCAGAAATTTCTCTCAATTTTGTACATATGATAAACCCACTATTTCCTGGCATCATCACATCCAGAATCACCAGGTCACAGGGGGCATTTTTAAATGCATCAAAAAGCAAGTCACCTGTAGCAAATGCATGTACACAAAAACCCTCTTTTTCCAAGAAGGCTTTAACAAGATTGCGGATATTTATTTCATCATCTGCAATATAGATTATTTTTTCCATAAAAGTCCCCTACTTTAACTATAATATAGATTATCATATCACAGTTTATCCTCAAAAGTGTATATTTACATGGTTTGCTTCAAAGTTGCCACAATTCTTCGGTGATTTTTCCGCAAATGAAACAGTATTATAGTGAAAGAAACGAGGTGTCTGGCATGAAAAAAATATATATTGCTGAAGACGAGAAACATATCCGCTCATTGATTAAAACATTTTTAACCCATTTTGATTATGAAGTAGAGGCGTTTGAAAATGGTGATTTGTTGCTTGATGCTTTTGATAAAAGCCCTGCGGACATGGTTATCTTAGATGTAATGATGCCTGGTTCTTGTGGGTTTTCCATCTGCCGCAAGATTCGGCAGGGCAGTGATGTGCCTGTTATCATGCTGACCGCACGAGACAGCCATGAAGACTATACCGAAGGGCTTAACGCAGGCACAGATGACTATTTGGTTAAACCCTTTAGCCCTCAAACATTGATAAAACGTATGGACGAAATATTTACAAGGAGGTCTTTTGTATGAATAAGCGCAAATTAGTTATATTGGGTATCACTGTGGCAACAGTGGCCGCCATTGGCGGTGGGGTGGTTTACGCCGGACCCTTTGGCAATAACACTGGCAACTCGGCACAGGTTCAGGATATTTTAAATCAGGAGGTTGCCATAGAGCGCACTGACCTTTCCCAAGTTTTTTCTACTTCAGGAATCGTTCGCAGTGCAGACACACAATATGTATTTTCTTCCCACAGCCGCCCTGTGCGGGAAATTCTTGTTTCTGTTGGAGACACAGTGCAAGCAGGTGATGTATTGGCGGTTCTAGATATGTCCAATGTAGAAAACGACATTGCACAAACAGAACTTAATTTGATAAACGCCCAAAGAAATGCCGCTGATGAACAGCGCAACAATGCTAACAGCGTAACCAATGCCAGAACATCTGTAGATTCTGCCGTTATTTCATTAGAGCGTCAAAATTTAAATCTGGCAAATGCTGAACATGAACTTGAAACTGCTCAAGCAGACGCAAATACGCCTTTTGACACAACCCTCCACGACCGCGCCATTGCAGATGCAGAAATCAATGTAGAACGCCGCCGTGCAGACGTGGAGGAAGCCCAAAGGGATTTACTTACAGCCCCAACAGACTTTGACGACCACCATCATATACACACGATAAACGAAGCACAAATTACCCTTGACCGCCGCCTTGCAGACCTTGCAGAAGCAGAGGAACAATTAGATGAAGAAGTCCGTGCCAGAAATGAGCCATTTGACCCAATCAATTTTCAAATCGCCATCACTGATGCGGAGCGCAACTTAGAACGCCGCCGCGCAGATGAATCTACAGCCCATCAAAATTTATCCATTGCATGGAATACTTATGTCAGTGCTTTACCTGCACAACAAAGCCAAGCGCGGACACAATTAGACACAGCACAAGTGCAGGTAGACAATGCCCGCCGTGCAGTAGAAGACGCAGAATTTGCCCTCACCCGCGCACGTGATGATTTAACCCGTGCCAGAAACAATCACAATGATAATCAATCAGACATACGGGAAACAGCCATCACCACTGCCGAACGTCATTTTAACAATGCACAAAATGCCGCAGATGATGCCCAACGAACCCTAGACCGTGCCATTGCCGACCTAGACCGCGCCATCAATGACGCTAACCGTGCCAATAGTGACGCAGAATCTAACGCAGACACGCGCTTAACCACAGCCATCAACCATTACAATGACGCTGTACGCGTCCTCGAACGGGCAATCAATGACAAGTACCGCGCCATGGATGATAGTGCCACCACCAATGAAAACCGCTTAAACAACGCCCAAAGAAGCTTAGATGACAGCCAAAATCAACGACAATCCGCAGAAAATAGTTTACGCTCTGCCCAAGAAGGTTTAAACCAAGCGGCAAGCAGACCCAACCCATCCAGCACCAATGTTGAAATACAGGAACTTAATTTAGACAGGCTAAATACCTCGTTAACAGAAGGTATTATCCTTGCCCCTGGGTCTGGCGTGATTACAGAAATTAACGCGTCTGTAGGCGCAACCACAAGCGGTGTGCTGTTCATTATCGAAGATGTGAATAATTTATATGTATCTGCCAATGTGCGGGAACACAGCCTTGGTAGCCTTGAAATTGGACAGCAAGCCTTTGTAACGACAGAAGTAACAGGACGGCAGGAATATGGCGCAGAACTCACGTTTATTTCCCCCCGTTCCGTTTCTCCCCAAGGGTCTACCAGTGTAGAATTTGAAATCCACGCCGCCATGAATGACAGCGATACGAATGTACGCATTGGCATGAATGCTTTTATCAATGTCATTTTAAATTCCAGCGACGAAGTTTATGCCGTGCCAATCAATGCAGTCGTATCCACAGAGCGGGGCAGTTTCATAGCCATTCGTGATGAAGATGGAGAAGTCAGTCAAATTCCAGTAGAGGTGGGCATCAGCACATCCACCCATGTTGCCATAAACTCACCCCTTATATATGAAGGCATGATGATTCTTGCCCGCCCTGCCCTAGCCGCAGCCGAGCTTGGAGGCAACCGTTCGGCAACAAGCGGAATGCCCATGGGTATTCCTGCAATGGGAGGTAGACCATAATGCTTGAACTTAATAATATTGTAAAAAAATACTTCATAGGCGAACCGAACGAATTAACCGTATTAAAGGGGCTTAACTTGAAAATAAACGAGGGGGAATTTGTAGCCATTGTAGGACAGTCTGGTTCTGGAAAAAGTACCCTTATGAATATTATGGGCGCGCTAGACCGCCCAACAGAGGGGGGATATTCCCTAGATGGTGTAGATGTTTCATCTATGGGTGACGGACAGCTTTCAGAAATTCGTAATCAAAAAATCGGATTTGTCTTTCAAACCTTTAATTTGATACCACGGACTACAGCCCTTTCAAATGTACAGTTGCCCCTATTTTACATGGGTGTTCCCAAGAAACTACGGGTTGCCAAAGCCAAAGAGTTATTAAAGCTTGTAGAAATGGACGAGCGCATGAACCATCTCCCCAGTGAACTTTCAGGAGGGCAAAAGCAACGGGTAGCCATTGCACGCGCCCTTGTAAATGACCCATCCATTATTTTAGCAGACGAACCCACAGGGGCATTGGACACAAGCACAGGTAATCTTGTGATGGATATTTTTCTAAAAATCAATCGGGAACAAAAAAAGACCGTCATACTCATTACCCACAA
This sequence comes from Defluviitaleaceae bacterium, assembly GCA_009780315.1. Lineage (GTDB taxonomy): Bacteria > Bacillota > Clostridia > Lachnospirales > WQUN01 > WRAH01. The sequence continues at coordinate 22,610 of WRAH01000009.1, forward strand.
CGAAGAACTTGCCGCCCAAACCCAAAGGGTTATCACCATCAGAGACGGCGAAATCATTTCAGACAAAGTAGCATAAAGGACGTGCGATTATGATTTGGGAAAATATCCAACTTTCTTTTACATCACTTTTATCCAATAAAATGCGCGCCCTGCTCACCATGCTTGGTATCATCATAGGCATTATGTCCATCATCACGATTGTCATTATTGGCGATGCCATGAGTGCATCTGTCACAGACGAACTGGCTGGTTTGGGTGCAGACAATATCACCGTGAGTGTACAAGAAAGAGGACGTACAAGCAGTGGCATGGGGGGTATGGGCATGGGGGGTGGCGGTGCAAGACAAACTGCCGCACTAACAGGGCGTACACCCCTAAGCGAAGACTTACTGTCTGACACCATGGTTGCAGACATGTTGGCATTCTTTCCAGAGGATATCCAAGGGGTATCTATCACACATGCCCTTGGTAATGCAGAAGTTCGGGACATGGACAGGACTGCGAATATTTCCATTTCAGGGGTAAACCCTGATTATACCTTTGCCAATAGTGTAGAGTTAATCAGCGGACGGTGGATAACCACCGAAGATTTAGAAGCTAATGCAATGACAGCCGTGGTGTCAGACCGTCTTGTGTCCCAAATGTTCCCCCAAGGCACTCATCCAATAGGACAGCAAGTGCGGGTTTTCATGCCGTCTTCCATTGAAATTTATACGATAGTAGGCGTATACCGCCATGTGGAAAATGCCTTCATGGGTATGATGATGGCGGCAGATGAAATCCCTACAAATTTCTACATTCCACTCACCACTGCACGCCATGGACTGCTTGAACGCAACTATACAAACATGACCGTCATAGGCGCGCCTGACACAGATATCAATGTACTCACATCTGCCTTGCAAATGTATTTTGACATGGTTTACATCTCCAATGAATTTTGGCAGGTTCATGTGTCTAATATGACATCTATGCTAGACATGATTACCAGCACATTAGACACTATTTCTATTGCCATCGCATTCATTGCAGGTATTTCCCTATTGGTTGGCGGGATAGGTGTCATGAATATCATGTTAGTTTCTGTTACCGAGCGCACAAGGGAAATTGGCACACGTAAGGCACTAGGGGCAAAAAATTTCCATATTCGATTCCAGTTTGTCATGGAGTCTTTAATCGTTGCATCTATTGGCGGTATCATTGGAATGGTGCTGGGCATATTCCTTGGCGGTGCCATTGCAAGTATCTTTGGCGCACCAATGGTTCTGTCCCCTGTCGTGCTGATAGGTAGTATGCTGTTCTCTATGGCAATTGGTGTTTTCTTTGGTCTGTACCCTGCAAATAAAGCGGCAAAGCTAGACCCTATTGAAGCTTTGCGCTATGAGTAGTACAATAGACAGGAATTTAAGAATAAAACAAAGGTGGAATTACCATGAACAACAAGAAAAAGAAGAAAAACACCCCTCAAGTACCAGACAGAAGATGGATGTGGCTAGGCATTGCAACCATTGCAACGGCTATCATTGCCGCAATCACTGTAGGTCTTGTATTGTGGAATGAACATGTGCCAAACCCAACAGTGGCATCCTTTCGCGGTGCAGACATTAACGCCGCAGATGTAGAACCCCGCCTGCAAGAAGCGGAAGGCCGTGCGTGGGCAAACTTTGACGGTGAGAGTATGGTTATTGAAGACACCATTCGTCAAGAAGCCGTGCGTCTTGTGGCAATGGATATGCTTATAGCAGACTATGCCGCCCAAAATGGCATTGCCCTTTCTCCAGAGCATCTTCAAGGCATCACGCAAGAAATTAACGACATGATAGCCAATGCAGGAGGGCTTGCCAACTGGAATCAAGACATGCAAGCACATGGTTTCCGCAATCGTCAGCAAGTAGAAGCGGCTTTTCAAAACCAAGACTTGATGATGCATGTGATAAGTACAATCATGGACAGCCCAGAACTTTTTGCAGAATTTGAACCATTTATGGAGGAAGTAGAAGAAGTTGAGGAGGTTGAGGAATACATTGTTGCCGCAACACATATTTTAGCCGCTTTTGATAACTTTGACTCGGAAGAAGTCGCCCACATATACGCAGAGGAGCTTTTGCAAAGAGCCTTGGATGGTGAAGACTTTAACATGCTGGTTGCTGAATATGGTCAAGACCCAGGCATGATTGGCAGCCCAGAAGGTTATACCTTTGTAGAAGGCGCAATGGTGCCAGAATTTTACGAAGCCACAAGAGCCCTTGAAATGGGCGGTATCAGCGGATTAGTAAGAAGTGACTTTGGTTATCACATTATCATGCGGGTTGAACCGAATCTTGACGATGTTATGCGTCCATGGGGTTCTGAAGCACCTACCCTAGAAGACAGAATGTGGAGGGCAATCACTACAGGTTTTGAAGCAAAACTAATAGATTCAGACATTACTTTCCGCCCTGCATTATCAAATATTGAAGTGGATTAGATAAAAATCTGCTTTAATTGTTTTTAGCGTGAATGGCTTGTAGCATTCAACCCAAAACCCTCTTGCAAATGGCAAAGGAATTATAAGGAGCGTATAACAAATGAAGCAATTTATAAGAAAATCAATGGCATTATTACTGGTTTTAATTATGGCAGGAACTCATGTAGTTGTCGCAAACACCGCTCTAGAAACCCAAAGTTTTGAACTTAGTCCTATCCGAGTGACTATGGAAGCCCTTGGTGGAGAAGTAGAGTGGGACACAACAGACAGGAGCATTCTAATTACCTTATTAGATAATACATTCATACTTTTTGCAGATAGCCAAAACGCTTATGTAAACAATGAAACTGTTACATTGCAGAATGCTATATTGATAGAAAACGGAATATCATACATGAATCCAGATGACTTTCTTTATATGCTTATGCGGGCATTTGACTTGGAGATAGAAAGTCACCTAAGCGGCACTATGCTTGAAGCACATCTTCTTGCACCAATGCTTATGGAACTGTTTTCTGTCCCTGGCATGGTAGTTGCCATCGTCGATTCACATGAAACGTTCACTTGGATACAGGGTTTTGGTTATGCAGATACCACGCAGGGTATTCCAGTGGAAGAGGATACAGTCTTTGGGATAGCTTCTATTTCTAAACCATTCACCGCTCTTGCAGTCATGCAACTTGTAGAGAGCGGTATTATAGACTTAGATATACCCATTGTGGAGTATCTTCCTGATTTTCATATGCAGCCATCCCCTACATTAGTTGGTGATTATAGAAATATAACTGCAAGAATGCTGCTTACGCATACATCAGGTCTTTCTGTGCAATTTCACCTCTCTAGTATTTTTGACTATGACTATTTTTCACTGGATGAACACAGCCCTGAATTTCTTAACTTATTTTTAGATAATTTGGCACAATATTATATGGAAAATCTCGAAGGTGAAGTTTATAGTTATAGTAACAATGGATACATTCTGCTGGGCATTTTGGTCGCCGCAATGACGGGAGATGACAATTTCTTTGATGATTTTGTACGCTATACGGATGAGCATATTTTTGCACCCGCAGGGATGACCCGCTCCAGCTTCATCCTTGACGATAGTTTAATGCCATATCTGGCTAGACCATATGATGGTGCTGATACACCCGATGAGTATATATTTCCTAATGGTTTGCCCACAGGTTCAATGGTTTCTACAGCTTATGACATGGCGCGCTTTATGCATATAGTACTTGACGATGACGGAAAACTAATTGCACCCGGCACTATAAGGCTAATGATGCAACCCCATGATTTTGATTTTTCTAACGTAGGTATAGAGTATGGTCTAGGATTTGCACGCTTTACAACCGAAGACGGATTTGTAGCCATTGGTCATAATGGACAGTGGCATCATTATAATGCGTATATGCTCTTTGACGTAGATAGCGGGCTAGGCGTTTTTGTTGCAAACAATAGCACTACGGGTTTAGAAGCTTCAAACTTTATGGCTTTTGTACTGTTGCAAATTGCCATAATAGAACAAGGCATATAACCATAGTCATTTTTTCTCTTTTAACGAATAATAGTTAATCCTCATGACAAATTTAAAAGCCACAATTTCTATATAGAAATTGTGGCTTAATTATTACAAAAAGTACGCTCTAGCCTAAAAATTAGTCAAACTTTTCACCTGCAAGTGCAGCTTGTGCAGCCGATAATCTAGCAATTGGCACACGGAATGGTGAACAAGAAACATAATCTAAGCCAACTTTGGCGCAAAATTCAATGCTGCTTGGGTCGCCGCCGTGTTCTCCACAAATACCAATTTTCAGGTCTTTTCTTGCTTTACGGCCTTTTTCAACGGCAATTTTCATCAGAGAGCCTACACCAGTTTGGTCAAGTCTTGCAAATGGGTCACCTTCATAGATGTTTGCATCAATATAATCTTTAAGAATGCGTCCTGCGTCATCACGAGAGATACCGTAGGTCATCTGGGTCAGGTCATTTGTACCAAAGGAGAAGAACTCTGCTTCACCAGCAATATCATCTGCAATGAGACATGCCCGTGGAATTTCAATCATTGTGCCAATAGAGTAATCCAAGGTTACGCCAGCGGCTTTAATGAGTTCGTCTGCCTTATTTTTAATCACTTCTTTTACATAGCGGGTTTCTTTTAAATCACCAACCAATGGAATCATCAGTTCTGGTTTAATGTCAAATCCCTTTGATTTTTTAACTTCCAAGGCTGATTCAATGATTGCCTGTGCTTGCATTTGTGCAATTTCTGGATAAGAAACTGACAGGCGGCAACCACGGTGTCCCATCATTGGGTTAAGCTCATGAAGAGAATCTGCTACATCTCTTACTTCTTTCACCGTTTTGCCCATGTCTTTTGCCAATGATTCAAAATCAGCGTCACTGGTTGGCATGAACTCGTGAAGTGGTGGGTCAAGTAAGCGAATGGTCACAGGTCGGCCTTCCATGACTTCATAAATGCCTGTAAAGTCTTTCTTTTGGAATGGCAACAGTTCAGCAAGAGCGGCGCGACGTTCTTCTTCTGTGTCAGAAAGAATCATCTTACGCATTTTGCCTATTCTGTCTGGTTCAAAGAACATATGCTCTGTACGGGTTAGACCAATACCTTCTGCGCCAAACTCAAGTGCTTTAAGGGCATCTTTTGGAGAGTCTGCATTGGTGCGTACACTGAGTTTATTGGGGACAGCTTCAAGCCAGCTCATGAAAGTGCCAAAGTTTCCGCTAATTTCAGCTTCAACTGTAGGAATGTCACCTTTATAGATTTTTCCTGTTGAACCATCAAGGGAAATGTAATCGCCCTCTTTAATGGTTTCACCGCCAAGTGTGAAGTTCTTTTTACCAAATTTAATAGCTTCGCAACCAGATACACAACATGTACCCATGCCGCGGGCAACTACTGCCGCATGGCTGGTCATTCCGCCGCGGGCAGTTAAGATACCTTTGGAAACTTCCATACCCATAATATCATCTGGAGATGTTTCAAGGCGCACAAGGATAACGCGCTCGTTACGCTCATGGAAAGCCACAGCAGCGTCTGCGGCGGTAAAGTATACTTTACCTGCGGCAGCACCTGGGGAAGCAGGAAGGGCTGAACCAATAACTTGACCTGCTTTAAGGGCAGCTTGGTCAAACATAGGGTGAAGTAATTGGTCAAGAGAACGTGGATCTACCTGACGGATAGCTTCTTCCTTGGTAACGATACCTTCATTCACAAGGTCAACAGCAAGTTGTAAAGCGGCTTGTGCCGTACATTTACCATTTCTTGTTTGCAGGATAAAGAGTTTGCCATTTTCAATGGTAAATTCCATGTCTTGCATATATTTATAGTGTTTTTCAAGTTTTTTAGCAATATCCAAAAACTCTTTAAAGCAAGCAGGAGAATCCTTTTCAAGCTCCATAAAGTCTTTTGGTGTACGCGTTCCAGCTACAACGTCTTCGCCTTGCGCGTTCATTAGATATTCGCCATAAATTTTATTTTGACCACTGGATGGGTCACGGGTAAATACTACACCTGTGCCAGATGTGTCGCCCAAGTTTCCGTAAACCATTTCTTGTACGTTGACGGCTGTACCCCATTCGTAGGGAATGTCATGCATACGGCGGTAGATAAATGCACGCTCGTTATCCCATGATTGGAATACTGCGGTGATTGCACCGTAAAGTTGCTCTTTCGCGCTGGTTGGGAAGTCTGTACCTTGGTCATCCCGATAGATTTTTTTGAAAATATCAACGATGGCTTTCCAGTCGTCAGCGGTCATGTTTTCATCTGAAGCATAACCTTTTTTCTCTTTATAATCATCAATGGCATGTTCAAAACTATGCTTGCTTACGCCAATAACAACATCTGCAAACATCATAATGAAACGGCGGTATGAATCATATGCAAAGCGGTCGCCTGCGGCTTTTGCAAGCCCTGCGGCTACTTCATCATTGATACCCAAGTTAAGCACGGTATCCATCATACCTGGCATAGAAGCCCGCGCGCCTGAACGCACACTTACAAGCAGTGGGTTGGACACATCACCAAATTTTTTGCCGCTTCCAGCTTCTAATTGTGTAATACAATCGTCAATTTGACTTTTAATATCATCAGACATCACTTTGCCTGATGAATTGTAAAGTGTACAAGCTTCTGTCGTAACAATAAACCCATTGGGTACAGGAATGCCCATATTGGTCATTTCTGCAAGGTTTGCACCTTTTCCGCCAAGGAGGTTACGCATGGTTGAGTTACCTTCCTTGAACATATATACATATTTATGACCCATAGTTTTTAGGCTCCCTTATTTAAGCGTAACTTTCGCGCCGATTTCAGCAAGTTTTTTAACGATTTCATCAGCTTCAGCTTTGGGCACTGCTTCACGCATTACTTTGGGTGCGTTGTCTACCATATCTTTTGCTTCTTTTAAGCCAAGTCCTGTGATTTCACGCACAACTTTAATGACTTTAATTTTTTCTGAACCAACTTCTGTAAGTTCTACATCAAAGTCTGTTTTTTCTTCTGCTGCTTCGCCGCCGCCTGCTGCTGGACCAGCCATAACCATACCCGCTGCTGCGCTTACGCCAAATTCTTCTTCTGCTGCTTTTACAAGGTCGTTGAGTTCAAGAACTGAAAGTTCCTTCACTGCATCAATAATTTCTTGAATTGATAATTTTGCCATTTTATAATCTCCTATTCTGATTTAGCTTTTTCTTCAGCCACAGCGTTAATCACGCGGGCAAAGCTGGATAATGGTGACTTGAATGAACCAAGTAGTTTGGAAATAAGCACATCTTTTGATGGAATATCTGCGATGGCTTTGGTTTTAGCGGCATCGTAAATTTCGCCCTCAATTGCACTGGCTTTAAACTCCAAGTTAGGCATACCTTTAAGTTGCTTGGAAATTGCCGCCGCCGCCGCTGTTGCGTCATCATATGAAAACGCTACTGCTGTTGGGCCTGCCAAATACGTCTTCAAACCTTCAAATGCTGTGCCTTCAATTGCAAAGTTTATCATTGAGTTTTTATAAACTTTGTAATCAATACCGCCAACTTTACGCATAGACTTACGCAAGGTTGTGTCTTGCTCTACAGTTAGACCGCGGGCATCTACAAGCACTACAGACTTTGTACGCTCTAACTTTTCGCGTATTTCATCGACCACGGCATGTTTTGCTTTACGATTCTTCTCCAGATTCGTCATCTTTGCACCTCCTTTTAATGGGGGCTTTGTTCCCGCTCCCACAACATTGCGCAATTGCACAATGGGTGGAAATTGAAGACAATATAAAAGCCCCAGACTAAGTGACCATAGTCTCGGGCTAAAATAGGCATCATTGCATAAAGCACAATTTTATAAACACGAGCCTCGGCAGGATTTACGCACAGAAAATGCACCTGCTGTCTATGGCTTTGCCAGTATATACTATGTCTTAGAAAATGTCAAGAAATATATAAAAAACCCGTGTATGAAAGGGGGACTAACACACACGGGTGGCCTTAAAGACTAAGCGATATCCGAACGCTTAATCTTACGTATATAGGTTACGGCAAACCCTGCCAGAATCAGGGCAGCCAATAAACCAGCTAATAATAGTGGAATGGTGCTGGTGATACCTGTTTGCGGCATCAGTGACATTACTGCGGCTACAGGCACGGGGACAGATGAAGGCATTGCCGCCGCTAGTGGAACATTATCTTCGTCAAATATCCACGTTTCTTCATCCTCATTCCATTCCCATGCGCCTTGTGGTATTCCAGTATCGTCAAATTCTACCCACATGCCGTCGTCATTGTTTACAACTTCATTGCCTACAACAGATGGAGTTGGTGGTTCTGGGCGGGTTGGAATGGTTGGACGGAATCCTCCGTCTAAATTACCGCCCCCTCCGCCTAAAATCGGCGGGCTGGTTGGTGGCGTGACATTAGGCGGTATATTAGGTTCGCCTATGATTCCAGTAGAGCTGTTTCCCCATACTGCAAAGTAGTTTGTATCATTACTTGGCATGGCTACACTTGGAGTAACGACTGCACTTGGAGGCAATACAGAACCTACTACAAGTACTGATGTGTCTGTTGCCCAACCTAAGAAGTCATAAGTTGCGACAGTTCCCTCGTTCCAAATTAGTGCTGTACCTGCTTCTACAAGGGTAATACCTGTTGGTGTTTGCCCGACTGGTACAAAACTTGGCGGGAAGTTGCCCACGGTCAAGTTAAATGAAAGGGGTACACCTACATGGGTGCCATTGCCCCAAAGTGCAGTGTATACAACTGCATCATTCGGCATAGTGAAGCTATGCCCTACTCCACGCACAGGTACGGCGGTAAAGTCGTTGATGTTTGTGCCTATGGCAGGCAAGTCGCTTCCCCGTACCCATCCCATAAACATGAAGCCTTCAGGGGCTATACCCTCGTCTAGGGTTACTGTCGAACCTAGTACAGTTGCTCCACTTTCGGTCTGGTCTACATGAGGGCCAATATTGTCTGGCAAGTTATTGATAAAAAGATTGTAGTTTAATGGTTTACCAACAATCACACCATTGCCCCAAAGTGCAGTGTAGGTTATCACTTCGTTTGGCATAGTGAAACTGCGTGTCGGGTACACTGTTCCTGTAAAATCATTGATATCAGAACCTAGTGCAGGAAGTACATCTCCCCGTACCCAGCCCATGAAAATGAAATCAACGGGATGGATACCCTCCTCAAGATTTACGTGAGTACCCACTATAACGCCTTCACTTTTGGTTTGGTTTACGTGGGGGTCAATAGTATTTGGCAGGTTGTTGATAATAAGGTTATAATCTGTTGGCACGCCCACGAATGTACCGTCACCCCAAATGGCAGTGTAGGTCAAATCTTCGTTTGGCATGATGAAATGGCGTGTTGGATAATACACTGTTCCTGCAAAACTGCTCAAGTCAGAACCTAATGCAGGTAATGTTGCACCCCGTACCCAGCCCATAAATACAAAGTTGGTTGGGGCTGTGCCTTCTGCTAAGATGACATCAACACCGACTGCCACACTGCCTGTTGCTGTTTGACCAACATGTGGCCCAATGTTGTTTGGCAGATTATCAATGGTTAAGTTATCGTTGATTGGCACACCTACATAAGTGCCGTCACCCCAAATAGCGGTGTACGTGATGGCTTCATTTGGCATGGTGAAAGTACGTGTTGGGTAGTACACTGTTCCTGCAAAACTACTCAAGTCAGAACCTAATGCAGGCAGTGTTGCACCCCTTACCCATCCCATAAATACAAAGTCAGCTGGGGCTGTACCTTCTGCTAAGGTGATATCCGTGCTTACAACCACACTGCCTGTTGCTGTTTGACCAACATGTGGCCCAATATTGTTTGGCAGATTGTTAATGGTTAAATTATCATTGGTTGGCAGACCTACATAAGTGCCGTCGCCCCAAATGGCGGTGTAAGTTAATGATTCATTTGGCATGGTGAAGGTACGTGTTAGATATATCGTTCCTGCAAAACTACTCAAGTCAGAACCTAATGCAGGCAGTGTTGCACCCCTTACCCATCCCATAAATACAAAGTTGATTGGGTTTGTGCCTTGTACCAAAGTGATTGTATCCCCTGCATTCATTATTCCGCTTGGGGTTTGCCCTGATGGTATGCCTATGGCATTTGGCAAATTATTGATTGTTAAGTTAAATGTGTCTGGTGTAAATATCCAATATCCTGTAAATGCAACGTCATGGTTTGGCATGATGAATGGTGAGCTTGTAATGGTTGCATTGCTCCATCCACTAAACGTCCATGTGCCTTGCACGCCGACTGTATTTGTATTAGATGTAGTGATTGGTGACGCGGCAATGACTACGCCTGTTGTGCCGGCATTTAAAGTGGTTAGTGCTGGTGGCATACCAGTAACCACGGCTGGCTCTACCCCTGTGACTGTATAGGTCACGTCAAATGTGTCTGGTGTAAATGTCCAGTAACCTGTAAACGCAACATTGTTGTTTGGCATGGTAAATGGTGAACTGGATACGGTTGCATTAAACCAGCCGCTGAATGTCCATGCACCTTGGACACCTGCCCCATTGGTGGTAGATGTGGTGGTTGGGCTTGGGGCGATAACCACGCCTGTTGTCCCTGCCGCTACTGATGTTGACGCAGCTGGCATGTTGGCAACTACAGACGGTTCAATGCCTGTAACTGTGTAGGTCACGTTAAATTGCGCAGGGGTAAATGTCCATGTGCCTGTAAAAGTTACATTACTGTTTGGCATGGTAAATGGTGATGTGGTTATGGTTGGGTGATTCCAACCATCAAATGTCCATGTGCCCATTACACCTGCGGCATTGGTGAGTGATGTGGTTGTTGGATAGGGTGCTATGGTTAAACCTGCTGTACCTGCGGTGGTGGGTGTTGCCGCTGGCGGCATATTGTTTTCAATCGCAGGTCTAACACCTATCACTTCATAATTGATACTAAACACAGCAGGGGTGAATGTCCAATAGCCTGTAAACTCAACATGATTATTTGGCATAATAAATGGTGAGCTTATGATGGTTGTATGATTCCAACCGCTAAATACCCATCCGCCTTCTACACCCAAGGCATTTATTGTTGATGTGGTTGTAGGATTTGGCGCAATCAGCATACCTATTGTGCCGGCGGCAAATGGTGTTGATGCTGACGGCATGTTGGCAACTACAGGCGGTTCAATGCCTGTGACTGTGTAGGTCACGTTAAATTGTGCTGGGATAAATGTCCAATAGCCTGTAAAGGCTACATGATTATTGGGCATGGTAAATGGTGATGTAGTGATGGTTGCATGACTCCATCCACTAAATGTCCATGTGCCTTGGGTACCTGCGGCATTGGTGGTGGATGTGGTGGTTGGTTCTGGGGCTATGGTTAAGCCTGTTGTACCTGCGTCTACTGGTGTTGACCCAGTTGGCATGTTGGCAACCACAGGAGGTTCAACTCCTGTAACTGTATAAGTCACGTTAAATTGTGCTGGAGTAAATGTCCAATATCCTGTAAAGGCTACATGATTATTGGGCATGGTAAATGGTGATGTGGTGATGGTTGCATGATTCCATCCACTAAATGTCCATGTGCCTTGGGTACCTGCGGCATTGGTGGTGGATGTGGTGGTTGGTTCTGGGGCTATGGTTAAACCTGTTGTACCTGCGTCTACTGGTGTTGACCCAGTTGGCATGTTGGTAACCACAGGAGGTTCAGCACCTGTAACTGTATAAGTCACGCTAAATTGTGCTGGGGTAAATGTCCAATATCCTGTAAAATGCACAGCATTATTGGGCATAGAAAATGGTGATGTGGTGATGGTTGGATGATTCCAGCCGTTAAATGTCCATGTGCCTTGGACACCTGCGGCATTGGTGGTAGATGGAGTGGTTGGTATTGGTGCAATATCTACACTTGTGGTAGGCATTACATATGTTGTTGGCGGCATACCGTTGACTACATCAGGTGTAATGCCTGTAACTGTATAAGTTACATCAAGTGGAAGTGCCGGCGAACTAGTTGTAACATTAAATGTGCTAACCGCTGAATCTAAGTGGTTAACATTATTTGCCCTATGGTACATTTCAACTGTATAAGTTGTACCATCTGTTAAGCCTGTAAAATTAAGACTGATATCCCAGTCTCTAACGACTGCACCAGTAGCGGAGTTGATTAGACGGTATTGTGTTGTCCAGCCTGTACCGGGCGAACCTGTCCAAGCATTTAATGGCGTTGGTGCATTTGCAGCTGTAATAGTAAACATATTTTCGCCTACTACATTTTCTGCTGCACCAGAAGGCGCATTTGTCTCCCTTGCTATAATAGTAACTGTAATATCTGGTATTGATATGCCAACTGCCGGCGGAGCTGGTGTACCTGCACTTGATATAACAGTACCTTGACGCGTAGCAGGAATATTCAAGGTCACAGTATGTGTCCCGACACCAAGATTTCTTGAATTTGGAGTAATATTAAAATTTCTTTGGGGAACAGCATTATTCAAAGCCGTACCAGGTGGATTAATTGAACCAATATTAAAGCCAGCAAAAGGGCCAGTAATAGTAGGGTTACTAAAACTTATTGATGATGCAGAAACGCCATTCTCTCTTGTTAAAGTTACAGATGCTGATGGGATACTTTGTCCCCATACACGTGTACCAAAATCAACATGAGATATATTAGCACTTAAAGTCGGTGGAATTGCTGACGCAACTGAAAAAGTCAAATCTCCCAAATTTCTTGTGGGGTGTCCAGGTGTAATGAGGTTATTTGTAATCGTTTGTCCGATAAAATGATGATTTGCTGGAAAACCTGGTGTTATTGTTGTCGTGTATCCAGTTCGAACCCCTAATATAGGGGGGATGGCTGGAGGGTAAAATCTTTGTTGGGAAGTACCCACTAAAAAACCAGTTACATCCGACAAACTTATGCCTCCTGGATTAACTAATGTTGCGCCTACAGGAGTACTCCTTGCAACATGCGAACCTGGATAATTTAAAAATTGGTTCATAGCCAGCTCAGTTGCTCCACCCAAACTTCCTGTATAACCAAAATTTGGAAAAATATAAGTTTCAATAACTATGGTTTCTGTGCGTGTCGGCCATATATAATGTCTGCCAGTACCCGTTGACATTGAAGAAAATTGCGGTGTAAACCCCATGAAAATTCTAACACTAAAATCATGTACAAAATCATCACTTGCTGTTGCACCATTTGCAATGGTTGCACGTACGATGACAGTACCCATATCAAAAGCATGGAGTTCATTGTCTACAAGCACTGCGCCAGTCGCGCCAGGGTCTGAAATGCTCCAAGTAATGCTTTGGTTTGTGGCGTTGCTTGGGTATACATCACCAGTTAAGTACAATGGAATGCCTATATTTGTTTCCGTTGGCAGGTTGTGCAGTGTTGCCACAGGAACAAAGTCTAGGGCTGGCAATTGGGGTAGTACAGGCGCAATGTCAACCAGATTATCTTTGCATCCGCAATGATTGTCTTCGTCACACTCGCATTCTGCACATTCACAGTCAGTTTCTTCTTCTCCTTCAATGTCTTCTTCTGTTTCAGATTCTTCCGTTTCGGCTTCCTCTGTTTCATCCTCTGTTTCTTCGTCAATGTCAGTTTCTTCATCTTCTTCTACATCATTATCATCCGTATAGTCATCATAAATGCTGCTTGATACATAATCGCTTTCATCATATTCCGGCGGCAAAGCGTCTACGGGCAATGCGGCAAAAACCAGAATAAACACAAGCAAAATGCACATTACCTTTTGAATGAACATCCGCCCTTGATAATTTAATATGCTGTTTAACATACAGAGAATACCCCCTAGGTTTAATTTTTTATTTTTCTCTTGCAAATCTTAAAATCCTATAAATCTTGGTTAAGGGCCCTCATGAACCAAAAATAAAATAGGCTATGTATAGAAGACCACAGGGGTCACGAATACGTTACATACGTTTTTTAAAAAATTTATAAAAAATTTTATCATGCCCTAAAAAACGACACCAAATGTCCCGTTGCGGGCAATCATACAAAAACTTTATTTGAAGGTGAATAATATGGCATAAGTATATACACTTCAAATAAAAAGGGAAATGACCAATATGTAGCAATTTAATTTTTCCTTGTCTAAAAACAAGGCGAAAATAAAAAAGCCATCTCTACGAAGATGGCTTTTTTGCAAAGTTTTGTTTCGCTTGATTTAAGGCACATCCACTACAGATGGCATACCCACTATTCCTGTTTCTCTATTGCCCCATACGGCAATATAAACAATATCACTGTTGGGCATGAGTTCAAGGGGGGTGACTATTGCGTCCGCAGGTATTGGCTCGCCTACCACCAGCCCTTTTGTACTGCTTACCCAGCCTAAAAAATCATAACCTGCAACCATGCCAGGGTCTAATAAAAATGTGTCTGATTCAATGGTTTCCACTGGCAAAGCTTCTGTCACTATCTCTATCGGGAGTATATTTTCTACATAGGCTGGTGTGTTGTTTTCAGGCGGTGGTATTTCAATATCTTCTTCTTGTACATACAATATCGACAGTTCATCTTCTGATACGGCTATAACTGTATCTTGTATAGGCACAGGTGCAATATATACTGTGGTGTCATACAGGCTACTCAATGCCAACCCTCCTGCAAGCAAAGCGGTAACTGCTACACCACCGGCTATACTGGCAGTTCTTACAAAGTGTAGTCTTCTTATAACGCTTGTAAAAGCAAGGGTTGCCACGCCTAACTGGGTTGCGGCAAACACTTCTTCTTCCTTGAAAAATAGCTTTGAAACAGAAACAAACGGAAGAACCACCACTGGCAAATGTTTTCTGTCTTTTTCAATTTTCTTTTTCATGCTTTTGCGGGCATCATGCATGGCTTTTCGCACACTGGCTGAACTACTGCCTTGATAGTCTGCTATTTCATTCGTATCCATGCCTTGATAATAATATAAATAAATCACTTCACGTTGTTTGTCTGGCAGTGAATTGACAAGCTTTAGCATGTCCTTTTGCAATTCCTTGTTGGCGACATATGCCTCGGGCAGAAAATCCTCGTCAGCGTCTTGCATATCTTCAGGCACTTCGTTGGTTTGTAATGCAAACTTTTGATTTTTATTCAGTTTAGTACGGCATACTCTAACGGTTATTGTACCAATCCATGCTTTAAGCTTAGTATCATCTTTCAAATTTTTAATGTTTTTAAACACCTTTATAAAAACATCCTGCAAGACATCATTGGCATCTGATTCATTGTTGCAAAGTTTGGCGGCTATAAATAAAACATACCGCCAGTATGTATCATATATAACACGAAAAGCCTCCTCATCCCCATTTTTTGCTTTTTCGATGACTTCCCGTATCACCATTATCACACCTTTCAAGCCATTATATGACCAACCACTAGAAATTGTCAATATATCTGCAAAATGTTATAATTACCCAATTCATCATGACCCTGTAGACTGATATTTTTTAAGCCCCAATTTAAAACATGCATAACATGGCAAAAGAAAAAGTAATGACATTACAGGGGCAATTCCATGAAAAATGCCAGCTTCTTCACGCCCCAATAAAAATAATAAGGGATAGTATTGAATCAGCGCAAGGGGAACAATAAAAGTCAAAAATTTCAATATGCCATCACCATATACGGAAAAAGGTAATCTTCCATGTTCTTGGGCACCATGGGTGAGAAGATTCATAAATTCCAACCCTTCCAGTGTGAAAAATGACAATGCCGCATACAGCACTTGCAAGCCAAAAAATAATAAGCCGCCGCAAATGATCATCAATGCAAGGGTAATCACCCTAGGCAAAGTCCAGTCTATACTACTGCTTGGAATAACATAAATAAAAACCAATATGGCTTGAAGAAGCCGCCCCAAGCGGGAAAAGTCCATTTGTGATGCCAGTACTTGAAAAATAACATTGCGGGGGCGCACCAAAGCTCTATCAAAACCCCCATTGCCAATAAGATTAGGAAACTGGTCAAAACCACGTGCAATCAGCTCGCTGATAGAAAACGCAGACATGATGATTGCAAAACAAAGCAATACTTCTTCATGGGTAAAGCCCCCAACAGAGTCAAAGCGGGCAAACATAAAATTGATACTCAGCAAAGTCACAAAGGCCACTAGAAACTGCCCAAGGGTTGTAAAAAAGAAAGAGGACTTAAACTGCATTTGACTTTTAAGGTGTATTGAAAAATATTTTATATACAAGCTCATGTTTTAACCTCCTTGAACCACCACGCGCTTTAAAGCACGAGACATAAAAAATCGTCCTGCCAATAACATAAACAAAAGCCAAAAAATTTGCAAAAGCATACTCTGCACCAAATCCGCACCTGTTAAGTAGCCGCTAAAAATAAGCAATGGTGTATTTTTCATGGCCCCAAATGGCGAAAACTCTATCATAGTGCGTAAAGTGTCGGGAAAAAATGGAATGGGAATATAACTACCCATCAGAAAATCTGCGGCAATGCCTACAACAATACGTATCCCTTTGCTGTTCATGGTGTAAAAAGTTGAAATGTAAATGAGCATAGAAAATGCAACCACCACACTTAAACTTAAAATTAAACTAATGATAAAAAGCACCACTGTTATAAAACTTGAAGGCAAAACCAGACGAAAAGCCACCGGTAAAATGAGTGCAATCACTAAAAGAGGCACAGCACGAAGTACTGTACGGGCGATGCGGTTTGCAGAAATCGTGGTAAACCACCGCCCATATACATCCATGGGGCGAACCAAATCATAAGCCACACCGCCGCTTTCTATTGATTCAAAAATGCTATTTTCCCAAAACCATATAAAAAGCAAAGCCATAAATGCCTGTTGCATCCAAATGTAAGCAACGGTCTGCTGAAATGTCATTGGAAACCCAGTGGGATTTTCACGGTAAAAAGCGGCAAAACCCAAAATAGTCATAAGCCCCCACCCAAACTGCGTCACTAATCCAGCCAAAGCCGCCGCACGATATTGTAGGGAATTGGTAAAACGTATTCTAAAAAGTGCCGCAAAGGGCTTCATATTTTAAGCTCCTTATACAGTGCGGCAACCGCTTCCTCTGCATTGTCACCATCAGTATTTGCACGGGATTTTAGCTCTGCTAAACTTCCGTCTAAAAGCACTTGCCCTCTTCCTATAAGAATAATGCGCTCGGTCAAAGCTTCAATATCTTGCATGTCATGAGTGGTAAGGATAACTGTCGTTTTACGCTCGACATTCAGTTGTTTAATAAATTGGCGCACGGCTATTTTAGACACAGCGTCCAGCCCAATCGTTGGCTCGTCTAGGAATAGAATTTTTGGGTTGTGTAACAAGCTTGCCACAATTTCACAACGCATTCTTTGCCCTAAACTTAAACTTCTGGCTGGAGTTTTTAAAATTTCCCCCAGTTCCAAAATTTCTGTAAGTTCTTTTAAATTTTTTGAATATACAGTTTGCGGGGTTTTATAAATATCGCGGATAAGTTCAAAGCTGTCTATGACAGGCACATCCCACCACAATTGACTGCGCTGACCAAACACTACCCCAATATCACGCACATGGGCTATTCTTTGCCGCCATGGGGTGCGCCCATTGATACTACAATCGCCATCGTCAGGCGTTAGGATTCCGCACATTATTTTTATGGTTGTACTTTTTCCTGCCCCATTTGGCCCTATATACCCCACCATTTCACCATCGTTGACAGTAAAGCTGACATTATGCAGTGCATGAATCAGCTCATATTCCCGAGAAAATAACGCCTTAAACGCATTGGCAAACCCTGCCTGACGCTTTGACACTTTAAATGTTTTAGTGATGTTTTGTAACGTAATCAAAATACCCTCCTTTTTTCAATGGGTCTCTGTTTTTAGGTCAAATAAACCCGAAGGCAACAGCCCCCGGGTTTAAACATGTGCTACAGTGTTGTTTATAATCCTGCAAGTTTCATCATTTCTTGTATCGCTTCCTTAGAAACTTTACGCCCATGAAATTCGATTAAATCATCAGCAGAGCCTGTGAATGTACATGCAGGTTCATATTTCTTAAGTATAATTTTGTCAGAATCCACAAAGACCTCTAATGCATCCCTGTCATTGATATGCATTGTCCTTCTCAACTCGCAAGGTAAAACCACACGCCCAAGCTCATCTACACGTCTTACAACACCTGTTGCTTTCATAAATATGCACTCCTTTTAAGATAATAGCTTACCACATTTATTCAATTTTGCCTGTTCCAGCAATTGTGGTGGTGATAGTATACCATACTTGTCAATATATGCAAGTATTAAATGAAAGAAATTATTTCCTGTCGAAATGAATGCATGAAAGCTTTTGTGAATAAGCTATATTAACAGTGAAAATCAGGAGGTACATATCTTGCTTAACAAACTTTGGGGCGGAATGATTTTGCTATCTATCGTGGTGGCTTTATTTACAGGAAATATTCCTGCACTCACCAATGCGGCAATAGAATCTGCAAGAGAAGCCATTACACTAAGCATTACAATGCTTGGGATTTTAGCCATGTGGACGGGGCTTATGACCGTGGCAGAAAAGGCAGGGCTTATTGGTGCATTGGCACGGCGGTCACGCCCCCTACTTCGGTGGTTGTTTCCTGACCTTGGAAAAAATCACCCTGCACACGAGCCTATTGCAACCAATTTCATTGCCAATATTTTAGGGCTTGGATGGGCAGCAACCCCTAGCGGATTAAAAGCAATGAAGGTCATGCAGGAGGAAAACCCTAAAAAAGATACGGCTACGCGCTCTATGCGCATGTTTATGGTTATCAATATGTCCAGCTTACAGCTTGTGACTATTAGTGTGGTAGCTTATCGTATGCAATATAATTCTATTAACCCGTCAGAAATCATTGGCCCTGGGCTTGTTGTGACGGCAATTACTACTGTTGTAGCTGTTGCCTTCTGCAAAATACTAGATAAGTTTGATAGGAAGGACTGAATACGCCTATGAATTGGATGCTTTTTTTATCTGACATGATTATTCCTATCACATTTGCAGGGATTCTTATGTATGCATTTAGCAGAAAAGTTCCCGTTTATGACCATTTTGTTACCGGTGCAAAAGAAGGCTTTTTTACCGTTTTACATATTGCACCAACCATTGTTGGCTTACTTATCTCCGTGGGAATGCTTAGGGCAAGCGGTGCATTTGACTTACTTGGCGGACTTATTGCACCACTGACTGACCGTATCGGATATCCAGCAGAAACCGTACCCCTTACCCTCATGAGGTTAGTATCATCATCTGCCTCCACAGGTTTGCTTTTGGATATATTTGAAAACTATGGGCCTGATTCATTTATTGGACGCTTTACATCCATTATGATGAGCAGTACCGAGACAGTTTTTTACACCATGAGCATTTACTTTATGAGCGTAAAGGTTACAAAAACACGCTTTACACTAGCAGGGGCGTTGCTTGCCAATTTTACAGGGGTTATGCTTAGTCTCATGATTACCAGATATCTCTATCCATAAAATTATGTTCGTCTGGGGTAGGTGCTTCAAGTTTTTTCACTTCACGGAATGCAATATACTCATCCAATAAATCTTTGAAAATTGCCACAATAGGAATTGCCATAAGCATTCCCAGTACACCAAAATATGCACCGCCAACGGTTACACTAATGATAATAAGAATTGGACTTAGTGAAAACGAACCGCCCATGAGCTTTGGCTGAATAACATTGCCGTCAATTTGCTGAATAATAAACATCACAACGGCGGCAATGGCGGCAATCCCCAAGCCTTGGGTAAATGCCACGACAATGACAGCAATTGCCGTACCCAAGATAGAGCCAAAGTACGGAATATAATTTAATATCCCCAAAATCAACCCTAAAACCAAGAAATAGGGCGAGCCAAATAACGCCAATACTACCATCATAATTGTGCCTAGAATCAAACCGTCAATGGTTTGTGTATAGATATATTGATGGAAGTTAAAATTTAATTTTTTTGCATACTTTACAATGATTCCACTGGTACGGTCCGTAAAAGCGGCATTGACAAATCTACCTGCAAACGCTTTAAGTTTATCTTTTTCAAGTAAGAAATAAATAGACGCGATGATTGAAATAATGAGTTGGAAAACAGCAAAGGCGGCACTGCCAAAGCCCGTAATAATTTGCCCAAGCAATGCTTCAAAATTAAAACCTTGAATGAAGTCGTAAATAAATTCATTCACTACAGTAATAAGCCCTTCTTCATCAATATCAGGCACAAACTCAGGCAAATCCCAGCCATCTACAATCAATAACCATTCGCGGAAAGTTGCTTCAAAATCTGGTATCGCTTCAACCAAATCCATGATACTTTCATAAATTGCAGGTACGATTATGTTAATTAAAATAGCAAAAACAATCACAACCAGCACAGCCGTTGTGACAACGGACAACCCGCGGCTTATTTTTTGCACCACTATGTTATTTATCTTTAAGTAAAGCCGTTGAATAAAGGAACATGGCAAATTTAAAATATATGCAATAATCGCACCCAGCACAAATGGCGCAATAACACCCATAAAATGATTCAGTGCTTCTGAAAAAAAAGCAACCTCAGAAATTAGCCGAAACGCAACAATTAACCCCACACCTAAAATAAGATAAGGTATCATTGAGCGCATCATTCGTGATTTTAAAAACTTGTTCACAAAACAACTCCTCAGTTACATAGTACTTATAATATTACCACAATTTTCATCTGCAATCAAAATAACATTTGAAAAATACTTATAATCATGTCATAATGCGTTGGTCAAATTGATATAAAACGTATGTGAGGACTACATTATGCTTAAAAATATTCCAATCCGTAAAATGTTCGTGGCATTTTCTATTACTTTAATTGCTATACTGGCAGTGGCAGGAGGTGCTTATGCTGGAATGCGTGCATTATTTAATCCGCCGCCGCCAACAGTTGGCAATTATATTACATTAAGACCGCTCCCACCCAGTACAGGGCTTGACGGCAATATTAGTCTGGGAAATACAAACCCTAGTGATGGTGATTCTTATTATGAACATCCACCAGAAGTACTTACAAGAGTTCCGCGGCGGCATCCATATTTCTTTACCCTTTTAATTTTTGCAACAGATACTGGCAACAATGTAGACGCAATGATGGTTGCTTCCTTTGATGCCCGGGAAAATGAAATCAATGTCATTAGCATTCCTCGGGACATACGGGTGGACTCAACCCGTGGCGTAGGACGGCGTAAGCCTGTGGCTTCATATTCCGCAGGACGCGGCGGCGGACGAGGACATGAAGGGGGCGTTGCTCAATTAAAGAGAGAACTTTCAACCTTAATTGGTTTTGAACCAGATTTTTATGTACATGTTGATTATAGAGCTTTTGAGCGTTTGATTGATGCGGTGGGCGGCGTAGAAATTGATGTACCCCGCCGTATGTTTTATGTCCAAGGGGGTGCTGTGGATATCAATATCCCCGCAGGTTTACAAGTCATGGATGGACGCACCGCTTCACACTTTGCCCGTTATCGCCATTCGATTACTGACTATGGACGTATGGAAAACCAACAGGCAATTCTTACTGCCCTATATCAAGAAATGCTTTCCCCCAGTATGATTTTGCAACTGCCAGAACTTATCCGCATTTATCAAGAAAATGTAAACACCGATATGTCTTTTCAAGATATGCTATGGTTTGTAAACCACCTCAGTCATATGGACATGAGCGGGCTTTCAACCTATACATTGCCTACCAGTCATACAGTACGGCAAGGTTGGTATGAAATGCCTGATAGTGCAGGTATTCTTGAGCTTATTAACCGCACAATTAACCCTCTTGCTATTGATATTACCCCAGAAATGGTGCGTCATATACAATGACAAACACAATACGTATACATGAACTTGTAGCAAAGCTTACGGCTGCCAATCGTGCGTACTACCAAGAAAACCGCGAAATCATGACCGACTTGGAGTATGATACCCTCTATGATGAACTGGTTGAACTAGAAAAATCCAGCGGAATACAATTGGCAGGCAGTCCAACACGAAAAGTAGGCTATGAAATCGTAAGTGGGTTAGCTAAAGTCCCACACACTACCCCCATGCTTTCCCTTGATAAAACAAAAAGCCCTGAAACTTTGGAGACATTTTTAGATGACCAAGTCGGGCTTTTATCATGGAAACTTGACGGGTTAACCATTATTTTAAAATATGAAAATGGTGAATTAAAACAAGCCTTAACCCGCGGAAATGGCAATGTAGGTGAAGATGTAACCCACAATGCACGTTTTTTTTCTAATGTACCCCTAACTGTGCCTTATAAAGGGATTTTTGATTTACGCGGAGAAGCAGTGATTACATTATCCGATTTTGAAGCCATTAACGAAAACGCAGAATATAAAAACCCACGCAACCTATGTAGTGGAGCTGTTCGTCAACTCAATAACGAAATTACAGCGTCCAGACGGGTTCTTTTTTATGCCTTTGGCACACGCAGCACATCAGACAATACAAAGTCTGCCCAATTAGAATGGCTGTCTTCCCAAGGTTTTGACATTGTTCCATATGAAATGGTAACAGGGCAAAATGTAACAGAAGCCATAGCACGTTTTAAAGAAAAAATCCCCACTGCCCCATGGGCAACAGATGGGCTGGTTTTAACATATAACGATATTGCCTACAGCGAATCCCTTGGCGCAACGTCTAAATTTCCACGGGACAGTATCGCCTTTAAGTGGGCAGACGAATTGGCTGAAACCACATTGCTCACCATAGAATGGAATACTTCACGCACAGGCCGTATAAACCCTGTGGCAATTTTCGAGCCTGTAGACATTGAAGGCTCACAAGTAAGCCAAGCCAGCGTACACAATGTAAGTATCTTGCGTGAACTTGAACTATGCCCAAACGACCGCATTACGGTTTACAAAGCCAATATGATAATCCCGCAAGTTGCTGAAAATTTAAGCCAAAAAGATAACACGCCCCGAGAAGTGATGATTCCCACTGCATGTCAAGCATGTGGGGGAGCAACAGAAATCATAGGCGACCCAGAGGTTTTATACTGCACAAACCCCGCATGTGATGCACAGCAAATACGCGCCCTCTCCCACTTTGTAAGCCGTGATGCTTTAAATATTGCAGGGCTTTCTGAACAAACATTGGAAAAATTCGTGACCCAAGGTATCGTCACCAATTATATGAGCCTATTTGATTTACAAACCCATGAAGATACTATTTTACAAATGGAAGGCTTCGGGCAAAAGTCTTACGAAAAATTAACAACTGCCATTGAAACTGCCAAAGATATACCACTACCCAACTTCATTTATGCACTGGGCATACGTCATGTCGGTTTGTCCAATGCAAAGTTATTATGTAAATATGTAAAATATGATGCGATGAAAATTTTGGAAATGTGCAAAGATGAAAATTATCAAGAATTGCTGGTTGAAATCAAAGGCTATGGAGATGCAATCGCCAATAGTCTACACCAGTATTTCATTGTAGAAAAAAATGAAGCCCTATATAAACACGCCCTTTCTATTTTGCGTATACAGTTTCCAGAAGAAAATCCTGCCGAACAACCTTTGGTTGACCTATCTTTCGTCATTACAGGTGATGTTACCCAATTTAAAAACCGTAAAACCCTATCCGACTTTATAGAAACCCATGGTGGGCGCACCACAGGCACAGTCACCGCAAAAACTTCCTATCTTATCAATAACGACATCACATCAACCACAGGCAAAAATAAAAAGGCCACCCAACTGGGCGTGCCTGTAATAACCGAGGATGATTTTCTTAAACTTATAGCAATAAGGCAATCAGAGGTACAGTAATTGCGCATAAAATCGTTGGCACAACTACAAATTTAGCGGCGGCAACACTATCCCCGCCAAACTGGTCTGCAAAAATAGCAGTAGAAGCCGCAGGGGGCATTGCCATGAGTGTAACAATCACACTAAGCATCAGTGGATTAGGCACAAACCATCGGAGTATAAACAAAGCCGCTAAGGGAATGACCACCAGTTTTATTACCGTAGGCGGTAAAATTTTTATATCTGTAAAAGAGTCCCGCAATCTTTGCTTTGCTAACATCCCGCCAATAAGCACCATGGAAAGAGGTGTGGTCATATTGCTCACCAAGGCAATGCCGCCTTCAAGGGGTGCAGGCAATCTCAACCCTGTCAAAAACAATACAAAACCAATCAACGTTACAGGAATAGCAGGACTATTTTTCATCACTTGTAAAATCCGAATTTCTTTTGGGCCTCCTGAAAACATACGTACACCTACTGTAAATGACAAAATAGTAAAAGAAGCCGCCGCCATGGATACATAAATTAACCCTTCAGGCCCAAAAACAGCCATAACCACAGGGATTCCAATAAACCCAACATTGCTGAAAGCACAGCCAAACTGCCAAGATTCCTTAATGCCATCAGGCATTTTCATAAGCTTTGCAACCCCAAGACCTAAATATCCGCCTGCTATGTAAAGCACACCGGTAATCACAAAAGAAGCCAAAGATTCAATCATAAGCTCCCGAGAAAAAGGTTGCATTAACGCGATAAAAACAGTGCAGGGCATGGCTACACGCATTAAAATCACCGTCATACCGCCCATATGTTCATCGTTAATAAGCCGCTGTCTGCGGCACACAAAACCCAATACTATACAAACTGCAAGGGCAGTTAGGCTATTTGTAAATGTAAGAAATAATCCGTCCATATCTATACATTAACACAAAAAACGCCTTATCACAATCATGATAAGGCGTTTTTTTGTCTTTTTCTTTAATATATGGCTTCGAGACGTTAACTAAAAACCTAATATGCAATTACAGCGGTTATAGCCGCAGTACCGCAAGGGCTGGCTACATCATGCCGCCCATGCCACCCATTCCGCCGCCGGCTGGCATTGGAGGTTCTGGTTCTTTGATGTCTGTTACAACGGCTTCTGTGGTTAGAAGGGTTGACGCAACACTGGTTGCGTTTTGGATGGTTGTGCGGGTTACTTTTGTTGGGTCAATGATACCTGCTTGAACCATGTTTACAAAAGTTTCGCTGAGTACATCAAAGCCTACGCCTTTTTCTTTGCCTTTTAGTGCGTCTACGATAACCGCACCTTCAAGACCTGCATTGGACACGATTTGGCGAAGGGGTGCTTCAAGGGATTTTAAAATAATTTGCGCACCTGTTTTTTCGTCGCCTATCAATTTATCCATGACTTCTTTAACGGCTGAGAAAGAGTGAATAAATGCACTTCCGCCGCCGCAGATGATGCCTTCTTCAACGGCTGCACGTGTCGCCGCTAAAGCATCTTCCATACGAAGTTTTTTCTCTTTAAGTTCTGTTTCAGTGGGTGCGCCTACTTTAATAACAGCGACACCACCAGCAAGTTTTGCCAAACGCTCTTGTAGTTTTTCTTTGTCAAAGTCAGATGTTGTTTCTTCGATTTGACCTTTAATTTGAGATACACGGGCATCAATGTCAGCTTTTGTGCCTTCGCCGTCAATGATAATTGTGTTTTCTTTATCAATTTTAATGCTTTTTGCTTTGCCCAAATCTTCTAAAGTGGTGTCTTTTAATTCAAGCCCAATTTCAGAGGAAATGACTTTACCCCCTGTAAGAATAGCAATATCTTCAAGCATGGCTTTGCGGCGGTCGCCAAAGCCCGGTGCTTTTACAGCGGCGCAATTGAATGTGCCGCGCAGTTTGTTGAGAACCAAAGTAGAAAGGGCTTCGCCTTCAATGTCTTCGGCAATGATAAGAAGTTTCGCGCCTGTTTGCACAATTTGTTCAAGAAGGGGCAGAATTTCTTGTACGGTAGAGATTTTTTTATCGGTAATAAGAATATAAGGGTTGTCCAAGTTTACAACCATTTTTTCCATATCTGTACACATATAAGCAGAAAGATATCCGCGGTCAAATTGCATACCTTCTACCAGTTCAAGTTCGGTGTGCATGGTTTTAGATTCTTCAACGGTGATTACGCCATCGCTTGATACTTTGTCCATTGCTTCGGCAATCATGTCACCAACTTCTTGGCTTCCTGCGGAAATGGCGGCTACTTTTGCAATGTGATTTTTGCCGTCAATTTTTTGGCTCATGCCTTTAATGGCTTCAACAGCGGCATTGGTGGCTTGTTGCATACCATTGCGCAAAATGATTGGATTTGCACCGGCGGCAATATTTTTAAGTCCTTCACGAACCATAGATTGTGCTAATACAATAGCAGTGGTTGTTCCGTCACCAGCTACGTCATTTGTTTTTGTTGCCACTTCTTTTACAAGTTGCGCACCCATGTTTTCAAATGGGCATTCTAATTCAATTTCTTTGGCAATGGTTACACCATCGTTTGTGATAAGGGGTGTGCCGTATTTTTTGTCAAGCACTACATTGCGGCCTTTGGGGCCAAGGGTTATGTTTACAGTGTCTGCTAGTTTATTTACACCAGCTTCAAGAACAGTACGCGCATCAATAGCGTATTTAATTTGTTTTGCCATGGGTATCTACCTCCAGAATTATTCTACAATTGCCAAAATATCGCTTTGTTTCACGATAATAAATTCGTTTTCTTCAAGTTTAACTTCTGTGCCAGCATATTTTGAATAAATAACTTTGTCGCCAGCTTTTACTTCCATTTTAATTTCTTTGCCGTCAATCACACCGCCTGGGCCGACTGAAACAACTTCTGCGTGTTGGGGCTTTTCTTTGGCTGTACCGGGAAGAATAATGCCGGATTTTGTGGTTTCTTCAGCTTCGAGTTGTTTAATGACAACGCGGTCGCCTAGTGGTTTTAACTTCATTAAAAGTCCTCCTTAGGAAATAAGTTTACTATGTTTTATTAGCACTCTCGTCAATTGAGTGCTAATACAGTTTAATCTTGGACGCAGTCTTATGCAATGGCTGAAATCATATAAATATCCATATATTTCACCATATTTAACTAATTTCATTGGAAATTTATTCGTTTTTTGCGTTTAGCTTTAATTTGGTAAATATTATGCGTGTTTTCAGTGTAATGATATGAAAAAGTTTGCATTAGGGCTTGATTTATGACAAAATCTAAGCATATGGTCATCATGGGTTTAATATGTTATATAGAATGGAAATACTGGATATTGAAACTGAAATGGAGTTGAAGTGCTTGAAGTTAAGTGAACTACTTAAAAATATCCCCCACGAAATGATACAAGGGGATGACTGCGAAATTTTGACGGCTGAAATTGATTCCCGCAAAGTCAAGTCTAAGACATTATTTATATGTCAACAAGGGCTGACTGTAGATGGGCATGACTATATTCAAGGGGCTGTTCAAAAAGGTGCTTCGGCAATTTTAATAGAAAACAAATCCGTCCCATTACCAGCTGATGTGGCTGTTGTATATGTAGAAAATACCCGTAAAGCAACTGCGTATTTGGCGGCTAATTTACATGGTAATCCTGCCAAAAAGCTTCGCTTAATCGGCGCAACAGGAACCAACGGTAAAACCAGCGTCACTTGTTTTATTGAAGAAATTTTGCGTCAATGCGGACGCAAAACAGGACTGATTGGCACAAATGGCGCACGTATTGGGGAAAAGCCGCTGGATATTTCCTTTTTAACCTCAACTACCCCCGACCAGTTAGAACTTCATGCTATTTTTGCCCAAATGCTTTCTGAAGGTGTACAAGATGTGGTTATGGAAGTATCTTCTCATGCATTGGCACTTTACAAAATGGAAGGGCTTACTTTTGATGTAAGCGTTTTTACAAACTTGACCCAAGACCATCTTGATTTTCATGGCACAATGGAAAACTATCGTCTAGCCAAAGCCGCACTTTTTACACAAAGTCAATTTGCCGTGGTCAATGCAGATGATGAATCTACCTCCACCATGCTTGCACACCATGGAGATGACCCATTTACCACTTATGGCATAGATAACCCAGCAAACCTACAGGCAATACATATCAAATATGAGCCAATGGGCATTATCTTTGACCTTGCCGAAAAACAATACACCTTACCGATAAAAGGAAAGTTTAATATCTATAACACTTTAGCCGCCATTGGCACTGCCCAAGCATTAGGGCTTGATGAAAATGCCATTTGCAAAGCGGTGTCTCAACTCACAGGCGTACCTGGAAGGATTCAGTCTGTGCCAAATAACCGTGGATTGAATGTTTTTGTAGATTATGCCCATTCTCCTGACGGGCTGGTGAATATTATTTCCTCTGTCCGTGAATTTACAACAGGGCGCGTCATTACGTTATTTGGCTGTGGAGGCGACCGTGATACATTAAAACGCCCAATCATGGGGCGTATTGCTGGGGAAATGTCAGACTTTTGCATACTTACATCAGATAACCCCCGCACAGAAAACCCTATGGAAATCCTTAAACAAGTAGAAGAAGGCATAAGAGAAGTTTCTACCCATTATATATCCATAGAAAACCGCCGTGATGCCATTTTCAGCGGAATAAAAATGTTAAGCCATGGAGATTCACTTATTATCGCAGGCAAAGGGCATGAGGACTATCAAATCATCGGCACAAAAACTTTTCATTTCAGCGATTACGAAGTAGCATTGGAGGCTTTATCGTGAATCTTAGTATAAAGGAAATTGTAAAGGCAGTGGGCGGTAGGTTATTAGGCGAGTCTGAAGCAATGATTACCAGTATATCCACCGACACACGAAAATTTGCGCCCAATGCATTATTTGTGCCTATTGCAGGAGAAGTATTTGACGGGCATGACTTTATTCAACAGGCAAAAGACAATGGTGCGGTTTGCGCTTTGACAGAAAAGAAAAACGCTGTAGATGAGGGGATTCCGCTCATTTATGTACAGTCAACCCGCCGTGCCTTAATGGACTTGGCAGGATACTACCGCCAAAAGCATGACATCACTGTTGTTGCAGTCACAGGCAGTGCCGGCAAAACCACAACAAAAGACATGATGTATCATATCTTAGCACGTAAGTATAAAACAAAAAAAACCATGGGTAATTTTAATAATGATATCGGTCTGCCTCTATCTATATTTCAACTGGAATCAGATGATGAGGTATTAGTGCTTGAAATGGGTATGAACCATGCCAATGAAATTCATGAACTCAGTCTCATAGGTGCGCCAGACATTGCTGTAATTACCCATATAGGCGATGCCCATATAGAAAATTTTGAAAACCGTGAGGGCATTCTTCACGCAAAATTAGAAATCGTTGACGGATTAAAGCCCAATGGCAAAGTTGTACTCAATGGTGATGATATTCTGCTTACAGGGGAAATTGCCAAGGATAAAGTAAAACATTTTGATGCGCTTTATCCCCATTCAGAAAACATCATACAAGCTGAACCTATGGGTCTACAAGGAAGCCGTTGTCATTTTAGATGGCGGGATAAAGATTTATTTGTTGATGTGCATATGCCTGGCACACATATGGTGATGAACGCTTTACTTGCCGCCGTTGTAGGCTTGGAAATGGGCGTTTCTCCAGAAGAAATTACAAAGGGCTTTGAAGATTTTGAGCCGCCGAAAGGACGGCTAACTGTTGCACACACACACCATATGACCATTATCAGTGATGTGTACAATTCCAATCCCGCCGCTGTGCGTGAAGGCATTAAAGTGTTGCAAAAGGAAAAAAATGAGCATAATCGTACAGTCGCCATTCTTGGAGATATTGGGGAGCTTGGTCATGTTGCAGTCCCACGGCACTATGAATTAGGAGTGTTTGCGGCAGAAAGCGGCATTGACTTATTGATTGCCATTGGTGAATTGTCATGTAATATGTATGAAGGGTTTATAAAATCCACAGCCAAAGACAAAGCCGTCTACTTTGAAACCGTATCAGAATTTTTGACCCATTGGAAGGATTTATTAAAACCCAATGATGTGGTGCTTATCAAAGCTTCCCGAAGCATGACGTTTGAAAATATTACGAATGCACTTACGAAATAGGAGTGAACTTTTATGAACACAGCCATATACGCAGTGCTTATTGCCTTTGTCGCCAATATTGCACTTACCCCAATGCTTATTCCATCATTGGTTAAGCTAAAATTCGGGCAATTTGTGCGGGATGACGGGCCTAAGTCACACATGAAAAAGGCGAAAACACCCACAATGGGTGGGATTATGATTATCATTAGTTTTTTGCTTGCATCACTCATTTTCATGCGCGGCAATCCAGAAGCAATGGCAATTATTATCACCACTGTGGCATTTGGGTTTGTGGGCTTTTTAGATGATTTTATCAAAATCACAAAGAAGCGCAGCATGGGGCTTCGTGCATGGCAAAAGCTTACATGCCAGCTGGCTATTTCTATTGGATTTGTCTTGTTTTGGCGTACTTTACCTGCATACTCTACAGAATTGCTTATCCCATTCTTTCCTGAACTCACCTTTAATCTAGGCTTTTTGTATCCTGTGTTTGTGATTTTTATTTTTTTAGGCACAACAAATGGTGCAAACCTTACAGATGGACTTGACGGACTTGCAGCAGGTGTAACCGCACTGATTGCTTGCTTTTTTATGTTTGCCGCATGGATTATGGACTCGGCAACCCTTCCTGTGGCAGGGGCAGCCGTGGGCGCACTTTTAGGCTTTTTGTTGTTTAACTCCCACCCTGCGAAGGTATTTATGGGGGATACAGGTTCGCTGGCGTTAGGGGGATTTGTGGCATCTATTGCATTGATTTTGCAAATGCCCTTATTCCTTGTTATTGTGGCAATTATTTATGTTATTGAATCCCTTTCCGTAATTATTCAAGTGGTATATTTCAAAATGACACGTCAAAGATTTTTCAAAATGGCACCTATTCACCATGCTTTTGAGCTTTCTGGTTGGGCAGAAACTAAAGTTGTGGCGTTTTTCTATATTGTTACAACCATGGCGGCTTTACTTGGATATTTAGCCATACGGGGGTTTTAAAGTGAATTATTTTTCTGGTAAGAAAATTTTAGTATGCGGCATGGCAAAAAGCGGTCAATCGGCGGCTTTATTATTGTGTCAATTGGGTGCGGAAGTTACCGCGTCAGATACAAATGTAGATATTTCATGGGATTACGACCCAGCAGTGTATAAAATCCAATGCCGTTTAGGCGAAGACCCGATTCGTTTTATAGAAGCATTTGACCTTATTATCATAAGCCCCGGCATAAGTGTATATGCACCCTTTGTAAAAAAAGCCAATGAACTAAATATTCCTGTATGGGGGGAGGCAGAGCTTGCATACCGTTTATGCCCCTGCCCCATGATTGCCATTACAGGAACTAACGGAAAAACCACTGTCACAACACTGGTTGGTGAAATTTTATTGCGTCATAATGCAGGCACGGTGGTTGCGGGCAACATTGGCATACCCCTGACCAGCCTTGTTTCAATACTTTCTAAGGAAAATATGGTGGTTGCTGAAATATCAAGTTTTCAACTTGAAACCATTTCTGCCTTTCGTCCAAGTATCAGTGCAGTTTTAAATATGACACCAGACCATTTAGACCGTCACGGCACAATGGAAAATTATATCGCCGCAAAGGCAAGAATTTTTGAAAATCAAAGACAAGATGACATGACTGTGTTAAACTATGACAATATCATTACACGGGCAATGCAACCTATTGGACGTAGAATATATTTCAGTATGAATGAACAGCCAGAGGGCGGCGTATATTTAAAGGACGGACAAATTTTTTCTCATGAACAGGGCGTAAACATTTTGCCCATATCTGAAACCCGTGTCATGCCTGAAAATGCCCTTGCGGCAACTGCACTGGCATTATGCGCAGGAGTTGCACCAGAGATAATTGCCGATGTTTTAAGCAATTTTAAAGGTGTGGAACACCGCTTAGAACTGATTGCAACCATCCATGGGGTGGATTACTACAACGACTCAAAAGCCACCAATGTAGATGCGGCAATAAAGGCATTAACATCTTTTGACCATCCTGTTGTTCTTATTGCAGGAGGCTATGATAAAAATACAGACTTTACCCCATGGGTGGAGCTTTTTAAAGAAAAGGTTTCTCATTTAATTTTAATGGGAGACACAGCAACCCAAATTGCAAAAACTTGTGAAGCCGTTGGGTTTTCCAATTATGAAAGCGTCGAGGATTTACAAGATGCAGTAAAGCGTGCAAAGGCACTAGCCACTGCCACAGTGCTTCTTTCCCCAGCCTGTGCGGCTTGGGGTATGTTTAAAAATTTTGAAGTGCGGGGTAACTTATTTAAAAAGTATGTGCAAGGAGGTTAATCATTGGAAAGATATAGAGACGAAGTATATGATAATGAACCGCGTCAACGTACAGCAAAAGCCCGTAGCCGAGACAATAAACGGTCGGCTGTTGCCGCAGTCAGGCAAAATATTCACATTGGTTCTGTAGATATTACACTTTACTTAGTGGTGACTATTTTAGTACTTATTGGTGTTGTTATGGTTTTTTCGGCATCCTACATAATGGCTGCAAACCGCACTGTTTTTGATAATGATATGTTTTTCTTCTTACGCCGCAATGGTATTTTTGCTATTGTAGGTTTTATCATTATGAACCTTTTAGCCAGTGTAAGTTATGAGTATATTCGCCCTTTTGTATTCTTGATTTACATGATTGCTGTTGGAATGCTTATAGCCGTTATGATTATAGGTGTTGCCAGTGGTGGTGCGGTGCGGTGGCTTCCCTTTCCAATCATTGACCGTTTCCAGCCTTCCGAAGTGTCTAAGGCGGCTTTGATTTTCATACTTGCCTATCTTATCGAGCAATATCCAAATGCCTTGCGCACGTGGAAGGGCTTATTTACTTATGCGGGCATTGTTACCGTTACTGTTGCCCTTGTATTGTATGGTGGGTTTAGTACTGCGCTGATTATAGCCGCAGTGGGTTTTGGTATGATTTTTATTGCAAGCCCTCACTTTTGGCGGTTTATTATTGCTGGCGGGGGCATTGTTGTTGCCGTTGTTAGTTTTCTTTGGATTGATGCGACATGGATGGGCGGCTTCCGTGGACGACGCTTTACCATTTGGCAGGACCCATTTTCTGACCCCACAGGCATGGGGTTTCAAATCATACAATCCCTTTATGCCGTTGCAAGCGGCGGTTGGTTTGGAGTAGGCATTGGGCAAAGCCGTCAATCTTCTTTTATTCCAGAACCTCACAATGATATTATTTTTGCCATCATTGTTGAAGAACTTGGTTTTATTGGCGCAGGTTTGATTCTTGTCCTTTTTGGAATATTTATTTGGCGGGGTATTTTAATTGCCCTTCGGGCACGTGATACGTTTAGCTCAATGATTGCCATTGGTATTGTTTTTGCTATTGGATTTCAGACGATTATCAATGTTGCCGTTGTGACGAACAGCATTCCAAATACGGGTGTTACTTTGCCCTTTATTAGCTATGGCGGTACTTCACTGATTGTAAGTATGGCTTTGGCGGGGATTTTATTAAATATATCCCGTTATAGTAAGGACAGTACTGCTGTAAGTGAATCTGCGTCTCGTCATGGGCGTACAAAACCAAAGCGGAAACGAAACCGTCAACAAGAACTGACGGACAGCGACTAAATACAAGGAGGACATCCAATGCGTTATACAAAATTTAAGGATATTTCCCTATCCCTTCTGGGCATGGGTGCAATGCGCTTACCTCAAGAGGGTGAAGGCTGGGGTTTGCCTATTATCCACGACCAAGCCGAAGCATTGATTGACTACTGCATGGCACAGGGTATCAATTATTATGACACTGCGTATATTTACCATAATGGTGAATCTGAAGTGTTTTTGGGCAAAACCTTATCAAAATATCCACGGGATAGCTACTATGTGGCAGACAAATATAATCTGCCTGCCAATGCAGATTACAAAGCCCAATTTGAAGAACAATTAGAACGCTTGCAAATGGACTATATTGACTTTTATCTGTTGCACGGCATATCTGATGATAAAGTAGACGAATTTCTGACCAATGGCTGTATCGAGTATTTTATTGAGCAAAAAAACAAAGGCAAAATCAAGTATCTTGGTTTCTCTCTTCATGCAACGCCGCCTGTTTTGCCAAAGATAACCGCCCGATACGACTTTGATTTTGCTATGATTCAGCTCAATTACTTAGATTGGCACTATGGGCCAGCAAAGGAACTTTATAATCATTTAAGAGAAAAGAACATTGCCATCATGGTTATGGAACCTGTCCATGGGGGGTTACTTGCCAAGCTGAATAATGACGAATGTGAAACCATGCTGAAAAATGCTGAACCTAATAGAACCATTGCCTCTTGGGCAATACGTTTTGTAGCAGACTTGCCTGATATTACTGTTATTTTAAGCGGCATGTCTACTATAGAACAAGCCAAAGATAATATCACGATCATCAATGAGAACACGCCCCTGTCTGAAAGTGATAAGGCACTTATCTTTGATGTGAGTACAAAGCTTACAAAGTCTATTGCAGTCACTTGTACATCTTGTAAATACTGTGTCAATGACTGTCCCCAACAATTAGATATTCCAACATTGCTAGGTGTTTATAACGAATATAAAACCAGCGGTGTTTGGCGTTTGGGGCGTTTAAAAGGGTTGCCTGAAGACAAACAACCCAAAGGTTGTACCCATTGCGGCATATGTAAACCGCTTTGCCCGCAAAACATAGATATTCCTGAATGTATGCAGGATATGGAAAAAGCCATGGAATAGAACTATTTTTTTGCATATTGGATTCTTATTTTGACGGATTTCATTATCCGTCAACTACATATAAAAACTTCATTTTCAAGTCATCCATGTAGCAATGAATGTAAAATCATTGGGCTGATATTTTATTGGTGATAATCACTATGATATCCCATTAACAAGAATAGAAATTATGTTATTTGCAATTAAAATATTGACAATAAAACAGTATGATGTCAAAATAAATAAACTTAATGCCCTATTGATGGTCTTTATTTATGAAGGGAGATATGTGTATCATGAAAAACTTGTTTTTGGTTTCGGCATTGTTTATGTTTGTTTTTGCTTTTGCAGCTTGCGGCCGTAATGAGGATGCGCCCCCGCAACAATCGAGTGAAAACTTAATACTTTCGCCTGACAACCCTGTGGAAATTAGCATGTTAATTGTCACCAACCAAGTAGAACCTGCACCAAATAACAGAATGGCTGCTTTGATGGCGGAGCGTTTGGGCGTTACCATCAATTACGAAATTGTAACCCCTGAAATGCAGGCAGAAAGACTCAGTGTTTTGATTGCCGGCGGTGGAGTCGGACTGCCCGATATACTCGCCACCACTGAAATCGAGCCGCGTTTAACCGAGGCTGGAGCAAAACTGCGCTTAGATGACTTTTTAGACAGCGGAAGATGGCCAAATATTTATGAGCATATCGCACCCTACAGACGCAGATTGTCTTGGACAGGGGGAGACGCATCCCCAGGGTTTTACACCATTCCAAATTATAATCGCTTCTATGGCGACCCGCCAATTTTAGGGGGCACTCACTTTGGTTCAGGATTCTTTATTCAAAAGCGTGTGCTTGAATGGCATGACTTCCCCGATTTAACAGACATGACCCTTGAAAGGTATTTCCAGCTTATTGAGGAATTTTTAATTGCCAATCCATACACGCCTGAAGGATTACCGCATATCGGTTTTACCTTCCCTGCATTTCCTGGACGTGAATGGGGCATGACAAACCCACCTATGTTCCTTGCAGGGCATCCCAACAACGGCGGTGTGCTTGTACATGACGGTATTGCAACCATTTATGCAGACACAGAATATAGCCGCAGATATTTTCAATTTTTAAATGAAATGTTTAACCGAAATTCTGAATTTCCAGGACATGTGGTTTTGGTTGACCCTGAAGCCGCCACCCAATCCCAAGATATGTACTTTGCAAACATTGCAAGCGGACGGGTGTTGGGTATGCACGACCAGCGTTGGGGTTTTAGTACCCCTCATGATTCATTGATTGCAGCAGGGCAGTTTGACCGTACTTTTGTAGCCACCATGCCCACCTTTGATGGACGCGCACCTTGGTATGCAGACAGAGATGTATTAAACATTCACCAAGGCTTTGCCATTTCATCAACAGTATCACAAGAACGTGCAGAGTTATTACTCACCTTCATTGATACCATCTTGTCTGAAGAATGGCAAATACTGCTTTCATGGGGAGAAGAAGGTATTGATTACCATGTTGGCGCAGACGGAATTTTCTATCGTACACCCCAGCAAAGACTAGACTATGATAATACAACTTGGCAACAAAACAATCGTCTTATGGCATTCTTTGACACAATGCCAAAGCGTCAAGGTACACTTTCTTGCGGCAATGCATTTGCACCAGGTGACCAACCTTTAGAGTTTATGGAATCCTTGAGTGATTATCACAGATGGTTCTTGGAACAATACAACAAATATACTTGGCGTGACTTTGTCAATGACCCGCCGCCAAACCCTGTATATTATCCTGCTTGGCAAATTTCAGTCGGTGCAGGTACACCAGCAAATATCGCGTCTAGTGAACTAGAAGCGGCGGCATTGATTCACCTTCCCCAGATAATCATGGCTGGGCCTCATGATTTTGACGCACTGTGGGCGGCATATGTAGAACACATTGGAAGAATAGATGTAGCCGCATTCGAGAATGCAATGACCGCAGGTATTCAGGAGCGCATTGCTTTGTGGGGTCAATAAACCAAAACCATCAATCAGGCATCTCATGAAAAAGATGCCTGATTTTTACCTTTTCATATTGGGGGTATTTTATGACTGCAATCAAAAGCAGGTTTTCCCGAAAATCCCGAAAACCCAGTTTTGGCAGGATAGTATGGATGCAACGCACATTGTTGCTTATGAGCATTCCGTTTTTGCTGTACAGGCTTCTGTTTTCATATGTACCCTTGATTGGGTGGGCTATTGCTTTTCAAGATTTTCGGCCGCGCATAGGTGTTACACCTTTGCAATCCTTGAGAACCAATGAATTTATCGGGCTTGATAACTTTCGCGTATTGTTAGATACGGACACTGTTTTAGGTGCAAGATTTGTTCAGTCTATCATAAACACATTTGGGCAAGCCTTATTAACCCAAATAGTCGGTTTTATTTGTGCCATTGTTCTATCGCTTATGTTGAATGAGGTGCGTCAAAACGGTATTAAAAAAGTTATACAAAATATTTTATACCTGCCCCATTTCCTTAGTTGGGTTATTGTGGCAAGTTTGGCTTCGGTTGCGTTGGCACTGCCTGCGTCTGGAGGGATAATCAACGAGTTTTTATTATGGACGCGCATTATCAGCGAGCCAATACACTTTCTTGCGAACCCAAGTTATTTCTGGGGCATTGTTGCAGGCACACATCTTTGGCGGAATCTTGGCTGGAACACCATTATTTACTTGGCGGCCATGACCGCTGTTGACCCTAGCCTTTATGAAGCCGCTTCTATTGACGGTGCAAGCCGTTATCGTAAAATGTGGCATATTACCTTGTCGTCTATCAAGCCTACTATTGTCATTTTAATGATTATGAATGTTGGCTGGCTGTTGACTTCGGGCTTTGAAATCCAATGGTTTCTTGGGCATGGGGTGAATATTCCCCGTTCAGAAAACATTGATATATTTATATTTCGCTATGGCATTCAAATGGGCAATTTTGGTTTAGCAACGGCCTCGGGCATTCTTCGGACGGGTATTAGTATCACATTGCTTTCGATTGTTAATTTTATCGCCGGCCGCTTAGGCAGTGAAAAGTTATTTTAAGGGAGGCTGGTTATGATAAAATCATTAGAAGGAAAACAAAAAACCCGCAAAAAGCCTTTACGGTTAGAGCCTATCATTTTTCATACGATAAACTATATTTTGCTTGCTGTGCTGTGTATTGTCATGCTTTATCCCATGCTTAACCAACTTGCCATTTCCTTTAATGATGGATTAGACGCAGTAAGGGGTGGTATTCGTATTTTCCCCCGTGTGCCTACTTTAGAAAACTACCGTGTGGTTTTTGCCACCCACACCATGTTTAATGCTTTCCTCATGTCGGTCTACAGAACCATTGTTACAGTAGTACTAAATATTGTGATTACGTCTATGTTGGCATATGTTCTTAGCCGTCCCGAATTTGTTTTTAGGAAATTCATTACCATTGTATTTGTGCTGACCATGTACTTTGACCCAGGGCTTATTCCCAACTTTATACTGATTCAAAGTTTAGGGCTTATGAATTCATTTCATGTATATTGGATTCCTAACTTGATTGCCGCTTTTAATTTGATTATTATTCGCACCTATATTCGGGGCATTCCTGAATCTTTTATTGAGTCGGCACGATTAGACGGTGCAGGTGATTTTCGTATTTATTGGCAAGTTATCATGCCCCTTTGTAAGCCGACCTTGGCAACCATTGCTTTGTTTGTGGCAGTTGGTTCTTGGAACGCTTGGTTTGATAACTTCTTGTTTAATGCGGCGCGTCAAGACCTTTCCGTTTTGCAATTTGAGCTGATGCGTCTCCTTGCCGCCGCTACAGGAGTGGGGGCAGCAGGACAGGGGCAAGCAGGGCAAGCGGCGGCGGCAGGTTTAGGGGTAGCCCAAGTTTCACCTTTGACCATACGCGCCGCAGTGACGATTGTAGCGGCTGTGCCTATTTTATGCGTTTATCCCTTCTTACAGCGATATTTTGTACATGGCGTTCAATTAGGCGGTGTGAAAGGATAGCGGGATATAAAACCACACAAAAAAAGAAGCAGACATCTTCTGTGATGTACTGCTTCTTTTTTTGGTTGTTACAATGGTTTTTTTATTATTAAGATGTCTTCCAAGAGATAGAAGGCAATCTTGTCTTGCTCTTTCCAGTTTTGATGATTCCGTAGTTCAAAATCTAACGCTATCCTGCCCAACTCGTCAATTTCACTAATGAAATAATCAGAGCTTGGTTCGCCTTCCAAGGGTTTCAGGATGATAATGGGTTCTAATGGCATGAGAACAATCTGCATACCTTGTTCAAAATTCAATTTTGTCCTTAGACTTTGAGGCACGACTAACCTTCCTAAATCGTCAATGCCTCGGGTACCGTAGTTTTCCATGAGTCTTTCCACCTTTATGTTATAAGCTGGAAATAAAATAACCTCACAAAGACGGCACCATCACACACATGTACATGCTTGAAATATATAAACTCAAGCGTGGCCTTCCCATGGCACACACAGCAAATTTATTGGACGAATAAAATACACGATGTCTACACCTAAAGGGGGAATGCTTGTAAAAAGCGGGGGAAATGGTGTATAATCGGTTTGCCGCGGTGGCAGGAGTTAACCTGTTCATAATGTGTGATGGCTGACTGCCCATCCTCGTGTGAGTTGATGATGGTTCGAGCATCATCGCCCCGCGGCTTTTTTACTTTCCGCACACATAGTATATAGTAAACCTTCCGCTTTGGGAAGTGTTTTTTTATTTTTCCTCGACTAATCCATATTTGATTTTGATTCTGTCGAGTTTTTCCAACATTGGGCGGGATATGATGAGTAGAAAAAAGACTGTCGCCACAGCGTGAATGATATCAAATGGAAAACCCATGATGTATGACATCAAAAACATTTCTATTGTAGGGTTGGGTTGCCACA
This sequence comes from Defluviitaleaceae bacterium, assembly GCA_009780315.1. Lineage (GTDB taxonomy): Bacteria > Bacillota > Clostridia > Lachnospirales > WQUN01 > WRAH01. Next base: position 62,170 of record WRAH01000009.1, read on the forward strand.
TGAGTACACTGGCAGGGTTCATGATACCGCCATAGATTATCAAAGTGGCTAAACCACCAAAAATGGCAAGAGGAATAGGGCTGGATTGCAGTAATTTTTTGTGAAATAATATCCCTGCAAGGAAGCCTATCATACCAAAGGCAAACATTTGCCAAGGTGTCCACGGGCCTTGACCAAAAAACATATTACTTACAAACGCAGTCACCGCACCCACTAAAAATCCTGATTCCCCGCCAAAGGCCACCCCTGCAATGATGACAATAGCAATCACAGGCTTAAATTGGGGCAACATAAAAAATGCAGACCTGCCTGCAACAGCCAATGCACAAAGTACTGCAATGACTACAATTTCACGGGCTTGGGGCTTTCGGCTTTCAAAAATCATCATAAAGGGAATCATGGTTTGCAAGATAATGAGCATGGAAATAAAGTAAAATCTACGGTCGTCAAAAAAATATATGCCTGCATAAATGGTGATGGGGATAGACAGCAAAATTAAAGCGGCTGCCAGCATGGTACGTTTTGGCAACGGAGGTTTGGGTGGATTGCTGGGGGGGATATATTGGGTTTCATTGTTTACATATGGTTTTGCAGGAGTATCATCAGGGGGATTAGATTTCGTGGTTGTTGTCAGTTTCCCTCCCAGGGCAGTGATGATATCTTGGGGGGTTACGGCTTCGGGCAAGACTTGACGCGCCATACGATTAGCCCCTGTGGTATAAAAGCTATTTCCGCTAAAAAATGCCTTGGGGGTGTTTTCAGCCACAATATCACCGTCAAAAAATAATGCACAACGGGTTGCATATTCTGCACAAAATTCTATGTCATGGCTTACCATAATAATTGCCGTGCCGTCTTGTGCCAACTTTTGCAGGATACCTGCAAATATTGCCTTGTATTCTGCGTCCAACCCTTTGGTTGGCTCGTCCAGCAACAGGATTTTGGGCTGGAGCAATAATACTTTTGCCAGTGCCGCCCGTTGTTGCTCTCCCCCTGACAGGTCATACGGGTGACTGTCCAGTAAGTTTTCTAAGCGGCATAACTTTATCATTTGGGTAAATGCTGCTTCTTTTTTTGCAGGCAATACTTCCTGCAAGTCTTCCCGCAAAGTTTTTGCTACAAATAATGTTTGGGGGTTTTGGGGCAAAGCATAAACAGGCTCATGGGTATGTATTTTTCCACGGTATGGTGAATAAAGCCCTAATATGAGGGACAGGGTTGTGGTTTTGCCTGTGCCGTTTCCGCCTAAAATGGCTGTAATTTCACCATAGTTGGCTTGAAAGTTTAGCCCTTTCACCACATCAGGGAGGTTCTTTTCATATTTGAACCATAGGTCTTTTACCGTCACAGCCCTTTTGCCTGTAGTCATTGGAGGGGGTGCGGTGGATGTTTGAATGATTTTTTGGGTGTTAAGCCAGTCTGCGCCCTCTCGTACCGTGATTGGGCATTGGTCTTTTCCATCACAAGCCGCCCATACACGCATGGGGGTTGGCATGGCTAGAAACATGCTGTGGGCTTTGGTACGCAAGATTGTACCTATTTCAGCAGGTGTGCCATGGGCTATCATTTGCCCTTTTTCCATTACGATGACTCTGGTAGAAAGGGAAAGCACTTCCTCCAGCCGATGTTCTGTTAAAATAACCGTTGTGCCTAGTTCGCGGTTTATTTTGCCTATCATCCCTAGAAACTCCCCTGCGGCAATAGGGTCTAACTGGCTGGTTGGCTCGTCTAAAATAAGCACAGAGGGTTGCAATGCCATAATAGACGCAAGGGCTAAAATTTGCTTTTGTCCACCAGACAATTCTGTTACAGATTTGTGAAACCAAGATTGTATGCCAAAAAAACTGGCTGTTTCTGCAACACGCAAGCGGATTTCTGGGGTTTTCATGCCTAGGCTTTCCAGCCCAAAAGCAAGCTCATGCCAGACCTTGTCCGTCACTATTTGATTTTCCGGGGATTGAAATACGAAACCAATTTTTGCAGCCCCATCCCTTGGGGATAATTCCTCCAGAGGGGTATTTTCAAAAAATATTCTGCCTGTTTTCACCCCATGGGGTGTAGCCGATGGCTTGATATGCCTCAGTAAAGTTGTTTTTCCACAGCCTGACGACCCGCAAACCGTTATAAACTCCCCGCTTTTTATGGTCAAATTGACATTCAGCAAGGCAGGGTGTGGGCGGGTTGGATATGAAAATGTTAGGTTCTCGATTTTATACGTTTCCATATTAAATCCTCTTTTACATTGACGATTAAGGGAAATGCGCAAAGCATAAAATGGACAATAAATAACACAACCATTAGCCCTTCATGGGTGTAAAAATGCCTAATGGTGGGAAAATATCTAAAGCGGTACACCTCAAAAACCCCACCTGTGATGATTGCAATAAGGCAAATTAAAATATAAATCAGCCCATATATATCACGGCTGGTGAAGCGGAAAATGGAAAATGCTGTGCGCTTGGGTAAACCATACCCCCGCCCTTTCATACTGTCTGCTGTCTCAATGGCGTTTTCCAGTGACCATGTAACCATGATGGATAAAATGCGCATACCATGCCGCGCCCGCTGAAAGACATTTCCCCTGGAAACATCCCGCCCAATGCATTTTTGTGCATTTGCCACAATTTTAATTTGGGCGCGAAACCGAGGAACAGCCCGCAACGACATGGAAAGTATCAACGAAAGGGCGGGAACTACCCGCCCAAGCAAATAAATCAATTTATCACTGGTCATGACTGCATTAAAGCATGAAAACCACACAATAACGGTGACAATCACCACTGCTGCCGCAATACCAAACATGGTTGACTCAAGAGTAAGTGGGTTTCCATTGGGCAAATGGGCTAAAATCGTACTGCCTTGGTGGTTAAAAAGCGGGTTCATGCCTGCGGCAACAATCATCATTGGCAACATAAAAATACCCATCCGTAAGGCTTTTTTTCCATATAAATACAAGGCATAGACCATTGCACACAGCATAGAAATGCCTAAATTCACAGGATGCATGAAAAACATAGCCAGTCCAATAACTGCCGCAAAATAAAGTATATTCACCAGAGGATGAAAGCTTGAAAATACGTCACATTCCATGGTTTATTCTACCTGTTCTGCGCCTATATCACGTCCAAGGTCTACGGTATAAAGCCACTCTACAATATCCCCTTCGCTTAAAAGATATTGAGACGACCCAAAATTGGGAAACCAGCCATTCACCCGATATTTCCAGCCAGAAAGAGGGCCTACATCATATTCATACAAATTATTGATGGCTTCTATATACGCTGTATTAAAAGCAGGCGTAAACCGTGCCGCCATGTGTATACCTTCCTGTCTCGTTTCCCGCTGTAATATATCAAATACACTTTCCCCTTCCCAAGCCAATACTTGCCTTGGGTGCAAAATCCAGCCGTCTTCTGGTACAAGTTCGTGTTTGTCTCTGTGCAATAAATGCATATTATCCAAAATCGTATGGGCGCGCACAGATAAAGTCACGTAAAATGAACCATCATCTACAACAACATAGGCTGGCTCAACCTCAACAGGGATGATTATTTCGGGCGTTTCTTCAAAAGTTTCTTCATCTTCAATTATTTCAAGGCTGGCTATATATTCGTATTCGTTTTGTGAGGGTTCATCCTGTAGAGTGTCATCCTGTGTTTCCGCTTCGGCAACGAGGGTTTCTACTTCTAATGGTAGAAACTCCGTAATCCCTTCGGAATGATATAAGTCGGGAATTGTGACGGGGGTTGCCATTGTTTCAAGGGGAGAGGATTCTGCCAGTTCTGGTGCTGGTGCATTTGTACTATGCACCCCACCCCAAAACCATGCAGTCACCAGCAAGGCAACAATGACAACACCGCCTACAATTTTAGGCACAATATTAGTTTTCATAAGCTTCTTCAAACATATCGCTCATGTCATATAGCCATGTCATGCCATTGACAAGTCGCCAGTATGCAACCAGTGCATAAGCCCCTTGTTCTGTTGACATAGGGTCTATCATGTCATCTGAATTTGAGCGTCTAAACCCGCCGCTTTCTTCATCAAACCATTGTAATAGCCATTGTACATAAACCAAAGCTTCTTCTGCAAAGTCTTCCCCAAGGGCAGTGAGTGCCACAATCATTTGGGCAGTGCTTTCAGGGTCAGAAAAAGTTTGCCTGCGAAGCCAGTCAAGGGCAAGGTCAACTGCCATGCGCACTTCTGCGTTATCGTCATAATACTGCGCCAATGCTTGAACAACCATGGACGTTGTGTCTATTTCCAGCCGACCGAAAGCCCATGTACCTGTTGGATTTTGAGATGCTAAAATCCAGTCTATAAAGTCCATGCTATCCCTTTCATGCGGTATTGCGTTTAGTGCAATCAGTGCGAAAGCGTCTGCGTTTATGGTCATGTTCAAGGCATGGCGTTCATCCACTGAAACAAATGTACTGTACACTGCCGTCAAATCCCGCCCGTTAAAGTCGGCCGCATTAAATCCAACAGAACCCAGTGCCAGTGCCAGCCGTTGAAAATCCGTCCAACGGCGCATTCCGCTTGGGAAAGTTCCCGCAGATGGCGGATGTTGGATGTTATGCCCTTCCCTAGTTAGCCTATCCACTTCCAAAAGCATACGTTCCACATCCGTAAGCCAACCTTGTACCCAAGCATCATCAGCAGTCACCCGCCCTGCACGTGCAAGGGCAAGTACAGCCCATTCCCCGCCGACAGAGCCGACAAGGGGATGGGGTGTCACTGAGTCATAAATCCAGTCAAGGGAACGATACATTGCCGTTTCCCAATCGGGTATAGTATCTTCTGCTTGAACAGCTACAGGAACAATGAGCATGGTCAAAATCAATAAAAACGCTGTAAATTTACCCATGAATACCTCCTAATAATTTGTCTAACCTATTATACCAGACTTTCCAGTGTTTCTTCTACCTTTGCACGGGTAATTCCATTGTCTACATGCTGAATTTCGACAAAATCAAACCCGCCAAACTGTGCAAAGTTATTTAAAAGTATGGCAAAATGTTCGCTTGTCATATAAAGGTCTGGGCCAAAAGTGCCGTCACCAAAGCCATTGACAATACCATGATGTCTTGCCCATGCAATGGCTTGATAGTGAACATGTGATGTTTGTACATCTGTAAAAGCAGCAGGGGTACTAACGATTGGCGAGCCTTCAAATGCCCAAAGGATTGCAACAATCATTGCCCGTGTCATGATTTCATATGCATACAATGTTTCTTCTAACACATCATTAGGATGTTCAACCGCTTCAATTTCGTCAGCGTCTTCACCAATATAGTCCACAAAGAATAATGAAAAATGCGTGGTTGAGAAAGTCATAAATCCCCTGTGATACAGTGAATCTTCCATGACGCTAATATTGCCGTCATCATCAAGATGGAACACTTTAAGCAAGTGATGATTAGAAAAACCTATCGGCAGTGTATAGGGTATGGTAATGGTAATAGTCCCTTCAAAATAGCGGATATATTCACCATCAATCATGATTGAAAGTGCGATAATAACATTATCACCCACAATTTCTCTTTGGACTGGGCTTAGATTATGATAGGCTACCATTTCTACAATAAGTCTTACTGTTGTATCATCATTTAATCCATATGCCAATCCTGCCAAAGTATCCACATCTAAGACGATAACCGAAATATAAGATTGAAGGGTTAATATCATTTCATTTGCTATAAGGGCATTGATTGATTCCATAATTAAATTTATCTCAATACTGACGGCTTCCTCTGTGTGGGTTACATGGATAATAATATTTTCTGCGGCTTCTGTTAAAGCTTCTGCAATGACTGAATCAATCAATGCAGGACTGACTTCCACCACAGCTATGCCATCCACAACATCCGCTTCAATTTCTACATTGACGGAAGGTACATTCGGCACAGGCATAACAACAGGAGGTACAGGGACTAAAGGTGTTGCGTCAGACCCAGTCACATCACCACCGCCAATATCATCACCAAGTTCACGGGTATATAACCACGCTACAGTATCCCCATCGCGCACGGGGATAGATATTGCACCTGCCTGTGGAAATGCACCGTTGATACTCACCATCCAACCAGACCCAGGGCCATGGTCAAATTCCGAAAGTCCTTCAATACGATATACATATCCGCCGCTACTGCCTATATTCAGTCCTGTTCTGTGAAGGAAACTATAAGCGGTTTCATTTGCATTGAGCGTAAGCGTATCATGAAAGAACGTGCGGTTTCCATGGGGGTCACGTACACTAATGGTTGCCGTACCAAGGGTTGGAGGGGTTTCACCACCCCCGCCACCGCCCCCACCGCCAGAAAGGTTTGGGGTGCTAACAGAAGGCAGGAGTTGGAGGGTTCTTGCCATACTTGCATCGTTCATACTATATAGTGTATCCATGCCATTGATAAAACGGTAGTACGCCACAAGGGCATAAGCGCCTTGTTCTGTAGACATTTGGTTAACAACACCACCGCCTGTCATGCCTTCCCAATACCATTCGGCACTTCTAAAGCCACCTGTTGCAGTGTCAAAATACCCCAGCAATCCAATGACATATGCAGACGGATTGTGTCCAGCTCCAGTGAGGGCAACAATCATTTGGGCATAATTTTCTGGGCCTGATAAAAATTGACCAGGTGTTATCCAGCTGACTGCATTATTCACTGCTGTATTCACGGCACTATGACTGCGGAAAGGGGCAAGTGCTTGAATTGCCATTGACGTATGGTCAAAATCCCCCCAATCAGCACTCCATGGTGAAGGCCAAGAACCATCGGGTAATTGCTCTGCCAAAATTGCATCAATATATTGCTGTGTATTGATACTATAATTGCCAGCGTTTATGGCAAGCAATGCAAAAATATCCCCATTCAGCGGATTGTCCCCTGGACGGTTTGCAAATGCCGCCGTTAAGTCATGTCCTGAAAAATTTGATGCGTCTATCCCCAAGGACGTTAGCGCAAGTGTAATACGCGCAAAATCTGTCAATGAAGTGCTGGATGCAAGGGGAAGCGCAGATGTTAGATTGGATATATACATGTCATACCATATATCATCATCAATACCTGCCCTAGCCAGTGATAGTACAGCCCATTCGCTAGAAATTCCAGGGTTAGGCGTATCTAACCGTAACCAACGCAATGCATCATACATCATGGTTTGCCAGCGGGGTGCAGATGCTAATGGTATCAACCCATTGATTGATGCTGTCAGCCTTATGCGAACAGGGTCAACCACTGCTTGTGTTGCGTCTAAGGGTAATGAAAGTGCTTCATTGAGTGAGGTTTGCATTTCTGCCCAACTTGTAGGCGTGTAATTTGTCCTATTCCTTTGTTGCGCTTCTGCAATGGCTTCATTCAGTGCAACCCTAAAAGGCGGCAAAATAGATACAAGCCCATCTTTTGCAGCCAGCAACACTGCCAGTGCATTGTCAACATCAATTTGTGTAGCACTTGCATTGATTACAACACTTTCAGCACTTGTTAATGCTGTCATAAACACGACCCAACTTGCTGGGGTGTATAGTGCAAATGAAAGAAGTCTCCCTTCAGTAATGGCCGCTTGTAGTGTTGAAAATCTGACTACAGTTAAATCAGGCTGCCATACCCATGTTTCACCTGCAACATCTGCATTAGGTACAGCAATAAGTCCCGCAGATGTAAATACACGATTTCCTTGAGGGTTTCCAATAGTGCCAGTCCCTACATTTGCCCAATACCCAGTATAGTATGGGTGACTGGGAATGGCAGGGAGATTAGCATTGATTTTAAACTCAAAATCAGTACCAAGTGTGATTTCACGCAAGGCAGTGGTATCTTGGAACGCATTTGCCATGGTTGGTTGCAATACGTTTGCAATAAAAACAGTGGAGGATGTGTTCCAACCTGATAAATTTACACGTTCTAAGCGGTTTGCATTTTGGAAGATAGCATTCATATTGGTTGCGCGGCGTATATCCCAACCTGATAAATCTAAACTTTGCAGACTTCTTGCGTCTGTAAACATATTGTTCATCAGAAGATTGGCAGTGATATTTCCACCCACATCCCAGCCTGACAAGTTCAATGATTCTAACGCCCATGTGTTAGCAAATGTACTTGCAAAGTTGGTGACACGGCTTACATCCCAGCTTGATAAATCTAAGCTTGTTAAGCTTCGGGCATTGCCAAATGTCATGCTCATGGTGGTTACATTACGTGTATCCCATTGGGCTATATTTAAGTCTGACAATGCCCATGTATTGGAAAACGTACTGCTTAAATTGGTGACATTGCTTACATTCCAACCAGACAAATTTAAACTAGTCAAACTTTGGGCATTTGAAAAAGTTAAAGACAATGTATTCACACTGCTTGTATCCCAATTGGCAATATCAAGACTGGTTAAGCTGTGTGCGCCAGAAAACATTGACCCTAAAGTTGTAACATTGCTTGTATTCCAATGGCTCATACCTTGAATACTTACCAAGTTTGGATTTGTCGCAAACATATTTGCCATGGTCGTTACATTGGAAGTGTTCAGATATTGTAAACCCTCTATGGTTCTAACATTTGACAAACTACTAAACAAATGTTGGACAGAGTTGGACGAACCAACGGTAAGGGGGGCTTCAACAATAACACTGGTAATATTCATGCGGTGTGCGTGCCATGGAATGCTTGCATTTGCAGCAGTAGAACCTGCAACAATGCCACCGCCAATGACTAATCTGCCATCATTATATAACCGCCACGGTGCGCCGCCAGCAACTGAAAATGTGCCGGAATGAACAACACCTACAGAAATAAATCTGACATTAAACCTTTGCATGGCAATGTTGTTGCCAAACACAGTAACCGTTGCATTATATATTCCCACAGGAAGTCCGCTGTTGGGTGTTACAGTAAATAAATCATTCCCTCCTGCGGCAATGGCTGAAAGGGTTGATACATTTATTGTAAAAGCACTGGCATGTGTGCCAGAAAGTGCAATGGTAAGCCCACTTGTAGCCCTAGAACTTGTATTAGACACAGTAACATCAAGGGGGCTATCGGATGAAAATACATACAAATCAGTCACCGACAGCGCGATTTCTGCTGGTTCAGGTAAAACACCTGTTTCCAGTGCTGAAAGGGCGGCAAAGATTTCTCCAGTGGTTGCCACAGGATTTATAATCACATCCAGTGCATGTTGGAATGCAGGCGCACTTACACCAGGTAAAAATAATGCACGAATCAAAGCATCTTTGCTTTCATGCACATAAATAGACGGCCCAAACCATGGGTCTACCGATAGCCCAAGACAAGTGCCTATGATTGAAAACATCCAACGCACAACATCTCCGTCACTTAATACCTCAACACCTGCGCCAACATTACCAATGTTATGATTGACGGCAAACATCCAGCCTGACAAAAAGTTCATACCAAAATCATTTGACCCTATAGACCCATTTGGGTTAGGGTTAGGATTCCACATGGAAGCCATTGCATTTGCATTTATGCCATCCATGATAACCTGCGGTGGATTTGCAATGTCTGGAAATAACCCATGAATCCTAGTGATACCAGCAGCCCCGCCCTCATGTGTAAGACCATGTGCCGCCAGCACTTGCATTGTGGGCACCATTGCATTTGAACCTATAGGCACACGCACTTGTGTAGGTTCTACATAAAATCCATGACCTAAAGTAAAACCTTCAATGCTGACATAAACCGTAATATATTCCGTTGCCAGTGGAGCAACAATAACTTCTACCGCAGGGGGGCTTGCTATTTCAATGTCAACATCTACATTAAAATCATTATCGTTATTTTCATACTCCACTTCATATACATCTGCAAACAAAGATGTATTCGGCAAAAGACCAAATGCCATAACGAACGCAACAAGCAATGCAAGTATCCGCGTTTTTTTATTTTTGTTTATCAAAACAAACATCCTTTCTTTCATTGACATGGGGTTTTATCTCAAACCCCGCCGCTACTTTGATTTTTTTAGATTTTTTTACTATGCTATCCAATGCCAAGCACCCCTCCTTTTCATGAAAAATCCCTGAGAATCAAAAAAACACGCTCCGTTTATGTAACGGAACGTGTCCTAATAACAAGGTTAAAATACCCTTTTAAAATAAAACACATTGCTCCGTTCGGGGAAGCCATGTAGTGCCGCAACGTATCTGACTTATCAATAGCGGCAAATTGCCGCATCGCATCACAGTGACCCGCTCGCAGGGAATCTCACCCTATTCCGCTCCAAATATTTATAAATACTAAAAATATCTTGGCAGCAGCACCATCTATTATGTTGTAACTTTAGTTTACATCACCCTACAAAAATTTGCAATATTCATTTACCTAAAATATTGCATTGGGTCAACCGGCACATTATTACGACGAATTTCAAAGTGAATATGCGGGCCTGTAGACATTCCTGTCGAGCCTACATCAGCAATATGCTGACCACGTGTTACCGCTTGCCCTGTCACTACACGATTGACAGAATTATGGGCATATAAGGTACTATACCCATTACCATGGTCGATAATAACTGTCAGACCAAATCCACTACTCCACCCTGCAAAACGTACATATCCGTCTGCGGCGGCAACAAGGCGTGTCCCTGTAGGAGCCCCTACGTCAATACCTTGATGCATTCTGTTTACACCAAGTATAGGGTGTCTACGCATACCAAAGGGGCTGGAAATGCGGCTATGGGTTGGTATTGGCCAGGCAAACTGTCCGTTAAAATTATTAAGCCGTTCTAAGTTGGCATTGTGTGCCTCACGGCTGCGCTGTGCGGCAAGTGCCGCCGCTTCGTTTTGATACCTAGCCCGATAAATACCATACTGGTCATCCAGTAAACGTCTATCATAGTCTAACACTGCAATCACTGCCGCTAACCGTTCTGCATCTTCAGACAGGGCGTAAAGCCATACTTCCCGCTCTTCAAGTGCCGCTTGCAGTTCAACTTGTGTTGCTTCTTCTAAAAATCTTAAATCATGAAGCATGTTTTCTTCCCGAAACAATGCGTCTGCATTGGCAATAATTTGCTCTTCTGCGTCTTCAATTCGTGTAATCATATCACGGTCAAACTGAGCCACTGTTTGCACGATTTCCATTCGCGCAAAAAAATCACTAATACTTGTTGCGTCAAAAAGCACTTCCAGCCAACCTGTTGGCCCTTGCATGTACATGGCCCTTAAACGCGCACGGAATACTTCATATTGCAAGTCGCGCTCTTCATGGGCTAATGCTAAAGCATGATATGTTTCTTCTCTTCTGGATTCTGTCATCACCAGTGACATTTCAATGCTTTCAAGCCGCTCTGCCGCATCCATAAAACGCTGGTCTAGCACTTGCATTTCTGCCACAAGTTCAGACATCTCATGTTCTGTTCCTGCAAGTAAGTTTTGGTTTTCGCTTAACTCACGCCTGACAGCGTCCCGTTGTGCTTCAATTTCACGAAGCTGCTCACGTGTTTGCTGGGTTGCGCCAACTGTTAATACAGAAATAAGGGATAATATCACTGCAAGTATGATTAAAACCATTGATTTCTTTTTCATGCCTTAGCACCACCTATAAAATTTCAATGCCAAAAATACGTTGCCCACGTGTACCGACGACTATCATGTTGCCAAAAATGGCAGGTGAAGCTTCCACATTTGAGCCTAGATTTATTGTGTACAAAACTTCCCCTGTTGTGCCTTGAATCAAATGCATAACACCGCCAGAATCACTGACAATGATATAACTTGTACCATCCTCTGTATACACTGCCACAGGGGAACTCCATCCCCAGCGCGGCATAATATTTTCCCAAACAATTTCTCCTGTAGTGCGGTTAAAAGCAGTAAGCGCACCACTTCCGCCGCGCCCAATCACCATTGCTGTCCAAAAAATCACAAGGTCATCAATATCATGCTGTCCAATCACCGGCGTTGCGGTTACACCGCCATTCACCGCTGTATTATACACGCAACGATAGGAATATTCCCAAATAACTTCACCATTTGATGCATTTAATTTACGAATAAATGCAGACCCACCATGTCCTTGTAAATCAACCTGTGTGGCAGTGTATAAATAAAGCTGTTGGGTAGCTTCACTCCATTCCAACACAATTGTACTATCTGTATCATCACCTGCATTAAATGCCCACACAGGTTCAAGGGTTCTTAAATCTAAACACTGAATCATACCACTATTGTCGGCAAAAAATAAATAATGTCCAAAACCTGTTGGAGAGTTTTCAATGCCTAATCGCCGTCCTGTTTGATGCCAATAGCGGGAAATCACAGGGTCGATAGCAATACTTGGGGTGGTTCTGTCAAAGTGTGTATTTAGCAAAATGCTGTATAGAACCCCATTTTCGCCAGCTAAAATCATCCTATCATTCACAGAATCAAAAAGCGGGTTACTATCAAAAGCCCCCCAACGGCGCGGTGCAATACTTTCCATCCCGTTGATAAAAAACATCTCCGAACTATCAATTAACGAAAAAATATAATAGCCAAAACGATTGCCTGCTTGGTCCCCCTGCCCTACATATAAAATAGGGTATCCCCGTGGGTCAATGGTGATTCCACCTTTAATGGGTACACCAACGCGAAGTGTATCGCGGGTAGGTTCGCCTGTAAATAAGTCAAAAAAATATACATTGCCATCCAATGCACCTTGAATAACCTCTACCAGATTAGGGTTGTCACGATGCTGTGGGTAAATATTCATAAGCTGTTGAATTTCAAAATCCCACTGAACAATTGCTGGCTGTCCTGTCCAACCAACACCTGTCCAACGTCCTAAACTTCCTATATTTAAACTGTATCGTTGCGCTAATCTTTGCTCTGTTACATCAACCGTTCCCCATGCAGCACTATTGCGAAAATTGTTTCCGCGAAAGGTGGTAATGCCCGCCAATGCCGCATATGTATCAGGCATTCCAAAATGAATAGGATATAGTGAACCTTCAATCCTTGAATCAAAACTAAACCCTCTGACATTTGCAGGGTCTGTTTCAGGTGTGCTATGGGGGTGAAATAACGCCCATGGAGGTGGTGTTGGCTCTGGCGTGGGTTCTGGAGTAGGTATTGGCTCCGGCGTAGGGGTGGGATTTGGCGTAGGCATAGGAGTGGGTTCAGGCAAAGTATCCACCGTTGTTGCCAATACCACATCCCCCATTTCTTCAACATCACTTCTAAAATATAAAAAATAAACGCCGCCTGCCGCAATAGCCACCACAGCCAAAATTCCTACCATACTAAAAACTGTTCCTAAACGCATGATTTAAGTCCTCCATCCAAAATGTAAAAGGTTAATTTCCTTCAAAAAAGAAATTTATTGGATTTACAGGTTTGCCATTGACATGTACTTCATAATGAAGGTGCGGAGTAGAGGCACGCCCTGTACTTCCAACATAAGCAATAACATCGCCTCGTGATACTTCTTGCCCAACATATACTAAATTGACAGTATTGTGGGCGTATAGTGTAACAATGCCTATCCCATGGTCGATAAAAACAACATTGCCAAACCCATTGCGCCAACCAACATAAGTGACTATGCCACCTCCGCCTGCCATAATAGGCGTACCTGTAGGTGCAGGAACATCTACACCATAATGATGTCGGATACTTCCATCAAATGGGTCATTGCGAAAACCAAAAGGCGATGTAATCACTCCGCCTTTGATAGGAAAAAGCGTTGGAAAGTTGCGCAAATAAATATCAATGCTTTCCAAATGACTTTCAATACTGTCATGTAATATCCGCTGTACGTACAATTCATCATTGAGTATGGCAATGCGGTGAATGACCGTCTCAAGAGAAATTTCACTATGTTCAATTAGACTCATTAGCCCAGCTGCAACAATAGGTTCACTTGTGTGAAGTTCAATTAAAGCATATTGTGCGGCTTCAAGGGCTGGCAGTATATCTTCAACGCCAGGGATAAAGGTGCGGGTTCTAAGCCGTGCAATTGTTTCTTGACGCGTTGATTCAAGATTGTCAAGCATATTTTCAAGATAGTTTATATGCGCCCAAATATCACCTAATTCATATTGCTGACGTAATAATTGATGATTAACTTCCTGCTGTGCCAGTGCTTGTTCTTCGTTTAGCTGTTCACTAAGTTCTGCAACGGTACCCAGAAGTTCGGCTTCTTCTTGTGCAAATACCATTTGAAATTCATCAAATGCATCCCTAGCTTCACTGAGTTCCTCATAAAATTGACTGATGACATGAACAAAATAATGACTTCTCAAAAATAATCCAGCAATCGTAAGCACTATCACAAAAATAGCAATGGCTATACCATGAAATACTGTACGTGGCATACGTAAACTTTTAACCGACTCAACTGCATTAGAGGGAACTATCATAATTGAAATATATTTCATCTGTTTATGAGAGTTTTTATTGATGAGTTCACTAGCCTTTTTTATCGCCGGACGCGATGCTTGGGATTTTTTCCAAAATTGCACCACGCACCTCCTTTATTTCAACAGAAGTTTTGTCTTTATGTATTACTTACCAAATATAACATGTTGACAACAATTTTTCAAGCAAAAGTTACATAATTATTACAAAAATATTAAAAACCGCTTTTTATCGCAGCTTTCATACAATTTCTATTTTATTGATAAACTTCTTCACAACACGATTCATATTATTTACGATGACATCACCTGTAATGCGTAAGTTCTTTTTTTCACTTGCTTTATTAAGCTGCTCAATTTGTTTATACACTGCGTCAAGATTTTCTGTTCCACTTGCAAAAACCTGCTGTAAAATTTGCATTGCCCTTGCATAACCTTCTTCAATCATATATTGAATGGAATCATCTGTCATGCAAATAGAACTTGAAATGATTTTATTGTCGGAAAAATTCATTTTAATCACTTTATTATCCAACAACTCATTTTCAAAAATATAATCATGCTCATCAAAGTAAATGCAAATGATATAATCAATAGGGTGTTGTAAAATTGGTTGAATAGGAATGTTGTCCACTATTGCCCCATCATAAAAATACTCACCGTCAATTAAAACACTTGCGTTAAAGACAGGCATAGCAATACTGGCTTGAAGATATGGCTCTATGTCTTGGGGCGGCACTTTTCCAATGTCTACATAGATGAGTTTTCTTTTTTTAATACTTACCAGTGGAATATAGCATGTATTTGATATTGCCGAACTGCTTGCAGCTATTTTTCTTACGGCTTGTTGCATAAAATCGCTTTTTAATATAGAGGTTGCCCATTTTTTCACATTGCCGCCACTTACAGAACTCCAAATTTCAATACCTTTTTCCATTGCATTTGTAAGAAATACATATGTATTTAAAGCCCCTACCGAAGCCGAGCTTACATATTTAAAATCTGATGGGTCAAAAAATTCACCTATGGCTCTTAGTGCGCCAATTTGATACGCACCCTTAGCCATACCGCCAGAAAGAACTAAACCTATATTACACATGAAGCTTCCTCTTTTGGAGTATTAAGCAATAACAAATGCCAAAGACAAATAAACCCATAGAAATATATTGAGAAGTCGTAAACCATCCATAAGTACCACGGATAATATCTCCGCGGAAAAACTCTAAAATAAAACGCCCGATTGGATAAAAAATCAAATATCCTGTGGCAGAAAGACCTTGCTTATGGCTTTTTAAATACACACCCGTCAAAACAATGGCTAAAATCAATAAAAAAACAGATTCAATGATAGGGACTGCAAGCAAAGGCACACCAGCAGGCGCACCCAAAGATACTGTAGGATACACAATGGCAAAAGGATGTGTACTTGACACTTCCATGCCAAAACAACACCCACCTAATAAACAACCTATTCTACCAATGCTGTGTCCAATGGCAACAGCAGGTGCGGCTAAATCAAAAACAATAGGTATACTAATTTTATAATAGCGGCAAAATAGCACAACTGCAATCAACCCGCCTAAAAGCCCACCAAGAAACACAACCTCACCAGTAACATAATTGAATAATTCAATGATTGAACGTCCACGATAATTTTCCCACGAAAAAATAACGCCTATGATATTCATAATAGGACGTAATGTTACAGAGCCAATACCCGCGCCAGAGATTGCAATAAGATAAACAAACATTGCATCATTTGAATTTATTAAATTTTTTCTCTTAACAAGGAATGAAAATAGAAACCAGCCAATCACTGCGCCAGAAATCAACAACAAACCATATGTAGGAATATCCCTGCCGAAAATATTTATAAATGGTTGCAAAGTACGCCACCTTCCAAAGTATAAAACTAAGAGGGAGCAATTGACTGACTCCCTCTTGAGTTTACTGCTAAATGTAAGTAGGTGCTGTTATAGCCCCTCAAGTGCGGCAACACATCCAACACACCCGACACATGCAAAAAGTAAAAACCAGCCCACTGTACCAATGATACCCAGTACAAGACCAGCAGTCGCTATGCCGCTTGTATTACCATTTTTCTTTGCAATTACAGCTAAGATAATTGCAACAACAGAGCCTCCAAGAATACCAAGCACTAATGAAGCAATGGCTAAACCGTGTGATGGTTGTTCGCCACTTGGTGGCATTCCTTGTGGAAATTGGTCGTTCATCATGATTCCTCCTAAATATATATATTATTTTTTACTACACCAATAAAAGATTATGCACAATACCTATTATTATGTCAAGTTCTAAGAAAAGGTAGCGATTCTATTTAAAACCTCGCTTTTAAAGCTTACGATATACTCTAAGATAAAGTCTGACGGAGATTTATTACTATTTACTAAATTGGTGATATCAAGACCAACGCTGGCACTTTCATATTCATCAATGCTGTGGCTGGCTAAAAACGTCGCATTAGCCACACGACGGCCCAGTGCGGCTAAGTCATAACGTTTTCCGCCTGACACTTGGCTGTCAAATACACCCAATACAGCTGATGCAATATTTGGATATGCTGAAGTATCTTGCACAAATTTATCTTCATCACAAAGCCAGTCCAGTGAACGCCACACTTCCATAGATATTATTTTCTTTGGACGTACTTCTAAGGGGAGTTCCCGAAGGGCGCGGATGACATGCATTGCCACAGCAACATGAGTATCATGCTTATCTGCTAAATTGTGCGTGTATAAGATTTCTGGTGAACACGTTACAATGATTTCCTTTAGTTCTTCCACAATTTTGCGATTCCCAGGGTCTTTCACTTCACTGCTTTTGTGTGAAAGGAGAATTTGTGCATTGTAGCGGCCTATTGTGGCTGCATTTTTTTGTTCTTTTGCACGTATGATTTTCATATCTTCATCTGTATAGTTTGCGTAAACGCCGCTTCGGGGCGAACCGCCGCCGTCAGTGACCACTACACCTGTAAAGTGCTGATTCGGCTGACCATAACAGTTTGCTATTGCGCCATAACTCATTATTTCTATGTCATCTTGATGGGCGGCTATGCATAATTCTGTGGTTTGTTTTAACACATGGGCTGAATCTCCCCCATGAGGGACGAAAATTTCCATGGAACTCCTCCAGACATTTTCTATGAATTTTGAACATTATACCGCAAATATGTTATAATGGGAAACGTAAGAAAAACATACACATGGAAGTGGTATAGATGGACAGAACTAAACTGATTTACATTGCTGATGATGATTACAGCATTCGTGAAGCACTGAAAGCGTTTTTAGATAGTGATGGGTATGAAGTATGCGATTTTGATAACGGAGACGCACTCTTAGCCGCTTTTAACAAAAAAGCGGCGGACTTAGTGATTCTTGACGTGGTAATGCCGCCAGGTTCAAGCGGCTTTGTTGTTTGCCGCGAACTTAGGAAGATAAGCAAAGTGCCTGTTATCATGCTCACTGCCCGTGATAGTGAACTAGACCAACAAACGGCAATGGATTTGGGGTGTGACTACTTCTATACAAAACCAACCAGCCCCATGAAAATTTTAGAGCGCATAAAGGAAATTTTTGAACGCGTGCATAAGGGATAGAGTGTGAGCATCCTGAAAAATTTTTTGAACAACTTACAAACACATGTCATTGCGGTTTTTTCGCTGCTTTTGTTTTTATCTTTTGCGGCGGTAGGGCTTGCATTTAATTTGACTGTCAACAGATATGTAACCACCAGTGCCGCCAGTGCATTGGCAGAGGCTCGTGCAAAAGATTTGGCACTGCCGTATATCTCTAGTCAAGGTTGGGTTATGCGTACATTAGGTGGTGACGGACGTATTTTAATCAGCGAAGTCAATACTTTTATTTGGCATGATGATACTTCATATTCACCCCATCGTGAGGCTATTGTTTCCGCATTAAGAACCACTTTGCCAATGGGTGCAGATTATCCAATGGCAGATGGGCGGCTACGTGTTGATGGACATGTGTTCTTTGTACTTTTGTGTGACTATGATGTACTTACTGTCTATTATTTAGATGCCACAAATTCTCTGCATTTTATGGCTGTAGTCAATCGGCTTTTACTTTTGCTTGTGACGCTGACTTGGGTATTTTCCATGATTATTGCTGTATTTTTGGCGGACTCTATGGTGCGTCCCCTTCGCCTACTAAGGGATTCTGTAAAAAAAATCGGCAGTGGGGATTTCTCTCCAACCGACTTGCATTTCAGAAATGAAGAGTTTGAAGAACTCAATCAAAGCCTTAACCAAACCGCTCGGCAACTTGCGGGATATGATAATGACCAGAAAATTTTTTTTCAAAACGTGTCTCACGAACTTCGTACACCTTTGATGGCAATTAAAAGCTATGCAGAAGGTATTAAACATGGTGTTATGCCAATCAATCGTTCTGCTGATACTATTTTAGATGCAACTGACCGCTTGACTGAAATGGTAAACGATATTTTGTATATTTCGCGTATGGACAGTTTAACACCTCCCATTATGGAAAACGAAAATCTTTGCGCCATTGCTAAAGAACGTGTAAAATACCAAAGTCAAGTGGCAAAAAATCGAGGTATTATCATAAATTTTGTACATGATGATGAACCCATCATGATTCAATGTGCAAAACGCAGTATTGACCGTGCCGTGGATAATTTGATTAGTAATGCCATACGCTATGCAAAGCAGGACATCACTATAGAATGCTATGCCATAGGAAGCCGTGCAATTTTGCGTGTGACAGATGATGGGGAAGGCTTTGATAAAGAAGCATTGCCTTATGTATTTGAAAGATTTTATAAAGGAAAAAATGGATTGGCTGGTATTGGATTATCCATGGTAAAGTCCATCATTGACCAGCACAAGGGCATAGCCACTGCCGAAAACGGCAATGAAAAAGGCGCAGTACTAACCATCAGCCTTCCAAGGGTAAAATAGGAGTGATATCTTGGCTGTTTTATTTTCATCAGAAGAATTTGAAAAATTAAAAGAAGCATTAGTTTTTTACAACTGTGCGTTAATGAATGTAAGAACACGGATTGATATATTGCTTGAATACTATACAAATTTACGGTCATACAATCCAATAGAACATGTTAAAAATCGGTTAAAATCTCCAGAACGTATTGCAGAAAAACTCCAGCGCAGGGGCTTTGACATTACATCTGAATGTGCTGTCAAAAACCTTACAGACATTGCAGGGATACGTTGTATATGTTCATATAATAGAGACATTTTTCAAATGGTAGCCATTCTTAAACGTCAGCCGGATATTAAAATCATAGGTGAAAAAGACTATGTATCCAACCCAAAACCTTCTGGATACCGTAGTTATCACATGATACTTGAGGTGCCTGTATACTTGAGTGAAACCACAGAATATATCCCTGTTGAACTGCAACTACGTACACAAGCCATGGACTTTTGGGCATCCCTTGAGCATAAGGTAAAATACAAGTATAACGACCAAATGCCGGAAACATTGTTAAAAGCATTGCTTAGTTGTGCCAATGAAATTGATGATTTAGACGCAAAAATGTTTAATATTCAAGAGGTTGCAGACTTGACGAGACAAGAGCCTATGCAGCTTCCCAACACATAATTTTCAAAAATTTTTAACAAATTTTTGCTCACGCATATTTTTTTCTTCCTTTGAGATACTAGAAACAGAACGAACGGAAGGAGGAAAATCTTATGCGTTCACGAGTATTGGACTACATCGCGCTGGCGTTGGTTGTCTTAGGTGCTATTAACTGGGGGCTTATTGGGCTATTTCGGTTTGACCTAATCGCTACAGTTTTCGGTGGCATGGAAGGTATCGTCAGCCGTATTTTATATACACTGATTGCAATTGCAGGACTTTACTGTCTAAGCTTCTTCGGAAGACACTCAAATGTAGGAAACCATCACGAAAACAGAGTGGAACACCGCGCTTAATTTATATGTATTTAAAAAGCCGCTTTTGCGGCTTTTTTATTATGCTAAATAGGATGTCATTTCATTCAAAACAAAATCCAAGTCTTCTGGTGAAACATCATTATGTGTTACAAAGCGATATTCGTTATTTTCTGCGAAATTGGTTTTTATTCCTTTTTGGAGTAAATATGCAGCAAATTTTTCATGGTTGAATCCTAATGTTTCTATTTTAAAGAATACCATGTTGATTTGAGGTGGTTTTGGAGCGATGGTGATTTGAGGTAGTTTGCTTAATTGGTCATAAAGATATTGGGCATTTTTATGGTCTTCATGTAAGCGTTTTGTCATTTTTTCTATAGCGATTATACCCGCAGCCGCTAAGATTCCCACTTGGCGCATACCTCCGCCTAAAAGTTTGCGAAGTTTACGGACGCGTTTAATAAAGGAAGCGTCTCCGCACAGCATTGAACCAATGGGCGCACACAATCCTTTTGATAGGCAAAACATAATAGAGTCACAATACTGGGTGATTTCAACAGGCTCTACATTAAGGTACACTGCGGCGTTAAAAAGCCTTGCACCATCCATATGCACAGGCAAATTATGACGTTTTGCGGCATTATATGCATCTTTCATTTTTTCTATAGAAACAACATTTCCATTGGATAAAGGGTTTTCTACACACACCATCCCTGTGTCTGGATAGTGGATATCATCAATGCGTACATTTGCGTCAATATCCGCACCGCTTATCGTGTGGTCGGCGTTGTTTACTATACGGTAACTTACACCAGAAAGTATTGCCGCGCCCCCTACTTCGTGGGCGACTATGTGTGAATTTTGCCCTAAAATGACTTCATCACCACGCTTTGTGTGTGCCATGACAGCAAGTTGATTTGCCATTGTGCCTGATGGAATAAATAATGCCCCTTCAAAACCTGTAATATCTGCTGCCATTTTTTCTAAAATAATCACTGTGGGGTCGTCTTCGTAAACATCATCACCCACAGGGGCTTTTGCCATTGCTTCACGCATTGCTTCCGTAGGTTGTGTCACTGTGTCTGAACGTAAATCAATGATTTTCAATGTTCATCGCTCCTCATGTCTAAGATATAGTCAGTATATCAAAGTTTGACGAGGAAATCATAAAATCGTATAATTTATGTAATAAATCCATCCGTTGTGCTTATGCAATGCTGCGGAGCGAGGGGGCTTGGGGTGTAACCCTCATTAGAATGAATATTGTACTTTTTGAACCTGAAATTCCCCATAACACAGGGGCTATTGGACGTACATGCCTTATGACAGGTGCGCGCTTGCATCTTATCCACCCACTGGGGTTCTTTTTAGATGAGAAATCTTTAAAACGGGCAGGTATGGACTATTGGAAGCACATTGACGTGTGGGAATATGATAATTTTGACCATTTCATGGCAAAGTATCCTACAGCACGTTTTTTTCTTGTGGAAACAGGCGGTGCAAAAACCTATGCGGAAGTTCATTTTTTAATGGATGATTTTCTGATTTTTGGAAGCGAATCCAAAGGATTGCCAGCATGGGTTATAGAAAAATATTACAACCATATCATTACTATCCCAATGAAAGGCGCAGAACGCTCATTAAACTTGTCTGTATCGGTTGGTATTGTTTTGTATGAGGCATTACGACAAAATAATTTTGGTAGCTTTATTTTGCCCGCTTTGGGAGATAATATTATTGTTCCATGATGTGCGGAACAAGTAAAAAGAGAGGTTGATATTTAGTGAAGATGTTTAAAATTCTAGCAACTATGGCTATTGCCGCAGTGATGGCTATGTCTGTAACGGTCTTTGCAGACACGTATGATAATGAATATGTAGACGACACGTATACGGATGATGAATACGTTGGCGGTTATCAATTAGAAGACTCTATGACACCTCACAGCATTTTTGCACCAATAACAGGTCATGTTGTTGATTTGCAAAACAATGATGATGGTACCCTTGAATATGTCATTATTCAAGTTGGGCAAGGCGAAGTTTGGCTGCAAGTAGACATGAATACAGCAATACCACAGCATTTACCAGTCAAAGGGGATATTGTCAAAGCCTTTTATGACCTTAATACACCAACCACCATGATTTATCCACCCCGCCGTCTTGCAAAAGCAATCATCATTGTTGACGAAGAAAGTAGCACATCTACTTTTCTAGGACGTTTTGATGAAAACTGGAACAGTCTTGACGGTGAAATGCACTTAGTCATTGGTGCAGACACTGAAATTTTCTTTCAAAACCAAGGTGAAGCTGGATTTGGTGAAGCCTTTACCGGCGAACACAACGAACTTATCGGACGTAAGTTGCTTGTAGAATATGCTATGCAAGGACGCAACGCGCCACCGGTTCACACTCCAGCAACACGCGTAATCGTTCTTTATGAACGCATTACTGCTGATGTACCGCAAGTGAATGCTAATGTAGACTATAACCATTATAACTATTACAATTACCATAATGGTTATAACTACTACAACGGCTACAACTACTATAACGGTTACAATTATGGCTATAATCGTTATTCTGCAACCCCTAGCGTTAACCTATCCCAGCACCATGTATTTGTAAATGGTGTAGGACTTCCAAGTATTGTGCCTATGGATGTTGCAAGTGCTTATTTAGACTCACCTTTATCTTCAATGTATGTACCCCTTCGTCCAATCATTGAACACCTTGGCGAAGAAATTTACTGGAATGGTACAAATCAAGAAGTAACCATCACCAGTCCAAAAGGTGTCATTTCATTCCGAATAGACAAGCCGCATTTTTCAATTGAAACAGCAGACGGAACTTTATTAACCATTGAACTTGAAAAAAGCCCCGTGCTTGTGAATGCAACAACTTTTGTACCCGTTCACTTCTTTAATTCAGTATTTGGATTTAACAACGCGCATTATTATAATGGTAGAGTAACCATTGATAACGAAGCATTTAGAGGATAGTTTCAATCTATTTAAAAGACCTGACAGTATGACTGTCAGGTCTTTTTTAATCTTTTATTATTTGCATTGAACATATAATTTTCCGTCTTTCTGTACCTCTGCGTATAAAATCTCTTCTTTGCTTTTAATGTTTAATTCATTTATGGCACTATCTAGCCAGCTTTCGGTTAAGTTTAGCTCTTTTAAATTCTTAATGATAATTTTACCTTCCGATATAACAATTGTTGGGAGGTATTTTGCATTTGCTTGTTTTTTTAGAATGCTTAAATCGCCGTTAGATTCTAAAATTGCATAATCAACCTCTGACACAGAAAAAGTATTATTTGTTCTTAACATCATTGTTAGGTCATGAACATTTAAGCGTTCTTTTTTTAATGCTGAATATACTATTTTGCCTTTTTTGATAAGAATAATGGGTTGCCCATCAAATAACGCTCTAAACTTCATACTTTTTAATGCTATAATTTCCATACAAATGACAAGCCCTACCCAAAAAGCTACCCCTAGCATAGCACGCCAGAAATCTATATTACCATGCAAGATTATTTCGCCCATCATGCTGCCAATCACTATGCCAGAAATATAAGTAAACACATTTAATTGCCCTAATTGTTTGTTGCCAATAATTCTAACCAGCACCAATAATATCACAAAACCTAACGAAGCCCGTATTAAAATAGCTATCACACGCATCACCTCATGACTTATTATTGCGATACCCTCCAAAAACTATGCTGTTATTGAAAATTCTCAAAAGAGGATTCACAGATTATGGTTGCTTTAATTTTATAGATGGAATATAATGTTGTGTATATCAATAGACATGTACTTAGATAAAATATAGAAGGGGGAGATTGAAATGACTATACGTAGTATGGCAATAGGCGAAATGCAGATGATGGGATTCCATGGTCGTCCTAGTGCTTGGACAAATATCCCAAGCACATCAGGCAGTAACGCTGGTAATCAAAATACTGCCGCTACCAATCAAAATATCCGTAATGCAGGCAATACTATTGCTGGCGCACTTGAAGTTTTAACTGACAGGGGGCAAAATCCTTTACAAGGACGCTCAAGTGATTCAGATGTAGCAACAGTTGAGGTGAATGCAAATCGGTTAATTGCATCTCAACCGCCACAAGATACCACCATCAATGTACTGCAAACTGCCCAAGCCCAAGCCAATCATGGCGACAGGCTTGTATCTACAGATAGAGCTGTTGATTCCGGTGTGTTTAGGTTTGAAGTGGAAGCCAATGGACGCACCCATGCATTTGCTATCAATGTACTTGATAGTGATAACAATACATCTGTACAGCAAATGATGGCACGAGCCATCAATAATGCAAACATTGGTGTGACTGCATCTACCCAGCAAAGTATGGTTGAAGGTGAACGAACAACCACTTTAAACCTCACAGGACAAACAGGTGCAGGGAACGGATTTAGCGTCACCGACACCACTGGTGGTCTTGCCGCCGCAATGGGTGTTACCACTGCCAACCAACAAGCCAGAGATGCAAGGTTTACCATCAATGGAGGGGAAGAAAGAACTTCCACATCAAATGAAATCAATATTGCCGCTGGAGTCATTGCAACCCTTACAGGAGAAGGCGAAGCCAATATTACCTTTGGACGCTATGCAGGAAACATGGTTGGCGCAGCAAGAGAACTGGTAAACGCTTTAAATTCTGCCCTTAGAAACACCAATGCCAATGACGGACGAGGTTCAAGACGGTTTGTTGAGGATATTCATGGCATGAACAGAACCTTTGCAAGTCAGCTTTCACGGGTGGGCATTGAAGTACAAAACAATGGAGCCCTTGCCATAAACGAAGACCGTCTTCGTGCTTCTGCCGAAAATGGCAGTCTTGCAAGATTATTTGACGACCGTGGTTTTGGCGCACGGGTGGAACGTATCGCAAACAATGCACAAAACACAAACCATTATGCTAATGTACCCGCACCTGTAAACTTCAATAATAATTTTTTTGATTTTGGTAACACATCAAATCAATGGAACATGGTTAATATGTTTGGTTAAAATTTATTGCAAAATTAAAAAAGCCACTGGTGAAACTAATCCAGTGGCTTTTTTTGTTCTTTTTGTAAAAGTGCTTTTATACAGTTTTTAATTTCAACTATTGGTGTTGAAAGAAAAATGAGCATAAGTACAACAGACATCATTGGGTCGATATATGGTGTATACATTGCTGCGGGGGTCATGCCCAGCAACCAAGAAAAGCTAAATCCAGCAGTCATACCAATGCCTGTAAAAACACTAAATTTCCACCCAACAAGTTCTGCGGTTGCAATTGGACTGGTGTTGTCTTTCATCAGTGATTTCAAATATTTATACCCGCATATGTTAAACACGGCATAGAAAAAACCAAACAAGACACTAGGAATTACATATATCTCATGATTACCGCCAACAAGAATCATTTGTAATGCTTCAACAATGATAACAATGCTTATAATAATCATAATGCAATAGCTTATTATCCCTTTAATTGGCTCTATTTTGTGGTTTTTCTTTTTTTGTTTTTCTATAAACTTAACAACACCTATAGCAATTAGCGTTGTTGCAACCGCAGATAAGCCAGAAATACCTTCAGCCAATATTGTTTGTGCAGAAGCAAAAAAGCCCACAACGATTGCAGTGATTGTAAGTATTGTAAGCAGTATGATTGATGTTTTCAAAACTTTAAGGGTTTTTACACTTGAATCCTTGTTCAAGATATTCACCATCCTTTTTGCCAATATTCTACTATATCAAACACGACAACAGTATGACATGTTCAATAAAGTTTGTCATATAAGCGTTTTTGCGGTATATTATATTGTTCTAAGAATCAGTCATACCGTTGAAGGGATAGATAGAATGGATAGAAGTGTAAGAAATGTTGCAATCATAGCCCATGTAGACCATGGAAAAACAACTTTAGTAGACCAATTACTGTGGCAAAGCGGAGCATTTAGACAAAACCAAGCTGTAGCAGAACGTGTCATGGACTCTGGAGACTTAGAGCGTGAACGTGGAATAACCATTTTAGCCAAAAATACATCTGTAGTTTACAATGATACAAAAATCAACATTGTAGATACCCCTGGTCATGCAGACTTTGGCGGAGAAGTTGAACGGGTTTTAAAAATGGTTGACGGCGTTGTACTGGTCGTAGATGCTTTTGAAGGCCCAATGCCACAAACCAAATTCGTATTAAAAAATGCATTAGACTTGGAATTACCCGTTGTCGTTTGTGTAAACAAAGTGGACAGACCAGAAGCACGTCCTGATGAAGTGGTTGACGAAGTGCTAGAACTGTTTATGGAACTTGAAGCGTCAGAAGCCCAACTGGATTCGCCATTTATTTTTGCATCTGCAAAAAAAGGCTGGGCGGCCAAAGCGCAAACAGACCAAGGGCTTGGCATGGCACCACTCTTTGACACTTTGATTAGTCACATTCCTACCCCAGCTGGCGATGCTACTGCGGACGCACAAATTTTAATTTACAATATAGACTACAGTGCGTATCTTGGCAGAATTGGCGTGGGAAGAGTCATTAACGGCACAGCCCGTATCAATGACAATATGGCCATTGTGAACATTCACGAACCAGACAAGAAAAAAAATGTTAAAATTTCAAAACTATATGAATATTCAGGGCTAGACCGTGAGGAAGTCACAGAAGCACAATTTGGTGCAATTATTGCTATTGCAGGCATTTCTGAAATAAAAATCGGGGATACCCTTTGTAACCCAGACAATCCAATACCCCTACCCTTTAGCAAAATTTCAGAGCCAACACTGACCATGAATTTCATGGTAAACAACAGTCCATTTGCGGGACAGGAAGGCAAATTTTTAACCTCTCGTCAAGTGCGCGAAAGACTTTACAAAGAACTCAACACAGACGTAAGCTTACGCATTGAAGACACAGACAGTACAGAAGTGTTTAAAGTATCAGGGCGCGGAGAATTACATCTCTCTATTTTAATTGAAACCATGCGCCGCGAAGGTTATGAGTTTCAAGTATCTAAACCTACTGTTTTGTACAAAGATGTAGATGGTCAACGTCACGAACCAATGGAAACTGTAACCATTGATGTTCCCGAAGAGTTTACAGGCACAGTTATTCAAAAGCTCGGCAGCCGCCGTGGAGAAATGACACAAATGACCACATCAAAAGGCGGATACACACGGCTTGATTTTAGTATCCCTGCCCGTGGGCTTATCGGCTATCGTTCGGAATTTTTAACAGACACAAAAGGGAATGGTATCATGAACACCTTATTTGATGGTTATGCACCCTATAAAGGAGACATTGCCGAAAGACCACAAGGCTCACTCATTTCCTTTGAAACAGGCAAAGCCGTACCTTATGGCATGTTTAACGCCCAAGAGCGGGGCGCACTTTTTGTTACCCCTGGCACAAAGGTATATGCAGGGATGGTGGTAGGACGAAACGCCCGCCGCGGCGACATGGAAGTAAACATTTGTAAACAAAAAAAGCTCTTAAACATAAGAGCCGCAGGCACAGATGAAGCACTGCGCCTAGTACCCGCGGAAATTCTTAGTCTAGAGCAATGCCTAGAATTTATTGCCGATGACGAATTGGTAGAAATCACGCCAGAAAACTTGCGCATTCGCAAAAAAACTTTGGATTCTGGAATGCGGCAAAGAGAGCAGAAAGCAAAAGCAAAATAATACAACAACACAATTAAAAAAATTATTCATGGAAATCATTAACATCATAGCCATACCACTTATTTTTAGGTATGGCTATTTTATTTATATCCCTTTTAAAACGCATTCAACTTATTCAAGTTACTCAGTTTCTCTTCAGAATCCTGCTCGCCTACAAGCCCCACCAATAAATATTCACCACGCATAGGGTCATGGAAGACTTCCTTCAAAAACCTGAAATTCTCCACTTCACCAGTACTGCGCACATGAATGCGGGGGCCAGCGCATTTTTGTAAATTGTCACCTATCTTTATATGCTCTTCATCAGCATAACTTACAGGTAAGTCCTCATCAATAATCTCTTTAACACGGGCCTCAAGGGCAATAAGTTCCGCCTCTCTTACGTTTGGCGGATTTTTAAATGTCATGACAAACCCCTTACGCACATCATCTGTCTCCCATGTACGCGGCATCCTGTATTCATTCATAATCACATGCATGGCAATATCCTCTGCCGTATGCGCCATTTTGCGATACTTGACCGACGGATATACAATATCATAAATATCCTTAGGTGACGGCCCAAAAACCGTTGGGCGGGCAATAATAATTTCCTCACCAATGCCCACTAATATTTCTGCATTCATGTCCATATATGGATACAGCAAGTCAAAATGCTCAATAATGACCCGCTTGCCCTTGACCAATGCCGTGCGCACAAAAGTTACAATTTCATGCATTTGAGTAAAGGCTGTCTGAAAACGCATGTCCATGTGGAATGTGACAGCATCACCCATGCTGTCAATAGGGTCACGAATCTGCATAATTTTTCCTGGATTGATACCATGGTCATGATTGGATAACTCCAATCCCGGAAACATTCCTTTAATAAGAGATGACTTTCCAGAACCCGCATCCCCTACAATGCCAATGAGCCTATCATAAATACTTAAATGCCTGTGAGATATCTCTTCGCCAAGCATCATCAAGCGGTCGTTTCCACGTGGGGCTAAGTACATGGAGTACAATAAAAATTCTTGCGTAAAAGTTCTTTTAATCATAGTAAAACCACCCTTCTTATACTATAATTAACTTAATCTTAGAGATTGTCAACATAAATTTATGGAGGTTTTTATAATGGAACATAATCACAGGTTTTTCAGCAACAAATCATGTATGTTTTTCCCCTGCCACACACAAGGGGATGAGGACGCATTTAACTGTCTATTCTGCTATTGCCCGCTATATCCTCTAGGCGAAGATTGCGGCGGGATTTTTACATGGGTAGAGCATGAGGATATTAAAATCAAATTATGTACAGACTGTCATTTGCCCCACACACCAGAATATTATGATGTGATTACAAGCAAGCTATCAGAAGACAATATTTCTGCCATGTTTCGTGATAAATAAAATAAAGACCCATCGCAGGTCTTTATTTTTAATAAATTTCAAAGTCAATATCTACATCCGTATTATCTTCCAAATAACGAATAATCGTTTCAAGAGAATCACGGGCATGAGAAGCAACCCCAGAAACTACAGCAATACCAATGGAAAGGACACTATGCACATCTTGGGTGTCTACCTCTGCAATGGCAACATTAAATTTCTTGCGGGTCTTATCTATAAGGCTTCTGCGGATTTGCCGTTTTTCTTTCAAAGAATCCACATAAGGCATACGTAAGGTAAGTTTTGCTGATTCTGTATACATATTGGTGTCACTCCTGAAACAGAATGTCAAGAGTATTTTGCTAAAAAGATTTTTGAATTTTCATTTTGGACTTGTATATTACGCTTTAGCGTGGTATAATTGAACTATCTGTTGGAGGTGTGTTTTGGATTATATGACAACGAAAGAAGCCGCTGACGAATGGGGCGTTAAAATACGCCAAGTTCAATTGCTTTGTGAAAAAGGTCAAGTGGATAACGCTAAAAGGCTTGGTCATATATGGGTTATACCTCGTGGCGCAAAAAAGCCTATTGATGGAAGAACAAAAGAAGCAAAGCAACAGCAATGATTATTTTTTTGAGCGAGGTTTATTGATGGATAATTTTACAAAAAATGATGCACCACGGCTAATTTCCTTATTTGCTGGTGCTGGTGGGCTAGATTTAGGCTTTGTTCGTGCTGGCTTTAATGTTGTTATGGCCAATGAATACGACAGCTCTATTTGGGAAAC
>WRAH01000010.1 GCA_009780315.1 Defluviitaleaceae bacterium
CCAACTGCCGAAGGTGCAATAAAAATTGCGATAGAAGAAACGGATATAACCATCCATGGTAATCATATGATGGTTATAGGTTATGGGCGCATAGGCGCAGTATTGTGCAAAATGCTTGCAGGGATAGGCGCGAAAGTCACTGCGATTGTCAACACATCCCACGCGGCGGCGCAGGCAAAAAGTGCAGGACACAAAGTCGTATTTTTTAAAGACATGAACACCTGTCTTCACAAAATGGATATTATTTTTAACACAGTGCCTACAATTTTATTGGATGAAACCAACTTACCACGCATTCGCGAGTCTACCTTAATTATTGACTTGGCATCTTCCCCGGGAGGTATTGATGGGTCTGTAAGCCGCAATCTTGGGTTAAAAGTCCTATTTACAAACTCTTTACCCGGAAAAATTGCACCTATAACCACTGCTGAATATATTTTTAACACAGTGAATCAAATCATTTCGGAATTGGAGGACTTAGAATGCTTAAAGGAAAACGTATAGGCATTGCAATTACAGGGTCATTTTGCATGTTTGATGCCGCCCTTGAAGTGATGGAAGCCCTTGTGGGCGAAGGCGCGATACTCACATTTATACTATCCCCTGCTACCAATGAAATGGATACAAAATTCGGCACAGCTGAGGACTTTAGAGAAAAACTGGAAAAACTAAGCCCCAATCCACTCATTCGCACCATTCCCGAGGCTGAACCCATTGGGCCTAAAAAACTGTTAGACGCACTTATCGTTTTACCTGCCACAGGAAACACAATGGCAAAACTCGCCGCAGGCATTACAGACACCCCTACAACCATGGCAGTCAAATCCCACTTGCGCAATGGCAGTCCAGTTGTCATTGGCATATCCAGCAACGATGCACTGGGCATGGGTGCGAAAAATATAGGGCATTTACTCGCCTCAAGAAATATTTACTTTATCCCCTTTGGGCAAGATGATGCAATGGGAAAACCCCGCTCTATGGTTTTTAGCAAAGAACATGTGATTCCCGCAGTACAAGAAGCTTTAAAAGGGCGGCAAGTTCAACCCCTGTTGATATAAAAAAAGCAAGGTGCATTTTGCACTTTGCTTTTTTACTAAAAACCGTTATAATACAAAAGTTAGAAAGTAATGGATAAACCCTTAGAATGGAGGTCACTTGTGAACATACGCAAATTAATAAAAGAAGAGTTTTCTCAACACGAGGGAATTTGCCAAAAAGTTTTTTTTGATATCCCACGCAGGCCCCTTGAAGAAGCACAACATGATGGTGATGAAAATGTGAGTTTTGGTGCGTTTGATGATGGCGGGCAGTTACAATCTGCATTAACAATTTTGCCATATACTATGCGCGTAAACGACCAGCATGTAAAAATGGGTGGCATTGGCAATGTTGTTACTTTGCCAGAAGCCCGCGGCAAAGGTTTTGTCCGTGAAATTTTTAGAGCCGCATTTTCAGAGATGATTGATGCAGGGCAAATGTTCTCGTTTTTGTTTCCGTTTTCCTATGTGTATTATCGTAAACTTGGATATGAAATGTGTCATCCTGTGCAAATGGTTAGTATTCCTATAGATGCATTTGCTTCATATCGTAATGGCGCACAGTTTGAAGCGTATACACAAGGTCATTCTACCAAGCCTTTTGCAGAAATATATGAGGGTTTTGCCCAATGCCGCAATTTATCCATTGTGCGCAGTGAAGATAATTGGAAAAAAATCTTAAACCGTGACCCATACCACAAGTTGCAGTTCACATACCTTGGTTCGGATGCTTACATCTTATATGATGCAGAAAAGAGCCTTGAGGGTAATCGTCTGGTTATTAAAGAATGCTGTTGGAAAACACCAGAAGCCTTGGGTGATATTTTTGGATTTTTGTCAAACATGGGTGCAGAGTTTTCACATGTAAAATGGATGCTTCCCTGTGATGTAAACATTCACGCATTATTTCCAGAACTTTATAAAATAGATTGGCAGATAAACAGCAGTGGAATGAATCGCATTATGGATGTACAAGCTGCCTTGTCAACCCTTCATGTGCCTGAAGGCAGTGGAAAAATTACTATCAATGTAGAAGATAGTTTCTGGAAAAGTAATTCTGGTGCGTATATTGTTGAATGGGAAAGTGGAAAATTAGTGGCAAAAAAACTACAAAGTGTCGTCTCTGCCGACCTATCCACCACCATTCAAACCCTGACACAATTGACCACAGGTTATCTCACCCCAGAAGAATCTATGTACAAACCCTGCACAACAATACTTGGTGCGTATAAGGAGCTTGCCGCCTTGTTCCCCAAACAAAAGCTATTTATGACAGAGCGGTTTTAGATTTTGCCGAAGCTGTCAAAATATATAAATGAGAGGATAGATTTACTATGCCAGATTTAAAAGGTTCAAGAACAGAAGCCAATTTAATGGCTGCCTTTGCGGGGGAATCCCAAGCCCGCAATAAGTACACCTATTATGCCGCCCGTGCAAAAAAAGATGGGTATGAGCAAATTGCAAGAATTTTCAATGACACGGCTGACAATGAAAAAGAACACGCAAAACTATGGTTTAAATATCTTCATGACGGAGAAGTGCCTGACACCGTTGCCAATTTAAAAGATGCCGCCGCAGGTGAACACTATGAGTGGACGGACATGTATGCACAGTTTGCAAAAGAAGCCCGTGAAGAAGGCTTTGAAGAAATAGCAAACCGTTTTGAAATGGTGGGCGCAATCGAAAAAGAACATGAAGAACGCTATAATGCTTTGCTAAAAAATGTTGAAGAAAACAAAGTCTTTAAAAAAGATAATGATGTAGAATGGGAATGCGGCAATTGTGGTCATCGTCATCATGGACAAAGCGTTACAGGTATTTGCCCAGTATGCGACCACCCAAGGTCATATTTTGCGGTGAGTGCAAGAAATTACTAAACCATGAGTATCCAAATTTTCGGCAAAGCCAAGTGCTTTGAAACGAAAAAAGCAGAACGATACTTTAAAGAACGCCGCATGGAATATCACTATAAGGATATTGGAAAATATGGACTAAGTAAGGGCGAATATCAAAGTGTAAAAAATGCAGTAGGCGGTATGGACGCGTTAATAGATGAAAAGTCCAAAGCGTATGAATCCCAATTTATAAAATACCTAGCCGACAAATCAGATGCAGAAGAACGCCTGCAAGAAAACCCAAGTATGTTTAAAACCCCAATAGTCCGCAATGGAAAAAAAGCCACCATAGGCTATCAACCAGAAATATGGGCTAGTTGGAAATAGTAAAAAGGGACGGTTTGTTTTATCAACAAAACCGTCCCTTTTTTTATGCAATTTTATCTAGTCTTACAATTTCATCAAATAGACATTGGAATCGCTCATCGTTTTCATGGGTTATAACAATGCATGTTAAGTTTTTGTCCGTAAACAAATCTGAAAGGATTTTACAAGAGGTTTCCAAGTCAATGCCAGATGTTATTTCATCCATAATCAAAATTTGGGGGTTGTGCAATAAAGCACGTGCAAGTACAATGCGTTGTTTTTCTCCACCAGACAAACCTGATGTGTTGGAAATGGGACGTGTTAAATCTTCTTCACTTGAAAGAAATTTGGATGCTCTAGTTATTGACAACACGCGGTCAAGTTTAGTTTGTTCAGGGCGTTCTTCAAGAAATGTTAGATTGTTAAGTGCTGTATCGTTAAAGAGATAAGGGTCTTGGCGAACATATCGCAAAATGCGGTTATAGTCTCCAGTATCAACATCTCTAATATCTTCTCCATCAATGGTTATGCTACCATCAAACGCCATAAACTCTAAAGCAAGGGCGCGGGCAATGCTGGTTTTTCCATATCCAGATGGTGCAAAGATGGCATATTTACCGCCTTTTTTAAAGTGAAGGTTTAAATTTTTCACTACATAAGTATCTTCATCGTATTTTAATCCTAGCCCTTTGATTTCAATATTATGTTCAAAGGTAGCTTTCGGTACTTTGGGTGGTTCTTGGGGATTTTTTTCATTTGCTTTTTCCAGCAAGCCTTTTGCAGAGCGCATTCCGTTTAATCCTTCTATAAACTCCATGGTAGGGTGTCCTACATTTTGCATAAGGTTTGAAACTGTGATAAGCGCGCCCATGGCTATATCTCCAGTAATGACAAAATAAGAACCTAGTCCAATAGTAGTAAAAAATAAAGCAAAATTTGAATAGCGTCCGACAAGATTTGCTATAGCTTCAAAAAATAACGCTTTCATGCGAGCCTTTTCAACAACTGCATTGGCTTGTTCATGTCTTTTTAAAAAGACATCTTGCTTGTCATAGGCTATGATATCTCTTTGACCTTGTATGCAATCACGTGCAACATCTACATATTTTGAAGTTTCGTTTGAATAAGCTTTGGTACGTTTATTCATGCCTTTGCTAAAAGGGGCAGTGATAAAAGAAAATAGCAAAACAGCACCCAAAATAGCAAGTGTCAACCAAGGGCTTATCCAAATCATAGCACCTAAAGAAAGCACAATACGTGCTATACGTGCGGCGGCCAAGGCTTTATGCGTATAATAATTATTCCTTAATACATCAATGTCTGCTGTAAAAAAACTTAAATCTTTATTGCTATCATCAATAGGGGTTTTTAAACGGCGACCAAAAAGAAAGTTCATACGTTGCCGTTTTGATAAAAAAAGCATTTCACTTACATAACTTATTCTAAAACGTACTGCAATAAGATTCATAATAAAGTCTACAGGCCATATGCCTATAATCAGTGCAACCGTGAAAATAAGTGCAGAAAGGTCTTGTGTAACCGCCGCGTCCATTAGTGAGCCAAGCAAAAATGCTGTAGCCACTGATGTCACCGCAGTAAAAATAGCGAAAATAACAACAATGATAAAATGCAAGTGTGATTTTTTTGAACTCATGATATCCTCCCAAAAAATATGATAGCTGGCTAATGTTTAATATTATTTTATTGCTGGACACAGGACAACCTTGAGAATATCCTTTTTTTAACTTAAATGCACTCCTTTATCCTCCACTACATATACCTCATCGCAAATGTCCATAGTGGCTTTGTCATGGGTAATAACAATACAAATTTTGCTTTGTGAAAGTCGTTTTATCTCTTTGTGTAAAATGACAATACTATCTTTATCAAGATTTGATGTAGGTTCGTCAAAAATGATTACAGGGCTATCTTGGTATAATGCGCGGGCTATGGCGACACGTTGCCCTTGACCACTGGATAACTCTGTTGCCCCTTCGCCAATGATAGTGTCATATCCCTCTGGCAAGGTTGTGATAAATTCATGTATACCCGCCGCAATTGCGGCTTTTTTCATAGTGGATTCATTCACATCATGTGTCATACATATGTTTTCTGTTATACTTCCACTAAATACATAGTCTGTGGGGGGGACATATGCCACATGAGGTAAAATATTTTGCGTAAAGCAATCTTCTGTGTCTTTAAGTTTAACTGTACCTTTATGAGGTGTATAAAAGCCCATAATAATTTTTGACAGGGTGCTTTTTCCGCTACCGCTTTCACCTGTAATGGCTGTAATTTTACCTGGTAAAAAACTAAGGGAAACATCACGCAATACGGCATCATCATTGTTGTATTCGTCTTGATATGAAAAGGATACATCTTCTATCGCAAGTTTTGAAACTTTGTTGATAGGTGTATTTGGATATGAAGTTTCATCTGGCAAATGGGTAACAGAAATGATGCGGGATACACCTGCTTTTGCTTCGGAAAATAGCGTTATATACTGGTTTAGAGATAAGACAGGACGGTATAAATTGCCGCGCAAAGCCATGATAGCCAACACTTCACCTACGGTTAGCATTTCTCTCATAACAAAAAAACCACCCAAAGCATATACAGTGAATGTTAATAGTTCATTATATACATTGTTGACTTGGGCATGATATGCACCAACTTTGGCGCGTTTTATAGATGCTTTCTCTTTTATAATGTTCAAACTCCTGTGTTTAGCAGCCAGTTTATCAATCATGAAAAATGCTCTAAAAAGAAATGCTTTTGAAAATCCTTCATGCATATTTTTGCGTACACTTTCCTCTGCTTTCGTCAACTCCTTTGCTCTCCGCTCTATTACAGGTGCAAATCCATTCATAATTAAATATGCAATTGGAAGCGTAGCTGCAATAATCGCTGACAATTGCCAATTTATGAAAAACATCATAATGACAGAACCCAAAACCATAAGCGTATTCCACACAAAACTCTCTGATAAAAAATCAAAAAGTGAAATTGTTTTTTGGGTGTCATCCGTTGTTAATGTCATAAGCTCTGCGGAATGCTTGTTTTGCATATCTTTATATTTGCGGCTGAAAAATTTTCTTAGTATATATTCTCTTAAACTAACCTGCATTCTGATGAAAACAATATGTCCTACATAATCTCTGACATATATACCTATACAAATGAAACTAACACCAATAGCTATGAGTATGGCAGAATACCCAATACTACCTTCGACTCCACCCAGCGTTACATCCACTAAATTTATAGTGGCATGTATCATAATAAAAGCACCTGTTGATATTAACATTACAAAGAGGGTTTTAATGAGCAATAGATGTCTTACACCCTTAGTAAAAAACCATGCAAAGTTTAAATACTTTTCCTTTTTTGTTTTCTTATTATTTTTCAGCATGATACCATCCTTCTTTCATTAACAAGAACAAAAAGACGATGTGATTATGCACAAACGTCTTTTGTTCTTACAAGATAAACTTACGCCTTACATCCTACATTTTCGGCTCCTTCACAAGGACATCCTGTGTTGTGTAAAGGATTGAACCCTTGGTCAAAACTTTCTCTGATAATTTTCATACGTACACCTCCTTTGCTTTTTTAATAAATGCTGTGTACTTTATATATGCAATGAGGAAGAGTTCCCCTACATACCAACAGAATATTTGAATTGGTTATATACATTGGCTTGCTGTTCTTTTTTATTGCACTCCTGTTGTTTTCCCTGTACTTTACCAAGTGGGCATAGACCACCGAAGCAAATCGGCAATATATTACATTCCTCGCATTTGTCATTTAAAAAGTTATATCGAACTACCCATGGCGCATGTTTTTGATGAAGAATATTAAATACACCCTCTTCTTCAACTTGTCCGATTTTGTTAAAATCATCATCCAATTTTAATGTGCATTTTAAAATTGCTCCATCGTAGTCTATGATAAACATATTGGGTTTTGACGCGTAGCACAAACTATGAAATGGTTGAGAAAATACATTTTTCATTTCATTCTTTAACTCCAGACTTGCTACAATTTTTGCAATTTGAATTTTAGACTCAACAAGATTTTCATTGGTTAATATATTAAGGTTGCTATCATTTTGTCCGCCCCATTTTTGCATATTGATATAACTTACGCTGAAACGAGGGTCATTGAAATTTTCTTTAATAAAACTATAAAAATCTTTAGCATGTGTTGTCATTTCTTCATCAAAATTAGAGCGTATAGTAATTTTAAAATCGTGGCCGGTACTTTTTGCGTACAGTAAATTAGAAACAATCGTTTCAAAAGATGGACTGCCATCTGCTTTGCATTTTCGGGCATCATGAGTAAGAGCCAGACCATCTAAAGTGATTTGAAAAAACTCGCAATTAACTGTGGCAAGCGCGTCAAATCGTTCAGGTGTTACAAGGGAGAAGTTTGTAGTAGCACTAGCGGTAAAAGGAACATCATGATTTTTACATATTTCCTTAGCTTGCTTTAAGAAAGCGATAACCTTATCGAATGGTAAAAAAGGCTCTCCGCCAAAAAGGTTAATTTGAACCGCAGAATGTAAATTCTTTTCAAGAGACTTGTCTATATAGGTTAATAAATTTCTATACACACTGTCAGTCATATACTTATCTTGTAAATCTTCATAACAGTACACACAGCGAAAATTACATTGACGTGTAGGCAAAAGCGTGAGACTTAGAACATTTGATTTTAGAATAGTTTGCTCGTATTGATACAATGCCATTTCATACTCATTGACACCAGTTTCCGCAAAAATACCGTGTTCATAAAAAACTTGGTGCATTTCGTCATCTTTATCATAATCAAAAACATAATGACTATCTTTATCAAGAAATTTTTTAAGCTTGTCTAAAAAGGGTTGTTCATCTATATGCAATATGGCACCACTTAAAGTGTTTGCTACAACATATGTACCATCATCACGGGGGATAAACAAAGTATATTTACTTATTAAAAGTTGCTTTGACGCTGTCATTAAATTCCTCCTTGAAAATAAATACCCACTGTTCTTTGGGTTTCGCTGGTTGATTATGCTAAAAGTATAAGTGACTAAAAATAAAAAAGCTACACCTATTTTGATGTAAAAACAAATAATTTTTACATCAAAATAGGTGTAGCATAGGATGTCGAATATTGATATGCTTAAAGCAAAATATAGTCAAGGGAGATGTTTAAACATGATAAGAAAAAGTCGTATTGTTTCTAGGATGTTAACACTTGCTGTTGGTGCAATGTTGGCAATGGGGTTGTTGTGGACAAGCCCAGCGGTTGTGAGTGCTGACACAAGCTATATTGAATCAATACCATTTGATTGTGATTGTCCAACTATTCGTCCTGTTAATTAAATAAGATTATTGTATTAAGATGCCGAAATTTTCTTCGGCATCTTTTTTTATTATTGCGGCACTTTCATTATCACCATGGGCGCGTGCGCAATAATATGCTTGCTCAAGATGACTTTTGTATACATACACTTCCTCTTTTAAAATGCGCTGACAGCAAGCGATATTATAATGTAGCCAAGGGGTATTGCCATAGGTGCTATATTTTTTTTCTAATTTAAGTGCTTCAAAAGAGGTGCTTAAAGCTTCTTCTATTCTTCCAGCTTTTCTAAGAAATCCTGCCAAGGTATACGTTAAAGAGGGGAATAAGATTCGCCTGTCATCCTCTGTAGTTTTAGCATTTTCTCTACCTTTAAGTATTGCTTTTATCAATTCAATACTTCTATCGTATTCTTTTAAATCGTATAACTTAAATGCAATTTCAGTAACAATGAGAATCTCATGATATGTCATTCGCTTGTTGATTACTTCGGTTTCATTATAGTCTTTCATTGTCATTTTGATAATTTTTTCAAGGTCAATGATAGCTTGTTCTGCTGTTAGGTCTTCGTTTGTAACAACATGTGCATAAGCGATAAACTGTTTGATAAAAGGTTCTTTTGCGAGCTTTGTTTTTTCAAAATATGGTAGAAACTTTCTTGCTTCATCAAGTCGGGAATTACTGCGTAATAGGAGATTAAGTTCACGATATTTTCGATAGGCTTCATATTCGTCTGTGTCTAAATAAAGCATCCAAAAATTTTCTGTGGGTTGTCCTACTACTTGTGCGATTGACGCGAACTCCCAAATAGTTACATCCTTATATCCTTTTTCAATTTTGGATACTTTTTGCTGTGATATATTCAATTTTTCGGCTATGTCCGTTTGGCTTAAATTGGCTTCCTCACGCCATTGTTTTAACGGTGTACTATTGATTTTCATAATAAGACCTCCTGCAATCTTTTAAGTACTAATGATGAAATTTTTTACTAGAAAAAACACACTAAGACATGAAGAAATATTTTTCACGTCTTAGTGTGTTATGCGCCCATTATTTCTTCTTTAAAAATAATCTAGTCCCTGACCGTTCAAATACTATTGTATCACCTGCTTGACAATTGAGTACATCAAGGAATTTTTTATCCAGTGTTGCTGGTTCCCAATGACCAATTTCCATGTCTCCATTGTCGTCTGCCACTAACTCAATTGTATTAGAATTATCAACGACTACTGCCTTAGCCTTGCTCCATCGTTTCCAGCCCCATTGGTTATAGAGCCTTGAGGGTAGATGTAACTTGCATTCTTTGTTTAGCTTACTTTCTAGGGGCACATTGTTTGCTTCATCAGATTCATCTTCAATCCGTGCCCACTCTCCTGGTGACATAATACCCACGTGCGCGCCTTCTCTCTAAAATATATTTTTAATGGAGATATGTGACCTTTTGTAACTATTCACATGTGTATCCCACTAACAAACATTATATATGTTTTTCAATCAAATTCAAGTTGTGTTAATGACATTGTGAATACGATTGATACTTGCATTATATTATTCTATTTGCTATTATTGCAATATAAGACAAAGTTTAAGAAACGAGTGTGGTTAATATGTTCTTTAGCTTTATATTTGCATTGATGTTTAAAGACTTTAATCCTGTTCCAATTATACCGTTTAGTGGTGGAGAACCTCCATGTGGTTTTTAATAATATTATAATCCCTAAATTATAAGAAACGAGTGTGGTTAACATGTTCTTTAGTTTTATATTTGCATTGATGTTTAGCGAATCTGATTTTATGGTAATTATGCCTTTTAGTG
Organism: Defluviitaleaceae bacterium; assembly: GCA_009780315.1. Classification (GTDB taxonomy): domain Bacteria; phylum Bacillota; class Clostridia; order Lachnospirales; family WQUN01; genus WRAH01. Next base: position 10,407 of record WRAH01000010.1, read on the forward strand.
GGCCTGAACCTCCATGCGAATTTTAGTAATATTATAAACTAAATAATACTGGGCCTTTTTGAACGATAGGAGATGTTATTGATGAAGCCAGAAATAACAAAAGAATCTTTGATACAGGAGTTTCTTGTATTTACTTTTGTTTCAAAATCAGGTTTAAGAAAATTTATAATCAAGATTGAAACATATATGGATAAAAAACCACCAGATTTAGAACTAACGCTTATTTTAAGTACACTGAAAACTGTAAAAGCTGACAATGACCAACAAAGTTTTGAAGTCTGTTGTGCAACTGCAACGCCAGCTTTTGAAGCGTTGAAGTCCATTCCAAAATGGGAGTACCTCCATCTTTACTGCATGTCTATACTTATTACGTATCGTTTCGTCTTTGATGAATCATGGGTATTTTTTGGAAAGGCACTAAATGCATTAGAAAATTATAATGATGACAAATATTTACAAATTCGTACTGCATTACACTTTAACATGACTATGAGGATTTTGCGCACTAAATACCTTGAACCATCCATAAGCAATACAACGTTAAACGCTAAATTCTCCCAATGTTATGACTATGCTATGGATATATGTGTTAAAAGAGAACGACCACAACAGCACGTATTAAAAGTCAGAAAAGGCATTTATGACAACAATATGGAACTGATTAGAAAGGGCTTAACCACCCTGCGTAAACTTAAAGAGACTAAACGGTATAAAAATGCAAAGGCAGATATCGTTGAATATCTAAACTTTATGGAAGAAGATTTAACCACTGACTTGATGAACACACTACAAGGGTATCAAATAGGTAAAAGGCGTAGGGAGTTAAAACTATCAGTACTTGAACTAGCCGATTTGACAGGAATGGAAGAAACAACAATAAATGCCGTTGAGCGCGGCGATTGCGGTGTTTCGTCGGTTAAACTAAAAAGACTTTCTAAAGCCCTAAATGTAAGTGTAGACTACATTCTTGGAAACGACAGCGCGAAGCCAGAAGATGAAGACATCTATGTCTCCCGCTTTAAAGCCTATACATCAAGGGCAACAAAAGCACAGAAGGAACTATTTATGAAATCTGTTTCCCTATGCGCAGAAGCTTTAAATCTTAGCGGCAGTGAAGCCGTACCCGATGAAAATAACGAATGAAAACAACAACGCCCCAAGGTAGAAAAGCATTTTCTACATCTTGGGGCGTTTTCTGTTTAATTGCAAGTGATGATAGTAAGATATAAGGCTATTTTTTAAGTTGCTAATATAGACGTAATTATGGCATAATAATCACGTAATATTGACTTAAAAAAGGAGGAAAAACCATGTCAACAGTTCCGACGATTAGACCCATTACCGAATTAAAAAATACAACCAACATTTCTAAACTATGCCACGAGATAAAAGCCCCTGTATTTATAACTAAAAACGGTTATAGTGACTTGGTAATAATGAGTATTGACACATACGAGCGAAACATGGCTTTATTAGAAATCTACAGCAAATTAGATGAAGCAGAGGAACAATTTAAACTAGACTTGCCAACCAAAAGCCACAAGGAAATGACAAGTAGTTTACAGGGGCGTATAAGTGCAGAATTATGATATTCGTTATCTTCCAATAGCCGAAGACGACTTAAACGAAATAGTTGACTATCTGCTTGAACACAGTATAAACGCCGCCAATGAGTTTATAGATGGGTTAGAACACTTATCGCAACAACTTTCAAATTATCCAGAATCAACACCGCTTATACGTAATAAAAAGCTACGAAACAGAGGGTATAGAGTGGCGATAGTTGGTGATTATCTGCTGTTTTACACCCTGCGCAATGAATGCGTTTATATCATGCGGATTATTCACGGCAAAAGAAATTATTTGTCTTTATTACTTGATGAAAATAACAAATGAAAACAAAAACGCCCCAAGGTAGAAAAGCATTTTCTACACCTTGGGGCGTTTTTCTGTTGAATTGCAAGTGTTTCATCGAATGGTCTATCGTTGCTTTTTGATTGCTCTGTAGTCTTTTTTGAAACGTGCGGAGTATCTAATCGTCAGCATCTAAATCCTCCATCAGTTCCTTAACGCTATGAAACGGTCTGCTCATGTTGCGCCCCAAGTTTACATCTTGAATCGCCGAAAGGGTTTCCTCGTTGGGGATATTTAACCGCAATTCAAAAGGAATACCTCTTGAACGTACTGCTTGACGTAAAAACATGGTAAGGGCTGTAGACATATTTAGCCCTAATTCGTTAAAAATTTCCTCTGACTGCTTTTTTAAGTCTGCATCAATACGGACATTTAGATTTGTGGTTGCCATAGTTATCAACGCCTATTCATCAAGGTTTTAACAATAGCATAGAGCGCAACACGGCTCTATTAAAAATCTACAGCAAGTTTGTTCTTTTAATCAAAGTTTGCAAAAATAGTATTTTGATAAGCCTTGTAATTTTTTGAGAATATAGCCTTCAAATCATCAGGAAGGTCACACACTTTTCTTTCAAGAAGTCGCTGAGAACCTGTATAAAGCTTGGTCGTTTTTATTACTGACGCACGGGTTAAACCTAGTTCCTTTGCTTGCTTTTCACTGATTTCAACATCATATTTACCCACTGATGACGAAGAAGAAACCATACAATAATGAATATCCACGATACTAAGATTATTTTCGCTATCATTACCAATGACAAGTACAGGACGTGCCTTGTAGCCTGTGTCATTAGGCAACGTAGCCTTATAGTACCAAATCTCCAAAATCATGCCCATTCCTCCAACTTAGGCTGGAACATAAGCCCTATGAAGTAATCAGCTATGATTTCTTTGGGAATAACCTTGTCAGTTCGTCCATCAGGGTCTAGTCCACTACGCGCATAAATCCATGGGTCTTGCGCATGGGTTAAATTCTCAAGGTACTTACCATCGTATTTACCGTAAGTATCTTTCACTTGCTCTAAAATTTCTTTTTGTACATCCGTCATACCGTCAAGGCAATATGTTATATCAATAGGGTTGTAGCCATATGACTTATATTTATGATAAACAACTGGAACAACTGGGCCATGTACCCATGCCTCAAATTGTTCACTAAACAGTTCTTCATCATGCATACAAAAAGATATGCCTTGTGCAAAGTATAATAACTTTTGCAATTTTAGTGTATCGGGTCTTAACTCATTTATAAAGTATCTGCTTGCAATTTCTAATGCTTTTGTCATTTTTGCCACCTCCCAAATAAATTTCTTTATACCAATGTTCATAACCGCTCTTCTTATATTATATAATCATAATCCATGTAGTTGCAAGGATATATACAGATTCTCTATGGGCAGAAGCTTTAAATCTTAGTGGTAGTGAAGCAGTATCCCATGAAAATAACAAATGAAAACATAAACGCCCCAAGATAGAAAAGCATTTTCTACATCTTGGGGCGTTTTCTGTTTAATTGCAAGTGATGATAGTAAGATATAAAGCTATTTTTTAAGTTGCTAATATAGACGTAATAATGAGTATTGACACATACGAGCGCAACATGGCTCTATTAGAAATTTACAGCAAATTAGATGAAGCAGAGGAACAATTTAAACTAGACTTGCTAACACAAAAGCCACAAGGAAATGAACGCCTACTTGTCGGGTTTTGGGGTTATCCTCATTGCTGTTTTTTTAATTGGGCTTCGAGTTCGGCAATTCGAGCATCTTTTTCATCAATCACACTTTGTAATTTCGCTCGCTCTGCTTCTGCACCCTTCTTTCTTGCAGTATTCAAAGCATTTGATTCATCATGGCGGGTCTTAGCCTTCAGCCATTCTAAACTCCTAAATTCTTCTGTGGCAGTAACGCCACGGTATGCTTTAATTGCTTCGCCCATTACGTCACCTCCGTTTTTGGTCAACTCCTCTAATTCTTCCTCGGTTTCTGCGTTAAATAATGCAAGCTACAAATCCTTTTCACTTTTGGGGTCTATTGATTCCACATCTTTCATTTTTGGAAGTTCAAAGAAATGCAGACCGCATTTGTCTGTTAGCGGTGTGTGCCTTTTAACTTCCAACACTTGAAACTCGGAATGTACTTCTTCACAATCGAACAATTCAAAATCTATCATAGCATATTTTAATGTTGTTTTCAATATTGAGTTTTTGCACTTGTTCAAAGACACCCGAAAGGCAATACCGCCTTTCGGGTGTAAGATTGGCTTAAATTTCGTCAAGGTGCTTGACGAGCATACTATTCACCATGCTGGGGTCTGCTTTTCCTGCAAGTCTTTTCATAACTTGCCCGACAAGAAAATTAAACGCTTCTTTGTTTAATTACAAATTCTATCACGAGCGTTCACTATCTCCATGATATATGGCTCTAACATACAATGGACATAATGTTGACGGTTATGTTGTACATAGATATCACGCATAATTTTTTGATTGATTGCAATGGTTTCTTTAAGGGTCTCAATTTCTTTCTCCGTCAGCATGTGTTCCCGTGAAAGTTTTACAAATTCTTGATTAAGAATCTCCATCATATCATGGGTATCATCCTTTAAAAACAAGCCAATTATCTTTTCCCAAAGCATTCCAAGCCCTGCACCAAAAATGCCCGCCCCTATTAAGCTTATCAAAATACCCAATAAAGCGTTTTGAATAAGAATGGCGGCGACGGTTTCTTGTCCCAACATCCACCCAGCCGTTCCACCTATGGTCATAGATAAGGCAAGCCCTACATTGATTACAAACTGCTTTATAGAAATACGCTTGCGTACTAAACTTACAGTATCAAGGACAAGCAAAATCACCGCAGATAAAATGCGTGTAATGGTGTTTGCCCGCAAAAGTTCAAAGGCACTGCGCAAAATCACCCGTGGCCCAATGTGAAAAATATTATATAAAATTTGGGCAGCCTTTGGGCCTGCCATACGCACAACATCATCAGGGCTTGATATCATGCTCTTTTTCTTTATCGTTAATTTACATATATCTTCATAAACATCTGCTTTGTCAGTATAAGTTTTTTTCATTCAGTATCACCCCTTTAATTATATCATGTAGAGTTGCAATACGGACATCTTACAGGTAAAATGTCCTAAAAAGGATGGTGTTTAATATGCAAGCGTTCGTACAGTATACCCCGACAGAAATCATTTTTGGCAAAGGTGCAGAAGCACAAGCCGCCGCCTTGATAAAAAAATATGGTGGTACAAAAGTCTTGCTGGTCTTTGGCAAAGGCAGTATCGTAAAATCTGGGCTTTTAGACAAAATAGCAGATAATCTCACTGCCGAAGGCATTGCTATTTTAAAACATGGCGGTGCAACCCCTAACCCCCACCTGTCTTTTGCCCGTGAAGGCATTAAAGCCGCAATAGATTTTGGCGCGGATTTTATTCTAGCCATTGGCGGAGGGTCTGCTATTGATGCCGCAAAAGCCATTGCCCATGGAACAAAAAATCCAACTACAGATATATGGAAATTTTGGTTGCGTGAAGAAATCATCTCTGCATCCCTTCCCGTTGGTGTCATTTTAACCATTTCTGCCGCAGGAAGCGAAACCAGTAATTCTGCCGTTATCACCAACACCGAAACAGGGCAAAAGCGTGGACTTAATACAGACTTCAACCGCCCTTGCTTCGCAATCATGAACCCCGAACTCACGTATACCTTGCCTAAATATCAAATTGCCTGTGGTGTTGCTGACATTATGATGCATACCATGGATAGATATTTTACATCCGAAGCAAACGAAAACAAAACAAATGAAATGACTGATGAAATATCTGAAGCCCTTTTACGGGTCATGATAAAATACGGGCCTATTGCCTTAGAAAACCCATCAAATTATGATGCCCAAAGCGAAATCATGTGGGCAGGCAGTCTTTCACATAATGGCATGACAGGGCTTGGGCGCACCATGGACTTTTCTGTACATGGGCTTGGACATGAACTTGGTGGACGCTTTGATGTAGCCCATGGTGCAAGCCTGACAACCATGTGGGGTGCATGGGCGCGTTATGTATGTGATGTAAACCCTGCCCGTTTCACCCACTTTGCAGAAAAAGTGTGGGGCGTATCCACCCCAATGGAAGGCATAGAAAAAACCGAAGCATTTTTTAAATCCATCGGCTTACCTACAAACTTTACAGAACTAGGCATAGGCGTTCAGCCTGATGATGTTATTGATGCACTGGCTGACGGTTGTGTGTTTCATGGAAAAAGGCTAGTAGGCAGTTTCAAACCACTAGACAAAAATGCCGCCGCAGAAGTTTATAAAATGGCAAATCAGTAGAGGTGAGCCTATGCAATTGAATATATACAAAGATGTAAAACAATTTTACAAGGATACCTATAATATCCTCATGGGTCATGAGGTTGAAAATTTAATTCCCCTTGGTAATCTCATTATAGGCAATGAAGGTAAAGATAAAACAGGCTGGCGTGACCCTGCAAATTGGTTAATGGCAACGGTAACAGAAGCAAGGGAAATAAAGCTAACTGCCATAATGACACCACCCTTTGGTATAACCCTGTATGAAACAGATAATGTGCATAACCCAGCCGCCCTTGAATGTTTGGTAAAAGGGTTGCTGGATACAAAAATTTCTGTACCCCGTGTGATGACAAATAAATCACTGGCAGAAAACTTCACAAAATTGTACACAAAAGCCACTGGGCAAAATCATGAAATTTATATGCGCCAGCGGGTCTTTAAATTGTCAAAAGTTAACCCCCAAATTTCAACCCATGGTACAATGCGGCTGGTTCGCCCATCAGATATGACATTCTTTCCCTATTGGGTAGAACATGCAATGAATATATTTACAGGTCGAGACATTGTTATACCCGACACCACCACCGACTATGATTATCGTATTGACAAAAAACTGTACTATATCCTAGAAGATGATGGTGTTCCAGTCACTATGGCCTGTATAACACGAGAAATGCAAAATATTGCAGGTGTAGGCATGGTTTACACCCCGCCATACTTCCGCAGTAAAGGTTATGCTTCATCTTGTGTGGCACAACTTAGTCAACTTATTCTTGACCGCGGGTTCAAGTATTGCGTACTGTACACCGACTTAACCAACCCAACATCAAACAGTATCTATCAAAAAATTGGATATGAAGCCGTTTGCGATTTTTTAGAAATTAAATTTATGTAATGTATCTTTAATCAAGCCCACAATTTCTTTTGCGGGCTTTTAATACGACTTTATATAGCATGACATACATCACGCTCAATAGCATGACAAACCAAAACGTAACAAATCTAAAAAAGATAGTCATTACAGCCGCGTCACTTATCACAATGCCCATTGTCACTAGCAATCCTGTCATTGTGCCTTCAAATCCACCCAAGCCGCCAGGAAAGATAGGTAACATAGCAACCATATAAGCCGCAAAAGTGATAGCCATTACATGAATAATATTGGCACCAGGATAAAATAAAGCCGCCAAAAAATACATTTTAACAGGGTATAATAACCATATAAAAAAAGATAACAAAAAAAGCATAACAAATACCCTTTTATTTTTGCGGGCATTTTCAACTTGACTAAGCAGTTCAATGAGAAAAACTTTCACCCGCTCCAGCCATTTAAAAGACGAAGCACTATGCATTTGTAAATATGCCTTTATGGGATGGGGCTTTAAAAATATCCCAAGAAAAAACAACAGGGACAATAACAGTATTCCGTAAACCAAAATCTGCATTATCCCTGTAGAAAGCCACCATACTTCACCAACAAGATAACCTGCAACAAAGAGAAAAATGATAAACATTGTACTTAGGCTAAAAAGTTTTTGCAAAGCAACCATAGCCGCCCCTTGCGCACCAGTGCAATTGCCAATGCGGCTTATTTGAACAGCTCGCGTCACTTCACCGCCAAATTTAACACCAGGGGTAATCGCGTCAACAACTGCCCCTTGGCTGTTTATGTAAAAAATATCTCTAAATGAAAGAGATATTTTACATAGTTTTGCTACTTGATGAAATTGGAGATTTATTAAAAGTTGTGTTAGAACCTGAAAACTGAATAATAAAATAACTATCCACAAGGGTATTTGCTTCATGCTATATAACAGATTTGCCCTGTCTAACTGCAATAAAGCAATCAACAGCAACAATGCCATTACAATCATTATTACATGCTTTTTTTTCATGCACTCACCTGTGTAGCTTTTTTTATGTAGAGCGCAGTGCTGCCGATATTACAGGACTTATGGGAAGTATAGGCACAATGACTTAATAAGCCATTGGCAAATGCACAGTAAAGTTTATTAAGCAGTTTTTTTGGACGGCGAATTAAAAGTCTTGTGCCTGAAACAACTTGCCGTTCAATTGCGTAAAATACCTGCTCAATGGGGGTCACTTGTAAAGCAAGATGAACAACAGAATAGTCAGCAAACATTATATGCTCACTTTTACCATCATGATGATACACTTTTACAGATTCTTTAATGCCTAAACGGTTAATAATCTGCCTTGCTTTAGGTATACATTTTTCATTATTGTCTATCACTGTAACTTTAGCCCCAGTCATCTGATGAAAAAGAATTGCTGAAAAAGGGCATATACCGCCGCCAATACAAAGAATATGGTCTTTTTCAGTAATGTTGGCAAGCACAGATTCTCTTTCAATGACATCATGATAATATCTGCTGGCAAGCTTGTAAATTAGCTGGGCTTCAACTGCCTTATTCTCAATCTTATAACTTAAATCGGTTATCCACCTTGGCACTTGTACATTCCCTCCTTAAATAAATAAATTGGCTATCTGATTTATCAACCCGCCAACAAAAATTGCTGACACAATCGTTCCTAAAAAGATAGTCAGTGCAACCCTTATTTTAAATTCTTTTGCAACAATACCAAACACAGAAAGGCAGGGCAGATACATAAGCGAAACAACACCGGCTACAAATGCCTGTAAATGTGTAAGGTTAAGAAGTAGCAATGGTGCAACGGACATTTCACGGCGAACAATGCCCAGTATAAGGGATATAACCGCTTCTTCAGGCATACCCAACCAACTGCTTACAACATATTGCACAGCTGAATTTTGAGCTATAATGCCGATAACACCTGTTCCGGCAAGCAACGCTGAAATCAGTACGGCAATAAGCATAGGAAATTCTGCATCTCTTAAAAAATGCTTCATACGCGCCATAAGCTTTCTAAAATACGCTTTCGGTTCAGGAATTAAAAGGTTTGGTACTTCAAGAATAAGCGGGTCAACTTTACCTTTTAGTATCTTGCCCGCTGTGAACGCGACCACTATAAATAAGCATATGGCAAACAGCACCATAAGGGGTGTCATCCACCATGAAAACGCGGACATTAAAGCAATCAAAGCCCCAATTTGAGAAATACAAGGGATAGTAAAGCAAACAATGGCAACAATCATTAGGCGTTCTTTTTTTGTTGTGGCTGTTCTGCTTCCAAGAATGGCAGGAACGGCACAGCCAAGAGCCAAAAATACATGAATTAAGCTACCGCCTTGAACCCCCAGCTTACGCATAATATTATCAAAAAGAACGCTTACCCTAGGCAAATACCCCGAATCTTCTAAAAATGTAATCGCAATATAAAATGCAAGAACATAGGGAAAGATAAGCGCGATAATCCATTGAAAACTGATGACAAAAATACCATATTCGCCAATTAAAATATTTAAGAGCATACTTGCAAAACCTGTAACGGCGGCATAATCGCCTACGGCAACAGTTTGGAATGTGCCGTCAACTAAAATACGAAGACCTGTTTGGAAGCCATTATCATAATAAAGAAAGTTATAACTTAACTGACCGCCATCTGATACAAAGAAAGCAAAAATACCTTCAAATATACGCCTGAAAAATGGAATAATCAAGTTGTCTGTCAGCATGATTAAAGGCACTCTAAGCCCACGGCCGCCAAAGGCTACCACAATGACAAGTATAGCCAAAATAAGCAGTGCAATGGGCAAGCCAGGGAAAGGTTTTAGCATACTATCCCCAAGTCTATCTAAAAAACTGGGGGTAGGGTTATTTCTTGTACTGACACGGTTGTTTATTTCCTTTGCCGCTGTCCAAGGGCAACCTTCACATCTATGACATTTTTTATAACAACCCTCTTCAACATCACCAAGTAAAACCTCAAGTTTGTTCACCAGCTCATCAAGCCCACGGCCTTTTACTGCAACAGTCTCAATAACTGGTGCGCCTAAATCGTGTTCAAGCTGCTTTATATTGATGTGAACGCCATGACGCTTTGCAACGTCCATCATATTAAGCGTATAAATAACAGGGATATTATATTTTGTAATTTCCATTGCAAGGGTTAAGTTACGCTCTAGGCTTGAAGCATTTAATACACAAATAATAGCCGATGCTCCGCTTTCCATAAAGCGCAGTGCAACAGCTTCTGCTTCTGATGTTGGGTTCATAGAATATGTACCAGGCACATCAATCAGTGTGTACGCCTTATCGCCAATGGTAAAACGGCCTTCTGTAAAAGTAACCGTTGTTCCTGCGTAATTGGAACTCATGGCATGAATCCCTGTTAACTTAGTAAAGAAAATACTTTTACCTACGTTTGGATTTCCCATAAGCAAAATTTTGTTGGTTTTTTCTAACACATGGTCATCCATCTTTACATCGTGGCAGCTCATTATGCTGTGACCTCCTTAACGGCTATTTGTGTTGCGATGTCCTTTCCTATTGCAACTAAAAAAGAATCTTCTACACACAATAGCACAGGCCCACCAAGCATATATCGTGTTTGTATCGCCACTTTTGTGCCTAAACGCAAGCCAAGACTTTCCAATAATCCAATATTAGGAATAGAAACCACATAAAAAGCTTCATTTTTCCCAGCTTCATATAAATTGATTATACCCGTCATTTTATCGCTACTTTCATGGAAGTAAGTTAGCCGTCACTAACCATTACATAATATTAGCACAGACTAATTTTAAACACAATACATAATTTTTATAAATTCAGCATTTCATTTGTTTGCCAAATAAAAAAGGACTTCCCTAAACTTCAAAGGGAAGCCCTCAATTGGCTACTCATCTTTTGCACAATCCCCACAAGTTCCTGTGAAAATTATACTGTGCTTATCCACTTGAAAACCATACATATCCCGCACTACATCTTCAATACCTTGTACCCCATCCATTTCCACATCTAAAACCCCGCCGCATTTTTTGCAATGAAAATGATAATGCAAATCTACGCGGCCATCATATCTGGCTGCATCGTCAATAACAGATACCTGTGTAATGATACCGCTTTCAGAAAGCTGACGCAAATTACGATAAACTGTGGCTTTGCTAATGGCTGGATAATCCTTTTGAATTTCTCTGTAAATTGTTTCTGCTGAAGGATGTGTGTTGAAAGATTTTAAAGTATCTAAGATGGTTTTTCGTTGAATTGTGCTTCGTGACATACTCATGCTAAAATTTCCACCAACTCTTCAAGACTTTTTTTACCAAAAATCACTTTCTCGTCATTGATAATCAGTGCGGGTACACTCATGGCACTATGCTTTTCTTGAAATTCGGGGAAGTATTGTAAATCCACCATGGCTGAAGTAATATGCTCATTTAAACTAGCAATCCGCTGACTGCCCTGCACAACCTCAGGACACATCGTACATGATAATGTTGCCGCTATTTTAATATTTACAGGGGGTAACTTTTTAATACTTTCAAGTAAAGCTTCCGATATACGCTGACCTGGCCCTGCCACATTGTAAATGGCTAAAATAAATGACTCAAGCTCATGCCCTGCCGGTTCTGCATGGAAGGAAACACCACTGTACACGCCATCTTTCCCCATCAAAGCAATAACAGGATACATAGATGCATTTATTTGACTTTCAAGTGCTGTGTTCTCGCCTTTTTCATAGAAGCTTATAGGCACTCTATCTGTAATGCTGGCAAATTCATTTAAGAAAGCTTTTATCTTACCCGAAAGTACACAATCTGCTTGTAAAACAGCATGGATTGAAACCTCGCCTGTGCAACGCTCCATAACATATTTAATTTGGTCACCAGAAGATTGTAACCCTACAGTATTCACTTTTTCTTCCTCACTTGGACTGGGTGTAGCGGTTTTTACTTCTACAACAATACCGGCTTTTTCTTTCGTATCATCAATATACTTTTCAATTGCCGTGGACGCAATCGCGCCATCTGCCGTCGCTGTAACCAATTGGCGTAATCTTTTAGGACGGATATCTCCAGCAGCATGAACGCCTTGAACATTGGTTTGCATATCCTCATCAGTAAGGATATACCCCCATTTATCCATGTCCACATGCCCTTTAAATACCCCACTTTCAGGCTCATACCCCACAAAAATGAAAACGCCGAAAGTACCCTCATTGACTTTATGCTCCCACGTTTCTTGGGTGGTATTGTTTATAAATTTTGCTTCCTTGATAACATTTTCACCACGTACATACTGGATTTCGCTATTGAATTTAACCGTAATATTAGGGTGCGCCAATACCTTATCCGCAATTGTTTTTGAGCAAGTAAATTCTGGCTCTCTTGCAATAACTGTCACATGCTTTGCAAAACGGGTTAAAAATATAGCTTCTTCCGCCGCGGCAAAACCTGCACCAATAACAAAAACATCTTTGCCTGTAAAAAACTCACCATCACAAGTGGCGCAATAAGCTATACCGCGCCCTGCAAATTCTATTTCGCCCTCAAACCCAAGTTTGCGCGGCTTTGCGCCTGTGGCAATAATCACACCCACAGCGGCATAGGTTTCACCGCTTTTTGTTGTGATTGTTTTAACATTTTGGCTAAAATCTACACTTGCCACATCAGCTTTTACAAATTCCACGCCAAAATTTACTGCCTGACGTTTCATTTCTCCAGCCAAAGCCGCGCCGCTTGTAGAAAACACACCAGGGTAGTTCATAACCTCTGCCGTGATTTTTATTTGCCCGCCTTCTTCGGCTTTTTCAATAACCAAAGTCCGAAGTTTTGCACGTCCCGCATATATGGCAGAGCTGAGACCAGCGGCCCCAGCTCCAACAATAATTAAATCATACATCTTATAATTTACCAATTAAGTCCAATCCAGGTGTAAGTGTTGGTGCGCCTGGCTCCCATTTGGCGGGACAAACTTGGTCGCCATGCTTTGCAACAAATTGAGCGGCTTGTACTTTGCGTAAAAGCTCTTTTGAATTTCTACCAATACCTAGGGCGTTGACTTCGTATGCGACAATTTCACCTTCTGGATTGATAATAAATGTACCTCTTAGTGCCAAACCTGCATCTTCAATGAGTACACCAAAGTCACGAGAAATAGCGTGTGTTGGGTCAGCAAGCATTGGATATTTGATTTTTTTAATGGTGTCTGATGCGTCATGCCATGCTTTGTGTGTAAAATGTGTGTCGGTTGAAACTGAATACACTTCACATCCGATTTTTTCAAATTCAGGATAAACGTCTGCTAAGTCACCAAGTTCTGTAGGGCATACAAAGGTAAAATCTGCTGGATAGAATACAAATACTGACCATTTGCCTTTTAAGTCCTCACGGGTTACTGTTTTAAAATCGCCATTGACATAGGCTTCTGCTGAGAAATCGCTCACTTTTTTTCCGATTAAAGACATAAATATTACCTCCAAAGTTTTCACTAAATGATAATTGATATCATTTGTGAGTTAATATTACCAAAGACATAATCCTTTGTCAATAGCAAATTTGATATGTACAAAAAATTAAAAACATTTTACAATAGGCATATAAAATTTTCCAAGGAGTGATGGCTATGCTATACAAATACCAACTTCAAACAACAGAAGAACATATGTATAATATTATAGGTCAAGTGCGGGAGGCTATTGTCAAGTCAGGGGTGGTTAATGGGCTTGTCATGGTTTACTGCCCACACACTACGGCGGCAATAACTATCAATGAAAATTCTGACCCAGCCGTTATTCAGGATATGTTGCTTGGATTAAATAAAGCCTTCCCCGACGACGACGCATTCCGTCATGGAGAAGGCAATAGTGCAGCCCATTTGAAAGCCAGTGTTATTGGTGCATCTGAAACATTTATTCTTGAAAATGGACGATTACTTATGGGTTCATGGCAGGGAATTTATTTCTGCGAGTTTGACCCGCCCCGTCTGCGTTTGTTTTTTGTAAAAGTTATTCAGCTTTAAACTGTTTTATCACTTAAAGGAATTTGCTTTTTAAGTACAAATCTATATACCCACAAAATTTTGAAAAAGTTTGCCGAAGCTAATCAATTTTCAAAACGCATATAACGAATAATCGTTATTTTTCAGCTAAAAAATCATGAAAATTTCGACAATGCTCTAAACAACATTTCTGGGTCAATAGGTTTACCTATATGATAATTACACCCTGCGGCTAAACAACGGTCTATATCTTCACGAAAAACGTTGGCTGTCATGGCGATTATCGGCACTGTTGAAGCCTGAGGGCATTCTAATAAACGGATGACTCGGGTTGCTTCGTAACCATCCATTATCGGCATTGAAATATCCATCAGTATCATATCAAAATCTTCTGGAGATGTTTGAAATATTTTCACAGCTTCTAACCCATTGGTTGCAAAAACTAACTCAATAGGCGTGTCTTCTAATACAGACTTTAGGATTTCACGGTTAATATCAACATCTTCGGCTACTAAAATTTTACGTGCTTGCACCAACGGTTGCGCAATTGGCGTTTTGTTCACAGCTACAGCAACACCTACTTCATAAGGAATAGTGAATGTGAATGTTGAGCCGTAATTCTGCTTGGATGTTAGCCATATTTCCCCACCCATCATTTCAATGATTCGGTGGGAAATTGCCAGTCCTAAACCTGTTCCGCCATATTTTCGGGTAGTGCCGCCTTCGCCTTGCTCGAAAATATTAAAAATCCGTGGTTGGTGTTCTTCTGGTATGCCAATACCTGTATCTATCACTTCTATCTGCAAAATATTACCCTTTGAAAGCTTTGTCGCGTTAAGGGTTATTACACCGTTTTGGGGCGTAAATTTGCAAGCATTCGAGATTAAGTTCGCTATGACTTGGGTTAAACGCAGGTCGTCTGCAACAATCAATGGCGGGAGATTTTCGTCCACATTGATGATAAGCTGTTGGACTTTTGCTTCTATATTTGCGGAAAGTACGGACGTAACATTGGAAATGGTTGCACTTAAATTAAAAGTATTTGGACGTATATCCAATTTATTTGCTTCAATTTTTGACATGTCTAATATGTCGTTGATTACCCGCAAAAGATGTTTAGATGCCCCTTCAATTTGCTTTAGACAGTATTCCCTGCGGTCAAAATCATCACTTCTTAAAGCAATATGCGCCATGCCAATGACAGCATTTAAAGGGGTGCGCATTTCATGGGACATGCGCGACAAAAAATCTGATTTCGCAAGGGATGCTTCTTCTGCATGATTCTTTGCGACTTTAACGACCCTAAGTTGCGTATCAAAATTTAACCGCAGAATTTCATGCCGCCTCTCTAACGCGCGAAACTCTCGTTTGAGGCGGCGATTTTCTTTTTCTAGGGCAGCATAGTCATTTTGCGCCATATCATAATACCATCGCTATCAGTGAATAGTTGTGGAATCTATTGATATATGCTTCATTTTTCTTGGATGTAGGGCAAATTTCACCACATAAATAGCCACCCATAAATGGCGCATCGCCTACAAGAGATGCTACAGATGTAAGCTCTTGCAATACATTTGATGTGTGAATCATAAGCATATGACGGGCAACACATGAAAATACCAACACACCATTGATATCATCAAAATTTGTAAGGGGTTTTAAAGTTTCTCGATTGGCTGCCATGACACTTTCATTCGTCATGGTCATGACGTGAAAGTTTGAAGATTCATCCATTTTTCCAAGAAAGGATGCAGAGCCTTCATCCGTAAACTTAGCCAGTCCACGCACGACAGGAATGCCATCATAGTCTGAACGGATGGTTTGCTCTACTAAAAAAGGCAAGAACCAATATAATCCTTTCTTTTCACCATCTTCATCTACATATTCTACATCTTGCAAATATTTACGCACATTTATTCCATTTATTTCGTGAACAATATGTCTTTCGGCACTGGTAATTTTCCCTGTATGGGGTAGTTTATCTTTTTCTGGCAAAGCAGATATAATAAACCTCGGATTGATGTCACCAAAACATAATAAAAAAACACCTCTGTTTTCATTGGTTTTATCTGTATACAGGGTTTTATTTCCTGTAAAACCTACTTCGTCGGTTGTGGGTTGCCCGCCAAAAATAGGCACACCAGGAAACATTTTGCCTAAAATGTCCACATCGTCATCACCAGTGCTTTCAAAATTAAGGGGCGGAAAAGCAATAATGAGTTTAGGTGTTTCACCTTTTTCAACAATGGGTGTGAATGCATCATGTATTGATTTTTCTATCCCTTGTGATACATCTCCTCCAAGAACAGTCTCAAAACGTGTTGTATCTGATGTGATTACAAATATAGAAATAGCCAAATCTTCTGTAGAGTGACCAACCACTTGCCCAGATGTTGTTGCCCCTACTAACTTAAATGGAAAGTTTTTTGCCACATGCTGAAAAACGCCACTTTCCAACGTGTCTGCATGACACATCACTATACCTATGGTATTGGGCAAAAGTTCTATTTTTTCATTCAGTTGTGCTTGCAGTTCTGCCAATGCAATTTCTGGTTCATCCATCTCACAAGTATATAGCCCTGCACATTTAATCACGTCATTTCCCCCTATGAATGTCATATTAAGTGTTTTTCTTAGATTATATCATAAATCTTTGGTTTTGTGAAAAATTTATTTGTTTGATTTAGCATGTGCTTTTAGTAAGGTTGCTTGACTGCATATAGGTTGAATTGTATATTGTCCTAATGATGCAGGTAGAAATACTGAGCGGTTAGCTGAAAGTTCTACCGTGTCTGTAGATGTTTTTATCATTACACTTCCACTGACGCAAATCAAGATGATAAAGCTGGTGAGGGAAGTTGATTCTTGTATAGCCTCAGATAGTGTGAGTTTTTTGAGTGTAAAGTATTCATTTTCAACGATACCTGTTGCGGCTGTGGCTTTGGAGATTTTATTTTCAAAGTCAGTCACGGCTAGCGCATCTTCTATATGCAGTTCGCGGGTATTGCCTGTATCATCTGTACGGTCGTAATCATACAGACGGTAGGTTATGTTTGAATTTTGTTGTACTTCTGCGATGATTGTGCCAGAGGCAATCCCATGAATTAGACCCGCAGGGATGTTTACAATATCACCTTCTTTAACTTTTAGGCGGTTTAGGTACTGTGGAACTGTACCATTTTTATAAGCGGCATAGAGGGTTTCACGGGTCGTTTCAGGGGTTAATCCAATGATTAAATGACCATCTGTTGGCGGCTTTATAATGTACCATGCTTCGTTTTTGCCGCTGTCTGTTTCGCCTTTTAATTTTGCATAATCATCATTTGGATGGACTTGTACAGACAGCTGTGCTTGGGCGTTGATTATTTTTACTAAAAGCGGAAATCTAGTGCTATCTTTCAAATCTGTCCCTAAAATTCTGGATGGATTTCGCCTTATATATGCGTCAAATTTTTCACCTGCAAATGCTCCGTTTTCTATGATACACATTTCATTTGGGCGGCAGGAAACTGCCCAGCTTTCGCTACCCCAAATCATTTTTTTATGAATCGGCTTGAGCAATACTGGATAATATGTCATTTTTGTCACGCTCCTTGTATAAGGATTATAACATAAAAAAGCCCCTTAAAAGGGGCTAAACCGCAGCGGTTTTGAATTTTGCTTGTGGTGAATTTTCGGCATATTTTAATGATATGCGAATATCATAACCTGTTTCGGTTTGTTCCATATCATAGGTGGTTTCCATGCCGGAACGACGGAAGATTTCTAAGTTTTCTTGAATTGTATTCGTGAGTATGCGAATATCACGAATATAGGCTTTAAAGGGGATGGCTTTGCTTTTGGATTTACTGGCTTCACGATGAGACAGCATGGATTCAATAAGGTCTTCTGTTTTACGAACAGTTAAACCTTCTTTTATGACTTTTTCCAAAACCGCCAGTTGGTCTTCTTCACTGGTGAGTTTTAACAACGCACGGGCATGACGTTCAGTCAAATCATATTCAAATATATGTTTTTGAATGTTGCGCGGAAGTTTTAGCAACCGTAGCTTATTGGCAATGGTTGATTGATTTTTGCCAACCCGTGAGGCTAAAACTTCTTGAGTGAAGGCATAATCGCTCATGAGATTTTGAAAGCCCTCTGCTTCTTCAAAGAAGTGTAAATTTTCCCGCTGTAGGTTTTCAATCATGGCAAGCATCGCGCTGTCTAAATCATTTGCGCTTACTAAAATGGCAGGAATTGTTGCACATCCTGCAAGCTTACTTGCACGCAGCCGTCGTTCGCCTGCCACCAGTTCATAAGTATGGTTGTTTATCAGCCTTACACTGATGGGCTGCAAAACACCATATATGCCAATAGACGCGGCAAGCTCGTCCAAACCATGCTGGCAAAAAATACGGCGCGGCTGATAAGGATTTGGGGTAACGCTGTCTAGGGGCAATTGCAAGATTTCACGATTGGTCATAGAAGTCACGTCCTTTGTAATTTTTTGGCAGTATATCATGCAGAAAAATGCGGGGAATGAATTTTTTGAATTTTGTCAATATTTTCTTGTTGTCAAGATACTTTATTTTTGCGGGCTGAATTTTTAAGAATTATGCAGAGTACTAAGCATTTTTGTGAAGACCAGACGGAGATTATCGGGAATTGATAGAAAGTTTTAAGGTTATCATACATACTCCCTAACTTGTCCGCATAAGTTATCCCATGCCTCCTTTGTCGGCGGCATGAGATACTGGCACAAGGGGAGGCACATATGAATCATCATGGATTAAGTGCGCAAGAAGCCGCCGCATCTGCTTCACGGCATGGAACAAACGCGCTGACTAAGAAGCCCAAGGTTGGTTTTTTTAAACGATACTTGGCTAGTTTTGGCGACCCAATCATTAGAATCTTGATGGTGGCGTTGGGGGTTAACTTGCTATTGATGTTCCGTGATTCTAATTGGTATGAATCGGCAGGCATAGCCGTGGCGGTATTGCTTGCCACGTTAATTTCTACACTTTCAGAATACGGAAGTGAATCTGCTTTTGAAAAGTTGCAGGAAGAGGCGGCAAATATTAAATGCCGTGTGCGGCGTGATGGAAAAATTATTGAGCTTCCCATTGCTGAAATTGTGGTAGGCGATATTGTTTTTGTACAAGCAGGGGAACGTGTGCCTGCCGACGGTATTTTAGTAGGTGGGTCAGTGGATGTAGACCAGTCTGCATTAAACGGTGAAGCAAAAGAAGCACGAAAACTTGCGTCAACTGTAAAAGACCTATCTGAAGCTATGCGGAAAATGGATGGGGATGATTTTCTATCTGAGTCGGGGATGTTTCGCGGCAGTGTAGTGTGTGCAGGCGAAGGTATGATGTATGTAACCCGTGTGGGTGATGGTACATTTTATGGGCAATTGGCTGTAGACATTCAAGAGGATGTTATTGAAAGCCCTTTAAAAGCAAGGTTAGGTCAGCTTGCCAACACCATTAGCCGATTCGGATATGGTGCAGCAATTGTTGTTTTTGCGGCAAATATGTTTAACTCCATTGTGCTTTTTAATAGTTGGGATACACAGCTTATTATTGCCCATGTTTCCGACTATAGTTTGTTAATCCGCGATTTTATGACGGCAATTACCCTAGCAATTACGGTCATTGTCATGGCTGTGCCAGAAGGACTGCCTATGATGATTACAGTAGTGCTTTCTGCTAATATGCGCCGAATGCTGAAAGATAATGTGTTGGTGCGAAAACTTGTGGGTATAGAAACATCAGGCAGTCTCAATATTCTTTTCACCGACAAAACAGGTACCCTTACCAAGGGCATTCTTGAAGTTGTCACCTTTATTTCGCCCCAGGGCAAACTTTATGATGTAACACATTTACAAAAATCATCTTTTTATAATTCTGTTGCATTAAACTGTTTCTACAATAACAGTGCGCAACTCACTGCAAAAAAAATGCGCAAAATAGCAATAGGCGGTAATTCTACCGACCGCGCACTACTAGAGTATGTCATGGATAATGCCTCAAAACTTCCCTTGTGTAACAAAGGATTTGTAGTACCCTTTAACTCAAAAGACAAGCTTTCAATCACACAAATTTCTGGTGAGGCAAAGAAGATTCTAATAAAAGGCGCGCCGGAAAATTTATTACCCGCGTGCAAATATGCCTTCAATGAGGATGGACGGAAGGGAGACTTTGCCCATGAATCCGCGCTAAAAAGCATGTTACAAGCCCAAGCGCGTGAAGGAATGCGCTTACTTGCCCTATGTGAAGCAACCAGCGAAGCAGATGCAACAGCAAAAAGAAACTTAACTTTAGTAGGCTTTGTGGGCATTCGTGACGAAGTAAGGGATGAAGCCAAAAAAGCTATTTACGATGTCATGGGTGCGGGTGTACAAGTGGTCATGGTCACAGGTGATAATCTTGACACCGCCGTAGCCGTTGCTGCAAAATTAGGGCTAATCGACCCTAAAGACAAGCGCGGCGTATTAACCAGCCGCGCATTAAACCAACTAAACGATACAGATGTAAAACGTCTTTTACCAAATTTACGCGTCATTGCCCGCGCACTGCCTTCTGACAAAGGGCGGTTGGTTCGGCTTTCTCAAGAAATGGGCTTAGTTGCCGGCATGACAGGTGATGGCGTAAATGATGCACCTGCATTAAAAAAGGCGGATGTAGGTTTTACCATGGGCGATGGTACAGAAATTGCAAAAGAAGCAGGGGATATTGTCATCTTGGATAATAATTTTGCTTCCATTGTAAAATCCGTCTTATATGGACGTACAATTTTTAAAAGCATTCGCAAATTTCTTATCTTTCAATTAACAATCAATCTTTGTGCAGTCGGCATTTCAGTTATAGGCCCATTTATCGGCGTGCCTGTGCCTGTTACAGTGATTCAAATGCTGTGGATAAATATGATTATGGATACTTTGGCAGGTTTAGCCTTTGCAGGAGAAACACCTTTGGCCGAATACATGCATGAGTCTCCTAAAAAGCGAACGGAACCCATTATCAACCGTTATATGTACAATCAAATTTTGACCACGGGAATATTTACCACATTTATAAGCCTTGCATTCCTTACCTTGCCTTTCTTCGCTGAGTTTTTCCGCAGCGATGAAAATTATCTGCTAACGGCATTTTTTGCATTATTTATCTTTGCAGGTGTGTTCAATAGCTTAAATGCCAGAACCTATCGTTTAAACATCTTCTCTTACATTAGTAAAAATAAGATGTTTATAGCCATTATGCTTGCGGTTTCCGTCATGCAAGTATTGCTAATCTACTTTGGTGGCGTAGTTTTCCGTACGACAGGGCTTAACTTTAGTGAGTTTACACTTGTCTTAGTCCTCGCTTCTACAGTGGTCATTTTTGACTTGGCTCGCAAGTTATTTTTACGCATGAATAACCGCAAAGGTTTTATTTGAGATTATCTAAGATTATGCTTGACAAAAATAGACTTACGCCGTATAATGTTCCTCGTTGCGTAAGTCTATTTTTTATTCGATTTTTAGGAGTTGTTTTATATGCCAAAACCAAAACGCGGTAAACTTGCACGCAGTATTAAAGCTTGGCGTGGTACATGCCCAACCTGCAATCGTACAGGTGTTAAGCTTTTGTGGGAAAAAAATGAAGGCGATAAACCTTTAAAAGTTTGCAAGCAATGCGGCGCATAGTTTAACTATTAGTCGCTTCTTGCCGACTTAGCTCAGTTGGTAGAGCAGCTGATTTGTAATCAGCAGGTCGCCGGTTCGAGTCCGGCAGTCGGCTTTAAAAAAATCCTTATAATCATTACGATTGTAGGGATTTTTATTTTATGTGGTAATAAAGTCAGCACATCATTGGTGTGGTAATAGTGTGGTAACTGGTTTTTACGTATCTCTATTACTACATTAGTCTAATAGATTTACTGCATCGCTTTTTATGTTAGGCATAACATGGCTGTATACGTCAAGTGTAATTTGTACAGATGCATGTCCAAGTAAATCACTCACAACTTTTGGGTTTACGCCCTTTTCTAATAGCCTAGTTGCGAAAGTATGGCGTAGTGTATGAACAGTTATTGAATCGGACAAGTTGCAATTTTTCAATAATTCATTGAATGCGCGTCCAATATTCCGATATGCAAGAATGGTTTCAGATTTAGATGAAAAAATAAATATACTATTATTTTTTTCTTTTTGTCTATTTAGAACCTTCATTGATGTGTCATTCATTGGTATAGTTCGAATGCTATGAGCGGTCTTGGCTGTGTCAATTATAGTTTTTCTTTTGGTGGTAGCCTCTTCATCACGATTAACTATGTCAGAAACCGTTTTGCTTATTTCAATAGTTTTTTCTTCAAAGTTAACATCTTCCCATAATAATGCTGTGCTTTCCCCAACCCTCATTCCAGTATTCAGTAGAAATATAAATAAATTATGATAGACTGACTCATTGCAATGTTGTATGAGCATTTTTTGTTGCTCTACGGTCAATGCAGTTATTTTTTTCTTTTCTGATTTTGGACGAACAGTGGCTTTGCAAGGGTTCGCATGTATCAATTCATTTTTAATAGCTTGCTCAAAAGCTTGTGATAGAGTTATATGGGTAATTCGTATTGTACTAGCTGATAAATTTCTCTTATGCATTTGATTGTATAACTGTTGTATAGAATCAGGACGAATTTTATTTAGCTTTAGATTGCCAATAGAATCCCTAATGTGCTTATTTAAAGAATACTCATAACTATCATAAGTTTTTGACTTCAATGTATTTGCTTTGTAATTTTCAAGCCAGAACTGTACCCACTCTGCTACAGTATAATTACTGTTTTGAGTTATTACATTTCTGTTGAGTCTAAATTTTTCATCATTGATTTTTTTATGTAGTGTTTCTAGCGACTTGCTAGTGAACACTTTTTTAATGCGTTTTCCATTTGCATCATAACCTAGTGTAATTTCGGAACGCCAAAGACCATCTGGTCGCTGGTATATTGTCCCTTCTCCATTGGTGCGTTTGGGCATAATCTGTTTCCCACCTTTTCACCTTTAAAATATATTTTAATTTCTTTGATTTCAGAATTGCCATTCTCTAGAACTATGATTGTGGTCTAATACTTGACAAATACGAACATATATTCTATCATTGGTTTAAGTCTACCAGAGAGGATGACGCATGTGAAGCACATGGTTGAAACTAAGATAAATAATGACAAAACAAAAGCTGAATTGGTGCAAGAATTTAACGGCTTGTCCGACAATCAAATGCAACAAGTACTTATTTTAATGCGTCAACAGTTGCTCGGAAAAGAACTCTGAAATTTTCCAATTTATCATCTGGCACTTCATTCAGCAAATTAACAAATTCATCAGCCAACCTCTCACGTGGGGTTGGTTCTTTTTTTATATTATTGTGTGAAATCGGATCATTGGACTTTCCTAAAAGATAGTCGGTTGAGACGTTAAAATATTCAGCCAATTTCACAATCATATCTGTGGGGGGTTGAATACCTTTGGATTCGTATTTCCCATATGTGGTACGCTCAAGCCCAAAAACTCCAGCAACATCTTTTTGAAGCAATCCTTTTTTCTTTCTTAAATCAATCAATCTCTCTGCAATAAGCATATCAATCACTCCTACTTTCATTTTATGTGATTATTACTCACATCGCAATAAATGATAAAATGAATCACTTTAATTTTAATATTTAACTTAAAAAGTATTGACAAGAGAATATGAATCACATATCATGTATTTATGCAAAGGGAATTAAAATCCCTTGAATGACACGAGAGGTGATTTAAATGATATTTGCTACAAAACGTGAGGCTCTTAAAATGAAACAAGAAGATGTCGCCACAGTGCTAGGTGTAGACCGAACTACTGTGTCGAAGTGGGAGACTGGCATTAACCTGCCTCGCTCCGACCTCTTGCCTAAAATCGCCACATTATATGATTGCACTGTAGACGAACTATTAGCAGATTCAAAGACTGATAAAAAGGTGGAGTTTCAATGCCAAGAACAGGAGAAATAGACGTAAGTGTCTTCCTAAATAAGCAAAGAAAAAAGAAAGTCCCAGTATTAAACAAGGCCTTTGACTACGTAAGCCCTAAAGACTACTCAAAAATCGTCAAATCACATCCTGTAACAATCTATGGATTGCTTAGTGCGGGGTCAATTGAGGGTGCGGTAAAAGTTGGACGACATTGGAAAATACCAGTGGGTAAAGCTGAAGCCTGTACTCCTGAAAGATAATTTACTTAATTCAAATTGCAAATGAGGTGTAGTTGATATGAAGCAAAAAACACTAATAACTATCCCACCGATGCCTATATGGATGGCACAAGCCTATTTAGAACAATGTGCAAAATATAATTGTGTACCTTCAACAAGTTTTGCACGCGCTTTACGGGACAAAATGCCTACAAAACAATGCTGGGCTAAACAGAGCAACCCATCATCTGGGATAAGGCGTGTTGACTGCGGTTGACCCGAAAGGCGAATTATCAACCGCCTAAACTATAAAAGTAGCAAGGAGGCACAAAATGCAAAGAACAATCACGATAGACCACGGCAACCGCCTGATTAAAACAGCAAACCATATATTTCCTGAAAGTTATGTAGAAAGCGGATATCTGCCAGGGATTGGGTCAGATGTACTGAAGCACAATGGCAAGACATACACTCTTGTTGACCAAAGCTTACCTGTACTTAACGATAAAACCGAAGATGAAAGATACTTCATTTTAACCTTGTTTGCTTTGGGCAAGGAACTTGAAGAAGATGCAGAGACTTTAAGAAAACTCAGTACAAACCCAAATGATTTCATCAAAGTAAATTTATTGGTAGGGTTGCCATTACAACATTACGAAACCTACCGCAAAAGATTTCAAAGGTATTTTACTCAGCACCAAGAGCCAATTATATATGAACTGAACAATAAGTCCTACAAAATAAAAATAACCAGCGCACATGTCTACCCACAGGCTTTTGCTGCTGCATTGACGGCGCACAATGAGATTAAGCACTCCAATACAGTGAACGTAATAGATATTGGCGGCTTTACAGTGGATTGTCTTCAACTAAACAACTTCAGACCTAATATGACCCTATGCACTTCACTATATCTAGGGGTTCGGACGCTGTTTGACAAAATAAATGAACAAGCGCGCGCAACCGGAGGTAAAGACATTGCTGACAATATCATTGAATCAATCCTCAACAATGAGCCTCACGCTTTAGCTGAGTATAGCGAAAAGCGCATAAACTTGGTGCAAAATACAGCTTACACGTATGCTGACCGTATGCTTGCAGAAGTTGCACAAAAAGGTTTTGACCTAGAAGAGGATAGAACTGTGTTTATGGGCGGTGGAGCTATTCTAATGAAAAAATACATTCTTGAATCAAACCGAGCTAAGAAATCTCTATTCATTGACGATGTACGCGCCAATGCCAAAGGATACGCTATTTTACATGAAATGAAAAACCATACAGGTAGTCATGCAAGAAATATAGCCAATGGGGGTGAGTGAAAATGATGAGAATAAAATACACAAACCCAGAAGGGAGCTCAGGTGTCAGCCATGTTGAGGATGTATGGTATCAGGATGAGGATGGATACCTCTATGTAGATATGATAGCTAGTCCTCGTATGAAATGCAAACTTGAAAAATCCACAGGGCAGAGTAAGTTGGATGATTTATGGCGTAGAAAAGCGACTGATATTTCTAATTATCAGACTGAGTATGTAGAGGATGAGTGAGTTATCCAATGAAATCGAGTGCAAAGAAAGACCCAAATCGTTTTTCTATACGCTTTAACCCTGCTGACCCAAAGCACAAGCAAGCAATGGCGATGCTAGATAGTTCGGGTAGGATGAAAGCATCTCTTATAGCAGAAGCACTTTGGGTATATAAAAATATAAACGTGGTATTACCACCAAGCATGAGCTTTTATCCATCACAAAATTCAGCTCCATCAAGCAATTTTTTACAACCACTGGATTTTTCAGCAGAGGATAACCTGACATCAATCATACCAACAATTATTGAATCATCTGAAGAACTTGAAAAATCCAAAGATGATGAGTCTAAGATGGGCTTTGACGAAGATACAACAAAAAACATCCTTGGAGCTTTAATGATGTTCGGTGATGATGATTAAATGGTAATTCACAAACAACAAACGAAATGAATTTCAAAATATTCAGCTTAAAAATAGAGGGGAGATAACACAATGAGTCAATTTGCTTTTCATGGAAATATAGTTAATAAAAATCAAGGAAATGTTCATTTTGGTGATAAAGGAAAACCTAATGCTATCAATAGTAGTAAGTTCATCTTTAATGGTGATGTCTATAATGGACTAGAAGCAGTTACTAAGGAGCAACTTGCTGCTATGTTTAATGGTCGAGAATATGACCCAAGAAGTCAATTCACTACTGATGAACTTAATTTAGCAAGAAGCAGTGGTTCGGTGGAGCGTGCGAATGTGAATGTAAATACTACGAACAAGCTAAAAACAAATGTAAAACCATAAAGACCATTTGGTGTCCTCCCAACGGTGGTTCATGGTCATATGACACTGATATACCACATTCTACTTTTAAAATTTACGAAGATGGGGAGTTGTACTGCACTGGTATTGTGTTTGAATTAGCGGCATTGAAGAATTGATGAGGTGAATATGCCCTGCAAAATTGGCATTAGAGATGGAATTGATGATGAAATTTGCGTGAGGTGTGGGAATTGCGAAGAATTTAATCCTGATCAATCCCGGCACTGCATGATTACCAAAGAGGATAGAGTCGGCATGGGGCGAAACCGTAGGGAGATTGTTCACGAAGGAATGAGAGTCATGTGCCTTTGTAGAACCCATCACGATGAAGCCCACATCATCGGGCAGCAGACATTCAATGCAAGGCACCATGTTTATGGAATTGTTGCAACTAAAGAAATATGTGCAGTGTACAAATTGCGAGCCAATGAGGAGGAAATTTGTGGATAAGGACTGGAGAAAAAAGCATGGGCTTTAATAGAAAGGAGTTAATTGATTATGGATAAGTTAAGCAAAGATAATATGCAGATAAATTCGCCTGTTCCTCTTGGCTCGGTAGTTTATGAGAGTGGAACAGACT
Organism: Defluviitaleaceae bacterium; assembly: GCA_009780315.1. Taxonomy (GTDB): domain Bacteria; phylum Bacillota; class Clostridia; order Lachnospirales; family WQUN01; genus WRAH01. The sequence goes on from WRAH01000010.1 coordinate 37,640, forward strand.
GTAGCGATGTTTGTATATTTCAAAAGGATTTGACCGAAAAGCATCGGGAATATATACGGTGTGATATGCAAGCCCTTTGTCATACACGTTATCGTGACCCAAGAGCAGTTAATGTGACGCTTGATAATGTTGGTTGGCTTATTAAGAAATATGGCAAAGTGGTGTTTGCCAGTTTTGATGAAGCTGTTGAATATTCAAAAAGTCTTACAGATGCTCATGTAAAAGGCTTGTGTACGCTTGGCTTTGAACTTGACGAAAACGGCTACTCTATTGTGAAAATATAATATGCTGTTGTAAATATTGTTTTGAAAGGTTGGTTTTATGGATATTTTGTGGTGACAACTGGAAAAGACAGTATGGGCATTGGATTTATGGAAGTTCGATTCTTCCATGCCCAGGTACGGTTATGAATGACCCGTGGCACATAGCCGAGGGATACACCACGGAGGGCGCAAGCCCAAATTGGAGTGGTTTAGCCACTTGCGGGATAGCCAATAGAGCGAAATGCACCGTGAGGTGTTTCCCAACATAGCCCCCTGCGGACGCGCAGGATAAGGCTTGCACACGGTGGCGAAGCGGATTACGCACGTCATATGCGACGAATAACGATGGGTTCAATTCCCATCCCGTGTGTGTTCCCCAGTAGGTGTGGCGATTTATCGCTGGAAGGGTTCCGAGCAACTCACCTAGAAGCGAGGACGTAAAGCACGTAGAAAGATAACAGTGGCATGAGAACGCCTGGAGTCAACCATCGTGTAGAACGGCGTGACAGCTCGGAGAGACGAGCAAAATTGAGTCAATATAGGAGATGAAGATAATGAGTGTTAAATTTGCTTTAGGAGACTACAGCATTGAAAGTTACAATGTTTATATATGGTGTGTTTGGTGATTTTGAAGCGTACTTAAATGAAGAGTTAGTCCCAGAAATATTGGAAAAAAATCTACCACTTGAAGAAGTTGGAATTGCTAAAAGCGAAGATGGAGAATACCAAATTTTTGCACTTGATGAAGTATATACTCCAGTTGATTTTGAAATATCCAAAAGAGATTTAGCAAGAAGTTTAATCTGTGTAGAAGTTTTTGGTTTTGACCAGAAGATAACTGACGCATCACTATAGAATTGAAGAAAAGGAAAGGTAGGAAATCATGAGCAGAATTGACTTAGATGCTATTCGTGCAAGACTTGAGGCTGCTACTCCTGCGCCGTGGATTGTAGGCGGTTTGGATGAACTGGACGAAAGAGGTTTTTGTAATAATGATGGTTTGTGCATGGATTCACCAGAAGGTGGCGATTATTGCGCTGAATGTGAAATGTGGGAGTGGAATACGTCTGATATTTTCCTAACACCTTCTGACAGCGAGAGCCAACATCTTAAACTGAATGATGCAAATGTAGAGTTTATAGCCCACGCCCGGCAGGATATACCCGACCTACTCAACGCACTTGAAGCTGAAAAAGCACGGATGGACGGTTTTGAGAAATTCATAGAAGCGGCACACAACATGAGTGAAATAGATGATGATAAGATTCTAATATATGCGCCTGAAAGTGAAATCGTCAAAACGCAGGCAGAGGCTCTAAAAGAATTATCTGCCGAGCTAGACGAGTTAAAAAAAGAAAATCAACAATGGAATGATACGGATTGTAGTACCTGCCCCTTGAACCACCATGAATGTTGCGAGATGGTTTGTTCAAGCAAGCTATCTATGGCTGAAGCGTTATCTGAAACAATTGATAACCGTGATAAACTGGAGGATGAAATATCAGAAGCGACTACCGAGTGCATCAAATACAAAGTCCGTGCAGAAGCACTGGAAAAGGCATTAAAAGAGCTAAGAAGTCTAGGCATTGATAATCATGTCCTGTGTCGTGTTTGTAAAAATGGTGATTATTGCATATGTGAAGCCAAAGATTGTGGTTTTGAATTTGACCAAGATCGTTTTGCCTGTGAAGGTGATGACAATGACAACTCGGAATCTTGAGCAAGCTATATTTCGCGCATTTCAAAAATTGGGTACATACTACCTGTGCTTTGAAGTAAGGTAATAAATTTGAGGATGATGTTAGAAGGTAACTGACTAATCCTGCCAATATACCAACTATAAGATTATGCAAAATACTGGCTTCTTAAAAAGAAAAAATCGCCGGGCTTAATTTTTATACCCAAAAATCGAACGATTGCCAAAGCAAAATACATTTATTGTCAATATAAAGTGTGACTATACGTAATCGTTACAGCATATTTCAAATGAGAAAAGGAGCAAAGTTTTGAAAAATATGATGAAAAATAAGATGCTGGCTCTGATAGTAATGACGCTAATTTTAGCAATAGCCACAGTGTACATTGTAATACTTTTGAAAGATGTGCAGGCACAGCATAAGGCACAAATATTTCAAACGGAATTTTCATTAGAAAAAGAAGCAAGTGGAAGGTATAGGTCTTACTTTAACGGTATCAGAAAAAAATCTATCGTGGAAGATGGTTTTGAACGAGATGAACGCTATGTCAATCATAATACACTCAACATTTTGGAGCAAATTCCGAATAATGGTTTTGGCATGATGTTGCTGAATCTTTCTGATGAGACAGCCAGTAAAGAAGGGTTGTTTGACAAAGCATACACGCCTGTACAGGAGACACACGATAGATTTACCCAGCAAGAAGTGCATATGCTGGCTCAAACTGTTTGGGGTGAAGCAAGAGGCACAAGTAGTGAGGAACAAAAGCTGGTGGTGTGGACTATTTTACAGCGGGTAGATTCAGACCAAAATGCATGGCCCAGTACTATAGCGGGAGTCATCACTCAGATTGGTTAGTTTCATGGATTTTCACATAGTTTCCCTGTAACCGAAGAGGCTTTAGGCGTTGTGAATGAGGTTCTTGATGATTGGGTATCAGGATTAGAGCCAAAAACACTATACCCCTTCGCCCCAACGCTGCCCTATTTCTACTTTTGGGGAGATGGGAGGAATAACTGGTTTCGCGCATCATGGAGATAAAAAAGGAGGAAAAATTATGTCAGCAGAAAAAATATCACAATTGAAAGACCGGCTTAAAGTCCTTAAAAGGATGCTTAAACAACACCTTGAAAAAAGTTCTGAAATCACAATGAAGATGTCCGAGCAAATAGGCAAGATAGAAGCCGAAATTGAGGAAATTGAAAAAGCAAAAGTGTAGGTAAGATGGGTTAACGCAAATCTGTAGTAAAAAAATTGGGAGGTTATCAGAATGGCAAATAAAAAAAACAAAGTAACGGCTAAAAGAGGTATGACATATCACAATACACGTTTACTTTTAAAGATTTTTAGGAATTGCAATATGAATCTTTATGAATCCATGGAAGTACACAGGGAAGATTTCAAAAAAGAATTTGATATTGATGATATCAGTGAATACTTAGATGCTTTAGGGGAAGCTGGCTTAGATTTTAAAGGAGCCGCTAAACTAGAGGGTCACGCAAGAGCAATGCTACGTACAAAGGAAATGCTTAACCTCATTAGGGTCGCAGCGGAAGTAGTACGTAATACAAATGCCAAAGGTGAATTGTACTATAGCATATTGTATCACGCCTATTTGTCTCATGAACAGCCACCAAAGAGCTTACATGAAAACATAGAAAGAGTCCAGGGTGACGGGCATTATAAAATAAACGGTTTGAATTATAAGGGAATTTATTACGCTGACCGAAAAAAAGCAATTGAATTGATTGGAGATGCCCTGTGGGGGTATACATCCCGAAAAGCAATAAACATATTAAATAATTTTTTGCCTGAAAAATAAAGGAGATGTGTCACATGATAAAGGAAGCTATGTCAAGTCCTGCTGAAGAACTATTGTGTCAATATAGGCACCTTCTTTGGCAAAACCGTTTGCGTGAAAACGAATGCATCGACACGAAGCACCGCTTACTGTTTATTGAAAGTCTTGTAAAAAGTTTAGCTGACTGGAGCAAAAGGGGTACACGCAAAGATACCGGTCAAAAGATGTATGCAGTTGTACATCAAACATATTTAACACCACGGGCGGCTTTAGATACACATGAAATACTAGACAATTTGAAAACCATCTCTAAAGGCAATAAACCTATGCCACAAAGTACGTATTGGCGGTTACTATCCGTGGCAATATCCGCTTTAAATCAAAAGCTTATTATGGCAGACGTAAAAGACAATGATATCCGTGAAGAAATTAAAGTGACGGCTGATAGGTTTTTACAAAAGTATCAAGAAGCCCTTTGGAAAAAAGCACTTTACGAGCAAATATCCATTAGCGTGATGAACAAAACACAGCAAAAGTATGAACAGATAATATGTTTTGCTGAACAACTTATTTCATCTCTAAAAGCCCAAGGCAATAAAGGTACAGGCGTAAAAATGCAGGAAATCATACGCCGCACCTATATGGAAACTACGTCTCCTGCTTCCATAGATGTTGTCATGGAAGAGCTAAAAATCAGCCGCAGAACGTATTACAATCTCAAATCAAAGGCACTAGAGATAATCGGAAAAATGCTTATATGTTTAGAGAAACATGCTGGATTAAGAGAAGTTAGGGATGGGCATTCAGTAAATAATACACACTTTACAAACCCCATTCCTATGAAAGAGGTTGTGTGATATTTAATGAAAAATACAAAAGTATGCTTAAAATGCCATGGTACTGGCTTTTATCTCAACCTAGAATGTTCTCGTTGCGATGGTACAGGTTACTTGTTTTCAAATAGTGATAATCCTCAGAGACACTATGCTAAAACATACACACCAAGAACGGAGATGCATGGTGGACGATATTCAGGCTGCGGAATGCAGTATGACAACTACGATGATGAACACCATCCCAAACAATTTGAAAAGCAAAAGTACAAAAAATGGATTACGACTGCAAATAAGCGTGAAAGTGCATCCTCTGAATGTCGTGTATACGATAGGAAAACTGGGAATTTTTTAAGAATTGAGTACGCTGGTTAATAGAAAAGAGGTATGTTGTGAGAAAAAAAGAAATATTTAGATTTGTTGTTTTAACGATTACATTTGCTTTAGGCGTTAGCCTTATTAGCGTTTTATTACTTATGCTCTTATTTAAGGTTTCTTTGATGGCAATAGGTGAAGATGTCCCTTTTAGTATGCAAATATTACAATTTGGCAGTCTTACATTGATGTTATTTTTGGGATATTTTGCTGGACAACAAAGAAATGAGTGTTCAGCATGTGACACTGTAAAAATAGAGCACATTTGTGTTAATGACGATGATGCTGACGAAGCAGAATCAGCTTGCATCAGTGAAGGTTGTGAGATGATAAAAAATCCTGACTTAGACGTTGTAGATAACGAAACAAGTTCTAAGGAAATGGGCTGGTTGGTCATTAGATGTATTGCGAAGTGTTCAAAAGAGTCTCTTGGAGGTATTCGGCTTATTATTCGTTCAAGAGAAACGAATGATATTGTACGCTCTGATATAACGTGTGAACAGTTCGGAGAGTTGCGTTATCAATTGCCGGTCGGAGTATATGACATAGAGCCTGATTACGACCAATGGTATTTTGATAGCGTGCATTCAAAAGACCTGTTATGCCAATGTTGTACTGTTACTCCAAATGGTCTTACGGTAGTGAATCATGTGATTAGTTTAAAGATGTATGAGTTAGATAAGCGGTACTAAGCAATGAATAATGATTGATGAATTTACCTCAGTGATAAATTGCAAAAATTAGAAACGGAGAAAACATGTCAAACATAAAATTAGTGGTTGCCGAGAAGGGGTCTGTTGGGAAATCCATAGCCCAAGCTATTGGAGCAAAAAGCCGTAAAGATGGCTACTATGAAGGCAACGGATATATTGTGTCTTGGGCAGTTGGGCATTTAATTGGACTTGCTCAACCAGAGGACTATGATGCCAAATACAAAAGATGGAATTATGGGGATTTGCCTATAATTCCTGAACAATATAAGTATAACCCCGGTCCAAAAACCAAAAGCCAACTAAAAATATTGGTTGAACTGATGAAGCGCAAGGACATAAGTACAATTGTAAACGCTTGCGATAGCGGAAGGGAAGGGGAGTTGATATTTCGATTGATTTATAACCATGCGGTAGCAAACAGTGCAAGTGTTGGCAAAAAAGCTACAGAGCGGTTATGGATATCCTCAATGGAAGAAAGTGCAATCATTGATGGCTTCAATAAATTAGCACCAGGCAAAGCATACGATAAGCTTTATCAAGCCGCACTATGCCGTCAACAGGCAGATTGGGTGGTCGGCATGAACTTCAGCCGCCTGTTTTCAATAATTCATAATGCCCAGCTTCGCGTAGGTCGAGTGCAAACCCCAACCCTAGCTATGTTAGTGGAACGCGCAGAGCGTATAGCAAACTTTATCAAAGAATCATTTTACGTAGTTGAATTAGAAGGCGCATTGCCCAAAGGAGCGTTACGAACCCAACGGGAACGGCTTGATGATAAGGCTCTAGCTGATGATATTGCTGAAAAGTGCAACGGCAAAATGGCTACCGTTCAATTCATTGAAAATCAAAGAAAAAATGTATCTCCACAAAAGTTATATGACTTAACCACACTTCAAAGAGAAGCAAACCGTCTCTTTGGTTATACAGCAAGTCAAACCTTGGAGATTGCTCAAGAACTTTATGAGAAACACAAACTACTTACTTATCCACGTACTGACTCCCGATTTCTCACAGAGGATATGGAGGTCGGGCTGCCGGCTTTAATCAAATCTACCATAGGTATGCTTCCCTATGGTGTGGCTATAAAAGTAAAAAATACTAATCCAAAGCTTGTGGTTAATAATGCCAAGGTATCAGACCATCATGCCATTATACCAACCCCATCAATCTCCACTATTAACCCATCTATCCTTCCAGAAAAAGAGCGTAACATTCTTTTACTGGTGGCTACAAGATTTATTTCTGCCATGTCAGGTAAATACATTTTTGATGAAACCGCAGTGGTCGTAGCGTGCGAAGGTGAAATTTTCAAAACCAAGGGTAAAACGCTGGTTGAAGGAGGCTGGATGGATATAGAACGCGCTTTCTTGCTGGGTATTGGAAAAGCTCCGAGAGATGAAGGAGAGCCGCTTCCTAAGATTGAAAAAGGTATGAAGTTTGCAGCAACTACAAGTGTTCGTGAGGGCTTTACTCAACCCCCTAAACATTACACAGAAGATACACTATTATCAGCCATGGAGAATGCCGGTAGTGAAGATATGCCGGATGATGCAGAACGAAAAGGACTTGGCACACCTGCTACACGGGCAAATATTATTGAAACCCTTGTAAAAGCTGGCTTTGTAGAAAGAAAGGCAAAAAATCTTATTGCCACTGATATGGGTGTAAAGCTTATTAGTGTGCTGCCGGACAATGTTAAATCTCCAAAAATGACGGCTGAGTGGGAGTATTCCCTAAAGGATATCGAAAAAGGTAATCGTATAATGGTAGATTTTATGTCATCCCTTGGGCTTATGGTTAGAAGTACAGTTGAAAAATATCAACCCTTAGATGTATCGGGTAGTAGTGGTGGAAGCAGTGAAGCATCGCCGTTTACAAGAAATCAAGAGCCGTTGTCAGAAGAATCAATCATTGGTGATTGCCCAAGGTGCGGTAATTCTGTAGGGGAAAAGCACAAAGGATATTTTTGCTTTAACAATGAATGTAAATTTGCATTATTTAAAGACAATAAGTTATTTACTTCACAGAAGAAAAAAATCACAAGGGATATAGCCGTTGCGCTCGTCACCATGGGTAGTACTCAAGTCAATGGGTTTATCTCCAAGAAAAGCGGAAAGCCCTATAATGCCATGGTGATATTGGATGCTTCGGGTGATGGATGGCCGCAGTTTCGGTTGGATTTTGTGAAATAGAAGGGATGTAAAAGAGATTAGTCTGCAAAATGATGACTTGGAATTAAATTCATTTCAAGAAATGATAAAAATTCATCTATTTTATAGTAAGGATGCTTTTCCATTTTCACAATAACACACTTTACAATAATGATAAATATTCCAGAGGAGGATAACATTTTATGAGTACTGAGACAATTCAATTTGAAAATAAACAACTATTGACTGATGAATGGTGCAATCCAAAGTATTTAGTTGAACTCGACAACTTTATGAAGTTCCCAAGAAGATCACAGGAATTACTATTTTGCTGCATGATGAAGATGGATAAATATAAAGCTTCCAGATTTATGGATGTCATAGGCATTCCGCATTATGAGGAAGTGAAAAGTCCAATAGAGCATTTGTATCAGCTTGCAGATGACATTCTCTATTTTCACAAGAAGCATTGGATTTTTGACTCAGCATGTCCACAACATGAAATTAGGTGTGGCAATAAAAAATATATCGTTGATTTTTTCTACTCAAATGAAGAAGCAAAAAGTATTACAGAGTATCAGGGTGACATTTATCCATATCAAGACATTCAAGTCATCGTTGAGTGTGATGGTCATGATTTCCACCAGAAAACAAAAGAGCAAGTTATAAGAGATAATGAGCGACAAATGGCTCTGCAATTGGCTGGGTATGATGTAATTCGTTTTAGCGGTTCTCAAATATATACCAATCCGCTGAAGTGCGTGAAAAATGTTTATGACTTTATAGAGACCAAGCTAGGCTTATCTTGAACGGATGAAAAGATTTTATGAGTAAAGGCATCTAATGAAAATGAAGCGGTGATTATATGGATTTTATAAGGGAAATTTTAGCCTTTGAGCGGTGGCTCTATACAAACCATCTGCCGCCAATCTCCCAATTGATTTGGTATAAACTTTTTATGCTTTGCAATGGTGCGGGTTGGCCGGAATGGGTCGTTGTGGAGAATGCTGCACTCATGGCACAAATTCACCTTAGCAACAAGGCTTCGTTTATTGGTTATCGTGATAAATTGCTTGAGTGCGAGCTTATCGAATATCAAAAAGGTCGTAAAGGAAGCCCTAATAGGTACAAAATGTGTTCATTGATAGGAGAAGAAAATAGGTACGAATTAAAACCCCAAATGATACCTAAAACCGCACTCCAAGCAATACCTGAGTCAATACCCGACGCAAACAGGTACGAATTGGAACCCCAAGCCATACCTGAGACCGTACTCCAAACAGTACCTAAACCAATACCCCAAATAATACCCAAACCAGCACTCTTATATAAAGATAAATATAAAGAAAACAAAAACCTATTTATCGTTGTTGACGATAACAGCACAGACAGGTACGAATTGGAACCCCAAATAATACCTGAAACTGTACCCCAAAATAGTCAAAACTCGGTTACATCTGTAATTGACCAATATGGTGGTGTAATACAGCACGTTCAAGCCCATTATCATAAACTCATGGGAAATATGCTTAGTCCAACTGCATACATGGAAATTGCAGATTTCTTAAATTCCGGAGTTGAATCACAGCTTATGTGCCGTGCAATTGATATCAGTATTGATGCAAATGTGCGGAATTGGGCATATGCAAAAAAAGTTATCAACACGTGCATTTCCCAAGATATATTGACTTTGGTGCAGTATGAAACTCATGAAGCCAATAGAAAAGCCTTAAAAATGCGAACAAATGGAGGTGTAAACTCATATGCAGGAAATGGCAGCCATTATCAATTCGATAAATCAAACAACCCATACCAAAACATTCGCAGTGGAAAGCTGTAACGCTGACGCTGAATTGCTTGTTGCAAGAATGATAACCATTGGCGCAAAAGCTGACTTTAGTAATGCTATAGGACGTTGCCCTAACTGTGACGAACCACTGCAAGCAGATAAAGAAATCTTAGGTGTTATGCGTCGTGTGCCTATTATTTGCAAATGCCGTGTGGAAGCGCAACTTCGTGATGCAGAGCGGGATAAAACTGCAGAGCAACAAAGACGGCTAGATAGGTTTCGTGTGTATTCACTCATGGATAAGCAGTTTAGTCATTCTACTTTTGAAAATTGGGAGCTTAGAGCTGATAACCAAAAGCTATATGATTTTGCAAAGGGATACTGTGAAAATTGGGACACCATGTTTGCAAATAATAGAGGTGTTTTACTACATGGCAAATCTGGCAATGGAAAGACTTATGCTGCATTTTCAATAGCCAACGAGCTTTATAAAATGGGCAAAGCAGTCCTTGCAATATCCATTTCACGAATTTTAGAAATTATCAAAGACAGCTACAACAAGCACGGTGATATAGGTGAAATTGAAATACTTAATATTCTTAACGAAGCCAGTTTGCTTATTCTTGATGACCTTGGCGTGGAGTATAAGACTCCTTGGGTGTATGAGAAGCTTTATAGCATTATAGATATACGTTACCGGGCAAGAAAGCCTGTTATCATTACAACCAATCTTTCTCCAGATGAACTGATGCGTAATTTATCCATAATTGATATGAGAAATGGTATTTACGATAACACAGGTAGGATTTATAACCGTATTATTGAGATGTGTACCATGTTAGAAGCAACAGGAGATAGCTGGCGTATTCAAAAGGCAGAGGATAATCAAGATGCATTGTATCGGGATTTGAAATGGAATGATTAACCAAAAGTAAAGGAATAAGAAATATGAGTTTTAAACATGCTGAAAGCGTTGATTTATGTATTACTAATGGTTTCTTAGTGATTACAATTGCTGTTGTAGAATTTTGCAAACTACAACTCAATACTATAATTAAATCATTCGAAATCGGACTTGCCTATCGTGACAAAAAACCTCGAAAACGCTTATCTAGCGTTTTCGAGGGTCACTCTGTCAAGACCGTTTCTCATTGATTTCATATAGTTGTTATACAAGGTTGTAAGGAGGCTTGAATGAACCGTGAAGAAATTAAGGAATATATCGCTGCAAAAAAAATAAATGAGCGATATTATGCAACTAGAAAGTTGAAGGCAACAGTCGCTATAAATTTTACCTGTCTTGTTTTATCTGTATTCTCCACAATTTTGATACTACCTATACAAGTGATACTACCTATACAATCAGCAGAATACGCTACCCAGTTTGAAAGGATTTTTTCGATTGTAATAATTTTTTTGCCAAGTATATATGCAGTAATGGGAACGATAGCCCTATTATTTCATCCGAGAGATACTCATGAAATACATGTAATCACATTCATTGCAAATACAGCTAATGCATTTTCATATTTCTTCTCCACCCTACTACTACTATACTTAGGGCAGAGAGGGGTATTGATTATGTTAGAGTACACTAGCAGTGTTTCTGAATTTGTAGTCGTTACAACATCAATTCTTGGTTTAATTGTTATAGCAATTTCGCACTTTTTTAGATATCAACAAGCAAGTATGCTGGGAATACCGCTGAAAGTTACAATGCAGCAAAATGCACATGAAATAATCGACCTGCTCGTTTTGGTTTTTCTGATTGGCGTTGTTGGGATTATTGTGCCGCCTGCAATAATGTTGTCAAATATGGTTATAGATTATGGGATACCACTGATAATGATTTCAGTAACTGTAGGTATATGTACTGCATGGAGTCGTTTATTTAATATTTCGCAAATAGAGAGAAAAGGGTTAAATTTTTTCTTCTTAATTTTTGTAACTATCCTAGCTTTAGCTTCTGCAATCTTATTTATTTGGTTTTATGTTGATTTGCAGAATGCATCTTTTATGAAGTCGCTTACAGTGGTAACTATGCTTAGTATTCCAACGCTTATTATTTATAGTTACTTGATTTTTATGATATTTTGTCTCGGATGTGTTATATCACGGAGAATATATGACCAAAGACAAATATTTGACAAATATAAAACACCTATGACCGTATGTATTGATGAAACGCTTTATCTTGTAGCCATGAGGCATACTAAAGAAAAGTGGATACTGATTCCGTGTGAAATTGTTGAGAATCATCTTGGATTCAAAAAAGGTGAATTTATTATAAGAAGCCTAGATGAATTAACAATACAACAGCGTAAGTATGAAGGTATCATAAAATTAGGCGATAAGATACGTGAAAAATCTATTTTATCAAGCATTATTCAACTAATCATGGGTAAAATTCTAGTCTTGATAGTCAATGTGGGTTGTTTTTTACCATTGAAATGTATTAAAAAAAGTGGTAACTATCAGCTCTCACATACCTTTCAACGAAGAATACGAAACGGGCATGTTTTCATCATGTGGGTAAAGCCATCACGAAATTTTCCGGATAATCCATTTGTAAGTCCTGTAATCTTAAATGAAAATAACAATACAAAAGGTAAGCATATTAGCATTGCGAATGGTGTTTCATATTGTGTTTCTGTTAAGTCACAAAAGGAAGGTAGGTTTAAGCGAAAGAAAGTAGTAATAGATGCAGAGGTAAATATAGCCATCCATCGTATAAAAACAGGTGTATGGATTATGTCGTATCCACTGGTTAATGTTACACCTCCGTATCAAATACACTTTACAGATGCCAAAACGGTATATCGTTCAGGGTTTTGGATAAACAGCGATATAGATAGGTTAATATCGTTAGAGTGAAAAGAAACTGTTACTATAAACAGTTGTAATGCGCACTATTTCAAATTAGAACATCTTAATCCAGTAAATATATTTTGTAATGCAAGTGTTGCAATTCTGGAACAATCGGGTGATGAGTGTAAGATTCATCTTAAAGCGTTAGACAATTATAAAATTTCAGATAAAGGAGACAAAACAACATGAACAAAACATTACTACCATTGGGAAGCATCATTATCCCCAAAGAGGGTGAAAAGAAGCTTATGATTATAAGTAGGGTAACGCACATAGAAGGTCACGGTATTTTCGACTATACCCTTGGTTTATGGCCCGAAGGATATATTGATGAAGAACAAATTTACTTCCTAAATCATGAAGATATTGAAAGAATAGTTCATCAAGGTTACTCGGATGCGGAAGACATGGAGATTGTACTTAAATTGAGTGGGTTGACGGAGGATGATTTCATGTAAATCATAATATTATAGAATAGGAGTGAACAAAATGAGAATGAGATATGAAAAATCCGAGGAATTTTACTATACTAAATCTCGCCCCTATCTAGGGAAAAGAAAATTTATTAACAACTATCTACCTTGGATTTTTTACTTAATAGTTTACATGATTAATTTATTTCATATTTTGCCTCAGATAGGGGCACGGATAGGGATTATATCGCTCATAACCTTTGGGAGAAACCCACTTTTTATACTGATGATTTTGAGTGGAGCAATAGCCATATGTATGTTCATGTTATTTATTGGTTGGCGAGTCGATGAGTATAATCATTATGTTTGTAAATATGATTGCACTCCCAGTCGTACTGCATCAATGACTGTGCTAATTGTAATTACGTATTTCGTATTCACTTTATATGTAGTATACTTGCTCATAGAGGTGGTGGGTATTATTCAGAATTTAAGTGAATTTATGACTATACTGAGTGACAGTACTTTTATTGCAGTTGTGGCGATGGGGTTTGTCTCTGCATTATATACAAGTTTATTGAGATTGCTTCAAGCTGAAGGTGTTTATAGTATTCATGTAGGTCTGACATATAGCAGACCTATAGACTACTTTTTGGACTTTATAATTATAAATTTATTGTTAGGTTGTGGTGTAATATTTCCTTTTATATTAAATAATATGGCGGTTGCATTTCCAAACGAGTTTCCTTGGGATGGTCTGATTGTAAATTTACTCTTAGCAAATGCAGTCACCATAATATATATGCTTTGGAGTATGTGTAAAGAAAGGACAATCGGGTTGAAAGTGATTTGCTTTATTATAGGTTTTATTGGTGTGGTGCTAACGACTATGTCGGTATTGCATTACACCTTGGGGGAAGATATATCTAATCATCCCATATTAGAAAATATTTTGTTTATAGCCACTATCATACATGCTTTTTTTATATTTATATTTGCTGTGATGTATACAATAATAAAAGCATTTAGAGGCAAATGGATAACAAAGACTCAAACAGCATTGATAACCTATATAAAGAACATAGATGGTGACGATATACCACATTTAATCACTATGAGAAGTACAGAATCAACATGGATTATTATGCCATGTCAGCCAATACCTAATGAGAATCAAGTCATTGATAATAAAGAAAATAATCTACTCATTTTTACACTTGCATTTGACCCCAGTAGATATTTAGTACGTAGCTTAGAAGGGTTACAAGTTGAGGAAATTGTATGCGATAAACTTATACAAAAAAAGGTTAAATACCAGCAGTCGATAGAAAGGAATAAATAATTCTGAAAAATGATACAATGCAACCTATGATATTGAGATGGTGATAAAAGTAAGCCAATTTACAGAAGAGGATGATTTTTTGGAGCAGGAAGATGGATGGCATTGGTTTGAAAACTCAAATCGTGACAATATAGATATGGCTTACACAATACAAATATCATAATAGTCGCTCATCTTATATGCTAGGAAACAACCCCCGACCGAAATCAATTGGTCGGGGGTTGTTTACGATGAATGTACAAGGATTAACGACTAGTTCCCTATTGCCAATCCACCACTCCATGGGTCTGGACATACACTCACATTCAAAGAGGGGCAAACTGTATTGCACACATTTGAGCAAACCGACGGGCAAACCGACTGGGTTTCCATCATGTCACAACACATACCTTGAATTAAATAATCCATTTGACATTCTCCTTTCTATAGATTTATATAATAGACAAAGTCTATCATTTAATAAAAAAGTAAATTATACTTTTCAATAAGTGCTTTAACTAGAGATAGTTTTTGAACCAGGTTTACTCTTATTAATGCGATGGGCAATTATTTTTTGTGATACGGTGATTAAGTAGCTTTCAAGCTTATATTTGTAAGTGCTACAGGTATCTTGATCGTTTACCCTTCTATAAGGGCATCCACCCATACACACAGGCAATAAATTGCAATCAGAACATATTGAATTTTCTGTAGCATCGTGCAACATATAGTTTAGATGTAACGTATCATTCGCATTCGAGTTTATCAATAGATTTCCTATAGAGGCGTCTATATTACCAATGTCCACCCAGCACTTGTAAAGGAAACCACTGGCATCAATCACAAACGAGTTGACAGCATCAGCTGTACAGACATTGCTTTTGATACGTGGATATCTAAAGTTATATCCCAGCTCATCAATATATTTACTAAAATAATCAAAATCAACTTCAGAAAAACCGCATATATCAAAACACTTAGAGGCGTCATAGGTATTGTTGTCTGGATTTACCTTTCCGAGATAGGGCTTCACTTTATCAAGCAAATTCAATTTTGATAAGAGACTCATAACATCTTCCGCTTGCTTGACATTATATTTATCAACATTCACCCTAATTGAAACAGGTGGCAAAATATCTTTACTTTCAAGAAGGTTTCCTAAAATAGTGTCAAATGTGCCAAAACCATCAATGAGTGGTCTACGTTGGTCGTGCATGTCCTTGTTGCCATCAATGGTTACTTGCATAGATGAAACCTGAAGTTTCTTTAACAGCTCTGCGTTTTCTCTTGTTAAAAGATATCCGTTAGTGATGATGTTGCTATTGTATGCAATACCATTTTCTTCGCAAATATCTAAAAACGATTTCGACATCCTCTCTACAATATCCAAAGCCATAAGAGGCTCGCCACCATACCACGCCACACTTAAATAAGACAAGGTATTAGCTTGCGATCTAACTAAATCAATGATTTTATCCTGAACTTCTATTGACATATAATTTGGCTTAATTATATCCTCTTCATAACAGTATGTGCAACGAAAATTGCAATCTGTTGTCGGTGTGATGGTGAGTCCTAAAGAACGAGTTTGATACCTGCTTTTTAGCATACGTAGTCGTAAAAGACCTAGTTCATCACATTCGCTATCAACAAGAAATCGACCAACCTTTAGTTGCTCTAAAAATTCTTTGTCTTCAATGTTCTTTCCGCTATCAATAAAACAAGTAAAAACTTTATACTTGTCCTTGTCCATCAACGCTAGAGCATTTGAGAATGAATTATATGCAATAATTTTATCACTATCGGCTTCATGCGGAAAAAAGAAATTGTAATTTGATGCTTTCATACTCGGCTCCCTTTTTCTTACATTGATTGCTTTGTAGTCAATGTATGTTATTATACAATCTATATATTACTAATGAAAATATAATAACACAAAAATTCACTTTGTTCAATAAATATATTTTCTAAACGTACATGGTTTATATTGGATGGTGTAACTGAATTAATACGAAAAATCCCTTGAGGGAAAGCACGACAAAAGAGCCTAGCGAGAGAGCAAGGTAATGAAAGTAAGATAGAGATGAGAGTTAAGCAACTTGTACCAGATTAAAGCTTAATTTTTTAGCTTCAGCGGCTAACTTGTGTAGACAAGCGGATTCCTGTTTTAACTTTGCAGCTTCAAGTTTTTCTTCGTTATAAACATCTTGGTTCTTCAAAAGGTTATAGGTAATAGCGAGTATTTTTCTAGCCAATGCAATAACAGCCTTTTTAGCACCACGCCGCTGTTTGACCTTCCAATAAATTTTGAAAGGTATGAGCTTCTAACCCAAACAGCCGACCAAGCGCACTCGCAAATTATGCCTTTGATGTAGGGGTTGCCAAAAGTGATTCTTGTACTTTATTTTACCAGCACTCGTATTGTCACCTGGAACAACACCAGCCTAAGAGCAAAAATGTTCTGCCGTAGGAAATTTACTCATGTCAGATCCTATTTCGCCAACAATGGCGGTGGCAGAAGTTAATCCAATGCCCGAGATTGTGCTAAGACGCTCAATATCATCATTCCATTTGGCGGACAATTCGCTAATGGATTCTTCAATAGTTTCAAGATGTGTGAGTAAGCCGTCTAGCAAGGTGATTTGCAGTTGTAAAAAGTACCGCTGTTTTTCAGTAAGTTTACCATTTATGGCTCGCTTAATATCAGCTTTCTTTTCTTTTGATATGCGACGTGTTTCATTGTCTACATCATGGGGTAAAAGCTTGCCATTTTTAATAAGGACGCTAATGCGATTTCTGCCCGAAACACCAAATACGTCAGAAAGGAATGATGACAGCTTGAACCCTGCTTGCTGGAGTGTTTTCTCAATACGGTTTTTCTGCGTATTTATGTCCTGTACAACATTCTTGCGGTATCTGGTTAATTGTCTTAATTCCCGAACATCTTGGGGTGGTATGAAACTTCCAGCCAAAAGACCCGCATGCAAAAGACCTGCAATCCACTTTGCACCTTTCATATCTGTCTTTTTGCCAGGGACGTTGCGCATATGGCGGACATTGGTGACTAAGATATTCATTTCGTCACCACAAGCATCTTCAATAGCTTCATAAATGGGATGCCTGTATATGCCTGTGCTTTCCATTGCTACATTGGTACAGTTTTCTGATTCAAGCCGCTCTCTAAGTTTTACTAGTTCATCAGGAAAAGTGCCGAAAACTCGTATTTCCTTTTCAACATCAGCACTAGATTGTTTTGATTCTGATGTTGTGCAAGTTTTAAGAATACACGCGACAACAGAATCCTTGTGGACATCCATTCCACAGCAGTTGTGTAAGATTGTTTGCATTTGACGTTCTCTCCACAGTGATATTGCAGAGAATTGACCCGAGGTGTTTCTGAAGCTTAATACTCGTGCTATTCCTGCATACAAGATACAGGGCGACATTTGGCGGTACTCTAAGGTCATAAGTTTATGTTGGGAGTCGAGGTTATACCTTCATTATTCGTCCAAACTTTGTCTCTGCTGTTTGTAGTTTATCACTTGTTTGTTGGAACGTTAAGAAGTATTAAAAATTAGTTATGCACCAGACCAATTTTCATGCTTTGATGGTGAAGGTCGCCTTTAATGGGCGTTAGGAGGAGAAAAGTTAAAGGATGTTGACAAACAATACCACTTGCACCTAAGTTTATTTAAAGATGTTAAGCTAAAGGCAGGGCTTGCTAATGTTGATTATTGTATGGTTTATTAGGATTTATGACGGCTTTGCTGGCAACACCGCATTTTATGGATTATAATGCTGTTTATTTGCCTAAGAGCCATTTTATAAAGAAGGAATCCGTATCAACTGGCAATTATGCAAGATTTATTCTTTCTTTTTGATAGACCTGATTTTACTAAAACAGATAGAGTTCAATGGAATCTAAACGGAGATAGAGAGCTGATTGCCCTTGCTTCAACGTTCTCAAATACTCCTATGGCTTTGAATATGAGTTTTCAGAGCGAGTACCCGGGAAGTTACGACTGGCTGAAAACGCATTTTAAGGATTGGGCTTTTACCTTTGTATCTAACTTTCTGTATTACGAGGACTATGATATAAATGATGAGCCAACACGAGATTAGTCATGCTATTCGTGAGGCTATAGCGCATGATAGGAAAATGGATGGTAAATAATATTTCTTTTTACTATATTTATTGAATAAAAGACACGTCTGCAAACAAAACAAAAACCTAAGTTGCACTAAAGTGGCACAAAATTACGATAGACAATAAAAACTTGAACTAACAATGTAAAATTTTACATTCTCATATGAAATGATGCTATGTGAATCAAAAAAAGTTCTATGACAGGGTAATGATTATGCTAAGTCAATTAGTCTGCATGAATAAAAACGTCTAAAGAGTTACTAAAACAATAGAGAGAAGAGACGAGCATAGATGATATATTATCTTTGTACTAATAGTCCAAGTAATTGTTCAAATGTGGACTTTGTTAAACGCTTTGTCGCCATTGAAAGAGGATGGGATAGATTATGCCCAGTGTGTGGATATGAGGCTAAAGAAGATTACGATTATAGCCCAGATGATGATTCATATAAAGAAAAGAGGGCTATCTTATTAAAAAACTGTATCCTGTTAAGTAGACAAAAAATAAAAAGTGCCTATCGAAAAAAAATGGGCACTTTTATTTACGATAAACACCAAAAACTTGACATGATAATATAATAGGGTACAAAAGTTATATCTAAACGGAGTGCAAATCTAACTTAACAAATTTTTTTCACACTTCTCATCTGTCGCTGTTAGTAATGACGGCTTTTTTATTGCCTAAAAAGATGCAATAAGCCATGTAGTGATGATAAGCGAATTAAGACATATGTATAAGTATATAAATACGTAAAAATGAGATATGAATATTAGGCAAGTCAATTTTTATAATTGTCAATACAGGATAATTCCTAATTATCCTGTATTTATGAAAATTATAACATACCTTGCTAATTGAATCAACACAAGTCGACACCCTTTTTGATTTGCCTGATTTACAACTTATTGTGGTAAATTTATAAACTGTTCATCTAATCACCTTATTCCAACATAATCTTATTCCGAGGATGCTTAAGAGTAAGGATTTGACGTTGCTTTTCCATAGTAACTTGTGTATATATTTGAGTCGTCTGGATTGAACTATGTCCTAACATTCGCTGTATATATCGAATATCTACATCCTCCTCTAGTAAAAGGGTCGCAAATGAATGTCTAAACATATGCGGCGTGATATGCTGGGAGATACCCGCTTTTGAACAAAGTCGCTGTATCATAAAGCGCACCGATTGTTCAGATACACGGGTGGCTAAACGATTGACAAAAAAAAATCCGATTCGTATTTATTTGATTTTTGATATTGTTGTAATGAGTTTATTACCTCCACATTTCCAATTTGGATTATACGTTCTTTTGCACCTTTGCCCATTATTCGGATAGTTCCGTCATCTAGGCTAATATCACTGGTTTTTAATGAACATAGTTCGGAAACCCTTATCCCTGTTGCAAATAGAGTTTCCAACATCGCTCGATCACGCAGTGCAACAAACTTACTATATGGTGTACAAGCTAGTTCTTTTTCTCTCAACGCAGTATCCAAAAGCTGTTTAATGCGTTGTAATGATATTGTCTTTGGTAATTGCTTTGGTTCTTGAAATCGTGTTTTTACTTTTCTGATTGGGTTTATTTCAAGAATTTCCTCAAATTCAAGGTAGTTTAGAAATGCTCGTAAACTAGCAAGTTTACGTTTAACTGTTTTCGCTGGATACTTTTGGTGAAGTTCTTGGATGAATCCAGATATCGTTGCTTTTGAAATGGTTTGGTCACTCTGACTAACTAAGTACGTTATGAACTGTTGAAGGTCAATTGAATATGCTTTGATTGATAAATTACTTAATTTCTTATGATATTTGCAATAGTTTAAATAGATTGTAATTTCATTTTGAATATTCATTAAATAAACACTCCTAAAATTATTTGTCTAACTGGAATATTATACATGATTTTTTATTTTTTAAATGCCACAAAATGTACTTAAATAAAGCGCTTTGGCATAGTGGCTTTTTTGTATTTATTTGCAGGCGAATCTTTAACCTTAACATGTATCAAAGATGAAAGAAAAAATCTAAGTTGCACTAAAGTGAGACAAAATTACGATAGACAATAAAAACTTGACATGTTAATATAGTAGAGTGCAAAAGTTATATCCAAACTAAGCGCATATCTAATTTGACAAACTTTTTCATATGAAATACCTCTATAGCCGTCAGCGATAACGGCTTTTTTTGTTGCTGAATTACAAGAAAGGGTTATTGCAGAAAAAAAGTTAAAATAATTTCACTCAGGTACTTGGGAAATGAAAAAATCGTGCTATACTCTAGATATAACCAACAAATAGCAAATGTAATTCAAGACAATGAGAGGGGAAATATCATGAATAATAACATTAGAAGTAAAACAAGCACAATAAAAAGACGTATTGTCAAAGTTGCCGTAAGCATGGCATTAGCAACAGTTTTAGGTATCAGTGGCATTGGAATAAATCTCAATACTGCCAGCCCAATACAAGTGCAAGCTGCTCAACAAACTGAAAACCAAATCAGAGTAACAGTAGACGGTAGACCTGTACATTTTGAAGGTCAGCAACCAGTAATGATTGAGGGGCGTGTTCTCGTACCTGTGCGTGGTGTTTTTGAAGAACTTGGTTTTACTGTTGGCTGGCGTGAAGCAGAGCAGCTTGTACAGTTGGTTGATACAAGTGGAAGAGCACCATATCCTGCACGACCTGCGGGGGCATTTCACATCAATATCACAATTGGGGATTCAAATTTTAATACCTTCCAGCCGCTTATGCCTGATGCTCCTAGAGACATACCTTGGGATAATCACTTTGTGTTAGATGTGCCTGCGCAAATTATAAATGGAAGCACTATGCTTCCAATTCGTGCAGTCGTTGAGGCTGCTGGATATTTTGTTGAGTGGGATTCTGGTAGTAGTACGGTTGTTATTAGTACTAGTGCTAACAATGTGCCTGTATCTATTGGAAATGCTGTCGTTGCGGTTACGCCACCAGTGGTTAGTCAGCCTGTCGAACCCACATCTCCCGTAGTGCCAGTTGAACCAACACCTGCATTAGAAAGGGTAATTGTACCCGTATTATTTGATAGACCCACATTATTAACAAATACGGAAATTAGTACATTGATTGAAAATTCGCCTACTCATTTGGAAACCAGAAGTAGATTTGTAATACCTGCAAATAGGCGTATTACTGACACAGAATTGCTCACATGGATAGATGAGTATGAGGAGCTAGGCGGAATCAACGTATTTGAGCTTGAAGTTATTGGTTTAATTAATGAAGAAAGAGTTAATCATGGATTGCAGCCTCTTATGATTAGTATGGAGTTGAGTATGGCTGCTAGATTTCATAGCCAAGACATGCTAAATAACAACTTTTTTGCTCATACAAGTCCCAATAATGGAAGTTCAAATGATAGGCAATTTATTTTTAACATTGTTATTGCAGGTGAGAATATTGCGGCTAGAGGGCAGGATAGCAATACCTCTCCAAGTGACCATATGCAGAGATGGATGAACTCATCTATTCATAGAGCTGCAATACTAAGGAATGATAATGATATTAATATTATGGGAATCGGAGTAACAGATGGTGGAGGTTTGACCTTTAAGAGTGGTCACAGTGATGCTATTCTCTTGAGGGATGGTGGACATACATTTTCGTTGTTACCAAATGAGCAGTATTTAGCACACTAAAGATCATCTATACAGCTATGATTTTCAAAACCTAGAATCGCAACAAAAAAACGATAAAATAGTGTCGTTTTTTTGTTGTGTGGGAAATATAGTATAGAAAACAATTCAAATCTTAATAACAATCATCCCTATTCAGGGTTTATATATAGATACATTTACTTGGCAGACGAAAGTGGTCTGCTTTTTTTATTTCTGCGAGGAGGAGATGCCTATGATTTAGGCAAGTTTCAACAGACTAGCAAATAAATTAATCAAACTAAAAAATTTCCTAAAATTCAAGGAGGAGTTACTTTGAAAAAAGTATTCAAACACAGGTTTAAGCCATTTATGGCTATGCTAATGGTTGCAATAACCATTTTGGGACTCATGCCTTTTGAGGTATTTGCAAACAGAGCATCATTGCAAGGGATGCAAATACCTCAAATAAGTATTGACATTGAAACATCGATAAAAGAGCCATTCACTATCATGCTTGATGGAGAGGAAACAACAGTCCCAGCAGATGGCATTATATATCTATCATTTGATGATTTTGGAGAATCTATAGCAGTAGAAATTCCAAGATATTTCTATCTCGATGGTGAACGTATTTCGATAAATGATGATATAGTCGAAAACGTATCGCCTGTAGTACCAAATGATGAAGAAGTTACACCATTTGGCATTGGTACGAATATCATGCCAACAGTGGGCTTTATTATCGCAACAACAACCTTACCAGTTGGCAATATAAACTGGATATCTGGTGACTTTAGCTTTGATGGTACACTATTCCAACTCAATAGACATGTAGGTAGTGGTGGCTATCAAACAGTCTTTAATCGCAGATATTCAATCTATGTAAATGGTGTGACTTATGAAGCATATTGTGCGGCTCCGCACTTGCGTGGACCCGAAGATGGCGGAGCTGCATACCAGATTACAGGTTCTGCCGATTCCTCATTTATCCCTGTGCTTAGATATGGGCATCCTCACAATCCATTGATTAACAATCAAAATCTCAATGGTCGCTTGTGGGGTGTTTATCAAACTCGTATAGCAGTAGCCGCTGCAAGCTTTCCAAGTGGCACATGGCGTAATGAAAATGGCAGTACATTAAGTCAATTCGATATTGATATCATGAATAACTTTATTGCTGGAACATGGGGGACACCTAATGCGGCGGCATTATTAGACAGATATCCAGGAATAGTCGTAAATGGCACACAAGGAGAGTTAGGCATCACCACTGTATCTGGTGCAAATACAGCATCAGGTACAACATCTCAATCACCTACATTCAATGTAGGGTTTAACATGCGAAATAACACTCCAACGAATCCATTTCGTTTTGAGTGGGAAACTGGTACACCTGTTGGCACACGCTTATATGTGAATGGTATACACCATATGACTGCCCCCGCAAATGGATGGGAAGCTTTTGGATGGAGTGCAACGAATATGCCAAGCTTCCATTTCGTCATGCCAGCGGGTAGTGAAAATCAAACCGCCAGCGTAAATCTTATTGGTGTAAATAACCAACACTCTGGTGCGTGGGTTGCCAGACATAATACACAACCTTCTACTTGGCAAGATATCACTTTTTACATTCATGAAGTTGAAGCTATTGCTTCGTATACATGGGAGCCATATGCTGGACAATCTCAATTCCAAATACGTAAATACTCAACGGAAACAGATAATCGTATCGGTGGAGCAGTATTCCGAATCACAGGACCCATGTGGCCTACAGGACATGAAGTTACTGTGCCAGCGTCAGGCTGGACTTCTCCAAATATACCAGAATATCATTTTGGTCAATACACCATCGAAGAAATCGCTCCTCCCCCCAGCTACACTCTCTCATCCCCTGTTATCCAGACAGTAATGGTTGATGCAAGCAGTACTCCCGCTACAACTTATGCAAGGTTTACTAATGAGCCCACAATATCAAGTGGCGGTGGAACTAACAGCGGCGTAACCATCCAAAAAATCAACGCCCTAACAGGGGTGAACATCTCAGGTGCAGTAGTCCACCTCCGCGGTATGTCTTCCCACCAAGTTATTACTGGTCCAGCAACACCAGACGGACCACCGCAAATATGGGAAATTGATAACACCGGAATAAATGTCATTCAAGTTTTAACAGCAGGAGCAACCACAGCCCTGCCAAGTGGCGTAACATCAACAGTTACAAACGGTGTGTGGAGACTAGAAGGCCTGCCATATGGCTTCTATCAAGTAACAGAAATTCAGTCACCTGATGGGTTTTCAATGCAACCAGGTCCAAATAGCTTTGGGTTCTGGGTACTCCCACCCAACGTGACTGTAAGTAGTCCTGATGGCTTCACCTATCAGATAATTGAAAGTGGACCAAATGATAACCACATCCTTATAACTTTTCGCAATTATCCATTTGGCGAAGTAGAAATCATCAAACGGGAAATGTCCAATGGGGTAGGCAATAACCAACTACTCCCCGGAGCAACATTTCGCATCCAAGGATTCTATCCCGGCACACCGCCAAGAGCCCTAGATAGAACAGCAACAACGGATGCAAACGGACGGATTATCTTTAGCAATCTACCCGCAGGAAATTACACGGTTACAGAAATAACGCCACCCACAGGATACACCTTTGGTGAAGTTCGCTCTTGGAGCATCACTGTAAACTGGGGCGATAGTGTATCCGCAGGCACAGCAAACTCAATAACCGCATTCAACATCCCTAAATCTTCACTAGAAGTACTAAAAATAGATGGTATAACCAACGCACCCTTGCCGGGTGCTATTTTTTTACTCCGAGACCCGACTACAGGTGAAGAGTGGGAAGCGACTTCCAGCTCTAGCGGCATAGCAACCTTTGGTGTAGGGAACTATGGGAACTTTCTCTATCCCGGGCGTACCTATATCTTAGTAGAGATAGTTGCACCTATTGGATACGTACTCCAATCTACACCAAGGGAGATAGTACTTTCACCCGGTAACGAAAACAGAATCACATGGAGAAACTACCGCAATCCGGGTTTAACAATTATTAAGGATGATATGGACACAGGGGAACGCCTTGCAGGAGCGCACTTTACCATAGTGGCTCAAGGTTCTGGCAGACCCTTACCAACAGACTTCCCAATGATAACCAATGAAGATGGAGAAATTGTTATCCCATGGACACTGTTTGAGGGTGAGGCTGAAAGAACCTTCTTAATAACGGAAACAGTGCCACCACCAGGGTATCATTTAGCAGACCCGAACTGGCAGTTAGTCACCGTGCAAGCTGGGCATCCAAACACAGTAGTCTTTTCCAACCGCCGTATGCCAGCTCTCACCATCCAGAAAAATGATGCAATAACTGGTGAACCTATAGTCAACACAGAGTTTACCATAGAACGTCTTTCACCAGCACCAACAGGCATGATAACCGGCAGTCCTTTTAGAACCAACGCCCAAGGTCAAATTATTTTGCCAGACTTGCCAGCGGGAGTTTACCGTGTCATTGAAACACGTGCTGGTCGTAACTATTGGCTTGACCCTAACGCGGCAAATAGAACATGGACAATTACCCTCCGTGAAAATGAAGATTATTTGCTCACAGTAGAAAACACCTTGCTTCCAACCCTAATCATAACAAAATGGAATGCATTAACCCACAGACCAGTACCATTTACACGTTTCCGTGTTGAGTTTGAAGTACCCAACACTGGCAACGTAGTTCGTATAGGTGAGTTTACAACTGATACAAATGGTCAAATCATTCTACCCTTTGTACAAAGTGGCTGGTATATACTCACAGAAACCCAACCAGCTCCGGGCATGTCACTTAACTCAAATCCTGTCACTAGGATATTCCTAGCACCCGGGCAAAACACCTATCAAATACTGCACTTGCTTCCAAGTCACGTATTAAATCAAGAAAACCCCGGTCAGATAACAATTGCACAAGAAAGCAACACTCCAACCCCACCAAACTGGGATACCATGACCCCAGCAGAGCGGGAAGCATATCTAACCCGCCAACTTCAAGTTACCGGTGGTGGTGCGCATGGTGGAGACGGCATTTTCAACTGGCCCTTAAACTCCATCGTCATCAAAAAAAGCTGCTCAGTCACAGGCAATCTTCTACCCGGAGCAACCTTTGAGGTTATCCATACTTCAGCGGGAGGCAGCGGTGGTCAAGGTACAGTAATAGGAAGATTCACAACAGACCATAGTGGCATCATCGTACTAACAGGTCTTGTAGCGGGCAGTTACGTGGTGCGTGAAGTTCAAGCACCAAATAACTTTACCCTAAACGAAAACAACGCCCAAACCGTATTCCTGCAACCAGACGGACACAGCGTTGTAGAAACTTCATTCTCCAACGACCCATATGGAAGTTTACTTCTTTCTAAGCGTTGTTCAGTCACAGGCACACCACTAGCCAATGCAGAGTTTAGAGTAACGAACAGCAATGGCGCAGTAGTAGGTACAGCCAATGGACTCTTCCGTACCAATGCCCAAGGCGAAGTACTCATTCCAAACCTACCACCAAACAGCTATGTGGTAACAGAAGTATCTGCACCGAATGGATTTATTCTGGATTCAACCCCACAAACCATCAGAGTAAACGCCACTGGCAATACGTATCGCTTAGAGTTCACCAACACTCCAAAATCCAACATCATTATCCGTAAAGTAAGTGGTTTTGATGGCTCACCTCTAGCCAATACAAGATTTACAGTATCACAGCTTAATGGTGGCTTAATTGGTGAGTTTACTACCGATGCAGCAGGTGTAATTGAAATTGAAGGTGTGCTAGGCTGGGTAATTGTAACAGAAACCCATCCACCTCATGGATATACCTTGTCAGTGAATAACTCTCGTACAATAGAGATTCGTCCTGGCGTTCCAACAATTTTGGAATTTGTCAATCAGCGTGCCCCGGGTCTATCCATCGAAAAGGTAGACGAAAATGGTCAACCTTTAGCAGGAGCTGAGTTTGAGCTTCGTAGACTAGATGACTCTATTGCAGGCAGACAAACCACTGGTAATACAGGTATGGCAATATTTCCAAACCTAGAACCGGGTGTATTCATTATCACAGAACTCCGTGCCCCTGAAGGTCACATGATTATTGAAGGTCCAAGAACCATTGAACTACACGCAGGAGAAAATAGAGTTGAAAGATTCGTTAACCCCCGACTACCTGATGCATCTATCCGTAAAATCAGCGGTGATGATGGCAGACCTCTACAAGATGTAGTGTTTGAAGTTAGGTCAGTGAGCGGAGAACGTATCCAAAACCCAACAAACAACACATTTGAGTTTGTCACTGATGCAGCAGGCATGATTTTCTTGCCAAATCTGCAACCGGGTACATTCATTGCCACTGAAACACGGGCTTTACCGGGTTATGCTCCAGCTCAACCAACCACATTTACTGTAGTTGCAGGGCAAGAACTAACTTTAGTCATCCGTAATTACAAACAACCAAGTGTCGTTATCCGTAAGCTGGATGGACACACAGATAGACCCCAGCAGGGAGTAATATTTGAGATTGTTCGCTATCTGAGCAATGGTCAAACCGGTCAACGACTAAAGAATTACGCAGTAGATAACTCATATGAGTTTGTTACAGATGCAAGCGGGCATATCTATCTTCCGGCACTAGAGGATGGCACATGGATGGCAGTTGAAACACGTCCATTGCCGGGATTTAGAGCCGCAGACCCGGTCATATTCAGCGTGGGTATCAACGGCGACCACACCATTATCATTAGAAACTACAGATATCCGGATACCACCATCCGTAAAACTGATGGGGATACAGGTCAGGCACTTGCTAATGTTCACTTTGAGATTGCAAGGTTTAACGGTAATGCTTCAGGTGGAGAACGTCTACGTAATCCAGTAAACAATAGCACTACATTCATCACCGATAATGCAGGGCTTATCCATCTTCCATCTATGGAATCGGGTACATGGGTAGCCATTGAAACCCGCCCATTGCCCGGTTATATGGCAATAGAGCCAACAGTTTTTGTGGTTACAGAGGGCGGCGGTAATCAAACCATTGATATCCGTAACTTTAGGGCACCAAATCTTACAATACGTAAGATAGACAGTGTAACCAGACAACCCATCCAAGGGGTAGTATTCCAGCTTGCCAGAATCAACGGCGAAAGGGTACAAAACCCGCAAACAGGGTTCTTCGACTTCACCACAGATAGAAATGGTCTTATCCACCTTCCTGAAATTGAAGACGGGGCTTTCTTAGTGACTGAAATAAGAGCAGCGGAGGGATACTTTGGTTTGGATGAAGCCGTATTGCTTCAAATCAACGCCCAAACCCGCCAGCAAGACTATCTTCTGGTGATAGAAAACACCCCTGCATCAGGATTACGTATTATCAAAACCGATGCCCACACAGGTGTAGCACTCCAAGGTGTTGAGTTTGACATCCGTCATGCTGATGGACGGCGTGTGCAAGGGCTTATTCAAGACCAAAACCAACCGGGAACTACAGCAAACAGTCCACAACTAGGTTCTAATGGTGGGTTCTTAACAGACCGCCGAGGTTTTATTCAGATTAACCATTTGCCAGCAGGTGTATACCATATCACAGAAGTAGCTGCCTTGCCAGGGTATATCCTTGACACAACCGTTCATGTGGTGACAATTACCCCCGGACGGCTAACCACCCTAGAAGTGACTAATGTACAAATGGCAGGACTAAGACTTTACAAAGTCGATTCAGTAACCCGTGAAGGAATCCCCGGCGTAGAGTTTAGAATCTATGATTTTATTACGCGTCAGGAAGTAGCGGGACCATTTGTAACAGATAACATGGGTGTCATCGACTTTACAGGATTACTTCCACCGGGTAGATACACCATCCAAGAAACAAGAGCAGCCCAAGGTTATCTCATAGATAATATGCCGCGCACAGTAGAGTTCCGTGCAGGAATGATGACTGAGATAATATGGGAAAACACAAGAGAAGCAGGACAGATTCAAATAACAAAGCTGTCCAGTGCGGATAATGAGGTCAATGGTCTTCCGGCAGGTAGCCGCCTTGAGGGTGCAGTATTTGAAGTAAGAGACTGGAGAACCGGTAATGTCCTAGACTAGTTCGTGACAGACCATCGTGGCGTTGGTGTATCCCGTCCATTGTCGTTAGGTCGCTATTTAATAGAGGAAATAGTATCCCCAGCCTTTTATATCCGTTCAGACCAAGTGTTAGATGTAACCATAGAACACTCAGGACAGATTATAAGACAAACATTCTATAATGAGCCTGCAAATGTAGGCGTAGAAGTACGTAAGATTGGTCCGGCAGAAGTGATGGCAGGACAGCCCATTATTTGGGATATCACCAC
The DNA here is from genome assembly GCA_009780315.1 of Defluviitaleaceae bacterium. Taxonomy (GTDB): domain Bacteria; phylum Bacillota; class Clostridia; order Lachnospirales; family WQUN01; genus WRAH01. The sequence goes on from WRAH01000010.1 coordinate 67,022, forward strand.
CATTGCTAATGCATCCAGCATTTCGCTGTCTGACTTCTATGTACGTGATATTCTACCAGCCCATGTAGTGCGGTTAGACAGAGTGTTCACAGGCACATTTAATCAGCAATTACGCTATAGTGTGATGTTCCGAACAAATACAAATGACCAGTGGCGAGTGGCTTATGATAATCTATTGTCCACTACAAACAATGCCCTAGTCATGTCACCAGCAGCATTAAGTTTGGCATCAGGTGAATTTGTCACCGAGATTATGTTCCAATTCGGTACAGTTCGTGCAGGGTTTAGAAATGTAGAAAATCCACGTCTTGAGGGTACAGTGCTTGATGGATTGCCGGATGGATATGAGTTTGCAAACCGCATAGATATTGGCGGCAGAACAGGTAGTGAATGGGTCATCGGTAATAGTGTTTGGACAACGAGGATTTTCCGTCCTGCTGGTCGTCATCCTAGAACTGGGTCTTAATCTAGTTAAGATTTGTGTGGTTACAATTATAAGTTATAATAACGAGTGTAAAAATTGCAATTTTCGTTATCAATAATAATTGCAAATACACAGTAGGGAGAGCATTTTTGCTCTCCCTTTTTCGTTTTAAGGAGGACTTTATGAAGGAACAAAGCAATAAATAGTTCCAAATGCTTGCATTTTGCATGATATTTAAATAAAATAATAGTCGGAGGTGTTTTACATGCAAAAAACAACAAGCAATACAAAAACAGCGAGCATTAACGTGCGTTTATATCCAGAACTAAAAGCAGAAGCAGAAAGTGTATTTGGCTATCATGGCTTATCACTGCCTGACGCGATAACAGTATTCCTCAATCACGCTTGCCATGTTGGCGGCTTTCCCTTTGAGCTTAAAGGGGCAAGGTGGAGCGACCCTGATTCATTGTCGGCATTAACAGAATGCAAGCAAATGGAAGCTAACCCTAACGCATATAAGCGATTCTCCACTACAGAGGAGCTTTTTGCAGATTTAGATAGTGATGACGATGAAGAATAAGCGTGATATTCAGTACTCTACTCAATATCGTCGTGACTATAAGAAGGCAAAAAAGCAAGGCAAAGACCTTGTGTTATTGCGTGATATTGTGCATATGTTGGCTAACGATACACCTTTGTCTGAAAAACACCGCGACCACCCATTAAGTGGCAATTGGAAAGGTTACAGGGAATGCCATGTTACACCAGATTGGTTGTTGGTGTATCGCAAAACAGACAAAGATGGATTAGTGCTTTTGCTGACACGCATAGCGTCACACAGCGATTTAGATTTTTGAATCAAGTAATAATTGTAACTAAACAAAGATATCACATTACTCTAAGGAGAGCATTTTTGCTCTCCTTTTTTGTTTTAAGGAGGACTTCATGAAGGAACAAAAAGCAAAGCTAGGCAACAAAATTAAAGGATTTTTTACTATGAGCATAATATTTGTGCTGGGTATGGTACAAAGTGTTTACGCAACAGGCGGTAATTCCGGTGGAAGCACAGGAGGCGTAACAGACATCTTTGGAACAGTGGAGCGTACAGCCCGTAATATTACCTCTTCACTGATTGGCCTTGCCAATGTTATTGGTGTTCTGGTGTTTGTCATTGCAATGTTTCTCTATTTTACAAGCAAAAATCAACGTACCGTTGAAGATGCAGGCACATGGGCGAAACGTATCATCATCGGAGTTATACTGATTAATGCCGCTAACATTATCATTCCTTGGGCGGCATCACTAATTACCGGTTAAGCTTCGTAAGCTTTGAAGACATTTTACATTGCCGGGTGGCATTGGCTACTCGGCTTTTATAATGAAATCAATGAGAAACGGTCTTGACAGAGTGACCCTCGAAAACGCGAGATAAGCGTTTTCGAGGGTTCTTGTCACGATAGGCAAGTTCGATTTCGAATGATTTAATTATATATTTTAGAAAGGAGACGAAATGAATAGTGAGAGATAATTTTGGAATGCATCTCATGGACAATCTATTTCGATGGCTTATAGACGAAGCTGTGCAATTGGTTGACCTACTCAGCACAGCAGCTTTATCAGCTTTGTCACCGGATTTAGCATTATTTGTGTCTGTTTTTCCTATCGTAGCAGCCACTTATGATATCTTTCGGATTACTGCGCTAACCCTACTGAGTATTGGTTTAGTGTGGGGACTGTTTAAAAACTTTGCACTGCCCATAGGCATTGAAGCTGACCCGCCATTTCAGTTGGTGGCTAAGACACTTTTATTTATGTTTTTAGCATTTTTCGCTTTGGATATTGTAACCATTGCTTTGAATATTGCAGGAACACCTTATGAAATGATTATAAGCATAAATGCATCAGCTTATGAGCCGGATTGGGTAAGAACCCATGGTTTAATAACGATAGTGGCTTTAACTGCTGGAAAAGCATTGCTGACTTCAGCTATCCTAGGTTTGGTCTTTGTGTTGATTATAGGGTGGAACTATATAAAGTTGATATTGGAATGTGTTGAAAGATATATCATGGTGGGTATTTTGGCATTTACATCACCATTAGCCTTTGCCATGGGACCATTCTCATCTACAAACTTGGTTTTTAAATCATGGTGCAAAATGCTAGGAGGACAGATACTACTATTACTAATGAATATCTGGATTCTGCGGATATTTGTGTCAATGCTTAATGCATTTATGGCAAACCCATCAATGAGGTTTGATAGTAATGGAAGCGTAAATTTTTCAGGCGGGGATATGGGCGTTATTGATATAATGTCACCAGACGGTGGTATCAATTGGGATGTTTTAAATGAGCAAGTGGCGCAATCAACATCTGACCTTGGGCCATTAACAGGCTTAGTGCTTTGGATGTTCTTTATTATTGCATTTTTGAAAGCCGCTCAAAAACTTGCAGGACTTGTCAATCAACTGGGTCTAAACGTAACCCAAGCCGGTGGCGGTAGTGTAATGGCTGGAATGATGGCGGGTAAGGCAATCGGTATGGGTATTGCTGCCGCTGGAAAAGGCATATCAGCACGATTTGGTGGCAGCGGAGGAAGCTCTGTGGGTGCAGGTATGAGTGCCGGAACATCCGGAAGTGGTGGAGCTATGTTTATTCCGGCAGGGGGAGCTTCTGGAATGCATGGAACTCCCGGAACTGCTATAGGTACTACTGGTTCAAGTTCTGGCATTGATGGTAGCGGCAGTAAGTTATCAGGTATGCTTAAACCACCAGCAGGAGGGCGCGAGTACAACACGCTAGGCAAAATTCTTAATAGTAAGGCGGTCGCAGGCGCAGCGAGGATAGGTGGCATTGCACTCAAAGGAGGGGCAGTCGGCTTAGGTATATCTGCGATTAGGGCAGGTGCGCCTTATATTGGAAATAAAATATCCCAAGGCGCAAACAAGCTTGGTGAAGCGATAACAACACAAGCAGTGAAAGAAGCTCCCAAGTATCCTGATAAAACCTTAGCAGACCATGGTATTAGAATTGGTAGTATGACCAGTAGTCATGGTAGTGATTCTGTTGCTAGAAGTGCAGATATTTCAACAAGTTCAGCGTCTAATGGTGAATTTATTGAAGCCAGTAGCTATGACCCAAGCATCGGTACAATACCGGAAATGTCTGCTGATGCTGGATGGGTAGACGCAAATAATTATGATTCCAATGCAATTTACACAGGTGGCAGAGCTGATACTTCTATGTCAGCAGAGATTGGCGATGGAAGTTTTAACTCCGAAGGTAGTAGTCATTATGGGCGAGACAGTGTAGGAACAATTAGCACACACTCAGACAGCGGTATTATTGAAACATCAACAACCATCGGTAGCGATAGTGCTGTCCCAACAGGTATTGGTAGTTCAAGTGAAAACGGAATAGACAGCTCTAGTGGTAGTGGTTCAGTCAGCGGTGATACAGTCGTTGCACATTCCAAATCTGCCAACAATACCAATGCCATTGTCAATGCAGGTCAAACCACAAATGTTTCACAATCTGCGACTGTTAAAAATGAAGGTGTAAACAGTTCTTCTGAAAGCGGAAGTAGTATTGGTAAAACAGAGGGTACAGTATCCTCTACATCACCATCTGCACCAAAAACACAAGCAACTGTAGGTGATACAAAAGCGCATACAAATATAGGAAGCAGTCCACACCAAATTCAAGGTGTTGGTTCTGCGACAGATGGTCGAAGTTCGACCAATGATGCGGTTAAAGCTACATCAATAGCCCCACAAACACCTTCAAGTAGTGCTCCTATGACAATGGGAACAACGTCTCATGAGCAATCAGCACCCATTTCAGGGACAGAAATGCGCATATCACAATCACACGCATCTACTGAGATTGTTAAAGCCCAAACAGTTTCGCATAGTGAATCTCAGATGCACTCTACAAAAGAAGTAAGTGGAATTACTGAAATGGCTAGGGGAACAATATCTCCTGCTGGAGACGGTGTAACGCGTGGAGTGCCTCGCACAGAGGGTGCTACACCAATAAATCCGCCATCTCGACCAACAAAAGGGAAGCATCGTAAAAGATAATAAGTAATCAAGAGCACGCCTGCAAAGAAACTGTAGGCGTGTTCTTTTTATTTTACAAATAATACAGGAGGGCAGAACCCCAATGGAAAGTCAAAATCAAAGTGGTATCGGCATACAAAAAGCCGCTCAAGCAGGTTCAGAAGCGGTACAAGTAGCAAAAATGGCTGCCAATATCGCCAAAGGTGCAGCCATGGGTGCAAAAGCTGGTGGCGTAGGTGCTATACCGGGTGCTATTGCCGCCGCAGGAAAAGAAACCTTAAAAAATCCTATGCTAGTTGTAAAAATTGTCATAGCTATCATCCTGCTTTTAATCCTTCCGGTTATGTTAATAGCCATGTTGCCGCTTATTGCATTTAACTCTGTTGATGGATTTGTGGAAGGGGTATGGGAGACAGTAGGAGGATTTTTCCGCTCACTACCTATGATTGGCTCTCTTGTCATATTCTTTTTTGGTGGTGGCACACCAGCACCTGATACTGCTCAACTGCCTAATCCAATACACTTTATCAATGCATTTGACATGGCACATATCATGTCAAATCTCGAAGAAGCCCACTCAATTATCGGTAATGCTCATTTAACCCATTACGAAGCCATCCAAGCAGAACTTGGCATAATAATTGCCGAATTACCCGAAGGTGCAGCGTATGAAGTCAATTCAGTAGCCCAAATTCCTGTTGATGAGGAAGGAAACACTGAGAATATAAGTGAATGGGATATCGTGAGTTTTGGAACTGCATCTATTTTGGGAATGTACTCTGCTTCATTGCACAATGATATTACATCAATAAGTTTAGAAGACTTGGCAGAGCGTTTATCCATTGCGGGTAGCGGTGGTAATATATTTATGCTCGAAGGCCCAGATATCAGAGAAGAGCCAAGAGAGATTACGTTATACTATCCACCAAATCCAGAAAGTGTCACCTATGTACTTGACCCAGAAATAGGTCTATATACAACCCCGGGCTGGATATGGTCTAATGCTATAGATTGGTATAGACCAGAGGGGTGGGTATTTAATGAAGATAGCGGAGAATATCACCCGCCACCGCCAATGGTTCAATATATTACAATTTACACCTTTACAATTGTTTATGCAGGAGAAATGGTTTTTGCAGAAAGTTTTGGCATAGCAGATAACGAAGAACTTATGATATTTGCACAGGAGTATACGAGAAACTTGATGATATTACTAACAGACCAAAATATGACCGGGGCTTTTAACATGCGTCAGCCCGGTATCGTAGATGGTTTTTACAGCCCATTTCCTGATTTGCCTTGGAGGGTATCCTCCCCATTTGGATATAGGTTTCATCCAATATGGCATAGATGGCAAATGCACAATGGAATTGATATTCCAAAACCAGCAGGTACGCCTATCAGGGCAGTTGCAAGGGGTACGGTTACGCATTCCGGGTGGATTAGAGGTTTTGGCGTTACGGTTATCATAGAGCATGGGGATATAAGAGGTGATGGGGCTAATTATAGAACGCTCTATGCACATAACTCACGTAATAATGTTGTTATAGGTCAGCAAGTCCAAGCAGGAGATATTATAGCCTTTGTTGGAACAACAGGCGATTCTACAGGCAATCATCTTCATTTGGAGATTATAAGAAACGGTATACATCAAGACCCCCTCGCTTATATTGGAACGCCACCCGGCGGGTTGTAGGCTTCAAAATATAAAGTTGTTGTCCTTTATGGCAACGGCTATTTTTATGCTCTCCGTTTTGTTTCAAAATTAAAAAATCGAAAGGATGTGAAAATATGGCGCAAAATCGCCGTAATGAAAGAGACGAAGACAGTCCGGATATTTATTATATTCCACCAAATTACACTGACTCAGGTGGCGTTTTTGGTGGCACATTCAAAGTACGCAATGCTATTGAAGCAGCTATCATTGTAGGGCTACTCGGATGGTTACTGCTCAATGTAACAACAAACCTAGGCATAGAAACCAGAATAATAATATTATTAGCCGTACTAATGCCTATAGGCTTTCTTGCCTTGGTAGGTGTTATTGGGCTTAGTATAAGTCAGTTCCTAATGGCATTTATCCGATTTATATTCAAACGGAAAATCATTGGACACACTGCATTTCAGGCTGTTGCTGATGCAGAAGCAGAAGAAGAAAAAAGGTGGGATGGCGATAATGCTGTGCCACCTTCTTCTCATTTATCCAGATTTATTGATAGGATTAAATCCCGCAGAGGCAAAACAGAAGGTAAAAGCAAAACGATTGAACTTGACCCTGTAAAAAGAAATAAGAGTACATTGGTGCGCAAGGGATTCGGAGGTCGATATATCCAAACATCAAACGAAGCAGCAGAGTTTCTGCCAATTAAAAAAATCAAAAACGGAATAATTCATACGAATGATGGGCGTTATGTGAAAATCATTGAGGTGACACCAATCAATTTTCTTATGAGAACACCAAAAGAGCAGCGTTCCATCATCTGGTCTTTTGCAAGCTTTCTTAAAATCAGTCCCATGAGAATGCAGTTAAAATGTTTATCCAAAAAAGCTGATATTGATAAGTTGCTCAATATCGCAAGAGAAGATTTAATCAAGGAAACAAATAATGAGTGTAGGGAACTTCAGCGAGATTATATGAACTTACTCTATGATATCGGTTCTAAAGAAGCTGTATCACGCAGGTTTTTCATTATTTTTGAGTATGAACCTTACTTTCGTGCTAAAAATATTGAGCAAGATGCAAAAAACCAATTAGAGAACGCTGCAAATACTGCAAGAAACTATCTAGATCAGTGTGGTAACGAACTTATACGGTATGACGACTCTGATGAATTTATTATAGAAGCGTTATATCAAATGTTAAATCGCAAATCAAGTTTTAATGTACCGCTAGTGACACGTAAGCGTGAGGTTATCATGGATTATGCTGTAAACTATGGTAAAAATGCGATAGAGAACATTTCACCAATGAAGTTTTGCGCACCAAAGTATATTGACCTATCCAAAATAAATTATATCAAAATGGATGGAATGTATATTTCGTATTTGGTATTGACAGCGGATGGCTTCAAAACCCATGTAACTTCCGGATGGATTTCATTGCTGGTTAACGCAGGGGAGGGTATCGACATTGATATTTACTTAGGCAAAGAGCCAAAGGAAAAAATGTCACAAAGTCTTGGTCGTCATTTACGTATGAATAAAAGTAAGATAAAAAATGCCCAAGATACCAATGATGATTTTGGTGATTTGGTAGGTTCAATTGACGGTGGGTATTACATGAAAAATGGTATCGCCAATAATGAAGATTTTTATTATACAAATATCCTTATCACTGTGACAGGTACTACGAAAAGTATTTTAGAGTATCGTATCATGGAAATGGAAAAGAAGCTAAAAGCCCAAGATATGGATGTGCAGCGATGCTCATTTAGAATGGAAGAAGCACTTTTATCATCTTTACCACTGGTTAGACTAAATAAAGACCTACAAAAATGGTCACGCCGCAATATGCTTACCAGTGGAGCGGCGAGCTGTTACCCACTCACCAGTTTTGAGATGTGTGATGATAATGGCATTTTGCTAGGTGTAAACAAGCACAACAGAAGTCTCATTATGATGGATATATTTAATAGTGCCGTTTACAAAAATGCGAACATGGCTATTCTTGGCACATCTGGTGCAGGAAAAACCTTTGCACTTCAACTTATGGCTACACGAATGCGCAGAAAGGGTACACAGGTCTTCATTTTAGCCCCATTAAAGGGACATGAGTTTTACCGTGCTTGTAATACTATTGGTGGTTCGTTTATTCAAATATCCCCATCATCAAAGCATTGTATCAATGTCATGGAAATACGTCCAGTAGATACAGCGGCAGCAGAGCTGATAGATGGGGTGATTTTAGATAATTCACTGCTTGCAACAAAAGTGCAGCAGCTACACATCTTTTTTTCACTTTTAATACCTGATATGAATTATGAAGAAAGACAATTGTTAGATGATAGCATTATCCGCACCTATGATAAATTTGGTATGAAGCATGATAATGTCACGCTGATAGACCCCATGACTCCAGAAGACCCAAATTTCCCAGGACGACCTAAGTTCAAAAAGATGCCGGTGCTGGGAGACCTTCACACTGTTTTAAGTGAGAGAGATGAAACCAAACGCATGGCAAATATTATTAACCGATTAGTCGCTGGTTCTGCCAGCACATTTAACCAACAAACCAATGTAAACCTTGATAACAAGTATACTGTACTGGATATCTCTGAATTGACTGGCGACCTTTTGACAGTGGGTATGTTTGTGGCACTGGACTATGTATGGGATAAGGCAAAGCAAGACCGTACAAAAGAAAAAGCAATACTCATTGATGAAACATGGCGGTTAATTGGTGAATCATCAAATAAACTAGCGGCTAACTTTGTTTTTGAGATATTTAAAATCATTCGTGGTTATGCAGGTGCTGCCATTTGCGCTACGCAGGATATTAACGATTTCTTTGCATTGGATGGCGGTAAGTATGGTAAGGGCATAATTAACAACTGTAAAACCAAGATTATCCTAAACCTTGAAGATGACGAAGCTGACAGAGTACAGGATATTTTAGGTTTATCAGACAGTGAGCGACACGCAATAGTGAATTTTGAACAAGGTCACGCGATGATATCAGCAAATAAAAACAATGTCACAGTGGAAATTATCCCTAGTCCTCATGAAAAGGAGCTGATTACCACTGACCGTAAAGAGCTTAAAGTTATTGCTGACCGCAAAAGAGCAGAGATTCAACATCGTCAACTTATGGCGGATGTAGATGCAGTGTCTTCAAAGCGTAATACTGGGTAATTACATTAAGGACGTAGCTTATGTTACGTCCTTATTATTTTGTCAAAGAAGGGGTGGGAAAACTGGATACCACAAAAAGCAGCATTGAAAAAATATTAACTATCGTTGAGCAATGGGGAACACTGCGCACAGGGCACATACTTGCAATGTTCCCCAGCAAACGAACAATGTACAATATCAGCTATCTATTGAGAAATAAAAGACTCTATACAAATGTGGGAAAGGAATTTATTTCAACCCAGCTTCCAATTGAGCCAGACTATCAATTGTTGAATGCGTTGGATGTGCTATTTGATAGATATGCGCAAGTTAAACACTTTGGTGAGGGTTATTATCCTATCACTGTATATGGTATAACTCGTGATGATAAGTTCGTTGAGATTATTTATGTGGAGAATCATGACGAGTCAGCAATTATACGTGAACTTGGCTCATGCATGGGGTCCATTGATATGGTTAGGATTTTTGTTATTGAAACCATAACGCAAGTTCAACGTATACGCCCATATGTAAATGATAGGGTTATATACGCCTTGGTCACGCGTCATGGTGGGTTTAACTATATTAAGTATGGATAATCTCGCTATAGACCAAAACGTCACTAATACGCCAGTAGTACAACGATAATGTGACGTTAATACGCCTTAACAGCAAAAAAGAACTTTTGGAGATAAATGGATTACCTTTAATGCGTCAATAATGCGTCTTTAATGTGTAACTAATGCGCATTTAATACGCCAAAACAAATTAAATTTTACCTATAAGGAGATGGTTTTATGGATAAGAGAGCGGTCTTTGACAGTATAAATGGAAGGATTCTAGACTTTGTAGCTAATTGCGGAGGATGTGTCCGTCAAGCCCATATTGAACGAATATTTCAGTACAGCCTAAAAAACATCAGATACTTAGTAAAGCACAAGCGACTTTTCCAAGTGAATGGCGGGTTGCTGGCTGATGAAATAGACATAAACCCCAAAATGTCCATGATTACTGCACTTAATGTGCTTTGTGACTTATATGACAAAGTGAGTGATTACAGTATAGCCGAATATCCAACACAGATAAGTTTTGTCTCACACTCTGGCGACTTTTACGAAATCGTATATGTTCGCCAAGGTGACGAAGTGGGCATCCAAGCGAGTTTTAATTTGCAGGCGCAAAAGCAATCGAAGCTTAAAGTAAGTGAACGCTCACCAATACCAAAGAGAATAGCCATTTTAGAGTCATTTAATCAGGCTGAAATAGTGAATATTCCGGGTGTTGTGCGCTTTGCTACAACTCAAAATGATAGTAACAAAATGACATATTTTAATAAGAAGGTAGAGGGATAAACCATGGACGTAAACTTTGAAAATTTAAATGTAGATGATTTTCTTACAGACGTAGGACAAAATGTAGTAAGTGACCCGATAAGCGAAAGAATAAATCGAATAGCCAATCTTGAAGAGATGCATAAAAATTTGGAGAGTGTATTAAAAGTAAGTAAAAAAACTTTTGGTATAAGCGAAAGATTAGCCATGTTGGCATATGTGGATATGCGCCGACATCCTAAAGATTACTTTGAACTCTCTCAACAAATAGCAATTGATGCCGAATATGCCGTGGGAGCAATCCGACGCATAATCTATGATGTTGATAGTGAGCGATGGGGCGAATATCTGTTAGAAGCTTCAAAAGCTTTAGATATCAGCATTACACAGGAAAGTAACAGCATGATAAAAATAATCATTCCAGCCCTTGTACCAAAGCGCAAAATTAAAGGTGCAAAATTTATAGCCGCACCATTATTTGAAGCAGTTAAAATATTTGTATCAAGTGACATGTATACCATCCCACGATATGATAAATGTACTATCTGTATAACTCACATTTATGATAAAGAACTCAGTACAGAAGGAAGAATACGAGACTATGATAATCTTGAATTGAAAGAAATTTTAGATATAATTAACGTCTTTTTCTTAACTGATGACTCTGGAATATGGTGCAATAACTATCAAAATACAGCATTAGGTAATGAGGATGCAACTCATATTTTAATCATGCCACAGCACCAGTATTCTAATTGGATTATAGCACAAGAAAAAAAGGGTAAATAGCCGTATCAAATGATTAAAATTTCTGAAAAATTTTATGATATAGAAATAAAAAGCATTCAAAGCCCAGTAAAGTCAATACTTTTTCACAGAATACAATGGGAAAAAGTGTCCATCTTTTGGTTATGCAAGATAATTATATCAGAAAAATAGTGCAAGAAAATTATCCTAGAAATAAACCCCTCGCAGGCTAATTTATTATCCTAGAAAACGGAGAAAAACAAACATGATGAACAAACAAACCACCATAAATAGCAATCCACCTTTGACCCAGGAAAAAGCCTTTATTCACTTATTAGGTATCAGTGGTGATATTCCAACAAGTGCCCTTCCAAACATCATGCCTTCTGCAATATATGCAAGAAGGCTGATAGCTAGATTGGTTAAGGATAGGGTAATAAAAGTGGTGTATAAAGATGGAATGCGGAGTTATAGGTTAAAGGAAAAGGGTAAAAAAATTGTAACGGAAGAAAATAGTTTGCGCTTTAGAAATTACCTTACAGATGGGAATGAGATAAATAAACCTCCATCAGATATAGTGAGAAGAAAACGGCTATTGTCTCAATCAGAGGTATTGACACTCATGTATAGTGCAGGGGTGTTTATATTTGATGACGTGAAACCAGATATATTTGGCAACGTCACTCTGCCCCTCGCAGACGAATCTTTTGACCTTATCCCCTCGCAGACTAATTTTTTATCCGCTAACGGGAACCCAACCATCAAAGCCCAGCAACACACCACCCAACCCCGCCTTACTCCCGCTCCCTTAGAGGAAAAAAAGTTTATTAAAAGTGAAGCTAGATTGGAGAGCGGGTATCCACCATCTAACGCCCCACACATTACTCACCCCTCTTTTTACACGTCCAGAGAATATAAAAGGGTAAATTGGAATGAATTGGTCGGCAAATCCAGTAAGCCACAAGTCATAAGAGGTTCACGAAGCGCAGGAATGCTCCTAACTCCCACCCAAGTTTTTGCCATTTACAATACTGGTGAAGTTATGAAGAAATGGGGAACAGGTGTAGAAATTAAGTATCTCACTGAGTTAGAGCATAGTCTATGCAGAAATCTCTTGTCAGCGCAATATAGCAGTGCAAAAGTAGGTGGTATCCTTATCGGAAATAATTTAGAAACCCTAGAAAAATATCTGACCGATAAGACAGCCTACAAGGGAGCAAAAAAGTTTCTGGAATCTATCTACAATCCCCTATACTACATCACTAATGATAAATATGGTTCAGTGCAGTTAAACCTCATAGCCAATGCACATCACCACGAGTCATTTCAAGCCATGTTATTGGCAAAGTTCAAACCTAAAGATAGAACTTATCCAATAGAACATGACGCACTAACGGTCGATGGGAACCCCATCCTCCTCCTATCTACTCCAAACATCCCCCGCCTAATAAAGTTTAAGAAGGGATTAGGCGAAACTGACAGGAAAGGCGTGATATTTTGCTTCGATTTCCAAGTGGAGATGTTAGGCAGATATCTGGGAAATATGGTGGAGATTAAATCGTTGGATTTTGAGAAAGTGAAATCAAGATTTTTGAAATAAGTATCAATACAGAAAACGAAAGGAAGTTTTGAAATGAAAAATAAAATTGAATATAAAGAACCCCGAGCAACGGGAACCCAAAGCACAAAACCCCTCTCAGACGAATCTTTACCTCGTCTTTTTTTAATGGGAAGCAGAGCAAATCGGAGGAATGGGAATGTATCATAAAACGCAAAAATATCTAAAGGCAACAAAAAAACGGCATGTAAAAGCTTTGCAAAGCAGTTCAACCATCTATTATCCTGACAAATATTACAAACGGCGTTCTCTAACAACTTGCCGAACGATGAGTAAAAAACAAACAAATAAGCGATTAAGGCAGTTATCGGAGGAAGTGCGTCCTGTTACATCAGGCGCATATCGTAAGGTATTTGACTACCACAGACATGTAACCAGCAGAACGGCGAAAGCCGCTTTTTTATTGTCTAGCAAAGGTGGGATTTAGATTGGGCATTGTATCCCAACCAACACTAAAATCCATATTGGTAAAGAAAAATCTCTTTCAGGAAGAATATCAACTGAAAGAGATTTTTTTATCTTTGACAGATGATACACAGGATATATATGGATATGAAGTTTTTGAGGACGAAGAAGAGATTAGAGTAACCCTATATAATAGCAAGACTGCAAGTGAAACAATAGACAGATGGCGCAACGTGATATTGGAATCAAAGCCTAAAACAATAAGCATAGATACGAATATCGCCTTTCTAATGCTAAGATTTAAAACAACATGGAAGGGCAATGGTAATAGCTTTATCGAAATATCTACTGGAAAAGTATGTATAAGTGCTTGGTGTAAAGATGATAAAAAGAATGGGTGTTATATAAATCACAATAAAGACAGAAGTAAAACTATTATATATAGCCTACAAAAAATATTCACTGACCTATCTTCTACAAATCGAGGTAGCAAATTTTACCCTTCCAATATTCCAAACTTCTTCAACTTTCCCCTCGTAACGCTAAACCTTCTACTATTATTATCAGAAGAAAATATATTATTTAAAGATATAGCAATGGATTTTGTAAAAACAAAGTATATCCCAAAACGCAAGCTGAGTGATACTATGTTGTTTCACTCAAAGCAATCTCTCCTTACAAGTTATAGAAAGTACAAAAAAATAAATATACCCAAATCTGTAAATAGGCATACTTTGGAGGGTGCAATAAAAATACTTGATGTAGCCTTAATTTTATCTGAAAAAGATAGAGCTACATTGTTTCAAATGGATGGTCAAATGATTACAAAATATATGGATTCCTCACAGTATGACAATCACGATTATGATTATCAGGAAAATGTCAGTCATATAGCATACTTTCTTATGTCTGCTTGGGATAATAACGGATTAAAAACACCAACGAGAACATCTGGAAAGAAATATATACCCATGGAAGTATGTGACTATATAAGACTAAAAATGCACTTCAAAGAAACCATTTCATTAAAAAAGAGTAGTCTCAAAAAAATAAGGGAGGAGCATGATGAACTTAGTATTAAATATAGTCTTAGTGATTTAAAGCCACTCAAAATACCAGCAAATAGTAAATTTAACTCACTAAAATTGCCGAAAAAATATGTGCGGATAATAACGGTTAAACGATTAAAACAAGAAGGTATTTGGCAAAAGCATTGCGTAGCTTCATATGATAAGCGTATAAATGTTGATAGATGTGCAATATACAGTCTGTTACATGATGATGATAGGTACACAATCGAAATACGCAAACATCAAAATCAATTCAAATGTGTTCAATTTGTAGGCTTTGCTAATCAAGCAGCACCAAGGCATCTAGTCGATGAATTGAAAGCATTTCTAAATTAAGTCCTGCGCATAAAAATAACCAATAAAAAACAGCCTAATGTGTAAAATCTAGGCTGTCTTTATTGACTAGGAAACAGTATATGCCTTCGAGATGTTTAGATTGTTTAGAATAGATATTTCTAGTATTGAGTGCGGACTTACTTGTAATAACAGAAGAAGTATCACTGCTTCTAATCACATCCACCGCCTCCATAGTCCCCACCACCATCATAACCGCCAGAGTAATCATCATTTGAATAGGTTGAAGCATCGTTAGATGAAGAATCATGATGATGGAATGGAAACCAACCCATATCCCCGCTATTATTTCTTCCAGATGAATCACCTGTACTATTGTTACGTCTACGTTGGTAAATCTTAGATATAGTGAGTACAATAATAATTGCCACAACAATCCCTATAATTCCCATTAAAATCATCCTCAATTGAAATTTTCTCATAGTTCGTTCTCGTTTCTCTATTCTGACACATTTTCATTGTTTACGCCAGCTTTTTTTGCTTAAACTAAAAAGCTAAGTTGCACTAAAGTGAGACAAAATTACGATAGACAATAAAAACTTGACATGGTAATATAGTAGAATGCAAAAGCTATACACGATTGCGTAAAAAGCAAAATAACGCTATATTCCATTTCAAAGGATTTATAATGGGGTTGTTGCAAAACCACAAAAAGTGGTGAGTGACAGCCCCTTTTTGCGTTGATAAAAAGGATGTGATGTTGATGTGAACAAAATTAGAAACAGTAAGTTAAAGTATGTAATCATAGCAGTAGCCGGACTTATAACCATAGGCTATCTAACTGGTGTCTTATCCCAAGTGTTCTATGCCTTCAATGTATGGAGTGAGCAATCAAGATTTAATGATGACGGTTTAGCAGGAATGCTACTCAATTCCACAACAACAGATACAAGAGAAACGTCAGTATTCCTAGAAAACTTTAGCTGGATGCCAATACCTGTGCTTTTTGCGCTCTTCCATTACCCATTCAATCTGGTTGGGTTGGTAGTCGTTGGGGTATTCATTATAGTAATCATTGCCTTCTTGACGAAAAATGGACGGGTGAAAGGCGTAATGGATACAGAACGCAATCTGATTTATTCTAATAAAGGCACTTATGGCACTGCTGGTTGGATGACAGAAGATGAAATGCTAAATGAATTTCAAGTAGTAAAAAGTCCAAAGTATGCATTAGGTAATATTCTTGGCACCCTTGATGGCATGATAATTGCAATGCACGAGCGATTGTTTGAAAGCAAAACCGACAATAGAAACGTGGCTGTTTATGGTGCAGCAGGAACGATGAAGAGCCGAGCGTATGTGTTTAATGCAATATTTCAAAGTGTTATGCGAGGTGACTCCCTTGTGATAACAGACCCATCCAGTGAAATATATAGGGCAATGAAAAACTACCTTGAAGCACATGGCTATACAGTAAAAATGTTTAATCTGGTTAATCCTGAACACTCTGACCCATGGAATTGCTTGAGGGAAATAGAGGGTGGAAATCCTGAACTGATGGCACAGCAGTTTTGTGATGTGGTTATCAGAAACACCATGCTCGGTGGAAAGCTGGACCCGTTTTGGGATACTGGCGCAATTTCACTCTTAAAAGCATTAGCCTTATATGTAGTTATGGTATACCCTGTGGAATCCAGAAGTATAGGAGAGGTTTATTATCTTCTTGCGGGTGTTGCATCTGAGGGTGATGGAGGAAATTTAAAAGCCAAGTTTGCAGCACTTCCTTTTGGTCATGCTGCAAAAATACCATTTGAGATATTTTCACAAGCCAGTGACAATGTGCAAACAGGCATAATAATTGGACTTGCCAATCGTATACAAGTGTTCCAGATTGATGTATTAAGAAAAATAACCGGACACAGTGAAGACGGCGGCATAGATTTAACTTTACCGGGAAGAGAAGTGTGAAAGTCTCACGTGAAAAATCTGCATACAAAAAAAGCTACCCAAAGTAGCACAAAAAACAAGTTATCCAGAGATTTTGGTAATGGAAGAAACGTCATAGCCCTGGGCGGCAAGAAAC
>WRAH01000011.1 GCA_009780315.1 Defluviitaleaceae bacterium
GAGGGCAAAGAAATTTAAAGGGGGGTTAAAAAAAACTTTGCCATCACCTTACGCGCCTTGGAAATTTTAAAATATCAAAAAATAACATACACCATATGCCAAAATACAACACTCAAAAATCCTACCCCATTGAAATGTGGGTGGAAAAATGATAAACTGTGCCTGTAGTGGCGGTGAAAATCCGTGGGCGTAAGGTGAGTGTTGTCATCCTTGCGTTCGCTATGTGGGCTTGGAACACCACATAGTCACTACTCCCCTATTAGAAAAATAGAAGTGAGAACATTCTACTTGATTCGTCAAGAAAATGCAACCAAAATTTTGCTTTGTCTCTAAAAAACGAACACCCTCTGATAATTATCCTTGGTGAAATACACCAAAGTGATATCAGGGGGCGTTTGTTTTATTCCAAATTTTTTTCGTTAAAAAATGCAAACCAAATTTTTATATGACATTTTCCTAACAGGTGCAGTAGATTTATTCATTCTCACCAAAGTCTATGTTAGACTGGCTTTGGTAAAAAATATGAGAGGAATGTGAACATGTTTAAACGCTTTATTGCTATTGCACTATCAACAATGCTTTTAGGTGCAAGTGTTGTGATTGCAGAAGAAAAACCAGCAGAAATACAATCAGAAAACCATGCAGGTGTATATGCATCTGGATTTGAGGTTTTTCCTGATATATTTGAAGAACCCCCTGTTTTTGATGATGTTATAGACCAGATTTATTTCAACATCTTCCGTGATGGGTTTGAATTTATCCGCCAAAACAGCGTACCCATTCACCAAGTCATAACCTATGGTCATTTTGAAATGGAAGTGATTTCGTCCATTGCCCTTGCTTCACGGCAATTTGCCCACCAAAACTGGCTGACTGATGATTGGTTTACGATTGACCTTGACACAGGGTATTTCTCCATCAATGAAGATGCAGAATATGAAATAATAGATATGCTGGGTGTAGATGTGCGTACGTTTTTTAGCTTGCGAGATGTGACAGGGGAAGTGCAGCTTGACTGGAGTACGATGATAAACCTTGGTGAAGATTTTGATAGAATGCACTTTATATTTGACCCTGTAATGGCGCGTGCAGGTTTTGGGAACGTAAGTTTTGTACACTTTGATGTAGACACAGGTACAGCATACTTTTTAGCAAGCCATTCTGCGTCTGCTATGGAAGGGCAGAATGTTATTGTAGATTTTGCAGTGTCCAGTATCCTTGCAAATAATCAACGCAATACAGAAGAAATAGCCATTGATTTTATAGAAATTCTGGCAAATCACGAGGCTACTTTTATCTTAGAGGATGACGGCAGGGAGATTATGCAAAGAGGTGAGCTGGATATTTACCTCTTTGAAGATATTTATTTAACCAATATTGCAGTAAGGGATAATTTT
Organism: Defluviitaleaceae bacterium; assembly: GCA_009780315.1. Taxonomy (GTDB): domain Bacteria; phylum Bacillota; class Clostridia; order Lachnospirales; family WQUN01; genus WRAH01. The sequence goes on from WRAH01000011.1 coordinate 1,398, forward strand.
CTGCACATTCAAACATCTGAACCAATGAATGTATGGCATGAAGAAGGACGCTGGGCGCATGTGCAATTATTCAACCCTGCTGTGGAAATGCCCGATTTAGAAGCACTTTTTGAAAATGTAGATTGGGAAACAGTTGATGAAGATTTTTGGGCAGAAATTGATGCCATGTGGCGTGGACGGTATCCTCAAAGCCTGTTTAGTTCTGATGTGACTGAATGGGAAATGATTACACGGGCAGTCCAGGACATACCATTTGAGCAACCTGAATCGCGCATCATCGAGCATGTTTTCTACTTTGAAGATATGAACGTCTTGGCAGATTTAGTTTTTGAAGGGGTGTTGTCTTACTTTGCATTTTCTCAAAATGTAGATTTAAGCATTGATGAATTTGAGCTTCCTGTTATCAATTTTATGACAGCATTTGAAGATATTGAAATTGAAATTGATGGGGACACTTATTTAATCAGTAACCTTCGCGCAAGCTTGACAGAAATAAGTTTCGCATTGGATGGGGATGGTATGATTTTTTACCGCCTTAGGGATGTAAACCCACATGTTAGTTTGCAGGATTATATTACAATCCATCTCGTTTATGCAGAAGGGCCAGATGAATTTATTTCATGGAGTGGCGGCATGGGTTTTAGTCGTGATGAATATGGTGCGATAAATGATTTGACTGTAAGTTTTGGCGGAAGTTTTATTTTTATAGAAAATCTCGTTGGTCTTTATATCAATGGCGTATTTGTGAGTGTAAAGTAATGAGTCCACTGGGAAGGAGCATTCTATTTCAGGGAGATAGAATGCTCTTTTTTGTTGATAAGGAGGTTAAGTAAAATAGTGGAAACGAAAGATTATAAATCATACATTTTTATTTTGGTGCTTTCTGCACTCTTTCTCTTTGTGGGGAATTTTATTGCTACACGAGGCTTAGAAGATTCGGGGCAAGATGATTTTGCGTCTTCTTTTATGCAGGCACGCGTTGTGGAGATTATAGAAACTAGAGAGATTGTCACCCAAATAAGCCCAGATTTTTCTCTTACAGATGTTTCTGTTGAGTTTGTGGCACGTATCACAACCCGTGGAGACAATCGCGGAGATATTGTGACTGCAACACACTTGCAAAGAGGGCAAGCACTTGTGCAGGAACGTCAAGTTGAAGTAGGTGATAGGGTTATTTTGTTTTACGACACATTTGGTGATGTTTATTTTTTAGCAACCCATGTGCGCATACATTATGTCGCTATTTTAAGTGGTGTATTTTTCTTGCTTATTCTGGTTTTTGGGCGTAGGCAGGGTGTGAGTTCTATTATTGCCCTCATGTCTATTATATTGGCTGTTTTGTTTGTGTTTATCCCCGCGGTGCTGAATGGGCGCAATATTTATATTGCTACTTTTGTTATTTGTTTATATGCCATACTAACCACCCTTTTGGTGGTGGTTGGGCCAACAAAAAAAGCACTCGCCTCTGTATTAGGTTGTCTTGGCGGGGTGCTTTTTGCGAGTATTATTATGACCATTATGAATGCAGTTATGGGGCTTACGGGTTATTTGGATACTGAATCTACACATCTTTTACTGTTGGATAATCCAGTGAATTTACGTGCAATTATTTTTGCAGGGGTTATCATTGGTGCGGTGGGTTCGATTATTGACATTGCCATCACGATATCGTCCAGCATATGGGAAGTGAAAAGCTGCGGAAGAAATCATAGTTTTAAAAGCTTAATGTCCGCAGGGCTTAATGTGGGACGGGATTTGATGGGTGCGCAAATTAACACACTCATTATGGCTTATGTCGGAAGTTCCCTTACGTTTATTTTGCTTACTGTAGCCCATTCCACATCTTTGATGATACTTTTTAATGCAGAAATTGTACTGGTTGAGTTGCTTCGCGCCATTGTTGGCAGTATGGGCATGTTGCTGGTGATTCCGTTGACGGCAATGTTTTCAGGCTGGATATTTAACATGCCAAGTAATGATATTGACGATATCATGTGTGCCTATGAGTCAGAAGACGAAGGGAAACCTGAAAGCTAGGGCGTATTCCCATTGTGGGAACACGCCCTAGCTTTATTCCTTCATTGCCTTGCGGTGGTAAGACCGTAATTTTCTAAAAACTTTTCCGTGAATTGTATTGGGCGGGTAGGGGTGTTCTCCCGCAGGAAGCTCCATAAGAATTTCCATACCCTCATTGACATGGGCAATGGCATAGATATGAAACTTGCCTTTTTTTACAGCTTCAATGACTTCATCTTTTAGCACTAAATCGCGGACATTGCGGGTAGGGATGATTACACCTTGGGTTCCTGTGAGTCCGCGCTTTTTACATAGGTCAAAAAAGCCTTCTATTTTGTAAGTTGCACCGCCTATGGGTTGAATTTCACCATGCTGATTCATACTGCCTGTGATGGCAATATCTTGACGGATGGGTAAACCTGTTAGTGCAGAAATAATGGCAAATAATTCAGTGGAAGACGCGCTGTCACCGTCTACACCGCTGTAGTTTTGCTCAAAGCAAATACGGCAGCTTAATGAAAGAGGGAAGTCTTGGGCGTAGGTTTGCCCAAGGTATCCGATAAGAATTTGAACGCCTTTGTCGTGAATTTCTCCTGACAATTCGGCTTCTTTTTCAATGTTTACGATACCTGCTTTACCCATGTATGCAGTTGCCGTGATACGTGACGGCTTGGCAAAAACATGGTCGCCTGTATCCAGTACTGCAAGCCCATTGATTTGCCCGACTTTTACACCGTCAGTGGATATCATGACGCTATCTTCTTCAATCATTTCCGATAATTTTTCTTCATACATATTTAAACGATATTCACGTTTGGTTATTGCTTGGATGACATATTTGGCAGTGACTGTTTCTGCCTTGTCTATTTTTGCCCAGCCTACTGCTTCCATCAAAATTTCTGATAGATTATTAAAGCGGGTGGTGAGACGGTCTTGGCGTTCGGCCAGACGGGTGGCATACTCAATGACACGCCCTATGGCACTGGAATCGAAGGGGAGGGCAGTGGCTTCTTTTGTATACTTATTCACAAACTTTACGATTTCCGTCATGTTTTGGTCATTGAGGTGCATTTCATAATCAAAATCCACACGGATTTTAAATAGCTTTTCAAAGTAATCATCATATTGGGTGAGAATGTTGTAGTAATAACCGCCGCCAATGATGATAATTTTTACTTTTAAGGGGATTGGCTCAGGCTTGATACCGCTGACAGCAACCCCTGTTGTATACTCACGCAAGGGTTCTGTAATAATTTCTTCTGTAATCAAGCTTCGGCGGAGGGTTTCCCATGCATGGGGGCTGCCCAAAATATCTTGGGCTTGCAAAATTAAATATCCACCATTGGCTTTATGCAAAAGCCCTGGTTTAATCTTCATAAAATCTGTAGATAAATTGCCGTATTCATTGTCATACTCCACTTCACCTACAAGATTAGAATAGGTGGGATTATAGTCAATGATAACAGGTGCGCCTTCTAAATGGCTGTTGTCTGTGATTAAATTGATTTTATACCGTGTTAAATTGTCTTCGGTGCTTTTTTTGCTATACCACGGCATGATGGATTGTATGGCATCTTCCTCTTCAGATTCTTCGGCAACGAAATCTGCCATGTTTTCTAAAATGTCTTCTTTTACGGCTTTGAGATAGTGAAGCAATACAGGTTCTTTTGCAAATTCTTCTATAATATCGTTCATGTGATAACCTACGACAAAAAGCCCTACAGAATAGTCGAGATTTTCTACTTCTTTTTTTGTAACTTTTTCATGTTCTTTTATTTCGCGCAAAGCTTCGGCAGCGCGTATTTGGATGGCTTCGGATTTTTTTGTAATGACATCCCGCTGCGCTTGGGTCAGGGATTCAAATTGCTCTTCGGTAATGACTTCGCCGTCAACAATGGGCATGAAAAATATACCGCTGTTAGAGTTTTTAACTTCAAAGTCCTGCTTGCGTGCCTCTTCTGACATTTGTTTTATAATTTCATCTTGCTTGTTTTTTAGTACGCTTACAATTTCATTTTTGCGGTTTTCATATTCCTTATCTGAAAAAATGCGGGGAAGCTCTGTACTTAAACGGCTGATAAGCTCGTTCATTTCTTCTTGCAGACGCTTGCCTGTACCTGCCGGCACAGATAAAAGCTTGGGAATTTTAGGATTTTCAAAATTGTATACATAACATAAATCGGGCGGGATAGGTTCGGTTACAGCTTCTTCTTTTGCAAATTTTTGTGCAAAAGTGGTTCGCCCTGTACCTGTTGCACCGCAGATGTAAATATGATATCCGCCATCTTTCATTAAAAGCCCAAATTTAAGGGCTTCTGCCGCACGGTTTTGCCCAATGATACCCATTGGGGTAGAATCTGTTGTATCTATTTTTTGAGGTTTAGCAAAATATTTTAATGCTTTCCAAGATAATTTATTGGTCAACTCAAGACCTCCATCCACATGACTATTCCATCTTCGTTAGGGTGTACATAATATCCGCGCCGTACACCTGCACTTGCAAACCCGTATTTTTCATATAGGGTGATTGCCGCTAGGTTACTTTCCCGTACTTCAAGGGTGAGGGCTGTCATTTTTAAACGGCGGGCTTCGTGAATTAAACCATCCATCAGAAGCGACCCAACCCCTTGATTTTTGTGCGCGGAGGATACCGCTATATTACTTATATGCCCCTCATCAATAATGTGACGCATTGAGCCATAACCAATCACACCATGGTGTTGATTGATTGCCACAAGGAAAATAGAATGGGGCTCGCTTATTTCGTATAAAATTGAATCTTTTGACCATGGGTCGGGGAATGCTTCATTTTCAATTTTATAAATTGTATCAAGATGATGAGGGGTGGCTCGGATTATTTTTGTCTTTGTCATTGCTGTTTTGCTTTCTCACGCACTGCTTGGGGCGCACGTACATAAATCATATCTACTGGGTCAGAAAAGTCATGACCTTTTTTAATTTTTTCTAATGCACATAGCCCAACAGAGGCGGCGCGTACATGATTATTGTGCAAGGGTGCGATGAAAGCGCGAGGAAATGCCTTTAGCAGTTCATTTGTATTTGCCGTTGCGCCGTCTCCTATAAAAAAAAGATTAAGCCCATCGTCAAGGGTACTAGATTGACAGTGGGTATATAAATATTGAATAAAGTCTTCAATGGCCATCGCCATAGGTTCAGACCCATGACCAATATGACCTTTTATTAAATCTCGCATATATACTGCCCCGTAAACTTGTCCGCGCCGTGCATCCAGCAGGGGTACAATCAACGCCGCACCACCCATGTATGCTGTATTGTATGCCAGTCCATCCAGTGTCGGAACAGGTATGGTTTTTATATTCAAGGCTTTTGCCATCCCAAGTGCTGTGGATGCGCCAATTCTAAGCCCTGTAAAAGACCCTGGCCCACATGTGTAGGCAATGTAGTCAATGGCTTCTGGTTCAAGGCGTGTTAATTTAAAAAGTTGGTCTATGCCTGTCATAAGAATTTCTGAATGTGTCCACATTTTTTCGCCTGTGCGGGCATTTAATGCCATTTCGCCAATCGTTATGTATTCATTAACAATGGCGGCACTTGCATGTTGTCCAGATGTATCTATGGCTAAAATTTTCATTTTGTCACCTTAATTTTTCTACTGTCTTCACCACTGGCTGTAATTTCAATCCAAATCACATTGTCGCCAAAAGAGTCCTCTGCCCGTTCGGGCCACTCTACAAGAGACACGCCGTCGGCATATAAATAATCTTCATAGCCGATACTTTCCAAGTCTGACTGCCCGCCTTCAAGCCTGTATAAATCAAAATGATAAAAGGGCAGTATTCCGCCTTCATAAATGTTCATCAGGGTAAATGTGGGGCTAGTAACCCGCCCACTATATCCAAGCCCTCGTGCCATACCTCGGGCAAACACAGTTTTGCCTGCGCCAAGTTCACCACTAAGACAAAAAATATCACCTGATTTTGCATTTTTTCCAAATTCAAACCCTAAATCCTCTGTTACCGATGGGGAATCGGATTCATATACCATTATAAAATACCACCTTTAAGACGGGAAAAATTCTAAATGCCAAAGTAAAAACATAAAGACTGCCCAAATTTTACGGCTATTATCTTGTTCACCGCGATAATGCTCGTCCAATACAGTCACCAATTCATCTGTATTAAAATATTGTGTTGCAACACTTCCAATGAAATGGGTCTTTATGATATTGTAATACTTTTCCTCACGCAACCAAATACGAATAGGCACGGGAAAACCCAGCTTGCGTCTGTTGGCGGTTTCCTCTGGCAAATGGGCAAAAGCCGCTTTTCTAAATGCAAGTTTCGTACCCTTTTTACTGACACGGTGTTTCAAAGGCAGCCGCGAAGCCACGCGAAAAACCTCCTTATCAAGAAAAGGTACACGTACTTCTAAGCAATGAGCCATGCTCATTTTGTCAGCTTTTAATAAAATATCCCCTACAAGCCATAAATGAACGTCTAAATATTGCATTTTTGTTATATCATCTTCGTGTTTGACTTGATTATAAAATGGGCGGGTGATATCCATGGGTTCTTGGATGGCTTCAAATTTTAATATTTTTGCCCGTTCTTCAGATGAAAAAATATTTGCCCCGCCAATGTAGCGTTCTTCAATGGATTTTGCCCCGCGTAAGATGAATCCGCGTCCCTTTGTGCCTTTAGGCAAACGCTTTGCCAAACTTGCCAGCCATTCCCGTAATGAAAGGGGCAGTTTTGCATAATACTTTAAAGAAATGGGTTCTTTATAAATATTGTACCCGCCAAAAAGTTCATCTGCACCTTCACCAGACAGTGCAACTTTAACATGCTTTGCCGCTTCACGGCTGACAAAATAAAATGCAACGGCGGCAGGGTCTGCAAGGGGTTCATCCATATGATATTGTACTTTAGGCAAGATATCCCAATATTCTTCGGTGGTTATGACCTTAGAAATATTTTCTGCCCCGATGTAGTTAGATAGTGCTTTAGCATATCCAATTTCATTATAATTTTCATAATCAAAACCTACTGTAAATGTCTTTTTTCCGCCAAATCGTGCAGATGTATAACTAGAGTCTACTCCGCCTGACAAAAATGAGCCAACTTCAACATCACTAATCATATGTTTTGCAATAGAATCATCTACAGCATGACTAATGTGCTGTACCGCATCATCAAGACTTATTTCACTAGGGGTGAAGATATGAGAATTATAGCGCGAAACAGTAAGTTCCCCTTTTTCCCATGTTAAAAAATGCCCCGGCGGCAATTTATAAACCCCTTTAAAGAAAGTTTCTGTAAGCACAGAGTATTGGAAAGTTAAGTACTGGGCCAAGGCTTCATGATTGACAGTTGGGGTAAAGTTAGGGTGGGGGAGAAAAGATTTAATTTCTGACCCAAAAATTAGCCCCCCTTCTGTACGGGTGTAATAAAATGGCTTTATACCAAAAGGGTCACGGGCGCAAAAAAGCTTGTCCCCATGAATATCATAAATAGCAAAAGCAAACATTCCGCGCAATTGAGACAGCATTCCCGTGCCAAATTCTTCATACAAGTGTATCAAGGTTTCTGTGTCTGCATGGGTTACAAATACATGCCCCCGCGCTTCAAGCATGGTGCGCAGTTCTTTGTAATTGTATATTTCTCCATTGAAGGTAAGTACAATACTTTTATCTTTGTTGTAAAAAGGCTGCGCACCGTCTTCAAGACCAATAATGGATAATCTGCGAAAGCCTAAATTCATTTTTTCGCCAAGATAAACCCCGGCAGAATCTGGTCCGCGATGGATAATTTTGTCTATCATTAAGTTTAAAACGGCTTCTCGGTCAAAATCGCCGCTGGAAAATCCGCAAAATCCACACATAAAAACACCTCGAAGTTAAATTTATCATAATATTAAGACTTTGTCACTTTGCCTATTTTCTTTTTTTGTGGTTGTGATATAATGTGTACTAGAACGAAATGGGAGGTACAACCATGGTTGGTAGCAAAAGAGTAACAGAACTCATTGAAAGTGAACAAACTTTACAATTGATGGAATTTATGATTGCAGGGGGACATTTTGGAATCAACGTGGCTAAAGTCAACGAAATTATGAAATACAGCCAGCATCCAGTCACGCCTATGCCCAACTCAAACCCCTTTGTTGAAGGGATTATCCGCCCTCGCACAGACACTATGACAGTGATAAACTTGGCGGCATACATGGGATTGCCCCCGTCTTCTGACGAGCAACGGGACATTTTAATTATTACCCAAATAAACAACCTTAAAACCGCGTTTCACGTACACGGAGTTGAGGCAATAAATGTTGTAAAAATGTCGGATATTGAAAAGCCAGACTCTACAATTTATGGCGGCGAAGATGGCATGGCAACAGGTGTTGCCAAATACAATGATAAACTCATTACCATTATTGACTTTGAAAAAATCCTTTTCGACATTAGCCCGCACATGGGTTTTTCACCAAACGATATCGAACAGTTAGGTTCAAGAGTTCGTTCAGACAAACCTATTTTAGTTGCAGAAGACTCACCGCTTCTGGAGCGTCTCATTCTATCGTCTTTGGAAAAAGCAGGATATTCTAATATCACATGTGCATCCAATGGACAAGAAGCTTGGAATCTTATTGAAGGATACAAGAAAACAGGTCAAGACATTTCAGAACATTTGTGTGCAGTCATTACAGATATTGAAATGCCCATGATGGATGGCCACAGACTGCTCCGTCTCATTAAAGAAGACCCAAGCACTAACAAGGTTCCAGTCATTGTATTCTCTTCCTTGATAACAGAAGAGATGCGTACAATAGGCGAAACATTAGGTTCAGTTGCGAACATTTCAAAGCCGGAAATCGCTAACCTTGTGACCATTCTTGACGAGCATATTTTATAAATAAATGAAAGCAACGATTACAAAAGGTGCAATTTTAAGCCTAAGTTCAAATGCTGATGTTTTTGAGCGCGGAGAACGGTATTATAGAGACGGAAAACTACTTTCCTTTAATGAAGTAGACGGCGAAGATGGAAATTTAGTTATTCGTGCCAGTGTTGAAGGCAATTATAAAAATTATGAAGTATCATTAAAGCTAGATGACGCAGGTGCGTTGTCTAGCTTTTCATGTTCTTGTGAAAGTCATAGTATCTGGCGTGGGGCATGTAAACATGTTGTTGCTGTGCTTTTTGCATACATAGAAGGACATGCTCGTATGTTTTCTGCGGAAAAAATGCGTCGCCATGTCCATGACCTTACAAATAATTTGGAAAGAATCATATATGACGGCATTGATGAATCTTTTGCTCTGCCCTCTCAAGCTGTAGAAGGCCCTTTATTAAAATTTATACCTGTCATTCATGTGAATGGTCAACGGGGCGTTTATCTGACTTTTACAGTAGGCTATGGGCGTATGTATGTTGTAAAAAGTATATCCAGCTTTGTAAAAAGCATTAAAAATGCTGAAACAGTGACTTATGGGCAAGGGCTTGCTTTTGTCCATCGCCGTGAATTGTTTGACGAAGTCTCCCAGCAATTGATTGATTTTGTCTCTCACGAAGATGATATGTATTTGGAGATAAGTAAACGGTTGAGTCGTCAGTTTCAATTTGCACATCATCCCCTTGTAACCAGAGAACTTAGTTTGACACAACGCAATATAGATTCGTTTTTTAATATTTTTATTGGTCAACAACTAGAATGTGATTCAGAGTTTGGTCAACATCTTCAACTAATAGACGGGTATCCACCTTGTCATTTAAAGGTACGCCATCTTCCTGCCGGAACGGTCGTTGAAGCCGCCCCCTTTCCCCATTATGCTTTGGTTGGAGATAAATACCACTATGTTATTGCCGAAGGTGGATTATATCGTTTGCCAAAGGCAGATGGTATGCTGTTAGGCGCATTATTAAAAGCCATTGACGATACCCACACAAGGGAAATTTTAATCAGCGGGAACGACCAACACCGCTTCTTGGTTGCCATTTTACCGCAATTTAGCAAAATGGGTCTTGTGGAAGATGTAGACGGCGATGTACCCACAGGTGAAGTCGTAAAACTAAGTGCAAGAATGTACTTTGATGCTGAAGGCAAAGATGTTATAGGGCGATTAGAGTATCATTATGGTGATTTTGTTATTGATGCAATGGATGCTTCAACAGGAGAAAATGCAGATTTTATACGTGATATCGTCGTAGAATATACCTTGCGTCGCCGCTTAACTGCTGTTGGATTTTTTGAAGATAACTTAAAAAAAGTTTTTCGTATTGTTGGCAATGATTTAATTTATGCCTTCTTACATCCAAGCGAACTATTCCCCCCAGGCATAGAAACATTGCGGGATGTTGCAGATGTTTTTGTTAGCGAAGACTTGCAAAAAAAGACCATCCGCGCACAATCTCCTAAAATTGGTTTGAGACTCACAGGGGATTTATTAAAAGTATCGTTGGAAGACTCGGGCTATGATATTGGTGAGCTTTTAGAAGCACTCGAAGCTTACCGCACACGCAAAAAGTTTTTCCGTTTAAAAGACGGCAGATTCTTGTCACTTAACGATGAAAATATTACTGCCGCCGCAGGGTTTTTAGATGCTTTAGACATCACTAGAAAAGAAATAAAGGGGAAATCTGCAAATATTCCAGCCTATCGTGCATTATATGTAGATGAATTAACCCGTTCAGACACCATGATTTCTACACATACCTTGAAACGTGACGAGGCGTTTGAAAGCTTACTATCTCACTTTCAAGATAATACAGCTTTGGGTTTTAAAGTGCCAAAGGGACTTGTAAACATCCTGCGTAAATATCAAAAAACAGGGTATATTTGGCTTAAAACCTTATCCCATTACGGTTTTGGGGGAATTTTAGCAGATGATATGGGGCTTGGCAAAACATTGCAAATTATCGCTTTGCTTGCCAGTGAACGCAAGCAAAACATACGTTCAATCGTTATTGCACCAACATCTTTGCTGTATAACTGGGAAAATGAATTTATAAAATTTGCACCACAGTTAACCACTCAAGTGATTTCTGGTTTTCCTGAAAAACGGCGTGAACTTTTGAAAACCTCAGATGTAGATGTTTTTATTACAACATATGACATGCTAAAGCGAGACTTTGATTACTATAGGGATATTGAGTTTGCATACATTATTGCTGACGAAGCACAAAATATCAAAAACCCTAGCACTCAAGCGTCTAAGAGCATAAAAGCACTCAAAGGCCGTGTGCGTTTTGCACTTACAGGTACACCCATTGAAAATACACTGACAGAACTTTGGTCGATTTTTGACTTTATTATGCCGGGGTATTTATATACAGCACATAAATTTGGAAAAGCTTATGAAACCCCCATTATAAAGCATGGCAATACTCAAGTGGCGGCAAAACTTCGCCAGCAAATCGCACCATTTGTTTTGCGTCGAATCAAAGAAAATGTACTCAAAGAACTGCCTGAAAAAACGGAAACTACACTTCCGGCAGAATTAAATCCCGAGCAGAAAAAAATATATCAAGCAAATTTATTAGAAGCCATTGGTGCGCTGGATGATATGGTTGCCAATGATTCTTTTACAGATAATCGAATGCGTATGCTTGCAAGACTAACACGTTTACGGCAAATCTGTTGCCATCCTGCTTTGTTTTTAGATGAATATGAAGGGGGAAGCGGTAAACTTACCCTAACACTTGAAACAATCCAACTTGCACTAGATTCTAAACATCGGGTACTGTTATTTTCTCAATTTACAGGAATGCTTGGGCTGATTCAAAAAGCTTTAGATTCCGCAGAAATAACCCAAAGAAATGGTGAACCTGCGACGTATTTCTATCTTGATGGTGCGACAAAAGCAAAAGAGCGGATGGAGATGACAGAGCGGTTTAATGCAGGTGAAAAAGATATTTTTCTTATTTCTTTAAAAGCCGGCGGTACAGGGTTAAATCTTACGGGTGCAGATGTGGTCATTCACTATGACCCATGGTGGAATCCTTCTGTAATGGAACAGGCTGCTGACCGCGCCCACAGATATGGGCAAAAAAATACTGTGCAAGTATTTAACATTGTGGCAAAGGATACAATTGAAGAAAGAATTATGGCATTACAAGAAAAAAAGCGTGGTTTAATCGACTCGGTCATTATCGAAGGGGGTAGCTTTATAAACCTTCTTAGTGCAGAAGAAGTTAGAAAATTATTTTCATAAAAAGGGGTTTTGACATATGTATACAAAATCTGACTTGCTACAGCACTTATTTGAGTTGGGAATAAACGCCAATGGAGTATTAAAGGTTCATATTTCCTATAAATCTATTGGAGAAGTTGATGGACGGGGCGATACGGTTTTAGATGCCCTTGTTGAGTACATGGGTGCGGGTTTGTTGGTGCTACCAAGCCATACTTGGGATAATGTGAGGGCGGCAAATCCAGTCATGGATGTTTTGCATACGCCTAGCTGTGTTGGTGCGCTAACAGAGCTTTTTCGTAAAAGAGAAGGTGTATATCGTTCCCTTCATCCTACACACTCTGTTGCGGCAATAGGCATAGGGGCTGAAGACTTTGTTTTGGGTGATGAATGTTTTGATACGCCTTGTGCAAAAAATGGCTCATATTATAAGCTGTGGGAACGTGATGCCCAAGTCCTTCTGATTGGTGTTAATTTTTCCCGCAATACAATAATCCATGGCTTTGAAGAGTGGGAAAATGTTGCAGTGCTTGAACAGGAAAAATCGGACTATTATGTAATCAATCATAAAGGCGGCAGACTGTACACACCCCAGTACCGTCATGCCGCCCCATTAGGTTCAGAAACTTTTACAAAACTTGAATCACCTGCAATGATTCAGGATATTCTGCATATGGGATGTTTTGGCGATGCAACAACACGTTTAATGAATGCAAAGCCATTGCGTACCCTCACTGCGGAACTTTTGAAAGACGACCCAAATTATTTATTAAAATATTAAAGGGGCATAACAAAAGTAGCGATGGCTACAGAATGTAAAATAGAAGCTGTGTTGACAAATAAGTGAAAAATTGAGTGCATATATTTCTTTTTTTTGCCTACAGCATAGAAAATCACCCCAAGGGTATAAAGTCCGCCGCCGATGAGTATGAGTACAAAAAAAGGTACACCAAGCACTTCAATTAAGCGGTTCACCCGAAAGATAGCCGCCCAACCCATGCCTAAATAGCATATGAGTGCGAAGGGCATAAATTTTCTGCGGTCAATGGCGGTCAGTATCACACCAATAATCGCAAGCCCCCACAAGACACCAAACATAACCCATGCATCTACAGGAAACTCCACACGAAACTGTGTTAATAAAATAGGTGTATACGTCCCCGCGATGAGTATATAAATTGTACAGTGGTCTAAAACACGGAACACTTTTTTGGGTAGCCCAATTTTAAGCCCATGATAAATACTTGACATTGTAAAAAGCAAAATCACAGAAAATCCGTAAATGATACCGCTTATGATTCCCATAACATTATTGTGCAAACCTGCCACAATGACACATGCTAAAAGTGCCACAAGACCCAGTGCGCCGCCTACAATGTGTGTAATCATATTAAAGCGTTCTTCGCCAATTGTGTAATTTGGTAATTCTAATTTTGATTGTTTTTTCATTGAGACAGCGTTATCCACTAATATCCACTACCTTCTAAACCCTGCACAAGTTTTACAATTCTGCTGGTTCCAAGTCTATCTGCGCCTAGCTCTACAAAGCGCGCACCGTCTTCAAGGGTGGTGATACCCCCGGCCGCTTTCACTTTTACATGAGGAGCTACATTTTTGCGCATAAGCGCAACGTCTTCAAAAGTTGCACCGCCGCCTGCAAATCCTGTAGATGTCTTGATATAGTCTGCACCAGACTCGCTTACAATGCCGCATAAGGTTATTTTTTCTTCCTGTGTCAGATGTGCAGTTTCAATGATAACCTTCAAGATATATCCTTCACATGCGGCACGCACTGCTTTAATGTCTTTAAGTACATAATCAAAATCTTTTTCTTTTACACGCCCGATATCGATGACCATATCAATTTCTGTCGCGCCTTGTTTTATTGCAATTTCTGTCTCGTAAGCTTTTGCTTCACTGCTCATGTAACCATTTGGAAAGCCTACAACCGTACAGACAGGAATTTTGCCTGAAAGTTGCGCCACACAAAATTCAACCCGCGATGGGGGTACACAAACGCTTGCCACTGCATACTCTGCGGCTTCTTTACAAAGTTGAGTATAATCTTCTGCCGTGGCAGTAACCCCAAGTAGTGTATGGTCTACTTTTGCTAAAAGTGTTTTGTTGTCCATATTCATTCCTCCTACAATGCTATAGAATAGTCATGTTTTAATGATAAAGTCAAGGTTTTTTTGCAACTGTCATTTCTTACAAGTCAATGACAAAATGGTGTTTAAGTGCAAGATAATTTATGAATTCTAGTTAAATTTAACAAAATCTATTGACGTATGGCGTATAAACTCTTAGAATATGTCCGTTAGGAAATCGTTACACGTAAAATTTTGCAACAAAAGAAAGGGCGTGAGTCTGTGCAGAATGCTAATAATCCATTTGCAACAAATGAAAAGGTTTTGCAGTTTGGTGAGGGTAATTTTCTAAGAGCCTTTGTTGATTGTTTTATTGATGAGCTAAATGAAAAAAATATGTTCAATGGCAAAGTTGTTATTGTACAGCCCATTGCACAAGGCTTGGCTGATGTACTTAATGAACAAGGTGGAAAATACACAGTTATTTTACGTGGTTTAGAAAATAGTGAACCCACCGTTCGTAAACGTCAAGTCACGAGTATAAGCCGCGCCATAAATCCATACACTAATTTTAGCGAATATATGGTGAATATACGTAACCCACAACTACGGTATGTCATATCAAATACGACTGAAGCCGGAATCGCTTTTGTAGAAACAGATAAACTCACACAAGAGCCACCCAGTAGTTTTCCTGCAAAAGTTACAGTGCTGCTGTACGAACGATTTAAATTTTTTAAAGGAAATAAAAACAGAGGACTTATCTTTATTCCTTGTGAGCTTATTGACAACAATGGTACAGAATTAAAGAATATTGTTCTGCGGTATGCAAATATGTGGCGTTTACCCCAAGCATTTATAGATTGGGTAAAAGAATCTAATCACTTTACAAACACGCTGGTTGACAGAATTGTAACAGGTTATCCAGTAGATGAGATTGAAGCTTTAACAGAAACATTAGGATATAAAGATAAGTTGCTTGTAGCCGGTGAGATTTTCCACTTTTTTGCTATTGAAGCCAGTCAAGTTGCCGCGGCAGAGTTGCGCAAAGATATGCCTTTTGATAAAGCAGGGTTAAATGTCGTACTAACGGATGATGTGAAGCCATTTAAACTGCGCAAAGTTCGTATTTTAAACGGTGCGCACACAATGTCTGTTTTAGCGGCATATCTATGCGGCATTGAAACAGTGGGTGACATGATGAAAGACCCTCTCTTTATGGATTTCCTTAAAAAAGGTATTTATAACGAGATTATTCCCACAATTTTAAAAATTGAATCACGTCTTGAATCCGAAGACTTAAATTCTTTTGCGGCATCAGTTTTTGATAGATTTGCAAACCCATATATTAAACATTACTTGTTGAGTATTGCACTAAATTCTGTGTCAAAGTTTACTGCGCGGGTATTGCCTACTATTTTGGAGTATCATAACCATCACAATACTCTTCCACAAGTGCTTATGTTATCTTTTGCTGCATTATTAGCATTTTACAAGCACAAAGACAAAACTTCAGATGATGCTCATGTATTGGAATTTTTTAATGCAGAATGGGAACATGTTGCTTCTGGTGGGCAAAATATTCACCAGTTTGTCAATAATGTTTGTGCAAAATCTCAGTTTTGGGGGACAAACTTAGCAAACATTTCAGGTTTTTGTGACTCGGTTGCTTTGCACTTAGTAAACATCGAAACCATTGGAATGAGAAAGACTATAGAAAATTTGCTTGGAGCGAATGCATGATACAAACTTCCACTGCAATAAAAATAAATAGCAGAGATAATGTGGCAGTTGCCCTCGTGGAAATAAAGGCGGGGGATGTAGTTTTAGATATTACTGCTGTTGAGACAATTCCTGCGGGGCATAAGATTGCACTTGAGCCAATTGATTCAGGCAAAAATGTGCTTAAATATGGGTATCCAATTGGTCATGCGACTTGCGATATTCAACTAGGCGCGCATGTGCATACCCATAACTTAAAAACAAATTTGAGCGGCATTGAAGCATATGCATATAATCCAGTGTCTTTTGAACAACCGTCTGTACTTGAGCGTACTTTCCAAGGTTATAAACGTGCTGACGGGCAAGTAGGTATTCGTAATGAAATTTGGATTGTTAACACCGTAGGATGTGTGAATAAAATTGCAGAAAAGCTTGCAGTAGAAGCAACATCTGCATATAAGCATGACAATATTGACGGAATATATACTTTTGTTCATCCGTATGGATGTTCTCAATTAGGTCATGACCATACATTGACCCAGCAAATTTTAGCTGGAATGGTCAACCATCCAAATGCCGCAGGTGTTTTGGTTTTAGGGCTTGGTTGCGAAAATAATCTAATTTCTGATTTTAAAGGTATTCTAGGCGAATATGACCCCCAGCGGGTAAAATTTCTCAATACTCAAGATGTAAATGATGAAGTTGCCGAAGGGCTTAAAATCATCAAAGAACTTGTTGACTATGGGTCTACATTCCATAGGGAATCTATTTCTGTTGGAAAATTGATTTTTGGGCTTAAATGCGGCGGTTCAGATGGACTAAGCGGCATAACTGCAAATGCACTGGTTGGAAGCCTCACAGATACAGTCACATCTCATGGTGGTACATGCATTTTAACTGAAGTACCTGAAATGTTTGGAGCAGAAACTTTGCTGATGGAACGCTCTCTCAATGAAGGAATTTTCGACAAAACAGTACGGTTAATCAATGATTTTAAAGGTTATTTTATCCGTCATGGACAAGAGATTTATGAAAATCCTTCCCCAGGAAATAAAGAAGGGGGAATTTCTACCTTAGAAGAAAAATCATTAGGTTGTACGCAAAAAGGTGGAAACAGCCATGTGGTAGATGTTTTAGACTATGGCGAAACTGTCAAACATTCGGGGCTTAATCTACTTCAAGGGCCAGGTAACGACATTGTGGCAGTGACAAATCTTATGGCGGCAGGCGCGCATATTATTCTTTTCACCACAGGTAGAGGTACACCACTGGGCGCACCGGTGCCCACCGTCAAAATTTCCAGCAATACAACTTTGGCAACAAGCAAGCCCCATTGGATTGATTTCAATGCTGGAGTAATGGTGGATGAAAATGCTACAAGCCTAAGTGAACTTACTGACACATTTCTTTCCTATCTTATTCGTGTAGCTGAAGGTGAACTGACGCAAAATGAAAAAAACGGCTATCGTGAAATTTCAATTTTTAAAGACGGGGTAACACTGTAGTGTTACAAAACACTGCATTAAACATAAAAAAAGGAGAAAAAAAGCATGAAAAAAATCGTATTACTCGTGAGCATTCTAATGTTTGCTCTAGTGGCTTTTGCCGCATGTAACAACGACCCAGAACCAGAACAACCAGTGGTGGAAGCACCAGTAGAGACTCCACCACCAGCTCAAACTGATGAGCCACCAGCAACAGACCAGACAGAAGAAGCAGAACAACTTGCATGGACACCCAATGAAATTGGACCAACAATGATGCGTGTAGCATGGTGGGGCGGAGATGCACGTCACAATGCAGTGAACGCAGCACTTGAACTCTTCATGGACCGTTATCCACACATCATGATTCAACCAGAATATGGTGCATTTGGTGGATACCTTGATACTCTTCAATTGCAAATGGCAGCACAAGACGAGCCAGACCTGTTTTTGTCTAACTATGCTTGGGTACATGCACTCGGCAGCGGTAATAATGCTTTTGCAAATTTGAATGATTTTGCACACATTATTGACCTTGACGAATGGTCACCTGCACTTCGTGCATTTACCACAACAGCTGATGGCGAACTTGCTGGTGTACCCCATGGTATTACAGGCCGCGTAATCATCTATAATCAAGAATTGCTTGCAGCCCATGGCAGAACGTCTTTCCCTGCAACATTTGACGAATGGGTTGAATGGGGTATTGAAGTTGCAGAAGGTAACTTAGCCATTGACGCTGGTGACAATACCTATGCTTTCTTCCCAGTTGGCCCAGAAACCATGGATATTGTAGTGCTTACAATGATTTACAATCACTTTAATACAAACCTTCAAGCCAATGGTCAAATTTTGCCAACCATCGACCAAGTTGAATATGTATTTAATGTGCTTGGACGTATGATTGAAACAGGTACACTTCCTACACTTGACCAACAAGAAGGCGTAACCGATATCTTCACACCAGTTTGGATGAGCCAACGTGGTGGTGCGTCATTCGCTTGGGTAGGTAATATTTTCATGGAAGGCGGCGCATTTGGTGACAATAGCCAAGAAGATGGAATCATTGAAGGTCTTGGCGTTGCGTTGCTTCCAGCTGTTGAAGCAGGCGGAACCAGACATTCTATGCAACGTCCTTCTCTAGTACACGCTATTTCAAGAAACACAGATAATCCTTACCTTGCAGCATACCTTCTTAACTTCCTCTATACAGATGAAGAAGCACTATCTATCCTGGGTAATGCATTTGGTATTCCTCTCAGTGAAACAGCTGCTTATGTATTTGAGCGTGACGGCGGTTCATGGGGATTACAAGCAGAAGGTTTTGCACTACTTGAAGCAAACCAAGGCACAATGTGTCCACTGTTTGAAGACCCAAATCTTCGCCCACACCGCGTAGCTGCTATTGAAGCATTCCGTGCAGGTACAGCGAATGCCCGTGAAGCCGCTACAAGATGGGTAGAAGACCAACAATATTCACTTTCACAAATGCAATAAGTAAAAAATTAATTTTTTTGAATTAGGGGTGGCCATATGGCACGGAAAAAGAAGTTTAATAAATCCGCACTAACACCTTACTTGCTGCTGTTGCCATGGTTTTTTGGCATAGGGCTGTTTAGGTTATATCCCATGGTTGCATCGTTTTGGTATAGTCTGCACGATGTAGATATTATACAAGACACAATGGAATGGCGTGGTTTTGCCCATTACCAAACCCTTTTGTTTGGTGACGGCCCAACCAATGCACATTTTTGGGATTCTGTTTGGGCTACCCTAAGATATGTAATTTTTGGTACACCTGCTGTTTTAGTTACAGCATTCTTTGTTGCATTTATTTTGAACTTTAAATTAAAGGGTGTAAATCTCTTTAGAACAGCCTACTACATTCCCTCCATTTTGGGAGGGAATGTAGCTGTGGCTCTGGTATGGCGTCAACTTTTTGCAGGAAATGGGCCCATCAATGCTGTACTTGGTATTTTTGGTTTAGAGTCCGTTGCTTGGCTGACTAACCCAACATTTGCACCTTTTGTGTTGGTATTGCTTTCTGCATGGCAGTTTGGTTCAGTGATGTTAATTTTCCTTGCTGCATTGCAAAATGTTTCACCTAGTTTATATGAAGCCGCTTCTATTGACGGTGCGAAAAAAGTAAGGCAGTTATTTTCAATTACACTGCCCATTATTACTCCGGTTCTTTTGTTTAATTCTGTTAACGTATTACTTAGGCATTTCCAAGAGTTTAACGCGGCAATGCTTATCACACAACGGGGGCCAACCCGTGCTACAGACTTTATGAATATTTTGATTTATGACTTCGCCTTTTTAAGAAGACAATTTGGTATGGCATCTGCAATGACTTGGATGTTGCTTGCCGCCATTGGCTTACTCACTTTGATTTTGTTTTTCTCATCCAAGCATTGGGTGCATTATAACGATTAGGAGGCGAGTCGAATGACTAAAAAAGCACAAATTAACGCGACATTGCGTTATATTATTCTAATTGCTGTAGGGCTTATACTGATATATCCCTTATTGTGGATGATTGGCTCTTCATTTAAAGAAAATGAGCATATATTTGGTAGCCTTGCAATTTTGCCGCCTGCTGGATATTGGCGTTTTGACCATTTCAGCAATGCATGGCAACTTTCTACTACGCGAACCATGATATTTTATTATATGAACACACTAAGATTCTTAATTCCTCGTGTGGTTGGTACAGTTGTATCTTGTACACTGGTTGCATTTGCAATTGGCAGATTTAATTTTCCAGGGAAAAAGATTTTCTTTACGCTAGTGCTGGCTACCATGCTTATGCCGGAGCTTGCTTTCCGTATTCCAATTTTTCTTTTGTACAATGACCTTGGACTTGTGAATACCTTTGCAGCATTGTATATTCATGATTTCTTTGGGGTAAATTCTTTCTTTGTATTCATGATTATTCAGTTTATGAGAACAATTCCTCGTGAACTTGACGAGGCTAGTAAAATTGACGGTTGCGGGCCTTTACGCACGTTGTTTTATGTATTAGTCCCTGTGCTAAGACCCATTATTATTACAGTTGGGCTTCTAACATTTATGTGGGGTATGAATGATTTACAAGGCCCACTCATTTTCTTACATTCCCCAGTCAATAATGTACTGGCTCAAGGGCTTTCTAATTTGATTCAAGTATATGAAGAAGTGCCTCAATTTGGGCGTAGTTTTGCGGCGGCACTTATGGGCTTGCTTCCAACCATTGCAATTTTCTTCACATGTAGCAGATACTTTGTAGAGGGCGTAACTCAGTCCGGCGGTAAGGAGTAGACTATGGATCAACGACTTGTAAAACCTATTTTTTGGCCTATGCTTATTGTTTCCAGCGTCTTCTTGGCAGCATTTATGTTTTTTCTTATAGGCGGTATGATAAATAGCCGTGGAGAAGATTATTTTATTGCTGGGCTTATTGGCATTGTATTTTTCTTAGCTGCAAGAACGGTGCAAAAGAATGTAGTAGAACCATCAACACTTGCCACAGGGCTTATGTTTATTGTTCCAGCTGTTGTAGGGCTTTGTATTATCTTAATGCACTATCAACTGATGGCTATTGACTTTGAAGCTTTTGCTGTACACAGAATGCCCCTTTTAGGTGACTTACAGTATTTGCAAAATGGAATAGGTCATATTTTCAGCTATTTAAGCCATGTTCAAACAATTTCTGGATATGATTTTCCTGTGCCTGAAGAATTGTTGAGCGCGTTCTATTTATCTGGCGGTATTATTGCTGCTGTAGTATTTGTTGTGGTGCAGTGTGTTACATGCTTCTTGCTTTTTGTAGGTACTAAACCTGAAAAGAAAGACCACAGACATTAAAAGGCTTACGCCACTAAGGGAAGTGTGACTAATGCTGATTATAAAAAGATTGATGGCAAATATGGTAGACATTGCTGTTTTCCTAGCCCTTATCCTTTTATTCTTCATGGTTATACTTCCTTTTTTTGATGATTTTTTACGTCCTGATGGGGAGTATTTAAGCTTGCCTATCGCAGGGGTAGTACTTGTCCTTGTACTTTTAATCAATTTTGCAGTGCAATATCCTTTTATGGTGATTAACCAGACGATTGGCAAAGCCTTTTTTGGTTTACGTATTGTTTCTACAAATAATAACCGTCCAATGACTTTTTGGATTGTTTTTCAACGAGAATTATTCGCCAAAGTTTTTACCATGTATTTAATGGCGATACCTGTGATTTTTGGTAGACAAGGGCAACATGATGTTGCCTGTGAAACGGAAGTGGTGTAATTGATGAAAATAAACATGCTGAAAGTGACTGCTTTCGGCTTTATTTTTGAATTGGATAGTTGTTCATGTTATTTTGCTGAAAATCTGAATATTTATCTTAACGGACAATTTTATATGACAATGAACACAAATGTATGTAGCTTACTATCATTAAAAAGTGATACGGCTTATGAGGTGCTTATTAAAGGACTGAATGAAGATATTATTTTTAGTGTAAGGACTTTGAAACCTGACTTTGTAATCAATGTCAAAGACTATAACGCTACTGGTAATGGGGTCGCGTGTGATACCTCTGCAATCAATATGGCAATTTATACTGCACCTGTTGGCTCAATTGTTTATATCCCCCCAGGGAAATATCTCGTTGACCAAGTTTTGTTAAAAAGCGGCGTGGATATTTATTTAGAACGAGGCGCGGTTATCTGTCAAAGTACGAACCGTCAAAAACTGGCTGTTTTAAAAGGCTATCAAAAAAATTATGACCATAGTGATACGACTATCAATGCATCTTGGGAAGGTCATCCATTGGACTGTTACGCTAGTCTGATTTATGGCAAAGACGTGGAGAATATACACATCTTTGGTGAGGGCGTTATTGACGGAAATGGGGACATCGGTGGATTTTGGCAAAATCCAAAAGTGAAAAATATTGCATTCCGTCCAAAAAATATTTTCCTTGTCCACTGCAAAAATATTGAAATCAGCGGAATCACGTCAATGAACAGTGCATCATGGAATATTCACCCATTTTACTGTGATGATGTGATTTTAAGATGTCTAAAGGTTGAAAGTATTGAAGACTCACCAAATACTGACGGCATTAACCCGGAAAGTTGCCATAATGTAGATATTATTGGTTGTCATTTCAGTGTTGGAGATGATTGCATTGCTATAAAAGCAGGTAAGTATTACATGAGTACTGCTCACTTGCGTCCTACGCGGAATGTAAATATCCGTCAGTGCTTTATGGAAAAAGGGCATGGCGGGGTGGTTATTGGTTCAGAAATGAGTTGTGGTGTATATAATACTTCCGTTTCTCACTGCCTTTTCCGTGAAACTGACCGTGGGCTTCGTATCAAAACCCGCCGTGGACGGGGTAAAGAAGCCATTATAGATGGTATTACATTTCAAAATGTTAAAATGGAGCGGGTAAAACATTGTTTTGTGGTTAATATGTTTTACAATTGTGACCCAGATGGTAAGAGCGATTATGTACGAAGCAAAGCATTTCGCATAAGGGATGAAATGACACCTACAATAAAAAACATGTCATTAAGCAAAATCATAGCAGAAGAAATCACAGGAAGCGCGATATTTATTTATGGCTTACCGGAAAGTCAAGTGACAGGTGTGGAAGTAAACAGTAGTACGTTCTCATTTGCTGACGACTCACAACGTGTCCACGAATGTCCAGCCATGATGGATGATTTTGAAATAATAAATGACTTAGGTATTTATATAAAAAATGCAGAAAACATGTGTATAGAAAATAATCATATTATTGGGAGGGCAATATGCAAATATTAGAATTTGTAGATGGATTATTAGCAACATCAACGCCGGCTACACCTGCTTGGAATGTAGAATTTACCTCATCAGGCAAAGCACCAAAGTGGAATTATATTGATGGTTGTATGATGAAAGCAATCATGGATTTATTTCATGCTACAGGCAATATGAAATATTTTGATTTTGTGAAACAGTACATTGACTTTTATGTAGATGAAGATGGGAAAATTCTTGGTTTTGAGGTGGAAGAATATAATTGTGATAATATTAACATGGGCAAAGTGCTGTTTGACTTGTATCATGCCACCAAGGAAGAAAAATATAAAAAAGCCATTGAGCTTCAATATGTTCAGTTGGAAACCCACCCAAGGGTAAATGTGGGCAACTTTTGGCATAAAAAAATCTACCCAAACCAAATATGGTTAGATGGTTTGTACATGGTTCAACCGCTTTTTATGGAATATGATATGTTATTTAATCAACGCAAAAACTATAAAGATTCTTTTAATCAATTTAAAAATGTTTACGAAATCATGCGTGACCCTGTAACGGGGCTTTATTTCCATGGCTATGACGAGTCTCGGGAAATATTTTGGGCAGATAAGACAACAGGGTTAAGCCTTAATTTTTGGACACGTTCTATTGGATGGTTTGCAATGGCACTGGTGGATACCGCAGAAAAACTTGACGAGCAGTTTTTCCATGAATATGAAACTTTGCAAAAATATCTAAAGGAACTTTTAGATGGGGTAATGAAATTTCAAGACCCCAAAACCAAACTGTTTTATCAAGTCACTAACATGGGGGAACGTGATGGCAATTATCTGGAAACTAGTGGTTCTGCGGCTATTGCCTATGCTTTGATGAAGGGCGCACGGCTTGGATACATTCCTTCATATTATTACGACCAAGGCAAAGAAATTTTTGATGCAATCGTTGCCCACAAGTTAGTGATGTCTGAAAATGAATTTGTGCTTAAAGATGTATGTCTTGTGGCAGGGCTTGGCGGAATGCCTGGTCATGGTGACTATAAATTGCGTGATGGCACATATGAATATTATATCTCCGAGCCACGGGTGAACAATGACGCTAAAGGACTTGCACCCTTTTTGTTCTCATATGCGGAGATAGTAAGACATGAGCAGAAAGGTGAAAATACATGAAAATTGGAGTAAGAGCCCATGATTTTGGGCGGCAATCAGCCAAATCATTGGCGGGAAATATTAAAAACGCAGGGTTTGAATGTACACAGCTTGCCCCTGCCAAGGCAATTGAAGGGATTAACAGCTTCGCAGATATTACTGAACGTCATCTGGAGATTATTCAAGAGGTTTTTGATAAAGCAGATTTAGAAATAACCGTTTTAGGCTGTTACATCGAGCCATCACTCATAGACAATGAAGAACGTCTAAAGCATGTAGAAATTTTTAGAAATAATATTGTATATGCGAAACAGTTAAACATTCCCATTGTTGGCACAGAAACGACCCATATGGATATTAACGCACCGACAGACTATCGAGAAAAGGTTTATCAATTGTTAAAAGACAGCGTACTTCGTATGGTCGAAATGGCTGAAAGGGAAAATGTATGGATAGGCATTGAGCCTGTCGCAGAACATACCCTCAATACCCCTGAACTTGCCCGCCGTTTACTGGATGAAGTGGGTTCTAAGCAATTAAAAATTATCTTCGACCCCCTCAACTTGGTTCTGCCCAGTACAATCAATCAGCAAGATGAAATTTACGCAAAAACCATTGCGCTTCTAGGGGAAGAAGTCGTAGCCATGCATATTAAGGATACAGTTATTGAAAACAATGAAAAAACATGGCGTAATATTGGCGCAGGTGTGATCAATTATAAGCCAATCATCAATTGGTTAAAACAAAGCAAGCCTAATATGCGCCTACTGCGTGAAGGCGTAGCCATGGACAGTTACAAAAAAGATTTGGAAGTCATGAAACAACTCATAAAATAAAGGAGCAATGAAAATGAAACTAGGGATTAGGTATTCAAACCATCCAGAAGATGTAAAAAAGTACACCACAGAAGATTTGCGCCGTCATTTCCTTATTGAGGAAGTTTTTATCGCTGATGAAGCCAATCTGACGTACTCCCACATTGACCGTATTATCGTTGGCGGAATCATACCTGTAAAAAAAACGCTAACATTAACCGCAGGCAAAGAAATGGGCGTTGATACATTTTTTGAACGCCGTGAAGGTGGAATAATTAACATTGGCGGTAAGGGAATGATTACCATTGACGGCAAAGCCTATGACATGGATTTTCAAGATGGTTTATACATTGGCATGGGTATAAAAGACATTGAATTTACTGCAAAAGACGCTGCCAATCCGCCAAAATTTTATTTTAATTCTGCACCAGCACATCATGCATACCCAACAACGCTCATTACACTGGAAGCCGCAAAGAAAGTACACCTTGGTAGTGATGAAACATCAAATAAACGTACAATCAATCAATATGTACATCCTGATGTGGTAAAATCATGCCAGCTAGTCATGGGTATGACTATTTTAGCCACAGGCAGTGTGTGGAATACCATGCCAAGCCACACTCACGAGCGTCGTATGGAAGCGTATTTTTATTTTGATATGGATGCAGAAACTCGAGTCATCCACCTTATGGGTGAGCCTTCTGAGACGCGTCACATCGTTATGAGTAATGAGGAAGCTGTACTATCTCCAAGCTGGTCTATTCATTCTGGTGTGGGCACAGGTCGTTATACATTTATTTGGGGAATGTGCGGCGAAAATATCACCTTTACAGACATGGACCATATTGCTATGGGTGATTTGAAATAAATGAATCCTGCCACGATTGAAAGTGTTTCTCAACAGGCAGGTGTCAGTAAAACCACAGTTTCCCGTTACTTAAATGGGAAGTTTGAACACATGTCAGCAAAAACAAAAGCGCGTATTAAAGAGACAATTGAAGCACTGGATTATCAACCCAATCTTATTGCCCGAAGTTTGAAGTTGAAAAAAACAGGGTTAATTGGTGTCATCGTTCCTGATATCATAAATCCTGTGACAGTAAATCTTGTCAAAGGCGTGATTGACCACTGTACCCAAGAAGGCTATCAAGTTGTAATTGCGTCTAGTGACGAACAGTCAGACAAGGAAAAAGAATATGTATTGTCCATGTTAAATCGTAAAGTTGAAGGCTTAATCGTAAATATTGCAGATTATAACAATTACGATCTATTAAAGACTTTAACTGAACGGGGTGAAAAAATTGTCTTAGCCGACCGTACAATTTGCGATTCCATTTTAGACATGGTCACAACAGATAATTACAATATGACACGCACTGTTGTTAAAGCACTATATGAAAAAGGTTATGAAGCTGTAGGTTTTTTTTCACCAGAGCTGCTTAAAAGCAATGTGCGCTTAACACGCTATAATGCTTTTCTAGATGAATCAGCGGGAAAATTAGCATATTTGCTTCACAATGAGAACGAATATAAAAAGGCTATTCAAGACTTTTTAAGTAAAACTCAAGGAAAAAAAGCTGCTATTTTCGCATCAACACCAATGTCTTTGCTGAATGTAGTGAGTGGAATCCATGAACTGAATTTAAAAACACCAGAAGACATTGGTATTTGTGGATATGATAATTTACCGTGGACAAAACTTGTAGGCGGTGGCATATCTGTAGTGGAGCAACCCCTTTATGAAGTAGGTTGGGAAAGTGCAAAAATCCTAATCGACCGCATAAAAAATGGAATAGATAATCCTGTAAAATATGTAGAATTAAAATCAAAACTCATTTTAAGAAATTCAACTGGAGATAATGTGACTGTCAATCAGTCGTGGAAGGAGATTATTAAAAATGACTAACTTTCGTTTAGACGGAAAAATTGCACTGGTAACAGGTGCGTCTTATGGTATCGGTTTTGCAATGGCCTCAGCACTTGCGTCAGCAGGTGCAACCATTGTGTTTAATGACATCAATCAAGAACTGGTAGACAAGGGACTTGCAGATTACAAAGCCGCAGGCATTACTGCACATGGATATGTTTGTAATGTAACAGATGAAGCTGCGGTGATTGAAATGGAAAAGAAAATTAAAGCAGATGTTGGTATCGTTGATATTTTGGTAAACAATGCAGGCATAATCAAACGGGCACCTATGCTTGAAATGTCTGTAGAAGATTTCCGTACGGTGATTGATATTGACTTAAATGGCCCATTCATTATGGCAAAATCCTTCATTCCAAGTATGATTGAAAAAGGGCATGGTAAAATTATTAACATCTGCTCTATGACAAGTGAGCTTGGACGTGAAACCATTGCAGGTTATGCTTCTGCAAAAGGCGGCTTAAAAATGCTGACCAAAAATATTTGTGCAGAGTTTGGTGACAGGAACATCCAGTGCAATGGTATTGGCCCTGGGTATATTGCAACACCGCAAACTGCACCCCTTCGTGAAAAAACACCAGAAGGAAACCCACATCCATTTGATACTTTTATTGTGAATAAAACCCCAGCGGCCCGTTGGGGTACTCCAGAAGACTTGGCTGGGCCAGCGATTTTTCTAGCATCTGATGCTTCAAATTTTGTCAATGGTCATATTCTTTATGTAGACGGTGGAATGCTTGCCACTATAGGAAAAGTACCGAGTTAAGACAAGAGAAATAAAAAAAACTGACGCTATATTTTAATGTGCGTCAGTTTTTTATTTCTCGAATAACATCTTCAGGATTTTGACGGAAAAGTGCCGAACCAAGTACGAAATTTGTAACGCCCATTGGTACAAAGCGGCGTATAAGTTCTGGGTTGATACCGCCATCTACAGCTAAAGAAAATTTATATTCTGTTGCCAGCTTACCAAGGGTTGCTATTTTATCTACAGTGGATTCCATAAACTTTTGTCCGCCAAAACCAGGGTTCACTGTCATAATGAGTATGTGTCCACAAAGGGGAAGCAATGCTTTTATTGATTCTACAGATGTTTCTGGATTGATGGCAATTCCTGCTGTTGCACCTGTTTCACGAATCAATTGAAGGGTTTTTGTACAATGACTATCTGCTTCTGGATGAATCGTAATGATTTCCGACCCAAGTTCGCGAAAAAGTTTTATATGCTTTGCAGGGTTACGAATCATTAAATGCGTGTCCATAGGAATATTAGTATGTTCACGTACAGTTTTGAAAATTTCCGTCCCTAAACCAAAGTTTGGCACAAAATCGCCATCCATGACATCCATGTGAAAATAATCTACGCCTGCTAATGTTAACCGCTTAATTTCACCTGCCAAATTGCCATGATTGGCACATAAAAGACTTGGAAGAATTTTTATAACACTCATGATACACCTCTTCTAAAGAACAATTACTATATATACTATAGCATGATTACAAAAAAAATTGTATACTCTTTTCAAAAGAGTGTAAATAAAATGACTGTTTTAATGTCATGAAAGGAACATTTTAAAATGAAAATTGTAATAAGTAATGACCATGCAGCAATTCCTTTTAAAGAGGAAATTTTATCACATTTGTATGAACGCGATAATGTAGAAGTCGTTGACCTAGGTGCAAGTATAAAATCAGATATGGAGTATCCAGATTATGCACTTGAAACGGCTAAAAAAGTAGCGGCTGGCGAATTTGATGTGGGTATTTTATTATGTGGAACTGGTGTAGGTATGAGTATTGCTGCCAATAAAGTGTGTGGAATACGTGCAGTCGTATGTTCTGACCCATATTCGGCAAAACTTTCACGTCAGCATAATAATGCAAATATCTTGTGCATAGGCGCAAGGGTAGTTGGAGCTGAACTAGGTAAGACCATAGTTGATGCTTTTATAAATGCAACATTTGAAGGCGGACGACATCAGTTGCGTGTAGAAAAAATAATGGCAATAGAAAAAAATCGCTAACAAATTTTGTTTAGCGTTTTTTTTTGAGAAATTTTTGAGAATTGCATAAGATAATAGGATTGAACAAAGGCGGTGTAAGCAGTGAAAATTTTAATTGTTGATGATGAAAAGGGTATTGTTGCTGTATTAAAAAATTTTTTTGAAATGCAAGGTGCGCAAGTGTTTACTGCACTCAATGGCAATGAGGCTTTGAGTAAAATTTCTAATCAGCCAGATATTATTCTTCTTGATGTAAACATGCCTGAAATGGACGGTTTAACCTTATGTCAACGTATACGCGAGCATATTTCCTGTCCAATATTGTTTTTAACTGCAAGAATTGAAACGGTTGATAAAATAAAAGGTTTTGATGCAGGTGCAGATGATTATATTGTAAAACCCTTCGACCTTGACGAATTGGGTGCAAGAGTGCAGGCACATGTGAGAAGAGAAGGACGAAAGCAAGCACAAACAACTTTACGATTTTTCGGAGAAATGTCTATAAATTATTCAAAACATGAAGTGCAGATTGGAGACAAAAATATTTCTCTGTCAAAAAAAGAATTTGATATTGTTTCGTTACTTTCCGTCAACAACGGTCAAGTTTTTGACCGAGAAAGAATTTATGATATTGCATGGGGCATAGACGGGGAAGGCGGAAGCAATACCATTATGGAGCATATCCGAAAAATAAGAGTAAAGTTTGCTTCTGTAACACCCCATAATTACATTGAAACTGTTTGGGGAGTGGGCTATAAATGGAATGGTTAAATCAGATGAGTTTAAGAAAATCTCTGTCTATCATCCTAATAACATTTATGTTTGCAGGGTTAATGTTGTATTTTTTAGCGATGTTTATTATTGACGGCACGTCGCCCATTTGCACATGTGAACATTGTAGTACCGCGGCACTCAGTTACTTCAATTTAATAGTACCCTTCATCCTTTCTGCAAGTATGCCGATGGCTGGTGTTGCATTATTTTATAAAATTAAGTTAAGAACCCCGCTTTTACAACTGAAAATAGGCACAAAGCGCATTACTGAAAATGATTTAGATTTTTCTATTCAATACAAGTCTAATGATGAACTGGGTAAACTTTGCAAATCATTTGAATCTATGAGGATAGAACTTTTAAAAAGTAATCGGGAATTATGGCAACAAATGGAGGAGCGCAAGCGGCTGAATGCAGCTTTTGCTCATGATTTAAGAAATCCTGTTACAGTGTTAAAAGGCTCTGCTGCTATACTACAAAAAGGAATTGAGAAAGGAGATATAAAAAATGCAGAAGAAAATATTAACTTAATACAGCAGTATTCAGCAAGAATAGAAAACTATATTCAAGCGATGACAAGCATACAAAAACTAGAAGAAATTGTGCTTGTGCCAAAGGAAACACACTGGGCTATCCTTACAAAAGAATTAAAGTGTAGTTTAAGTATCCTATGTACAACCAAGGAAATAGTGTTCTTATGCAACGGTGAAAACAATCTCATACATGTAGATAGATATATGATTCAAGATGTGACTGAAAATTTAGTCAGCAATGCTATTCGGTATGCGAAAAATAAAATCATTGTAGATATGTCTTGTGATAATGAAAAAATTACAATGAGCGTACTTGATGATGGTGATGGTTTTTCTCCTGCAATTCTTAAAAAAGGAATTGCACCATTTTTGCGGGATGATAATGCCGAGCCAAAAGACAACTTTGGCATAGGTCTTTACGTGTGTGATTTGCTTTGTAGAAAGCATGGTGGATTTTTGCTTTTAGAAAATTATTCTAACGGAGCAAAGGTAACAGCAAAATTTTATTTTTAAGATATATTAAGGAGGCGTTACTATGAAAAACGCAAAAAAAATTATTGTTTTATGTATTGCACTGGCTTTTGTCCTTACTGCTTGCGGAGGTGCTACCCAAGGGGCAAACAATCCTTATGGCGGCACTTTTGATATTGAACAAATTGAACATGCACCCCATTTATATGTTGGGCAAATAACCCTTATTGGTATTGTGGGTGATAGTGAAACACAAGATTTTTCTTTACAAACCAGTGAGGGCACTTTTCATGTGCTTGTTGACTATCGTGGTTCTCAATCACTTCCGCAGTTTGGTGAAGAGATTATAGTTGAAGGCGAACTGAGAACAAACCGACCATGCTGTGGACCAGGATTTACAATAAGGTCTATCCAATTTGAAAGGGTGAATTAGTGGATTATGAATATTTTAAAACTTGTATCAAAAAATTTACTTAGGCGTAGAGGAAGATTTATATTTACGCTTTTGGGTATAACCATAGGCATGGCATCATTTGTTGCACTTCTATCTTTAGGGGATAATTTACGGGCAGAAGTTTCCCAGCAAGCAGAAGATTTAGGCGCAGACATTATTGTGATGGGCAGAATTGATTGTCCATTTGTGAATCGTGCTGTGTTGGCAGGAGAGCAATTGCCAGAGTCAATTCCAAGGGAGATTGTTGGGCAAATTGCTGCAATTGATGGCATTACTGCTTCTATACCCTATCTTACCCTTGGCGCGTCTATACAGGGTATTCCCATTACACTTGTGGGTATTTTATCTGATGATATGAAGGCACACAGGGAATGGAATATTGAATCCGGTGCATTTTTTGCCGATGAAAATGCACTTTCTGTAGTCGTAGGTTCTGGGCTTGTGCCAAGATTTAATTTAGAAGTAGGCGGTATGTTGCCCTTCCGTGGACAGGATTTTCCTATCGCGGCAATTTTACAAGAGACAAACAGTAATGATGATATATCTGTTTTCATGCCCTTGAATGTCGCACAAGAAGTTTTTGGGCTGGACGATTATGTATCATTTATAGCAGTTACGGTTGATGATGTCACGCACACAGAGCGATATATCGCCGCAATTATGGATGTTGCAAATTTATCTGTTTCAACCAATGAAGAACTGCTCAGTTCAGTTTTACTTATTCTAGGTTCACTAGATATGACTTTACAGCTTATTTCTGGTGTTGCTTTAATTGCCGCGGCTTTTGGCATAATCAATACCATGATGACCGCAATTTATGAACGCCGCCGCGAAATTGGTATTTTGCGTGCAACAGGATGTAAACGTGGTATGATTTTCCAAGTATTCATTTTAGAATCTGGGTTATACGGTTTGCTTGGCGGTCTTACTGGTTTTGCCGTTGGGTTTATCGTGTCACGGGTTGCCGCACCACTTGTTCAACAGAATGAATTTGTTTCTATACTAGGTAATCCTGATACTGCGGTAGTATTTTCTCTTCCTTTATTATTAACCATTATTGGGCTTTCTGTTGGTATTTCCATAGTGTCTGGATTTTATCCAGCTTGGAAAGCTTCAAAATTAACACCGATGGAGGCGATTAGAAATGTCTAAGTGGGCAATTCAAACGGAAAATTTGGAAAAAGTATATGGTAGTGGTACGAAAACACATGCGCTAAAAGGTGTAAGTTTACAAATTCCAAAGGGTTCATTCAGTTGTATCATTGGGCCGTCTGGGCATGGAAAAAGCACCCTTTTACAACTCATTGGCGGATTGGACAGGCAAACGGGCGGGCGGATTTTCATTGATGGGATAGATATATCTTCATTAAATGATAACAAGCTTTCAGAGGTGAGGGGAGAGAAAATTGGATTTGTTTTTCAATCCTTTAACTTGCTAGAAAATTTGACTGCCTTGGAGAATATTCAAACAGCAATGATGTTTGCTAAAAAAGAGAAAAGTGTATTGAGTAAACGGGCATTAGCGTTGTTGGCATTGGTTGGATTAACTGATAAAGCCAATGCGAAACCGTCGGAGCTTTCTGGCGGGCAATTGCAAAGAGTGGCGATTGCACGGTCACTTGCAAATGACCCGCCAATATTGTTAATGGATGAACCCACAGGAAATTTAGATTCTCAATCGGAACATGATGTGATGGTGCATATCAAAAATATTCACAAATCAGGGAAAACTATTGTATTTGTTACCCATAGCCATGAAATTGCTTCACAGGCAGAGTTGTTGTTTGAAATACGTGATGGTCAATTAAAATAACTGGCTAATGGCTAAACCTATAAGCACTATGCCAGCAACCCATGAAATATTAAAGGGAATTTTATCTGCAAGCTTATGCCCAAGCCGTCTGCCAAGCACCAATGCTGCAAAATTTATTATCAGTGACCATGTTAGTAGTGCCCATGGATTAACCCCTGCCAATGCGGCGGCAAAGCCCACGGCCATCCCATCAAGGGAAATAGACACTGCCAAAGCAACAGCCTCCGCTGGAGATAATCGTGCAGACGCGTCCACATCCGCAATTTCTGGGTCAGCATACATTCGTAAAACAAAACGAACATCAAAGATTGAAAATTTAAAAGCTTTATCAATTCCCGTGTGTTTACGAATAAGTGACTTTACGATGCCATCTAAAAGTTTGATAAGCCCGATAGTCAATAAAACGATAAAAGCAATGCCCTCAGCAAAATTTTCTGGTAAATGCGGCTTTAGCCAGTGTCCAAGAAACATTGCAATGCCAACGGTTGCACAGCAAATAAAATTGATGATGTGTGCAGATAATGCAGGGATTCGTATTTTTTTGCTTCCATATGCAAATCCAGCTGCAAAAGCGTCTATTGACAAGCTGGATGCAAGTATGGCGGCTTCTATTATTGCGAACAAATATATCACACCCTTTTCTACAATAATGTATGTAGACATGGGTGTTTTTGTGATATAGTAAAAGTAAGGGGTGATTTCATGGTTAGAATAGAAACTGATAGACTTATATTGCGTGATTATGTAGAATCCGATTTAAACGAAATGCATCGTTTATGGTCAGACAAAAAAACAATGTACTATTTGGACGATATTTGGACAACAACTATTGAAGAAAGTGCTGAATACCTTAGAAATGGTATAAATAACACAGATGGGCATTATTTTTGTATTTGTGAAAAACCTAACGATAAGTTTATAGGTAGTGTTGGATACTCTATTATTAATATGACACCTTTGGGAAAAGTAGTGCATTTAGGGTATATGTTATTGCCAGAATATCATGGGTGTGGATATATGACAGAAGCCACAAAAAAAGTCATTGAATTTGCTTTCACAGAAGACAATTGCATTCGCATAAATACTGGTTGTCATAAAGAAAATGAAGGAAGCCGAAAAGTCTTAGATAAAGTAGGTTTTAGAAAAGAAGGCGAACGGATAAAAGCTGTATATCATGATGGCATTATGAAAGACCGCTTAGAATACGCCATAAATAAGGATGAGTTTGTCCAATGAGAAAGATATTGATTGACGCAGATGGTTGCCCTGTGGTTGATATTACCATTAAATTAGCAACGCAGTTTAAAATCAAGTGTATAATCATTTGTGATACATCTCATATTTTTGAAAAAGTGGGTGCGCAAACAATCACTGTCTCTAAAGGAAGTGACAGTGTAGACTTTGCACTTGTAAACATGGTAAAAAAAGGTGATATTGTCGTCACTCAAGATTATGGTTTGGCGGCCATGTGCCTAGCCCGCAAATCCGTTCCAATAAGCCAAAACGGTATGATTTACACGAATGATAATATTGACTCACTACTTATGCAACGCTACACTGCAAAAAAAATCCGCATGGCTGGCGGAAAATTTGGTAAAGGTGCTTCCAAAAGAAAATCAGGGCAGAATATAGTTTTTGAAGCAGAATTAAAAAAATTATTGGAGGAAAGTTATGATATTTAGAAACCCAGATACTATTCACGCGCCTTTGGCTGGTTATAGCCATCAAGCAGAAATAAGTGGTGATGCAAAGTGGCTCATTATGTCTGCTCAAATAGGAATGGATAAAAATAAAACCATTCCAGATGATGTGTATAGCCAAATAGAACTTGCGTTTGATAATATAGCACTCAATTTAAAGGCATCAGGGATGGAAATAAAAAATTTAGCTAAACTGGTCTTTTATTTCGTAGGGTCTCATGATATTGAAAAAAGGCGTAATCTTATCAGTAAAAGATTAGGCGTGCATCAGCCTTGTATGACTGTAATTTATGTTGCAGGACTAGCCAGCCCAGCTTTGAAGGTTGAAATTGACGCATGGGCTTGCATGTGAAGGAGAAGATGAGATGGATAGAAATTGGGATATTTTGATTATAGGCGGAGCATCGGGTGCTGGTAAAACAAGTATTAGCCGACCACTTTCTAAATTGTATGGTGTTGACCTTGTGAGAGTAGATGACTTTCAAATATTGTTAGAGAAAATGACAACACCAGAGTCCTGCCCGGCAATACATTATTGGGACACACATCCTAACTGGCGTGAAGAAGGAATAGATGCGGCGGTTAATCGCTTAATTGATGTTGGACAAGTATTGATGGCGGGATTAACCGCAGTAATCAACGACCATATTGAAGAAAATATACCTATGATTCTTGAAGGTGATTTTATTCTTCCTCAATTATCAGCTTCCTTCAACCATTCACGTGTTAAAAGCATTTTTGTTCATGAGCCTTCAAAAGAGCAAATATTGCAAAATTATCTTGCCCGTGAAGGAGCGTTTCAGCAACATAGAGCAGATATAAGTCATGCATATGGAAACTGGTTGGCAGAAAATTGTGCAAAATATGGCATTCAAGTGATTGAACCTCGCCCATGGGATAGTGTTCTTGTAAGAATCATAGAATCTTTTTGATGGATAATCGTAAAATTTTCCTATCTCCTTTGAATCTCTCCCTGTGGACGAACGTGGGTGTTAATGGTTAAAAAGTACTAAGATTGCGGCTAACTTCATTCGCTGTTGTTGCGAGGGAATGAATAAAACTAGTAAAGTTGAACGAGGGGTTTACATGAATACCATGAACAACATTATGTTAGAGAGAAGTGGTCTTCTTCGCATATTTAAGGGACTTGAAAAATATAAAGTAGTAGTTGTAAGCGCACCTGCGGGCTATGGTAAAACGGTAGCTGTAACGCAATGGTTGAGTAAAGATGACCGTGCTAATGCCATTTGCTACACAGATGAGTACGATAATATTCTTTCCTATTTCTGTAGACGCTTTTGTACTGCACTTCGTGATTGCCAACCACAAAACCAAACGCTTATTGATATTATTTCTCATGAGTTTTTTCAAAACGCTCCTGACGAGTTTTCTTTACGTGCTATCTCTGCTCTTTCCGAGAAAGAGCAGGCGGTACTTGTTATAGACGATTTACACCTTATTCATAACGATGCAATCTTGAAACTTCTGCTTGTTTTCATTAAGCGTTTGCCAGAGAATTTTCAAGTTGTTTTGATTAGCCGTCACGATTTGCCGCATGATCTTTCTGAATTATGGCTGAAAGGTCAGATTGGTCGTGTCAATGCAGAACAGCTACTATTTAACAATAAGGACATAATGGCTCTCTACAAAAAGCGGGGCGGTCAAATCACAAATAAGCAAGCCGAAAAGATTAGCAGGCAGACTCATGGTTGGGCAATTGGGATTAACGCTTATTTATTATCCAATGGCGATTTGTCCGAACAAGTATATAATTATTTGGAGGACTTCATTCAGATAAATATATGGGAAAAGTGGGACAAAAAAACACGCAACTTTATGATTTGTACAGCAAACTTGCGTGAGCTAGTTCCTTCTTTGTGTGAAGCATTAACAGGCTTAGATAACAGCGATAAATTTCTCAAAGAGCTTGTGCAAAAAGGAGCTTTCATTACTCGATTACAAAGAGGGGCTTACCGCTATCACCATCTATTTCAACAATTTCTTATGCAAATGGCTGGGGAGCGTGGCGAGGAATTTCTACAGTCCCTTGTAGAAAAAGAAGGATATTGGTATTTATCACAAAATGATTTCTATAACGCCATTGATTGCTTTATCCGATGCAAAAACTACGATGGCATAATGAAGTGCAATGATTTATTGACTATTTCTGACCATAATCTTTTTTCTATCGAAAGGCTCTTGCCCATAATAAAGCACCCCGAAGTGGTTGCTTCTGCCGAAAAATATCCACAGCTAACCTTTCTAATGGCTTTGTTTGCTTTCGCAGAAGGGCAAGCTGAAACTGCAACTTCATTTATGGATATATTTTACGACAAATGCTCTGAGTATGCTTATAGTATTTTTTATATGAGACTGTTTGATTTTCGTATATCATTAAGCCAGATTTTAAGTTGTATTAGCAAACCACTTACGAAGTTTGAGTATCTCATTCCAAACTGGACTGTATCCTTTCATATGCCGCTTCTCCACCGTGGAATAGTTGACTTTTCAGAGATAGCCATTGGTGATGCATCTGAAAACATGAAAGATTTAATATTGAAGGTTGGTGGCTGGTTGTCGGGCGAAGTAACCTCTATGTCTGCAAGCACAATAATTGCAGGGCTGTACTATGAGCAAGGACAATTAGAAAAGGCTCATGAATATGCTTTGAAAGCAATCGTAGAGATAAAAAATCACTTTACGTCAGAATCAAAATTCTGTGCTATATCTACATTGGTGTATGTGTTAGATGCACTTGGGGAGACAAATGAAGCAACCACGGTTATAGGGTCTATATCAACAATGATTGAAGCAGATAGAGCCTATCATCTGAGCAATAACTTTAATGCACTTATTATGCGTCGCAATCTTACTGCGGTCGATAAGAAGAATATGGAAGGCTGGATTAAAACACAAATCATAGATAGCCCAACTTTATGGCGCATGTATAATGACTTTACCACATGCAGAGTTTTTATAGCGATTGGGAAATATGATTCTGCCCTTATTTTACTAAGGAAAGTGCTGAAAATTGCTAATGCTTACAATAGGGTATTGGATATTATTGAAGCACAGATTTTGATGGCGGTTGCTTACTGGATAAAGAAACGAAGATTTCAAAATGAAGCGTTTGAGTGTTTGGAAAATGCAGTTCGTGGGGCTTACCCTTATGGATATGTACAAATGTTTATAAATGAAGGTTCTACCCTTGCTAGTATGCTGTATAAACTAAAAAAGCGTATTGAGCTACATGGGGGCGAGGATGAAAAATTTATCAGCTTTATCAAAATGCTATATTTTGAAACCAGAGACAATATAAATGATGGGCTAACAAACGAATCAGAAAAAGTTTCCTTAAAATTTACAGATAAGCAAAAAGAGGTAATGTTTTTGCTTTGTGAGGGTAAAAGCTACAGGGAAATCGCCAACACTTTAGGAATAAAACAGACAACGCTCCGCTCTCGTATCGAACTGATTTATAGTAAGCTAGAGGTATCAAACGTAATAGATGCGGTATCAAAGGCAAAAGCAATGGGTTTGTTAAAATAATTAAAATGGCAACAAAGAAGTGTCTGCTGTAAATAAAGTGGACGCTTTTTTTATTACCATTTTTACCATATGAAATATTTTTTTGATTTCATAAAATATACCCTCATGATGCTACTAGTAGACTATTGGTCTCTATGCTAGAATTGATATGTGTATGCTATCACTCCATTTATTTTGTACATAGTAGATAAAAAAACAAAGGAAAAAAACTCCAAAGTGTCCAAAGAAAACATAAAAAATTGCAAAGGGGTTTGACAAAATGGAAGCGATGCAAATGATGAATTTAGCTATCTAACCAGTGAAGTTGTGATTACAGAGCTATAAAATCAACATCAAGTAAAAATCTTTATATATGGATGAGGTACTAAGATGCCGCCTTTATGGTTTGTGTTTATGACACCACTCTTTTTTGTTTTATTCATTTTTTCATATAGAATCAATAAAATGAGCCTTATGCCAAGCTTTATGTTGAGTCTATTTTTCTTGTCAATTGTAGTAAGCATAATAAATTATCTATACCCCTATGTTTTTGATGGAGGAAATCTAGCACCGAGAATTTTACTTATACTCATACTTATACCATTTGCTCTGATTGCACAATTAGGAGTATATGCCTTGATTGTCTTGCTACTCATAAATGCACGTACTGTACTAAAAAGAGAAAGAAAATCACTTGCTAATGGGCTGACTTTTATATTGGCACTTTGTTTGGTCTTTTATTTGATTATGACACATTTGGTAGAGGTAATTGAACTTCCTGCACAAATATCAATTTTGATTCGTTCACAAATATCAACTTTGATTCGTTCTGTATATTTGTTAATATTTTCTTGTTTTATTCATGTAACACATTACATTATGGCAATGATTCTATGTCAATTTTCACGACCAAAACTAAATCAGCAATATATTATCGTACACGGGAGTGGGTTAAATGATGGAAACGTTACGCCATTGCTTGCTTGCCGCGTTGACAAAGCAATCAAGTTCTACAACAAACAAAAAGCGGTGAATAAAGCACCTAAGATAATTCTTTCAGGTGGACAAGGGTCGGATGAATCAAGAACCGAAGCCGAAGCAATGATGGAATATGCCTGCTCAAAAGGTGTGCCTAGAGACGATATTATACTAGAGGCGAAATCGGAAACAACCCTACAAAACATGATATTTTCTAAAGATATAATGGATAAGCACTCTGAAAACAATCCGTATAACTGCATTTTTGTGACAAGTAACTACCACCTTTTACGCACAGGGATGTACGCAAGAAGTGTAGGGTTAAACATTGATGGCATCGGTTCAAAAACGGCACTTTATTATTTGCCTAACGCCTTTATTCGCGAATATATTGCTTATGTTGTTATGTATAAAAAACGTTATATTATACTGATTTCTATTGCATTTTTACTTGCGTTTACCATTTTGCAAGGTAGATAATTTTACATAAGCTTATAGTTATTTCACATGTCTCCAGAATACCAAACAAAATCTGATGACGTTTGTCTGAATGTGGTTTGTAGTGGGCGAGATAAAGTTAACTGCAATTAAAGAAAATGAAGTAAAAGAAGCGTCGAGGGCATAAAAAAGCTATTATTGCTATGGTGTTTCTTGCTTCGCAAGGCTATGACGTGTCTCCTATCACCAAAATCGCTGGATAATTTGTTTTTTGGGGTCTAACGTCAGGTAGCTTTTTTTGTGTGCAAATTTATACCGTGGTGCTTTCACACTTTAATCTCATTCAATAACAATCATCTATTTCATAACATAATTTGACTTTCCACCCCAACCACCGAGCAAGCCCATAAATACAGTGTTTCCGTCTTGCAAATCTCGCCTTTGCCTTTTGTTTTGGTCTTTATTTGGTCAAGATTTCGTAGTTGGGGTTAGTCATATCTTCCACAGTTTACAGTAAACTATCACAAGTCAATCACGTTTGCTATTGCTTCCATTGCTCTTGTCTGTGCGCCGTTGAAAGCGTGGGAGTAAATCGAAAGAGTAGTTGCGCTGGCATTAAAGTGTCGGAATGAACTCCTTTTCGACGATTTTTGCATTCAAAGCAATGATGATAGACATAATGCCTAAAATAATCAGTGCAACTCCGGGGGTTGTTGCAAATACGCTAAAGAGGATGCCGTGAAGAAAATCTCCAAGTGCAAACCCCAAAACACTAGACGAGATGGCAAGTCCCATGACTTTGCCCATAACATGCTGTGGTGTCTTTTCTCCTAAAAAGGAAAAGTATATAACAGAGTACATAGTTAAGAATAATTGTGTTATAAAGAAACATGCAATCAATAAGATAAAACTCACTGCTTGACTCTCAAAAAACATCATGAGCATTCCTGTTATAGTGATTATGAAACTTGGTATGAATAGTATTGTCCTGCTTGTACGGTGGCTTGCTTTTCCTTTTAGCATAGGTAAAAGGATTGCTGCCAATGTTCCACCAAACACCACAAATCCTTGAGCAAGCCCAATCATATGCTCAGACATTTCCAAATAAGTAACCATTAAAGTTGGCACAGTAATTGTCATGCTAGTAATTACGGTAATAGCAAGGAAAAAAACAACGAAAATCATTTTTCCGACACTTCTGTTTTCCTTTGTTACAAAAATAATGCCACCTTTAATGTCCCCTAAAAGACCTGCAATAGGGTTGCCCTTATTTCCTGTTTGGCTGTCAGCCTGTTTCGGTTTGGGTATGCTAACAAAGATGTTAATTACTGATGCCAACACATAAAGAGCGGTAATGGCGATTAAAAGTTCGGTTAAGCCACCGTTTTGCAATATAAAGCCACCGAGTATAGGTGCGCCTATTGATGAGATGTTCGTCAGCAAAACTGTAACCGAATTTGCCTTAACTAATTTATCTACAGGAACTAAAAAGGGGATAGACGCTTCTGACGTAGGCGAGATAAGGCTTTCAAACATAGAAACAAACATCATGATTAGCAAAATGACTATGACAATATGATTGGCAGGGTTAATAATGAAATAAATCGAAACGACGATTGCCGAAAGTAAATTCATGATTGCCAATATTTTTTTCTTGCTAAATTTATCGGTGAACGCACCGCCGATTGGGGAGAGAATAATTAGGGGTAGTGCCGATAGCGATAATACCATTCCCATTAAAGTAGGGTTGCCTGTTTCTATTAAGATATAGAGTGGTAAAGCAAACCTAATTAGTGTTTTTGCGATTAGTTGCAGTTCTAAAGCAAGTACGAATGTTAGAAAATTTTTGTTCCATATGCTGTTGTGGTTCATCGTTGTTTTTCTCCTTTTTTTACTGTCATATTTTGCATTGATTTTCCACAACAAAAAAAGCTGTGGAAAGTGTTTTCCACAGCTTAAAAGCCAGTTGTCCTGTGAAAAACAAAAAACAATCATTTAATACACAACAACAAGACCTGAACTAGCAACAGGTTCTCTTGTTATTATGCTGTTAATGATTATTTGCGTTTTCCACGTTTCACTTACATTGCTGATTGTGCAATATCAAATGCGCCGGACTTAACCAACTCCTCTATTTCAATATAGTCGCATTGTATACTAATTTTAGTTGTTTTGTCAAATTGGATGTGTAATTTCTATTCCCCCACAATGTATGGCAGGTTTGCGTTTTCAGTAAATACACAAACTCAGGCGTTGGAATGCTAAAGCACCCCCATTCCGTCAACTGCCCCACGCTTGGGTTTCGCCCAAACCCATATTATTTATTCGCAAACCTCAACGCCTCTCGAAATCAATCCACGCACCATATCCCAATTTTCAGCCATTGTAGTCCTTATGCTCTCCACATCAGCAGTGTAAGCCGTACCGTCCATGTTATCAACGTGTCGTAATATCTTCTTGATATTCACATCAATTTTCTGCAATTCTGCGGAAAGACTTTTAATCTCAGTGCAGTCCACGTTGACGATATACCCCTTTGTAGCCATTTGTCGTGCATACTCTCGAAAATTAGTCATGCTGATAGAGCGTATTTTTTCTTGAATAAATGCCTTTTCCTCTGCGGTTACTCGGAAAATAATTTGAATATTACGTTTACGATTTTCCATGTTTTTTTAACCCTTTCCATTCCTATCCTATTCCAAAACCCTAAAACGTCTACATTGGAAAACCACAGGGGAATAAAGGATAGGATAGGATAAGATAAAATAGGGTTTATATAGTAAGTATTTAATATATTAAGTCTTTTATTAAGTTATTTATTGCAGGTTGTTTTCCTACATGGGATTTCCCGATGCAGAAAGATTCCATATCGGATTTTAAGATTGTGGCACTTAGTAAGTTACTGAAATTTGCCTGTTATGGCTTGTGATTGCTTGTAGTTGCGTTGCGGAAATGCTGTGATAGTGGGGGTTGTAGTTACTTGCTGTGAGTTAGTGGAAGTTGTCAACAGTCTTTATAAAATGAAAAAAATATTTTTCTCGACTTCATAAAATATACCCTCTTAATGCTCTTATTGAATGATTGTCTTTTATGCTATCGTAAATGAAATGCAATGAGTTGGAGATTTTTATTGGTACGCTTAACTTATAATTTCAAGGAGGATATTATAGTGAAAGGATTTTTTGCGTTATTATCAATCCTACTATTCGTAGCAGGCTTTACTGCCTGCGGCAGAAATGATGAAGAGACTAGTGTACCAATACAAACGCTGGCTACAAGCAACATGGAATTTGCCTTAGCAAATGCCTCTAATATTACCGTGCATAGCTTTAGCTTAGGTACATACGGGCTTGGAGGCATTTATTGGAATCCAGTTACCAACGAGTATATACCCACCGACATCCCAGCTCCTCTTGACGGAATTATAGCTGTTCCCGAAGGGTATGGGGCACATCCGCTAGTTGTGATTTTGCACGGAAACGTAGAGACAGATGATATAACCGACAGAGTGTATGCAGGGTTTGACTACTTAGTGCAGCAGCTTGCCGCAGAAGGTTATGTTGCAGTTAGTTTTAACATCATGGTTGATTTCGCTTTCGACGTTGAGATAGACGGCAGAACGATAACTGGTGAGTCTATAATGCATGATTGGGCATATAGTCTTTTAAATGAGCATTTAGAAGCTTTAAGTATGGCAAATGAGGGGTTAGAAACAGCCCATGGGCTTGATTTAACAGGGCGTATATTGATGAATCAAATTCATATGATTGGTCATTCAAGGGGTGGCATGATTGCAGATGCGTTCTACAGACATGACAGAGATGCAGGTATAGAGCGCATCCGCTCCATCACCCGCCTTGGAACGACAATAAACATTTTTGACTATCCTTATAATCACCCAAATATCCCAATTTCTATTTTAATGGCTGAACTTGACGGTGAGATTCTTACACTTGATGGACAGATTGTTTTTGATGAAATTTTACAGCAATCTATCAATACTTCATTTGCTCAAATAACTTATTTGCAAGGGGCAAACCACGCTTTTTTCAATCGGTTTTTTGAAAATGACGACAGAGTATTTATAGTGGAAGAATTTGCAGATTTCTTTCTAAGACACCAAGATATTTGGTTAACAAGAGAAGAACAAGAGGCATTTGTAAAACACTATATAGCCGCTTTCTTATCTGTTGTAGCACAAGGCAATACACCCTTTTCAACTTTTGACCCAAGTGTGGCGCAGCCTACGACTATGTTTGGATTTCCTGTCAGGGCATCTACTTACTTTCCTTCTGCTGAAAATATTGGAATCGCACAATTGCAAGGGTTAGGAAATGCAACTGTAGAAGCGTATGTGCAAAGATGGGGTAGCGGTGAATTGTTTTTTCACCCTATTTCCTTCATTGGGCAAGATGTGAGACATTTTACTTCCATCCGTTGGACAAGTACAGATGGCTCTGTTGCTGTAACACCACAAACAACTGATTTTTCAGGACACCAAGCTTTATCAATCTATGTAGCAGTGGATAGTTCTAACGAATTAAACCCTCAAGGTCAACCGCAATCTTTTAGCCTTGTATTGACAGATACATCAGGTACTGCACAAATCATCATCATCCCACCTGAAACAGGTGCGCTGTATTTCCACATCGGAGAAGAAGTCCCCGCTGGTGATATATTAAACTTTCCCACATGGAGAGGGTTTATGCCTGTTAGTGAATTGCGTGTACCTCTTTCATATTTTACGGATGTAAATTTGAATGACAT
The DNA here is from genome assembly GCA_009780315.1 of Defluviitaleaceae bacterium. Taxonomy (GTDB): domain Bacteria; phylum Bacillota; class Clostridia; order Lachnospirales; family WQUN01; genus WRAH01. The sequence goes on from WRAH01000011.1 coordinate 46,008, forward strand.
CGCAAGTATTACATTGCAGTTTGACCAAACATTATCTGGTGCAATCATGTTAGGAGAGGTATTTCTTAAATAATTATTATGTGATTACAGACATGCTGGGCAAATTTAGTTTGGTAGGATGTAAATTATAAATTACAGGAGTTCTTTATGAGATATTTAAGTTCTGGAAAAGGTTAGATAGCTGGATTTGTGCTGATAATTATTTTGCCAATCATTATGACAATAATCAGCGGATTAAGCATTACAACGGTGAATAACCAGTATATATATGTGCTTGATTTTCCATATGTCAGATCCCTTATTTTAAGCGACATAGAAGTTAATATGATGGACGCACGCCGTTCCATGGCTAGGGCTTCGATGTATGCCAGTGACCTTGATGACCAAGGTTTTATAAGACAATTTGAAATTGATATACACGCAGACCATGTTCACAATCTAAGCTTGGAAGCAGCATTGCTCCTTAGCCAATTTAGGGAATCATTATTAGCTGACCCGCTAATGAACTCGGAAAATGCTCATATTCAAATGCTTAGAGTTGACATGCTTGAAGCAACGATTAACCGATACTACAGCTATATTGAAGATGCTATGGCTGAGGCACGGTTAGGCGACACTGATAGTGCAATAATCATAATGCGTAGAGGGATGAACACAGCAGAAGAAGCTTACGAACACTTTATTTATTTAATGCAATCAACGGATGAGTATATATATGATATTAGAAGCCGCCTAACTGGTATAGCTCAAAATACAATTACTACGCTCACAATCACTGCTGTAATCGGAGTTATCATTATGCTATTGCTTGCATTTGGTGTTTATAGAATCATTGCAGCAGAGTTTAGAGAAGAGAATAAACGACTGAAATTCATGTTCGATAATATGCCTATTATGGTCACTATAATAGATTCTAATATAAGTGTCGTTGATTGCAATGATGAAGTATTAAAGAAACTGAAACTATCTGATAAAAAAGAGTATATCAACAGTTTTTCAAAGTATTTTTCTGAATTTCAAGAGAATGGTAAGCCATCTAAAGAAAAGGTAATAGAAAATATTAGGGAAGCCTTTACGAAAAAATCAATGGGCTTTGAGTGGTTACACAAAGATGCGAATGACAACATACTACCAGTAGAAGTGTATGGCGTGACCACTTTATACAAAGGCAAGAAAGTGCTAGTTGCATATTCAATTGATATAACACGCATAAAGGAATCCCAAAAAGAACACATGGAGCATCAACGCAAAGCTATCATTGCAGAAGAGAACAATCAGGCAAAGACACGCTTTTTAGCAACCATGAGCCACGAGATACGCACACCACTTACAGCAATATTGGGGATTTCAGAAATTCAGTTGCAAAATCAAAGCTTGAATATTGAAGTGGAGGAAGCATTTCTTAAAATCAATGATTCCGCTGACATATTATTGAAAATTATAAACGATATACTTGATATATCAAAAATTGAGGCAGGCAAAATGGAGCTTATCACTGTACGATATGAAGTTGCCAGCCTTGTCACAGATACTATCCAGATTCACTTAGTTTACTTAGGCAGTAAACGTATTCAATTTGAAGTCAATGCAGATGAAAACATGCCAGCATATCTATTGGGTGATGACCTGCGTTTGAAGCAAATCATCAATAATCTTCTTTCTAATGCTTTTAAATATACCAAACAAGGCAAAGTTGCCTTTTGCATGTCTTTCGATAACTTGGACAGTGATAGTGAAGATACTGTGAGCCTGATAATAAAAGTGTCTGACACAGGTATAGGTATGAGCAAACACCAACTTGAAGCGTTGGATGGCGATTACGTCCGTTTCCACGAAGAAGCTGACCGATTTACAGGTGGCACAGGGCTGGGTCTGTCCATTGTATATAAAATGATTAAACTTATGAACGGCAAGATAGATATAGAAAGTGAAGTGGGCATTGGTACTACTGTGACATTGCATATACCTCAAAAGGTTTCTGGTACAGAAAAGCTTGGCTATGAAACTGCCGAAAATTTCCGCAGATTTGATGAAAACACATTGTCTAAAAGAAGAAAGTTGGACTTTGTGCCAGAGCCTATGCCGTATGGCTCTGTGCTAGTCGTTGATGATATTGATACGAACCTTTATGTTGCCAAGGGGCTTATGAATTTTTATAACTTGAATATTGAAACGGCTGACAGCGGATATAAAGCCATTGAAAAAGTAAAAGAAGGTAGGGTATATGACATTATATTTATGGATCACATGATGCCTAGCCTAAACGGCATAGAAACCACCAAGATAATACGGAGTCTTGGATATAACGAGCCTATCGTTGCCCTTACCGCCAATGCACTTATAGGGCAAGCTGAAGAATTTATTAAAAACAGATTTGACGGATTTATTTCTAAACCCATACAAAGTGCGTACTTAAATGCCATACTTAATAAATTTATCCGAGATAAACAGCCGCAGGAGGTATTGGAGAGGGCTAGAGCAGAGGCTTCAATTAAAAACGATAAATCATTAGCAAAAAATAAAGGTATGGATGATTTTTTGAGAAGTTCAGAGCTTTATGACACGGCATACAAAGATTTTGTACGCACTCAAAAAAATGCAATGAGTGATTTGCTTAATGCCATAGATTCAAACGACATTAAAACTGCACATCACATTGCACATACGCTAAAGGGAATAGCTGGAATTATTCACGAAAATGTTTTTGAAACACTTGCGAGGAAAGTGGAAAATGCACTTCGGAATGGAAATATGCCAACGGAAATAAACGAACTAAGCAACGAGTTTGAAAAGGTATTAGAAAAAATTGAGTTACAACTACAGGTTGAAACAAAGCCTAAAGTCACAGTATCCATTTCGGATATAGACAGGGCGGAAATAGCTGTACTTTTTGACAAACTGAAGGAACTCCTTGAATCAAAACGGGGTGCGGCTATTAACATGATAGACGAGCTTTTTAACATTCCTCAAACAGAGGATTTAATAACCCACATTGAGGATTTAGCATTTGATCTCGCACTGGAGAGTCTAAGTCAATTAAGAAAAACATTGGAGGTATAGACCTATGGCAGAACAACGAAGCATTTTAATAGTAGATGATACGCCTATGCAACTTAAAACATTGAGTAAAATGCTTTCATCTCAGTATGATGTGATATTAGCTCAAGGTGGAGAAGAAGGACTTAAATTAGCTTATGAAAACAATATTGATTTAATGTTGCTTGACTTAAATATGCCTGACTTATCAGGATTTGAAGTGTTATCCCACTTGAAAGCGTCCGAAAAAACAAAAGACATCCCTGTTATTTTTATCACAGGTAGCGAATCCTATGAGGATGAGTTAGAAGCACTTTTACTTGGAGCGATTGATTTTATACGCAAACCTTTTGTTAACGCAATTGTAAATTTACGGGTTGAGTTGCACATGAGATTGATTGAACAAATGAGGATTATCGAAAGGCACAGCCTTATTGATGGGCTTACAGGTGCGAACAATCGCCGATGTTTCGATAAGGTTATTGAAAGAGAATGGCGTCGTGCTTTACGTGAAAAAGAATGGATTAGTATGTTATTTATAGACATAGATAAATTCAAAGTGTTTAACGATACGTATGGTCACTTAAATGGTGATGCTTGCTTGAAAGCTGTTGTAGACACTATGCAACATGTCGTCAAGCGTGGAGGTGACCATGTATTCCGATGGGGTGGTGAAGAGTTTGCTGTTCTCTTGCCAAATACAGCTATCGAGGGAGCGATTATCGTAGCAGAAGAACTAAGAAAAGCAATCGCTGAAACACCTATAAAATGCGATGACAAAAATACCTATGTGACAGTAAGTGTTGGTGTCGGAACTATCATCCCTGATAATCGAGATTATATAAAGGGGGTGGAAGTATTTTGTACAAAACTTGATAAAGCACTGTACCGAGCAAAAGAGAATGGGCGCAATCGTGTAGAACAAATCATCAAGTAGTGATTGGAGATGGCAAGGACTATATCATCTATAAAAAACAAGGAGGCGTTTCAATTATGAAATTCAAAAAAATTATTCCAGCAGTTTTAGTATGCATTATGGTACTGTCTTTTATGCAACCAATTAGTGCAATGGCTAATTATGCAGATGAGCAAAGTGTGGAAGCCACTAATGAAGCAGTGCTGCCACCCCAAGTTGTATTTATGAATGACCGTAACCAAAACTGGATTGATGACCTTAATCAATTTAAAGACGCAATACTTTCAAACCATCCACGTTTTTGGGATGAACAGGTAATTTTTATTCCAAGAGGGCTTGGTTCTGATGAAGCTGTTTTTATGGCTTGGAATGAACATCCTGTAAACATTGCTATTAGTGAAGCTTTTATAGCGCATATGGACGAGCTAATTTATTCTGTGCCAACCGCCAGCGACTTTGAGATTATGACAGGTATTCGTCAAGCCGTAGCACTTTTGGCAGATGGACATTTTAATCTGCATTGGCCTACGGCATTTGATTATTATGGTGTACCTTTTGAATTTAGATGGTTTGGTTCTGTACTTGATGGTGGTTTTTATCTAATTGAAACAATCGAAGAACACGCTGTATATCTAAACAGTCGCCTAACGTACATAGACCAAACATCAATGGTTTATGTAATGGATGCTTTTTCTACTATAATGTCCCTTGAAAATATTTATGGTGCAATGGCATATATGCCAAGTGAACTTATAAACCCCACTACTTTGCACGCTTTAGGGCTTGCTCATAATGGTCTTACAACTTTTACATTTCAAAGCGCAAGTGGCGAGCAACATGATGTCGTCATAGACCACCGCACACTTGTCCATGTCCCGCTGGATGTTGAAGCGCTGATAGCAAATGCACCAGACGATGCTGACTTTTATGACATTTTTCCTGAAATTGAGTCGGTAGAGTTTATCCACGGCAGAAACGAAGGCGAGCTGCCACCATTCTTACAATATTTGGGCAAAAATTTCTTTGAAGTTTTAGAAGATGGTATTCTATACATCAGGCTAGAAGCAATGATAGCTGTTGACAGTTGGGATGTTGTATTTGACGAAGATGGAAACGCTGTGATATCTCATGACGAAGACAATTTTACTATAATACCCGCCGAAGATGTTATGTACTATTCGGCTTTATTCCAAGATATAGAATATATGGTTGTTGTGCGTCCAGAAGGCTTTGCAGTGCCTGATGATATGGTTGACGAGGAAGAAATCCATGATTTTCGTAGATTTAGTTGGGTTACAAATCCTATCATTGTAGAGCTTATTGAGTCAGGCGAAGTGACATCTGTTATTGTGGACTTTAGGGGTAATTCAGGTGGCGACCCAGGTATGTTTTACGGCTTATTCAACTTTTTAGGCACAGCCTTGCCAGAAGGTCGATTGTTTACATTCTTTGACCAAGGCTCGTTCTCGGCTGCAACGATGGCACCCAACTACCTTGAATATTTTGGAGCAATCAGTCTTGGTATGCCTTTATCACAAAATGTGATTTTTCATGGCTTTGGTGGCGGTGTAAATGAAGATATTGTAAGCCACCACGAACTTAGACATTCAGGGATTTTTCTATCAATACCCGATGCACTATCTCATATAGATGAACCGTGGGCAAGGATAGACCTTTTGGGTATCACTTTAGAAAGTTTTATAGAAATGTTCCCTCTCATAGAATTTTATACGATACGCCCAGATATTCAAATCTATCACACAATCGAGCATTGGATTAACAACTATGACCCTTTACTTAGTCATGTAAGGGAATTGTTAGCATCTTAAATTCGTAAAAATATCTGCTTTTTTTAGAACAATCTAAGAAATGCTTACACGGTTATCTTAAACAGTGTGACTTTACACTTGAATATTGAATAGATATATGTTATGATGCCTACATGTTACAGACAACTAAATAATACAAACTGAGCAGGCGATAAACCTTTTATGGGGTTTGTGGGGCTGGGCCACAATGTGGCAGTGGATACTATATGGCGTATCTGCGGGACAGAAATATGTTCCGTAGGTGCGCTTTTTATATACCATACGGAAGATGATTGTACTGTGCATAAAAATTCCCCATCATATTAAACGGAGGTTGTGTTTATGGAAAAGTCAAATGAGCAAATTGCCTTGCGGGTAGCTCGCAACAGTATTATTATCAACGTAGGATTATCAGCATTTAAGTTGTTTGCTGGAATTTTTGGACAATCAGCAGCAATGGTTTCTGACGCTGTACATTCTATTACTGACCTTATTGGCACTGTAATCGCTATCATTGGTATCAAACTTGCAAACAAGAAGCCGGACAAAGAACATCCATACGGACATGAGCGGTTTGAGAGTGTCGCTACCCTTGCGTTAGCCGCACTGATAGCCGTGGTTGGCATGGGCATTGGTTGGTCTGGTGTGCAAACGATTTTGTCTGGTGAGTATGAAGGAATAGCCATACCTGGTGTACTGGCTTTGGTGGCGGCAGTGGCTTCCATTGGCATAAAAGAAGCCGTGTTTTGGTATGTGCGCGCCACTGCAAAAAAAATTGATTCCAGCGCACTAATGGCAGACGCATGGCATAGCCGTGCAGACGGGCTATCATCTATTGGTAGTTTTATAGGCATTTTAGGGGCAAGAATGGGCTTTCCTATTCTTGATTCTGTGGCAGCGATTGTGATATGTGGGTTTATCTTAAAAACGGCTGTCACGATTACATTGGACGCTATCGGAAAAATGACAGATAGGGCATGTGATGATGAAACGGTTAACGCAATGCGCAAAGTGATTTTATCCCAAGAATCTGTTGAAGGCATTGACTTGTTAAGAACAAGAATTTTTGGGAATAGAATATTTGTTGATGTGGAAATTGCTGTAAATGCGTCACTTTCCTTTACCGAAGCCCATAAAATATCCCATGATGTACATGACGAAATTGAGTCGCAATTTCCAAAGGTGAAACATTGCAAGGTACATGTAAACCCGATAGATAGCTAATTTTTTGCAAATGTGATATAATCCTCTGCGGAGGTGCTTTAACATGAAAAAGCAAAAGTACATCCCGCTGGAAAAACAGTCTAAGCGGGCGCAAAAGGAGTTTCATACATCACAGCGCAGGGATTGGGGCCCATTTAGTCCAGTCACCCGAAAAGTGCCTAACAACAAAGTTTACAATCGTAAAAAATCCGAACAGTGGCAGTCATATGAGCCTCCGTTCGGATTTTTTGTATACATTTAGCACAAGACCAAATTTTGTGGTATAATCCTTCGGGCAAATGCTTAGACATAAAATTGGAGGACTACTGAATGAAGACAAAAAGCGCGGGAATTTTAGCGTTGATACTGCTGGCAACAGCAGGGCTTATCGTCATTAGTGCGATAGGCATAGGGTCAAATGGACTCTTTAGTATTGGCAACATCCCCCAAGGGCTTGATTTAATGGGTGGCGTGAGTATTTTGTATGAAGCAGACGTGGACAACCCATCTTCGGATGATATGGCTGCGGCACAATCACTCATGCGTGGACGATTGGACGCACGAGGGTATACAGAAGCCAATGTGGCACAAGAAGGCCCGCGACAGTTGCGTGTGGATATTCCCGGTGTAGAAGATGCAGAAGCGGCTGTGGCTGAAATAGGTGCAACAGCCATGTTGCTGTTCATGGATAATGACGGCAATATTCTACTCACTGGTGCAGATGTGGCACGTGCTGCAAGAATGATGGATGGGCCAGAAGTCGTTGTAAATATTAGTTTTACAAATGAAGGAACTGCACTTTTTGCAGAAGCCACAAGAAACAATTTAGGACAGCCGATTCACATTTTAATGGACGGCGAACTCATTAGCTCACCCATGGTGAACAATGTGATTACTGATGGAAGTGCCGTCATATCTGGGCATTTTACAATGGATTCTGCACAGCTTTTGGCGACACAAATTATGCAAGGCTCGTTGCCGTTTGGGCTAACTGTTGAAAGCATGAATCTTGTAGGCGCGCAACTAGGTGCAGATGCTTTACGTACCAGTATGATTGCAGGTGTCATAGGGTTACTTCTGGTGCTTATTTTCATGGCTGTATTTTATCGCACCATGGGACTTTGTGCCGATTTGGCACTCATTATCTATGTAGCATTGGTATTGATTATTGTTTCTGGGTTGGGTATCACCCTAAGCTTACCGGGTATTGCTGGTTTAATTCTGTCCATTGGCATGGCTACCGACGCAAATATCGTTATTTTTGAGCGTATTCGTGAGGAAGTTGCCATGGGTAAAAGCTTACGCGCAGCAATGCGTACAGGGTATAAACGGGCTTTGCCAGCCATTGTAGATAGTAATGTGACCACTCTGATTGCAGGCGGGGTACTTTTCTGGCTGGGAACAGGCCCAATTATGGGCTTTGCACAAATGCTTATCATTGGTATTTTATTATCCATGTTCACATGCTTGGTTGTGACCCGCGTGATTACCGTTTGTCTAATGGATTTAGGTGTTATTAAGGCGCGTCATATTATGTCAAAGCAACAGCGTGAAGCTTTAGACACAGCACGTGCCGCAGGAAAATCTGAACCTGAAATGGATGTAGCGGCAAAGCCAATTGTGGAAAGACGTAAAGTGTACTTTGCATTTTCTGCCGCCATCTTAGCCATTGGTCTTGCGGTTGGAATATTTAATAGTACGGCAGGCGAAAGAGGATTTTTTAACTTAGACGTTGAATTTTCTGGCGGAACATCGTTTACAATAGATATTGGGCGGCCTTTTGAAAATAGCGAAATTGAAGAAATTGTACGAAATATCACAGGTGAATCTGCCCCTCAAGTGCAACAAATTTTGGGCGGTGGACATCAAGTGATGATTCGTACAACCCAAGTGGACGCAGAAGTTCGCCGTGCCCTGGTGGATAAACTGGCTGATTTTGCAGGGGTTGCGCCAGAAGATTTTACCTATGCCTATGCAGATGTTAGCCCCGCAGTGAGTGCAGCAATGCGACAGTCTGCAATTATTGCAATCATTGTGGCGAGCCTTGGTATGCTTGTTTATATTTCCATCCGCTTCCGTGATGTGCGCAAGGGTGCAAGTGCAGTTTTAGCGCAAATTCATGATGCCTTTGTGGTGCTTGTGATTTATGCAGTCTTACGTATTCCCCTAAACTATGCGTTTATTGCGGTCATGCTAACGACACTGGGTTATTCTATCAATGCGACCATTATCATTTTCGACCGTATCAGAGAAAACCGTGTGCGTATGCCCAAAGCCATTCCATCGGTGTTGATTAACACCAGTGTGACACAAACTTTGCGCCGTACATTATTCTCAACCCTTTCATCCTTTGTTGCAGTATTTATGCTGTATGTCATTGGTGTCGCCGCCATTCGTGATTTCACCTTGCCAATCATGGTTGGTTTGTTATTTGGTGCGTATTCATCTGTATGTTTATCTGGTTCAACATGGTATATGATGATTCGCGGCAAGAAGCAAGAAAAAGAGACAGCAGAATAAAGTATAAAATGCATTTTAAAAGGATTGTTGCATACTGCTTTTGCAGTTTTGCAACAATCCTTTTTTTAAATTCTACAAAAAAAGACTTCCATTTTAACATGTTTTCTGCTATGATGATTTTGCGGAAACAATAAAAAAGCCGCGGGACTGATGATGCTTGAGACATCATCAGCTCATGCAAGGATGGGAAATTAGCCATCACACTACACAAACAGGTTAAACCTGCCACCGCGACGCTTGATTATACCATATTATATAAACATTTCAAATACACAAAAGTATAATCAAGGGGTTGGGAATGATTTTTTGTTGCGTGTGGTTGTAGTGTGATGGTGCTATCCTTGTGAGCTTCTTGTGTTTCCAGCTTTAACAATGATAAAACCCCTCTGAATAAAACTTCCATATACGGATAAGAATAAATTAAAATCCGTATATGGGAGTTTTTTATTATGAATACATGGACATTAGACCAAGAAGCACCGCCCCAAGAAGATGATGATTGTCAACAATCTGCCCCCCAGCCTGAAATCATGCCAAAGCCTCAAACCACTAACCCACGGGGCGTGATTCAATTTCTAACCATCATAGGGCAGATTGAGGGGCATGTACTTTTGCCCCCAACCAATAAAGCCACAAAATACGAACATGTAATCCCTCAACTGGTGGCATGTGCCGAAAGCTCGGAAGTTGACGGGTTGCTTGTACTTTTAAACACCATGGGGGGAGATGTAGAAGCAGGGCTTGCCCTTGCGGAGCTGATTGCACACTTGGGAAAACCCACTGTGTCATTAGTCATTGGCGGTGGGCATTCCATTGGTGTTCCATTGGCTGTTTCCGCCCAATATTCATTTATTGCCCCCTCTGCAACCATGACCATCCACCCTGTAAGAATGAATGGTACAGTCGTTGGCGCACCTCAAACGTACGAATACTTTAACAAAACACAGGATAGGGTAGAGGACTTTGTTGTAAACCACTCAAGCGTAACCCGCAAACGATTGGCAAAACTGATGATGGACACCCGAACCATGGCACAAGATGTAGGCACAATCCTTATTGGCGAGGAAGCCGTAAACGAAGGCATTATAGACGCTGTAGGCGGTTTACACTGTGCAATGGAAAAACTTTATGAAATGATAGGTAAAGAAACCTCTGATAAATGACTATCGGAGGTTTTTTTATGCTTGACAGGCAAAGTCAATATTGCTAATATTTGTACATACTCAATGAATTAAGGTTCAGTGAAGCGGGGCGGATGACATGACATCAAGGCAGCAGCAAAAAGAAAAGCGCAGAGTTGAAATACTGGAAGCCGCACTGGATTTATTTATTTCCAAAGGCTTTAGTGAAACCACCATTAAAGATATTGCCCAAAAAGTAGATATGAGCATTGGGCTGATGTTCCATTACTTCGAGTCTAAAGCTGCCTTGCGTGATGAGCTGATAAAAATAGGCGTAGAGACACCTGCCGCCTTGTCTAAACTGGATGGGACAGATTCTTTAAAATTTTTTGAAACCATTGCAACACACTATTTCACGATGATGCAACAAGATGCTTTCACTGCAAAAATGGTTGCATTCACAGCCCAAGCAACCAGTGCAAAAACCATAGAACCTGCTATTCTTAAAAAAAGTATTTCAATCATAACCGATGGACAGCTTAGAGGGCAAATTCGCCCCGGCAATGCAGAAGCCATGGCAATTTTATTCTGGCAGAGCCTTTCAAGTGTGGCAACTTATATCGCATTTAACCCAAAAGCCCCCATACCAGAGCCAGAATGGATTATAGACTACTTAAAAAAATACAGGCTTCCGTAAAGACATTGACAACAAAGAAATTCCAGCTAAAATATTAAACGAGAAACTAATGGACTAGGAGTGATATTTACACATGGAAACAGGAAATTTATCAATTCACAGTGAGAATATTTTGCCAATTATCAAAAAATGGCTGTATTCAGACATGGATATTTTCGCGCGGGAGTTAGTATCCAATGGCGCAGACGCAATTACAAAGCTGAAAAAGCTAATAGACATGGGCGAAGCCAATCATATTTCCCCAGATGAAGCGTATGCCGTGCATGTATGGGTAGACAAAGCAAACAAACAAATTATCTTTGAAGACAATGGTATTGGCATGACTGCCGATGAAATCAGAGAATATATCACCCAAATTGCATTTTCTGGTGCCAATGCATTTATGGAAAAATACAAAGACAAAACAGATACCGCCAATGAAATCATTGGTCACTTTGGGCTGGGTTTTTATTCGGCATTTATGGTTGCCGACAAAGTGCAAATAGACAGTCTTTCATTTAAAGAAGGCGAAAAAGCCGCCCGCTGGGTTTGTGATGGTGGTATTGAATACACCATGTCTGACAGTGACAAGGAAACCAGAGGCACAACCATTACATTATACACAGGGGAAAGCGGGGAAGAATTTTTAGATGTATTTAAACTGCGTGCAACCTTGACCAAATACTGTGGCTTTGTATCCGTGCCGATTTTTGTAGACGAAATAAAAGCACCCGATTCAGAAGTTGACCCAGATGACGCTGATAAAACACCAGAGCCAATCAATGATACATCACCCTTGTGGCTAAAGTCTGCAAGTGAATGTACAGATGAGGAATATAAAGCCTTCTATCATAAAGTGTTTACAGATTATAATGAGCCGCTTTTCTGGATTCATTTAAACATGGACTATCCCTTCCGCTTAAAAGGTATTTTATACTTCCCCAAAATGAAGCACGACCTTGAATACATTGAAGGGCAAGTCAAACTGTTTAATAACCAAGTTTTTGTGGCAGATAATATAAAAGAGGTCATTCCTGAATATTTGCTACTGCTCAAAGGTGTAATGGACTGTCCAGACTTGCCGTTAAATGTATCCCGTTCGTTCTTGCAAAATGATTCAACAGTTAAAAAAATGTCAGGATATATTTCACGTAAAGTGGCAGATAAGCTCAACGGACTCTTTAAAAAAGACCGTGATGCTTATAATGGATATTGGGATGATATCGCGCCATTCATCAAATATGGCTGTATAAAAGAACGTGAACTTTACGACAAGATTAAAGGAAGCGTTTTATACAAAACCACCGATGGCAAACATCAAACATTAGCAGAATTTACAGAGGCAAATGCCATTACAGAAGCTCCAAAAATTTCAGAAGAAGGGGGAACACCACCGCCACCGCCTAAAAAAACTGTTTTTTATGTATCCAATGAGCAATTACAATCCCAATATATTCAAATGTTTAAAGACCAAAATTTAGCGGCGGTTTTACTCACTACAAACCTAGACACACCATTTGTAAATTATCTGGAAATGTATGAGCCTGAAATTAAATTTACTCGCATTGACGCAGACATCACCGAAGCGTTAAAAGAAGGTCAAGCAGATACACAGCCTGAAGGGTTGGAAGAAAATTTTCGTAAAATTTTAGCAGATGAAAAGCTGAAAGTTAGTGTTGAATCGCTTAAATCTGATGGTATTTCTTCTGTGATTTTGCTTTCCGAGCAATCTCGGCGTATGCAGGAAATGTCTAAAATGTTCGGCGGCGGACAACTTCCACCAGGAATGTTTGAAGATGAAATCACACTGGTACTCAATAAAAATCATTCCATGGTTAATTTATTGCTGGACATGCAATCAGATGAAACCCGCAAGGGAGATGTGGAGCTTATCGCAAAACATTTATTCGACCTTGCAATGCTAAGTCACAAACCTTTAGCCACAGAGCAAATGACAAACTTTATCAAGCGCAGTAATCAAATTCTTGAAATGGCAACACGAAAGTAAATCCAATCAGTCAAAAATAAAAACGAGCCAGCAATGGCTCGTTTTTATTTGACATTTTCTATTAAGTATGCTTGAATTTAATTTAATAAAGAAATGAGGGTGATATAGATGTTCTGTAGCAAATGTGGGCACAAATGTAATGATGGTGTGGCTTTTTGCGAAAAATGTGGTACAGGGCTTGTGTCTGTAGAGACTGTGACCGATGAAGCCCAGCCAGACAATGGCACACCGTTGGAAGTCACGACCGAAAAGTCGATTGAAGATACGCCTGTTCAGCCGACTTTAGCCAGTGGGGTTGATAATAAAAATGGCGGCGTGTTTGAAGTTGGCTCTGTCAAGCTAAGTGGGGTTGATGAGGATAAGTCTTTTATTGACCTTGGGGGCAATGTGATTGATGTCAAATGGATTCTCATGGGGCTTTCAGGGGTACTGGCTTTGCTGTTTTTCCTTCCGCTTTTTCGTGTGGGCTGGTGGGCAAGTTTGCAAAGGATAAATGGGTTCACCGCTTTATTTGGGCGTGATGGTGCAAGAAGTTCCTTCCCTGCATTGTTTATCTTGCTTATTCCAATTTTGGTTGCATTGTTAGTTTACTTTAAACCACAAATTGAAAAGCAAGTGCTATTTATTAAGGGCAACTTATTTATTGTCGTGGCAGTAGGGTATGCATTAGGGTTGATTACCCTATTTATTACAAGAAGTAGTGTGCGCGGGATATATAGTTTTGCAGGTGCAACAGTATTCTTTTGGCTTCTTGTGCTTGCTTACTTGGGTACAATTGCGATTACAACGCTGTTTATCCTATCATCTAAAGGGATAGGCCTTAAAGTTGAACTGGGTGGAAATCAAGTGTCGGGAGTAAGCCCTGTTGGAATGCCAATGGGCGGCACATTGCCAATGGGTACGCCTTCCAATTATATTGGTGTACAACGTAATGGTGTTGTTGTCATTTTACTTTCTATTGTTACCTGCGGCATCTATGGCATTTATTTTCTGTATACAGTCATGGAGGATATTAACAAAGCATCAGGTGAACAGAGAATAAACAGCGTTGCCATGTTAATTGGTGGTATTTTATGCTTCCCTATCATGTGGGTCACACTTTATCAAGTTGATAAAAACCTTGCACGGCTTTCACGAGAAAATGGTACACATTATAAAGAAAATTTTATCTTATGGCTTTTGCTTAGTTTTGTAGGCGGAATAGGCTCTATTATTGCATATATTCAAATTTGCGAAGGTTTTAATCAAATTTGGATGAAGCGTGTACAAGATAATTCTAAAACTCCACCTGGGTTACAATAATATGCACGGTAAGCCGCGCTTAAAAGGTTTAATCGTACTGTTTTTCGGTTTAACGGCTTGGGCGGTTGTATCTATTATTGGGGGGACATGGTGCTGGGTTCAAGGAACATTTGGTGTGCCTTGCCCTGGTTGCGGTTCAACACGGGCCGCCTTGGCTTTGCTTCAAGGCAATTTTAGAGAAGCCCTGACTTGGCACCCTTTGATTATTCTTTCACTCATACTTTTGCCATATGTTGCAGTGCGTAGCTTATGGATAAAGCGCAAGCCTTTTACAAAAGCAGAGAAGTCTGTCATTTTAATTAGTACTGTAATCTTTATGGTGGTGTATGCGGTACGGATGATTTTATTTTTTCCCCATACCTATCCAATGGATATAAATGACATGGCAATTTTTCGCCAAAGTTTAAGATTACTAGGGGTTATCTATTGAGATAGCCCCTTTTAAGGGAGATTTACTTCAAATGAAAATATTTTATGGCTGGTTTATTGTTCTTGCAGGGTTTATTATCACATTTGCTGGCATGGGTGTCGTCAACAGCATGAGCGGCCCTTTACTCGTGCCTATTACTGAGGAATTAGCATTTTCTCGGGGGGCGTTTACTTTTCACCGCACAATTTTATTTTTGCTGGGTGCATTATTTATGCCCTTGTATGGGCGGTTATTTGAACGGATTGGGGTAAAGAAAGTACTGCTCGTTTCTACGGTTGCCGCGGCTATACTTATCTTTACCTTTGGTTTTGCCACAGAACTTTGGCATTTTTATGTGCTTGCAGCCATTAACAGTCTTGTCGTGAGCGGCCCAAGTTTTATGTCAGTTGGGTATATGATTAGCCGATGGTTTGATGCAAAGCGTGGGTTTGTTACAGGGCTTGCTTTTGCTGGATTTGGTGTAGGTACTACCATTTTTATTCCTGTTGCCACATGGCTTGAAAGTATGATGGGTTGGCAGGCAGTGTATCATATTATTGGAATCATCGTGTTTGTTGTGGTGTTCCCTACAGTTTTATTTTTGGTTAAAGACAAACCAGAAGATATGGGACTAGAACCCTATCAGGGCAAAGCAGGTGTTGATAAACCTAAAAATCACCTTATCAATATAAGTTTTAAAGACGCAATGAAAACACCTATCTTTTGGATGTTGCTGATAGGATTCTTTTTGCTTGCGATTATGCAAGGCGCACCCAATTTTAATGCACAGGCATATTTAACAGACATTGGATATACACCAGATTTTGCTGCAATGGTTATGGTTGTATTAATGCTTGCCCATACATTAGGCTCACTGACTTTAGGCGGATTTTTTGATAAGTTTGGCATGATGGCAGGGGGATTATTCTTAGGCATTGCTTGCATTATCTTCCCAATGCTTGCTATTTTTGCAGAAATTCCTGTGTTCTTATGGCTATTTGCTTTGCTGTATGGCCCTGCAAGCTCTGGCTTTGTTCCTGTGGCACTGTTTGTTACCTTTTATTTTGGCGGAAAAGATTTCGCGCTTATTTTTAGCGTATTCAATATGGTTATGCAAATGGCAATGGCTATTTCAGGGCCTGTTTTGGCGGTAATTTATGACTTTTCGGGGAGTTACTTCTGGGGGTGGATAATGCTTGCGGGCTTTGGTGTGGTGATTACCATTTGTTTGTCCGTAGCAAATTTTCTTAATAATAAACAATTGCATTGCGACAAAGTCTAAGATAGGATATACTATAGTCAGTAATATATGTAAAATTGCAATAAGAGTGCGTGGGGGAACGCGCAACGGTAAGCCCCATCGGGAGTGTGGACACTTAACATGATGAGAAAAGAATCAATTATTGGTATCGGCATAGTGGCCATGGTTGTACTCATTGTAGTACCTGTGCCGCTATGGTTACTTGACTTACTGCTGATGATTGTTTTTGGGATGGGCATGATTATTTTGCTCAATGCCTTATATGCCAGAGAAGCTTTGGAAATGTCAATGTTTCCATCAATGTTGCTTATTGTCACCTTGTTTAGGGCTGCTGTAAGCTTATCAACGACCCGTTCAATCCTTTTAAGAGGCGAAGCAGGACAAGTCATTGATGTTTTCGGTGAGGTTGTTGCCGGTGGTAATATGATTGTAGGTGGTATCCTATTTATCATCATTGTATTGGTAAACTTTTTAGTTATCACCAAGGGTTCTGAACGTGTTGCAGAAGTTACAGCGCGTTTTACTTTGGATGCAATGCCTGGTAAACAAATGGCAATTGATGCTGACCTTAACACAGGTATCATTAGCGAAGAAGAAGCAAAGGAACGCCGTCAAAAAATTCAAGATGAATCTAATTTCTATGGTGCAATGGACGGTGCTGTAAAATTTGTTAAAGGTGACGCAATTTTTAGTATCCTGCTTATTTTCGTAAACCTTGTTGGCGGCATTACACTGGGTACAACAGGTATGGCAACAGGCGAATCTATGCCCATTGCTGAAGCGGCACAACTTTTCGCTTTGCTGACCATTGGTGATGGACTCGTATCTCAAATTCCAGCGATACTCATTGCCCTTGCAACAGGTTTTATTGTTACAAAGGCTACGGTTAGCGAAGAAATTTCTGGTGCATTGGCTACGCAGTTGTTCAGACAGCCATTGGTACTCATGATAGGTGGCGGAGCTTTAGTTGTCCTTGGTATTTTTGCTAACTTGCCCCGCATATTCTTTATCCCAACAGGGATTGCAATGATGATTATTGGTTTTAGAATGACCCGGCAAAAAACAATGGAAGCCATTGAAACAGAAATTACAACTGATGACATGGAAGTAGAAGAAATGCGCCGTCCAGATGATATGGTACAGCTTATAGAAGTAGATATGATTCGTTTAAGCTTTGGCTATGGGCTAATCCCTCTTGTTGCGGCAGACCAAGGCGGTGACTTGCTTGAGCGTGTTGTAATGATTCGCAGAAATATTGTGTTGGAACTGGGTGCTATTATTCCGCAAATTCGTTTGCAAGATAATATAAAATTAAGCCCTAATCAATATGCTATTTTTATAAAAGGTGTGGAAGTGGCAGGCGGCGAAATTATGTTTGACCACTATATGGCAATGAACTCTGGCTATGTAGAAGAGGAAATTGACGGCATTGAAACGATAGAGCCATTTGCTGGACTTCCCGCCATGTGGATATCAGAATCTCAACGAGAGCGTGCAGAAGCACTAGGTTATACAGTAGTAGACCCTCCTGCAATCATTGCAACACACTTAACAGAAGTAATACGTCAGCATTTGCACGAGTTATTGTCTCGTCAAGATGTACAGAAGCTTATCAATCACGTAAAAGAATCTCATTCTGTATTGGTGGATGAACTTGTACCAAAGTACCTTTCCATTGGTGAGGTGCAAAAAGTTTTAGCTAAATTGTTAAAAGAAGGCATTTCTATTAAAGACCAAGTAACCATTTTGGAAACCTTGGCAGATTACGCGCCAATTACCCGTGATACAGATATGCTTACAGAATATGTACGCCAAGCCTTACGTCGTGCAATCTCAAAGAAGTTCTTTGGTCAAGGTGTCAATACGGTCATAACACTTGACCCTGCCCTTGAACAAACTTTAACTGGAAACATTCAAAAAACCGAAATAGGTAGTTTTGTAAACATTGACCAACAACTTAGCCAGCGCGTTTTTGATAGTTTAAAAAAGGAAGTTGCCAAACTTACTCAATTAGGGGTTTTGCCAATTATTTTAACATCACCCTTTGTGCGAATGTATTTTAAGCAACTTGTAGAAGAAATTGCGCCAGATTTAGTTGTGCTTAGTTACGGAGAAATTGACCAATCAGCAGAGGTACAATCGGTAGGAATGGTGAGTGTCTCGTGAAGGTAAAAAGATATGAAGGTAAAAGTGAAGCAGCAATTATGCCCATTATCCACGCAGAAATGGGCGAAAATGCAACCATAATTAGTGTAAAACAACAGCCAAAGAAATGTTTTTTTGGCTTGTTTAAGCGCAATGTGGTAGTTATTACTGCTGCTAGTGAAGAAGATGAAGCGTTTTTAAGTCTCATGGCACAGTCTGAACCTGATGATAATGTGGCAGTTCAGCATGTAGAGCGCAAGCCGCTTTCTGCAAGTTTAGTAGAAAGTAGTGCCGCATCAAATTCTGTAGCTATTGAAGAGTCTATGACATTGCTTTTGCAAGAAGCGCGTAAGGCGGCTAATCAAATTGAGCATGAAGAGTCAGCAAAGCGTGCAAACAAAAGCCAAATAGGGAAATCGGTACAAGGTGACGCTCAATCACAACAGCCTGTGTTGGCTTCTGAAACGAAAAAATATCGTCATAGTATGGTTCAACTCTTTTATGACACGATGCTTGCCCAAGAAGTGCGCCCAGATGTTGCGGCACACATTCTACGTGAGTTAGAAAGTGTAGATGAAGCCAGTCAAGTAGATGTAAAACTTCTCATAAAAGCTGTTTATGGTCATATTGTTGATATTCTAAAAAACCCAATACTCATTGATACAAATAAAGGCAACCCTCAAACCATTGTATTTATGGGACCAACAGGGGTGGGTAAAACCACAAGTATTGCAAAACTTTCCTCCATTTTATCCCTCACCCATGGTTTAAAAGTAGGGCTTATCACAGCAGACACCTATAGAATTGCAGCTGTAGAGCAATTAAAAACGTATGCAGATATTTTAGGTTTGGACATTCGTGTGGTTTATAAACCCGAAGAAATAGGCGCACACTTGAGTGCCCTCCGTGCTAAAAGTGATATTGTACTCATTGATACGGCTGGAAGGTCACACAAAAACAAAGAAGGGCTTGATGAACTTAAAGCCCTCCTGGATGTTGTGCAAGATGCCAAATATTATCTTGTTTTAAGTGTAACAACACGTTATAAAGATTTGTGTAAAATAGTCAGCACTTACGACCAAATATCAGATTTTAATTTAATATTTACAAAACTTGATGAGGCTGAAACTTTGGGTTCGCTAATGAATATCTGTTGTTTGGCAGGCAAAAAAGCGGCATATGTAACTTTTGGGCAAAATGTACCAGACGATTTAGAAGCAATTAAGCCAGATAAAATTGCAAAATCTCTATTGGGGCTTAATGATGGAGAAATTCACCCTTATGCGGAAGGCGGTTCGCCTTCATGATGGATCAAGCAAATAGACTAAGAGAACTTATGCGTCAGCGTGCAAGTGAAACGACAGTTGACATTGAACAGCCTAAATCCGCTATGGTTGCCCGTGTTATTGCAGTTGCCAGCGGGAAAGGTGGGGTAGGGAAGTCTAACTTCGCCACAAATTTAGCCATTCAAATGCGTAAGTTGGGTAAACGTGTGGTCATCATAGATGCAGATTTTGGTTTGGCTAACGTAGAAATTTTGCTGGGCGTATCTCCGCAACATACAGTTTCTCATGTATTAAACGGTGAAGTAGATATGGAAGTTGCATTAACGACTGGCCCTCTTGGATGTATGTTTCTTTCCGGCGGTTCTGGAATGTCTGCACTTTCTGAACTTACAGACAGTCAAATTGCAAGATTAACTGATGGTTTTCTACGTTTGGATGATTTGGCTGATTTTATCATCATTGATACGCGTGCAGGGCTTTCTAATGCAGTAATGAATTTTATTAAAGCTGCGTCAGATACAATCATTGTCACTACACCTGACCCAACAGCTATTGCTGATGCTTATGCCCTTATAAAATCAATAAAAGCAACCATGCCAGAAATTGAAGTGTTGCAACTGGTGATAAACTGTGCAATAAATAGCGCAGAAGTTCAAGAAGTATATGAAAAACTAAACGGTGTAGCTTCTCGCTTTTTAGGAATAAAATTGTCACTGCTGGGTAGTATTCCTTATGATGCATCTTTAGTTCGCGCCGTGCGTAAACAGCAACCTGTGTCAATACTTTTTCCAAATGCGGAAAGTACCAAGCACTTTAGAATAATATGTGCCAAACTTTTAAAAATGCAAGTAGAAAAGAAAGGCAGTATCCAAAATTTTGTAATGAAGTTAATCGGTAGATTTAGTGTTTAAGGGGGGTATGAATGTTTATAGAGCAATTGAAATCAGGTTCAAAAGTTCAAATTCAAAGATTGAGTAGTGACACTGACGATGGATATATGTGTAAGATTGAAGTCATGTTGCCAAATACGCGTGAAGTGCTTATTTATCCTCCAATAGAAAACGGTAGGTTAGTGCGCTTGCGTACAGGTGAAAAATTTGTTTTACGGCTCATGAGTGACAACTCTAGTTTTCGCTATACTGCAACATTGGTTGCATATACTGAAGTGGATGGTTTTGACGTATTGCGTTTTAAATTGGAAGATGGCGGTGAGAAAATTCAACGTCGTTCAGCATACCGTTTTGCATATACACTGAATGTTTCATTTTCTGTAGTATACTCCAGCGGTGAACAAAGTGAACGTGAAGAAGGGTTAATTATCGATTTAAGTGCAGGTGGCGCAAAGATGTATTCAGATAAAAAGATGACTATAGGACATCTTTTAAACATCGACTTACAGCTTGGCGATAATTTTTTAGTTGCTTTTGCTGATGTGCGAACGGTAATGGATTTGCCAAGAGGGTCAAGATATAAATATCAATATGGTTTTCGTTTTACAATGATGCCGCAAGTAGACCAAGAAGTCATTATTAGATATATGTACAAACTGCAACGTGAGGAGCTTAAAAAAGCGCGGCCAAGATAGCGATATATAAAGGAGATGAATAGCATGGAAAAAACAGGTGCAGAGGGCTTATTTAGTGAAATGCATTTGGATATTCTTAAAGAAATAGGCAGTATGGGAACAGCTCATGCAGCAACTGCTTTATCAAAAATGATAAACAAAAAAGTAACAATGCCAGTTCCAAATGTTTCTTGGGTTGAATTTAAAAATGTTGCAGAATTTGTCGGCGGCGCAGAAAATGTTATTGCGGGAATACTTGTAACGCTTTCTGGAAATATTCAAGGAATGATGATGTATCTTATGGATATTGATGCTGCCCATGATTTGGCTGCGATTGTGGTTGGACAAGAGCATGTGAGTGAAGAAAGATACGCATTTACAGAAATGGAACGTTCTGTTATTGAAGAGATGGGCAATATCCTTGTAAGTTCTTATTTGGGCTCACTTGCAGGGCTTACAAATTCTCAAATCAAGCCATCTATTCCATTCGTGACAATTGATATGGCAAATGCAATATTGTCTGTACCTGCAAGTGAGTTTGGAAAAATTGCAGATAAAATTTTGTTTATTGAGTCACAAATGTCCATTGAAAACGTTAAATCTTCAGGTTGCTTTATCTTGGTACCTAATTTGCATTCATTCTATAGGATAATTCGTTCTTTAGGAGTTGAATAGTATGGTACGCGCGAATATGATAGTCGTAGGCATGGCTGACCTGAATGTGACAAAATCACCAGGTATACTTACAACCTTGGGACTTGGCTCATGCATTGGCATTGCTTTGTATGATGGTATTGCAAAAGTTGCAGGACTTGCGCATATTATGTTGCCAGATTCAAAAGCTATTCAAAACAACTCTAATAAAGCCAAGTTCGCAGATACAGCGTTGGTTAAGTTGATTGCAGATATGGAGAGAATTGGTGCAAACCGCAGGTATTTAAAAGCAAAAATAGCTGGTGGTGCGCAAATGTTTGCATTTAATGCAACCAATGATAATTTGCGTGTTGGAGACCGTAATGCAGAAGCAACCAAACGCGTATTGGCTGTACATGGTATTCCCTTGGTTGCATCTGAAACAGGAGACAGCTTTGGTCGTACCGTTGAACTTTACGCAGAAGACGGACGCTTTGTCATCAAAGCGATTGGTCAAGGTATCAGGACTTTATAAAGGCGGTTAGAAAATGAAACGTATGCCATACCAACTCAATAAATCTCATCTCTTAATATGTATTATTGCCGCGCTAGTGATTACAGCAGGGTTTGTAATACATCATCTATTAGGGCTTCCTTTTGGATTGTTTACTATGGCTTTGTGGATAAGTCTAGTCATTGTTGGCTTTTATATTGTAGGACATGTTGCACGTGCTATTCTTATCAATAGTGTGTTTGCGCCTACTGAAACAGCGGAACTTATTGATGACGGCATCCCATTGGAAACCGATATGAATTTTGAGGAGGACATTCCTGCACCAGAAGGTGTTATGGCATATGTACCCATTCAGGAAAATCAGGAACAATTTATCAACCATTATGAAGATTCTGAAAATGTTGAAGAAGAGGAATTAAATACTAATGAACCCACGGCAGATGAGTTGATGGAAAGTCTAGCCATGGGCGATATTTCGTAGGTTGTGCTTATGACAAATCTTGATAAACTTTGGGAAGCTTATGGGGAAAATAAAACGCCTGCCCTTAAAGAAAAGTTAATTCTGCATTATGCACCTTTGGTGAAATATGTTGCAGGACGATTACTCATTCATATTGGTCAGCATGTTGAATATGATGACTTAGTAGGGTATGGGATTTTTGGATTGATTGACGCGGTTGATAAGTTTGACCCTGGCAAGGGTGTAAAATTTGAAACCTATGCTTCTTTTCGTATACGCGGGGCGATTATTGACCATATCCGTCGGCTAGACTGGGTTCCTAGAACCCTTAGACAAAAAAATAAGCAAATGGAACAAGTTTATGCCCAGTTAGAAGAAGAACTTGGTCGTCAGCCGAGTGAGGAAGAAATTGCAGAACGCTTGAATATGAGCATAGAGGAAACCCGTGATTTAATCAAAAAATCTTCTGTGCTGTCTTTAGTTTCATTAGATGATTTTATGGAGCAAAACTACGAGGCTGCTTTGACACCACTCATTACAAATCGTGGAGATTCACCGGAAGAACAAGCCGAAAGGCAAGAAAGAAAAGAAATGCTTGCCGATGCAATAAATAAACTGTCAGAAAAAGAAAAGCTGGTTATCACATTGTATTATTTTGAAGATTTGACACTGAAAGAAATCAGCAATATTATGAAAGTGTCTGAGTCAAGAGTTTCACAAATTCATACCAAGGCTATCACAAAACTGCAAGGTAAACTTGGTCGGTACAAAGGATTGTTGTTTGCATAAGAAGCATGTGACATGGGGAAAGTAGGGGCTTTATATGGCGAAAAATTTTGACCTAGCTATTAGAGAAGATGGGATATATCTGCAAATTAAAGGTCATGATACGAAACGCGTAACCCGCGCAGAAGTTGTGGCTTTAATTGATGAATATGGTGTTACAGATGTTGATTATATTTTATTAGGCGAAGTTTTAAAAAGTGATGACGCGGATATTGATGTGAAAATTTCAAACAACACTGCAATAACCCAAGTTGCAGAATCTGCGGCTGTGGAAATTAGTAAAGACCGTATGGAAGCTGTTATTATTTTTTCTGAACCTATCAATAAAGGGAGATTACTTACACTTGAAGAAGTTTTAGATATTATTAGAAAAGCAAATGTTGTGCCTGACCAAGACCTTGTAGAAAAGGCTTTAGAAACAAAACGTTATGGTCGTAAACTTGTTGTGGCGCGTGGTGTTGAACCTGAAAAGGGTGCAGATGGTTTTCTACAATTTCACTTTGACAGAAGTAATATAAAGCCTAAACCAAAAATAATGGAAGATGGTACTGTAAACTTTAAACAGCTGGATATGTTTAAATTATGTACCCGTGGTGATGTACTTGTCACCAGTATGCCTAGCCGTGATGGCAAAGATGGTATGGATGTTTATGGCAATGAAATTGCTGCGGTAAAGCCGCGTCCAGCTGCACCTATCCCTCGAGGGAAGGGGACTGTGCTTTCACCGGATGAGCAGCATCTCATTGCCGATATTAGCGGTCAGTTGCTTCTACAAGATGGCAAGATAAATATTTCGCCTCATTTAGAGATTGAAGGCAATGTAGATAACTCCACTGGAAACATTGAGTTTAATGGTCAAGTCACCGTACGCGGTACAGTGATTTCAGGATTTACAGTAAGAGCCGTAGGAAATATTGAAGTGCATGGTGTATGCGAAGCTGCGACACTTATTTCCGAAGAAGGCAGTATTGTCCTTGGGAATGGGGTACAAGGTGCAGATAAAGCAGAACTTACAGCTGCCACAGATGTCACCGCTAAATTTATTGAAAGCTGTAAAGTAACAGCCGGTGGCAATATTATGGCTGATTCTATAATGAAAAGCCACTTGAGATGTGATGGAAGTGTGACTGTTGTTGGGAAAAATGGACTGCTTGTTGGCGGTACTTTAGTTGCTGGTGAAAAATTAGTGGCACAAACCATAGGTTCACCAATGGGTACCCTGACTGAAATTGAAGTTGGCGGTTCTCCTAAAGAGCTGGTTCGTCAAAAAGAGTTAATCAATGATTTTAATAAAATGAAATTGGAATATGAAAAGTGTGATAAAGCAGTAGCAACATTAACAGCCTTACGTAATAAAGACCAACTGCCCAATGATAAAAAGGCTATTTTAGTAAAGATGATAAACATGAAAATGGTTTACCGTGATAAAATGACCAAACTACAAGATGAAATTGACACAATTACCCGTAATCTTGCCGTTAGTGCAGGTACGGTATCAGCATCCCGAATGATTCGCCCAGGTGTTCGCATTACCATTGGCAATTCACAAATGACTATTCGTGAAGAGTTGTCAAATTGCCGCTTGCGTAATAATGGTGATAAAATTGTAATTGGCCCGAACATATAGTGTCTAGGAGGTGTTTTAAATGTTACGTCCTATTGATATGACATTGACAATCCAACATGCAGCTGATGCACATCGTGCTGGTGCAGGGGATGCGAATGCTGCTCGTCCTGAAGTTGCCAGTCAAATGTTTGCAGACAGACTGGAAAAGCAAGCCAAAATGCAAGAAAAACAAGTGAATCAAAAAGATGAAGCCAGCAAAGGGGATATCAACCCTGACAGAAATGGTCACGGTGGTGGATACAATCCTAATCGTAAGCCGCGCAAAAGAAAGCCATCTATTACGGCAGACCAAGCAAAACCGACTGGTGAAAGCATGTATGATATTATGATTTGAGGCATTTAATGTGGATATCCTCCTTATAATTTTGATTATTGGTTTTTTAGCAATTACGCTTTCTTCTACTTGGGCGTTAGTTGTTATGCGTCGTCGTGACCAAAATCGTGAGGATTCTGCCATTATTGAAAAAACGATATCTGATTTAGACACTGCACTTGATTCATCCCTTACAGAAATAAATAAAATGGGTGCCCTTGTTTTAAAAGAAGTTGATGAAAAATATCAGTCTATACTTTTTATGTATAACTTAATGGAAGACAAGCAAAAGGAACTGACAAGTGAAGTATGGAAAAATCCTGATGGAAACCAAGTCAAGCTTGATAGTGCCGTGATTGCTGAAATGGTTGAAAAATATATTGAAGCACATAGCGAGAAGTTACGGCTGATAAAAGATGAGGTTGAAACGCCAGTTGAAATACCTCAAGTAGAAGCCACTGTACAATTGCATGATAAACCGCCAAAATTTTCTAACCCACGACATAAACAAGTTTGGGAAATGTATGAACGTGGCTTAGATGTTCCTGACATTGCAAAAACCCTTGGTATAGGACAAGGCGAAATTAAATTGATTTTAGAATTAGCGTCTAGGACTTCTTAGACGTTTTTTTGTAATTTTATTAAGGAGTGCTACTTGTGAAAATCGATCGTATGCTTGGTATTTTAACTGTACTTTTGCAAAATGAAAGGGTAACAGCTCCTTTTTTAGCTGAAAAATTTGAGGTGAATCGACGCACTATTGGACGAGATATTGATGCACTTTGTCAAGCGGGGATACCCATTATCACACATCAAGGCGCAGGCGGTGGTGTATCTATTGCAGATGGGTTTAAGCTAGATAAAAGCGTGCTGACATCTGATGAGCTTTCAGGTATTATTGCCGCCATTAAAGGCATAGGCAGTGTGTCAGAGCAATCACGGATAGAACGTATTTTAGATAAGCTAGGGGCAAATGCGGTTGTTTCACTACAAGAGCCAGTGATTATAGACTTGGCATCATTCTCCAAAGACAGTTTAACAGAGAAAGTTGAGTGCATTAAAAAAGCAATTATTGAAGGGCGGTTAATTGAATTTACTTATTATTATGATAAAGGTGAAGCACGGCGGTGTATTGAGCCATATTTTGTAATTTTCCAATGGAGTGCATGGTATGTTTTTGGGTATTGTTTAGAACGGGAAGGTTGGAGATTGTTTAAACTTGGGAGACTTTGGGATTTGCAAATATGTGACGTACAATTTGCGCAACGGGAAATTCCACCAGAAAAAAGAAATTTTAATACAGTGTTTACAGATAACATTAAATTAGTGGCTTTATTTGATTTTAGTGAAAAATATAAACTCGTAGATGCGTATGGTCCAGATTCGATGGTTGAAACTGCGGAAGGATTGCTTTTTGAATTTGGATTTACAAATAAAGAGCCTGTAATTTCGTGGTTGCTTGGATTTGGAGGGAATGTGAAGGTCATTGAACCAGTGGAAATTATAGCGGCAATTCAAACTGCCGCAAAAAATATTTTGCAAAAATATTGATGAAAACATGGTGTACTGTTGTCGTGTTTAAGATGATAAACTTATTGATGAAAACTAAAAAAACTTGAGGGATTTTATGATTATTCAAAAATATGATGATTTTGTGAAGGCATTGCTTCACGCAGGATTTTCTTTAAGTAGTGGTAAAGGTGATGGCATTTATGCTATTGTGACATGGAATTGGAATGAAGAGCCGCCTTATGAAACACCTGTAAGCTGGCATACAGAAGACCCTGAAACGGATCCTTGGGAATGGCGTATGCGGGTTTTAGATGAGCGTGATGATATTGCTTATGGAAAGCTATTTTTTAAAAAGAGTGGGTTTATTACAAAAGCATGGTATCCATACTTTCTTGCGGCAAGGCGCGGCGGAGCAAATTTTAAGGATTTTTATACAGGCGGGTCAATGAGTCATTTTGCTAAACGCATTTATGAAATTGTAGCAGATTATGATGCGTTGCCTGTGCATGATATAAAACGCATTGGTGGATTTGTAAAAGAAGACAAGCCCGCTTTTGACAGGGCTTTAGTAGAGTTGCAAATGGGTTTATTTATTACGGTATGCGGCAGTCAAATGCGCCTTTCAAAATTAGGGGTGGAATCTGCACAAGGTATGCCTTCATCAGTTTTTTGCACAACAGAAAAATTTTTTGGTGAAAATGTATTTAAAAAAGCAGCTTCCATTGATTCGGAAACTGCTTTTGATAAAATTAGGGCTCAAATTTTAAACTTGAATCCTTTAGCTGAAGAGAAGAAAATTGTGAAATTTATTTTTGGACAATGGTCTGCACAGTTGAAATGATTTTATTTATGGGGTTGTTCATGTCTATAAATGCATAATTCATTAGGATAATTTGAAATCATGGCAATTTTATACAAACTATGATATAATGTAAAGCAGAAACGTATTCTAAAGGAGGATATTTTTATGAACATTATTCGTAGTAAAGTTGTTGAGTTAAGCAGTATTCCAGCCATTGCTTACAAAGTCAAGTTAAAACAGGGCGGTAGTGGAATTAAATTTCATCGTACTGACAAGAACGAATCTGCTTTTGCGGAAATTGACAAGCGTACTGGCGAAGCTGTTTTGGACAGGCGTGCAAACTTAGACATTTTTACCGCAGACGCTTTAGAAGAAGCCATTGAAGAATTGCTAGGTTTGCCGTATTCTGCAAGAGGTAAGGTAAAAATTGAGCCTACTGAAACAGTTGAAGCAGATGAAATTGAAGTGCCTGAAGACGAAGCCCCAGGTACACATGCTGATGCTATGGCAAATATCATGGATAGTGATGAATTTATTTCAATTGTAGGAATGTACAGCGATGTATCAGGCAAAATGAATTATCAACTGATGAACAAGCACTTTATTCAATTTGCCACAAAAAATAAGACAGTTGCGGACATGGTTGATAGAAAAGAATCTGTTGATGATATTCTGTTGCATGTAGTCAAAAATCGTGGGTCTGTTCTGGCAGGTAAACGTGACCATTTGCCTGACAATGAAGCACTTTTGCTCATTGATGCTATAGAAGAAATAGACCCTCGCAGTGCCTTCAAAGAAATAAAATTGCATATCCGTAAAATGCTTGCACGATAATGATTAAAAAAAGCCTTTCATCAATGATAAAATGAAAGGCTTTTTACATACTTTAAATTGCGGTAATGGTAGCGTATATTTTTCCATTTTTAGTTGTGCAATGAATCACAACAGGGTGCGTTTTTTCATTTTTAAACTTGAAATCAATTCCGCCATAGGATGTTGCAGCTTCCTTGCCAGGTTTTGCATATCCTACTGGACGAGAATGGTCATGGCGTTCTACTATCGTCATGCCTGCACTTTCTGCGGCGTTAAAAATGGTAGTAGATACTTGACATACACCACCGCCAAAACCTTTTTTCTTTTCACCATCTACATAAATAATGTCTTTTTTGTATCCGCGTCTTTGAATTGTTGGGCCAACGGTTTCGTTAAATGAAAAAACTTGTCCCGGGTGAACAATATGTCCATTGATGGATTCTGCGGCTACAGTAATATTGGTTGCGCGATTTTTTGAATCAGTGTCAAATTCTGTTTCATGGCTACCTATGACTTGAGAAGGGGTTTCATGAGCAGGCATTTGCCCTTGGGCGTTTTGTGAGGGCGGGGACATGATGGGGGTTTGTGTTGTGGGTCTTTTTGTGGATTTTTGTACTGGTTCAGGGGGGGCAGATGGTTCAATTTGACGAGAGCGTGTGGGTGCATAAGAATCGTTCACTGTGTCATGAAGTATGATGTGATTATTTTGTGGCATACGCTCTTCTAAAAAAGCCATCGGTTCACGCTTTGGCGGAACTGCATAATGAGAACACCCGGCAGAAGCTAGAACCAAAATAGATACAATAAGGATTTTTGTTAATATCATACTAGTCATCCCTTTACAATAAAAATACGTTTTAGTAAAGATTATTATGGATGAGCAGTTAAAAAATTATGACTTCTTTTTATTTCCAAGCAATAAGGAAGCCGCTCCGCCGCATACAAAAGCAATGATGGTACCCACAATAATGAAAGGTGTCAGACCGTCATATTGTTGATACACGCTAACATCATTAAACATAATAAAAATTGTACCAAAAACCATACCTAAAATAGCAAAATAAGTTTGGCTATGAAATTTTTTCAGAAGTAATGCAATAAGCCGTGATGCCGCAAGAATACCAACAATCATACCAAGCCCAAGAGGAATAGACACCATAAAAATAGGTGTAAGTAAAGAAAAATCCAGAGGTGTCATAAGATATGAACGAATAAGGGAAATTGTATTCATAACCAGCGGAAACAACCCAAATAAAATAAGCACCATAGCACCGCTTACACCAGGAATAATCATGGCAGCCGCCGCAAAAATTCCACCAATAAACACAAGTACTGCAAAGCCAATGTTAAATTCTGCTGACAAATAAGGTTCTGGCGTTGGCGTTAAAATCTCTAACAAAACAATGGTAATGCCTGCAATGATTGCAATGACATATAAATATGGCTTTTTTCCGTCTTTAGCTGTGGCTTCGTTGTGTAGAAAAGGAATGCTTCCTGCAATAAGTCCTGCAATAAATCCACTAACTTGCAAAGGAAAATTCACAAGTAAAGTATTGATGATGTCACCCATGGCAACGATACCAACAGCCATACCAATGCCAAAAGGTATGAGAAATTTCAAGGAATTTTTTGTGTCCGTAAACAAATGATTGACTGCATCTAAAAGCTTATCATAAAGCCTAAAAATGACTGCAAGGGTAGCCCCGCTTACACCTGGCATAACATTTGCCGCACCCATTACAATCCCTTTAATTCCGAGCAAAATAAGATTCATAAAAAAGTCACCCTTCGTATTTATATGCACAGCGGAAGTAATTATAACAAAATTTCTAGGACATAGTGTTGACAAATGTGAAATAATTTGTTAACATTTACTTAATAAATATAAGGGGCGAAGGAAATATGTATAAATTTGCAAAGTTAATCATGGGCGTAATGCTTGCTACATTGTTTTCTATCGGCATTTCAAGTGTTACATATGCCGCAGCATATGGAGTGGTAACAGGTTCAAGCGTGAATGTTCGGGCTGATGATGTAGTAAATAGTGAAAATCGACTTTTTCAAGTACAACAAGGGCAAAGTATAGAGGTTAATGGTGTAAGCGGAGATTTTTTTCGCGTAACAGTTGAAGGGACAAGCAATGTATACATATCTCGCGAATTTGTTAGAATACGCGAAGCCGTGGGTATTGCCGCATCATCTTTTATTTGGGCATACGACCTTCCTAGTCAAATGGGGGGAATGCCAACGACTATGTTCCGTGCAGGTGATGCCATTCGTATAGTTTCAACGTTTGAAAATTGGTATGGTGTGGATATTGACGGCACGACAGCTTTTATTGAGAAGTTTCACATTTCAACACCATATTTTGTTGAAGATTTGCCTGTTGCAAGAATCGCCAATGGTTCACTTGCAGAAGAAATTATTAGTACAGCCAAGGAATATCTTGGTACAAGATATCTTTGGGGTGGCACAACGCCCAATGGTTTTGACTGTTCTGGTTTCATGGTTTTTCTTTTTACACCTCATGGCATTGCACTCAATCGTCATTCTGGTGATATGGCGCGTAATGGCATACACATTCCCCGTGAAGAACTTATGCCTGCTGACCTTGTATTTTTTGGTAGCGGCAGAATATCTCATGTAGGCATGTATATTGGTGATGGGTATTTTATTCATTCATCAACAAATACAACAGGCGTAATCATTAGTAGCATGTTTTCCGATTTTAACATGAGAAATTATATAACTGCCCGCAGAGTGATTTAATGCATTTAGGCTTGACATTTTCTAATAGAAAATGTATAATTTTATGGTAAATCAGTTAAAATCATTCGTTTATATTGCATCAAGGGGTTGACAAAATGTTTGAAAAAGGCTATAATTTCAAGCAAGCAAGCAAGCAAGCAAGCAAGCAAGCAAGCAAGCAAGCAAGCAAGCAAGCAAGCAAGCAAGCAAGCAAGCAAGCAAGCAAGCAAGCAAGCAAGCAAGCAAGCAAGCAAGCAAGCA
>WRAH01000012.1 GCA_009780315.1 Defluviitaleaceae bacterium
CTAAGTATATACAGATGGACATAAGACTGCTACAGGTGGATAACAGTATATTTACTTCTTTATAATAAGATTTAAACTGAATGTT
The DNA here is from genome assembly GCA_009780315.1 of Defluviitaleaceae bacterium. GTDB lineage: Bacteria > Bacillota > Clostridia > Lachnospirales > WQUN01 > WRAH01. Next base: position 86 of record WRAH01000012.1, read on the forward strand.
TTTAAATCAAAAAAACATAATGAATGCTTAAATATGAGTTACTACAAGCTTTTGTATCAACAAGGTATTTGTAATATTTATGTAGAAAAGCGGAGAAATATGCGAAAAGGAGTGTCAAAATATGTTTTTGTATCTACACCTTGTAGCCTTTATATGTAATTTCTTTATACCGTTCAGACCTTTTGGTGATGACGAAGGCCCTGGCGGATTTGGAGGAGTCTAAATGGATAAAGAAACTGAAAAGTCATTATTGATTAAGGAATTTATGAAAGCACTGATAGCAACCTCTTCAGACGAAGATAAAAAAATGATACTAGACCTTGCAGACGCATCCCTTCTAAATCAATCTGAAAATATCAGAATTTTAGAAGGGATGTTTTTTATTTTACAGTCATTTCCATATTCCAAGCCCCAAAGCATTCTGATAATGCGTGGGAATGATTGAAACACATTTGGTTCATACTACGAAAAGAAAGACCAATCAAGGAAGAGAGGATACCCTTATGAAACGACAAACGCTAATAAATCAAGTAAAAGAGGAATATGCAAGCATTGCCTCACATGCAAGCCAACAACATTTTCATCAAACAACCACGGAAATCACCCCAGAAGCATATTATGAAAATTTGTTAAGTGCCGTCATATCTGAAATTCAAAAGGGAACTTTTGATAACTGTCGTTCTGGTTCTGAAGTGATAAACAAAGTGGCTGCGGATAAGTCCATTCTGTCTGAATGGAACAGTGAGACGAACCACTACCCTAATATGTAAGGAGTGACAACATGGCGAAAAAAGGTATGCGGCGGCCAAGCCCCGAAGCACCCCATGGTACAGAAAGCAACAAGAAAAATAAAATTCCTAAAAATGATGTGTCGCCAGTCCCTGAAATTCAGGGAAAAGAAAAAAACAAAGGATAGTAAACACTTTCACACATTAAGATTGTATGCATTGCTCCACCTCACCCTTTGTTAGATACCGCCATTTGCCGCGGGGCAAATCACCCAATTGAAGCCTACCCACTGCCACACGTTTTAAAGTGATGACAGGGTGGTTTATAGCTTCACACATTTTACGTACTTGGCGGTTGCGCCCCTCTTTAATGGTGATACGCACTTTTGATTGACTGCCTTGGGATATGATTTCTATAGCGCAGTGGGCAGTGGGCTTGCCATCAATTTCTACACCATTGCGGAAGGTATCCAGTGCTTGGGGGCTGGGTGTGCCTTGTACAATGGCAATATATGTTTTGCTTACCTTATGGCGGGGATGGGTTAAAATATTTGTCCAGTCACCGTCATTTGTCAAGAGTAGCAAACCACTGGTGTCATAATCCAGCCGCCCAACAGGGAATAGACGGGTGTGTTTTTCTTCTAAAATTTCCGTCAAAAATTCCATGACTGTGGGACGGTCAAAGGGGTCTGTCACTGTAGTGACGACCCCTTCTGGTTTATGAAGCATAACATAAAGGTTCTGCTTTGGTTTGCCCCCAATACCCTTACCATCTACAGCAATTTCATCATTTGGGCTGGCTTTTGTGCCAAGTTCTGTGCGAATGATACCGTTTACAGTCACCCGCCCAGCGGTGATTAAAGCTTCTGCTTTCCTGCGGGAAGCCACCCCTGCATTCGCCAATAATTTTTGTAGCCGTATTTCCATATAATCAACTCTTTTCATCAGGTAAAATGATATTTAATATTACGCCAATGACCACTGCAATGGCAATACCTAAACGGTCTATTGGCACACTTGTACCAGATATCGTAAAAGTAATCGTTTGCCCAAAGCGCAATCCAAGCCCAGTCACCATCATGATTGCAATAATCGTAAGGTTTTTTGATTTGCTAATGTCCACCCGCCCTTCAACAAGATTACGAATACCCACGGCGGCTATCATACCATAAAGCATAAAAGATGCACCGCCAATGATGGCATCAGGAATAGAGCGGATAATCACTTCAAACAATGGCGAGAAGCCAAGCACTGCCGCATACACTGCCGCAAGCTGAACCACCCGTGTATTTGTGATTTTTGTAAGGGCAACAACACCTACATTTTCCCCATAAGTGGTGCTGGCAGGCGCGCCAATAAAGCCTGAAAACACACTGGCTATCCCATCGCCAAGCAATGTACGGGTAAGCCCAGGTTTTTCTGTAAAGTCTTCCCCTGTAATGGTGCTGAGTGCCACCATGTCCCCCACATGCTCTGCAATGGTTGCAAGGGCAAAAGGAATCATCACCAGTATCACCACAAGGTTAAAGCGTGGCATCATAAAGGGTGGAAGCCCTACAACAGAAGCATATGCCGCTTGAGAAAAATCAAGGATTGCCGTGCCATCAGGGTTTGTCATGCCTGCCGTGTGCATAATCAGTGCAATCATATACGCACCTGCAAGCCCAAGTAAAATGGGAATAATTTTTATCATACCCTTACCCCAAGAGGACGCAATCACAACAATGCCTAGGGTAATCAGTGCCAAAACCATATTATTCCGCGACTGATTGATAGCAAATGGCGCAAGCATAATACCAATAAGAATAACCGTAGGCGCAGTCACCACAGGGGGCATAAACCGCATAAACCGCTTCACGCCCACCACTTTTACAAGTGCGGCAAAGGCCAAGTATAATAACCCAGAAATCATAATACCCCCTGTGGCATAGGGCAAAACACTTTGAATATGGGCATTTCTAAGTATGGCTATATCTGCCGCCGCAAGCCCCTCAATTTGTTCTGCCCAGCTTGCCACTGCAAAAATGCCGTCTACAGGGTCAGTCACCAATTGAATGCCAACCAAAAACGCAAAGGATGAACCCAAAAATGCAGGTACACGCCCCTTTGCCAGCAAGTGAAAAATAAGTGTGCCAATCCCTACGCCAATCAGCGTAACTTGTACGCTAAGTCCACTAATCAGCGGCACAAGAATGGTTGCCCCAAACATGGCAAACATGTGCTGTAACCCCAGTAACCCCATTTTGGGAAAACTTAACTTCTGTTCCTTCATACCTATTACCCCTCTCTCATTTTACGTCTGATTGTCAATGCATAAAAAAATCCGATGAAATGATAAAAATTAAAATATCATCTCATCGGATTTTTAATATTTTTTAAAGAAGAACCATCCCATTGAATGGGTTTATACATGCCCCTCATTAGAAGCCCTCCCTTAACCATTAGCAACTAAACGCTCAAACGGACGAAGTATATCAGAAGATAATCAAATTGGCAAGGGTTTTTATAATTTTTTTTAACTAAATTTTATTGACATCCAACGTCTCACCATGAGGCCCTTGAGCAGTAGATAAAAACGCTCTAATGGCGTTCTCCCCGTCAGATTTTAGGGGCGGGCAATCTTTTAACCTTCCCTTACTTTCTATAATTGCATGGGCCAAACCTGCACAGCCAGGATACCCACATGCCCCGCAATTGATACCAGGCAAAAGGTTTATTATCGTTTCAACCCGAGTATCTACCGCAACCTTAAAAAACTTGTCTGCAATCCCAAGGGCAAGCCCCAAAATCAATCCTATGCTCAACAGTATCAATGATGGTATTGCAATATCGTTTAATACATTCATTTCATCATCCCCTCACTATATCATTCATTGTGCTTGCCATAGTTTCTGCAAGATTTTATTGTACAACCATGGCAATGGGTGTCACTCACATCTGTTCCCTCGGGTACAGGAATACGCTTATTTAATAAATAACTTCCAATAAAACACGCTGCCAATACAACAAGTACAAGCACAGCTACAATAATATGCATAGGCTAACTTCCCATGCCCGCAAAGCCCATAAAGGCAATCGCCATAATCCCAGACACGATAAGGGCAATGGGTACACCTTTAAAGCCCTTGGGGGTATGGGGGGACATATCCAAACGCTCTCGCAAGGTAGAAAATATGAAAATCACCAACAAAAAGCCCGCAGATATGCCAAAGGAATTAACCATAGCCTCTACAAAACTAAGGCTACGGTCAACATTCAGAAGAATTGCACCCAGAATCGCACAATTGGTAGCAATCAATGGCAGAAACAACCCCAAAGACTTGTACAAAGGGGGAAAAAACTTCTTCACAATGATTTCTACAAACTGCACCAGCGAAGCCGTAATCAAAATAAACACAACGGTACGCATAAACCGCAAGTCAAAAGTATCTAATATCCCATGATAAACAAAATAAGTGATGATAGAAGCCATCATCATAACAAACATGACCGCTAACCCCATGCCTAAAGCAGAGCTTTGCTTTTTAGAAACGCCTATAATAGGGCAAATCCCCAAGAAGCCTGCAAGCACAATGTTTTGCACGATAAATGCAGTAATAAATATCTCAAAAAGACCAATCATATGTGACCCCCTACTATGCCTTGGTTACGCTTTTGTTTTTCAAAAGCCCGTCTTGCTTTTCTTGTTTCATCATTTTTACAGAAAATATTATCCCAATAATCATACCCAATACAATAAAAGCACCAGCGGGCATGATAAATAAGGGGATGGCAAAATGCTCTGGAAAGAGCCTAAAATACAGCCCAAATAAATCAATTGCCCCTGTACCCAAAAGCTCTCTAATAAAGCCCATTAAACCCAACGCCAAGAGGATACCCGCACTTACACCCAATGCATCTACAATGGATGGAATCAATTTATTTCTTATAGCAAAGGCTTCTGCCCGTCCAAAAACGACGCAGTTTACCACAATCAGCGGTAAAAATATACCCAAGGCAAAGTGCATTGCAGGAATATACGCATGGACAAGCATTTCCATAAGTGTAACGGAAGTCGCAATAATAGTAATTAAAACAGGAATGCGTACTTCATTGGGTATAATCCTGCTTAAAAGGGATACCACAATATTCGTAAGCAAAATGACCAAGCCTGTCATTGCACCAATGCTAATGGCATTTACAAAATTAGAACTTACACCCAAAATAGGACAAAGGGATAGAAGCATAACAAATACAGGGTTTTCCCGTATGATATTAACAAAAAAAACTTCCTTCAAGTTCACATTGGGCTGTTTATGATTATCCATTACAAATCCCCCCTACCGTCTGGACTCAAAATCATCATATGCGTAACGAATGGCTCTTATAATCGGGGTCGTTGTAACTGTTGCACCTGCCAATATATCTATGGAGGTGTCTCCAGGGGCATTGATAAACTGCCCTTCTGCCCAACTATAAAGTCTCACAGGGTCTGCAAAACCAATCGTTTCTGAATTAAGCAAGGTCAAAAAATCTCTAATATAACCATCATTGTCCATCACAAGCATATACCGCACAACATCAGCAAAACCTACAATTTCCTGTACATAAACATATCCAAGAAGGGTATCCCCAGCCAAAGCACGTACAATCTCTATGGTATGAGGCGTATCTGTTTCCATGTGGACAAAGCGCGTTGCGTCTGGAAACGCCACATCAAGCTGATGATAAAACAATTCATCTTGAGCCCTTGCAATCACAGGGGCAGTAATACTGTTGACCACAGTTAATGCAACCGTAGACAGTCCTACTAAGATACCCAAAAATAATCCTAAAGAAATAATTTTTTTCATGAAAAGTCACTCCCTATCCCAGCATTATAGAAATTCCAAGGGCAAGGCCAATGGCACAAACCCATGCGATACACAGCACAGCCGCTTTTGCCCAAGGCTTACTGGTGGTTATATTTCCAGTCTTGCGGTCTATAAAAGGTACAAACATGTTCATAATCAATATAGAAAAGCCCATGGCTTCTGTATGGGTCGCGTTAAATCGTATAATCAGTGTAATCATTGCCAAAAATATAGCAAATAAAATACGCCCTTGACGATTAACAGGGGTGGTTACAGGGTCGGTTGCCATGAATACCGCGCCAAAAATAAGACTGCCGGAAAACACATGTAAAACAGGATACCAAAGCCCAAGGCATAAATATGAACCAAATATAAGTGTCGCAACAAAAACAGTCCCCACAAACACAACCGGTACAACCCAGTCAATCACTTTTTTATAAATCAAAAATACAAGGGCAATTAAAATAGCAGGCCTTGCGGCTTCACCAATCCCCCCGCGCACAGCTCCAAAGAAAATATGCCCAAGGCTACAGTGATTACAAATAAATTGTACACCCACAGCCTCGGTAATTCTCCAGTTGTAGTGGCTTGCGATGGTTGCCATAGGCGTTGCCCCAGCATAAGCGTCTGGCGGTACAATGGTAGAGCCAAAGGCAAGCCCTGCAATAACAATACCTACTGCCGCAGGATTAAAAAGGTTACTTCCAACCCCGCCAAAAATAAGTTTGCCAATAAACTCGGCAAATATCGTTGCCACAATGACTGCGTAAAGGGGTATGCCTACAGGCAAAGACAATGCAAGGATGAGTGCTGTAACCAACGGTGCTTCTTTAAATGCTTTAGGCAATGTAGCCTTTAATCGCTCCCCCAAAGTGGTGTACTTTACCCCATCTGTTTTTATTAAATAGAAAGCAATATCAGTGACAAATGCAGTTGCACAAGCTGTGAGGATAATAAAAACAGCACGTATAGCGTAATCTGCACCAAAATTGATGTATTGAATAACAATACTCCATGCGGCAACAAATAAAAGTGCCAGCAAAACAGTGTGCAAAACATGAGTAGTCGATACGTTAGCCTTTATATGAGGTGATGGTTTGTATGGGAATCGCATATAATTTTTCTCCTGCAATTATTTTTTTGAAAGATAAAATGCTTTTGCCTTTGTGGTGGTGCTGGTCAATTCGATAAAGGATGGGCAAACAGATGAACAATGGCCACATCCTACACATCGGTCAGCACCCAGTTTTTCTAATAATTCATGGCTTTTTCCTGCCGCCGCAATTTGTACAGGCTGTATGCCTACGGGACAATAATCAATACAAGTACCGCAATGTATACAGGGCAACACTTCTTTTTCTATGTCGGTCAGGCACAAAAAAGCATTTGTGGTAGACAATATAGATAAATCATCTGTTATAACACTTGAACCCCTAAACGCCCCTCCTGCAACAAGCCTTGCATGTTTTGGGTTAAGCCCTTCAACGTATCCGCCAATGGCTTCCACAACATCTTTCAAAAGCGTGCCTATACGCACTTGTACATTTTGAGGTTTTCTAAAACCCTCTCCAGATAAGGTGACTATCCGTTCATATTGGGGTATTCCTGTTTTAAGAAATCGTGCAAATGCTATAGTCATATCAGTATCTACAGTAAGTACACCTACATCTAAAGGGGTATGCCCTTGGCACATAGGCAGAATATCCTCTACTGCTTTAATTTCTATAGGATGGTCTGCATATTTTTTTGCAGTATTCGTTAAAACATCCAGCAAGGACTCAAAATTTTTTCGCACGGTGATGATGCCTTTTTCTGCACCGCTATTTTTCATCAGTAATAACAGTCCTTCAAAAAGCAAATCTGTATCAACCAACATACCTGCTTCATTGGAAGTTATGTAGGACTCACATATACCATTTAATAAGACCGTATGGATTTTCTTTGTAAAAACAGACATGTCCATGCCAAGCACACCATTTGGATATGCTCCAATACGTTCTTTTGTAAGGGTTTTTAGGTCTGGCACAGGGGCAATCAGCAATGCCTTTTCATCTAAAAAATTGTTCTCAATGATAATATGGTCGGCTTTTTTCAAAGAAACATGGTCACGTTTCTCAATGGCTGTTACTTTTCCTGACACAGTAGAAAAAAGGATAATATTATCTTTACCTGCCGCAAGTTTAGTCCCTATTTTTACACTGTCACCAATGTCAACATGTCTATCAAAATGTTCAGACTGCATGTATTTAAGGGGTATCGCCACTGTTTTAGGCTTTAAGTATTTTAACACAGGTTGAGATTCAGTCATTTTTTTACTATTTCTAATGACCACGCTTTTACGTTGACTAAAAAACGGCATATTATTCCCTCCATCTTTGTTAAAAACACAAAAAATATGCATTGCCTTTTATAATCTTATAGTACGTCTTAGGTGTTGTCAAATTTATTGTGCCTGTGTGAAAAACAATAAAAAAATCCTCTCATAAAATTTCATGAAAGGATATCCATATCTTCATCATCTATTGCTCCAATAATAACCAAAGAAACCCAGTTAGGTAAACACGCACCGCTTTGCCCAACCCTGTGTAAAAAACCCAACCGCACACACACTTGGTCTGGACAGTCCGAAGCAATAAAAGCAACTGCACCATTTTCAACCTTGAAACGCACATTTGGATTTTGAGGTAGAGTAAACTCTGTATTTTCAGATAAATTCAAATAAACAACAGGATAGTTGCGTACAGAAATACGGGCATAAACAGCGTCATCAGATGACCACGTGATAATCATGTAAGCCCCAAAAGCCAAGAGTAAAATAACTGCAATGAGCAATAACTCATTTTTTGAAATAAGCTTTCGAGCCATTTTACTATGCTCCCAATTCAGCAGATATACGGATATATCCCGGTGTGGCAAACCATTCACCGTCTATATCTATCCAAAGTACCTCTGCCTCATTGTCCAATGCCATTTGCCATCCTTCTTCCAATGGCAAAATAAATAAAGCGGTAGACAGAATATCTGCCATCCAAGAACTTGAGTGCAATACCGCAACTTGTTGAAACCGATTTGCGGGCATTAAAGTCACAGGGTCAATAATATGCCCCAAATGCTGACCATCCACTTCAAAAAATCGCTCATATCCTCCGCTAATGGATAGGGTCATGTCCGTAAACGCCACCGTATCTATGACCCTTGGCGCACCAACACTGACATCAGGGTTTTGAATGCCCACATTCCAAGTTTCTCTTGCACTGGGTTGCCCATGGGCAACTACATGACCGCCAGCACTCACAAGGGCGGCAGGCATACCCGCATCTATCGCAGCTTGCATAGCCAGTTCTGTAGCAAAGCCCTTAGCAATTGCCCCCACATCCAAAGACATGCCTGGTGTCCGTAAGAATACCGTACTATTTTCTACATCAATAATGATATCATCTATATTTGCAAGTATAGATGCATTCATTAAGTCATTGATATATGGAATAGTCCCGTAATCAAGATGGGCTATGCCCCTTTGGCGGTGTTCATGCCAAATACGCAAAACAGACCCCATGGCAACATTTGTCATGCCATCGGTCATATGATAAGCTCCTATTGCCGCCTGTAGCATGTCAATGATAGGTTGCTCTACAACAACAGGGCTAACCCCTGCATTGGCGTTGATAGTGTATAAATTATTAACCCCTTCATAAGGGTTAAAGATATCAAACAGGCGATGGAGTTCCCCTAATGTGTCAAAAAAAATCTCGGTGTATTGCATAAATTCATCTTCATCTTGGGCATAGCCTATAAAGTTGATGAGTGTGTCAAAATACCCTATACGTTGCTGGGTTGGAAAGCGGCTGTATACCCTTTCTTGTGTTTGTGAACAGGCAGTAAAAAAAATACACACAAACAAGAAAACAATCAAATATCGCTTATTTATAATAATCCTCCAATGTGAAACCGTTTTAAAGCGGGCATTAAAACCTTTAACAGAATACCCGTAATAACCCCGCTGATTACACCTGATACGACAAGCATAGGCGCGTAATAAATCAATGCTGGCGTTGCCATGAGCAGCATGAAAATAATAAACTGTCCCAAGTTGTGAAACAAAGCACCAGTTACACTAATCCCAATGTAACTGGCTTGCTTTTTTTTCACGCTGGCTAATAAAATAATCACTGCAATAGACAGCAACCCGCCGCTTAAACTTAAAAGCCCCCCTATCGCCCCACGGGTGATGAGAACAAATAAAGATTTAAGCATATTCAGCGTAAAAGCCTGTCGGCGGCCTATCCCAAACACGCAGAACATAATCACAATATTTGCAAAACCAGGCTTCACATGGGGCGGCATAAACGGTACAACAAATATATGCTCTAAGGTGGTTATCACAATAATGAGCCCAAGCATGATACCCATTAAAGCAATATTTTTAGTATGCGATGGCATGAATCATAAGGTTTAATAAAAGTCGGCAGGGTCTGCTCCAGCCATCCGAATCGCCTCTGCAACCGCTTCAAGAAAAGCATTATGGGTTCTGGTTGCACCTGCTGTTATGTCTATATCATGTATGGTTTGTTCTTCTTCCACAATGGTTGCTAAAGTAACACTGCCTTGCCCCGAGGGGAAAACCATATCAAAGAAGTTTTCTGTTTCAGCATGTTCAACCACTCTTGCACGCACCAATTCGCCCCTGCTGAATATGGCTTGAACCGTAAGCGGCCCGCCGAAGCCATCAGCCGTGGCATAGTAAACACCAGGGTGGAATATTGCAGGATTTCCACCGCCTGCGCCATATGGCCAGAAAGTACCTGCTGTACGGGTACGTGGCTGTAGACTGGCAGGGTCAGCACCGGCAAGGGTAATGGCTTCATTGATTAAATAGAGTACATTTGTTGATGTTGTTGTTGCACCAGCAATAATATCTATCCCTACAGTGGATTGCACTTCTTCAACTTGGTGAGGGATTATTGGAATCGCACGTCCTGCCCAGTTTCCGCCTGTGGTGGTGTCTCCATGGGACTCTACTTGTACACGCACAATTTCATCTTGGGAAAACACGACTTGAATAACCATGGGCGCGCCCTCCCAGCTGTTGGTTTCAACGATATGCTGTCCCGCTATAAATGTAGCATTGGGTAAGGGTTCTGTCGGTATGTTGGGGACAAGTGCGTCTGGACTTGCGCCAGCTTGCACAATGGTGTCGTTTACCGCAGTTAAAATAGCGTCAGAGGTTATGGTGGCAGACGCAATGGTATCTATATTTTGGGTAGACTGCCTGTGAAGTATCATTTGTGGTATGGTTGGAATCGCACGTCTTGCCCAATTGGGTGTGTCACTATGTTGGACTTCAATATTTGCAATACTGCTGTCTGTAAACGTCACTTCCACTGTAAGTTCTCCGCCAAAACTTTCTGCTGTCGCGGTAAAAGTGCCGGGTGTAAAAGAAGCCGTAGCTACAGTGGGTGTTTGTGTTTCAACAGGTGGTTGAGCCGTTGGTTGTACCGTTACAGCTTCAACAGCTTGTCCTTGTTCAGCGGATTGCTCACAAGCAACGCAGGCAGTCAACGCGCCAAGCATAAACACGGTCATGCCCAGCCCCAGTAGGGTGCATAAAATATTACGTTTTGTTCTATTTCTTGGGTTCATCATAGACACCGTCCTCTCAAATTTTCCGCCCTCATTATATCATGACTGTATAAAATGTAAAAGGGATTTGATACATAAAAACCCCGATGAAATGATAAAAGCTAAAATATCATTTCATCGGGGTTGAATTTTACGTAAAATTTACTATAATCAGATTATTTGTTACGAAAGGATGTTACCATCACTAACATGCTTGACCCACACACAATCAACAGCTACACACCTTTATTAGTACTTGTAACAAGCAGGTCGTATAGTGTATAATTGGTAAACCGTGGTGACAGGTTAACCTGTACATGTTGAGTGATGGTAGTCGAAAATCATCCCTCCATGCGCCGATAGGTGAGGGTGGAATTTCACCTGTAGGACACTGCGGTTATTATATCCTAAAACTTTCACAATTGGAAGCTATTTTTAAAATAAATTTTGGAGGTGTGCAATGATTATTGATGTGATTAAAAACCGCAGAAGCATTCGCAAGTTTAAAACCACAGAAGTTAGCCGTGAACAAGTACAAACACTACTTGAAGCCGCAATGCTTGCGCCATCAGCATGTAACACAAGGGCATGGCGGTTTATTGTTGTAACAAACCGTGATGTACTTAATCAGTTGGCAGAAATCCATCCTTATGGAAAAATGCTGACTGCTGCGCCAGTATGTATTGTGGTTGTAGGGCTTCCCGCATTGCAAGAAGGGCATGAGCATGACTTGCCAAAAGGCTTCTTGTCCCAAGACTGCGGCGCAACCACACAAAATATCCTGTTACAAGCAGAAGCCATGGGACTAGGCTCTTGCTGGTGCGGTGTATATCCCAAAGCACCACTCATGAAATCTATCTCGGATATTTTAAATATTCCACCAGATGAAATTCCCTTTAATCTTATTGCCATTGGGGAAAAAGACCAACACCCCGAAGTACGGGGCAAGTATGAAGAGGAAAAAGTTACTTGGCTTTAGTCACAACCACAATCGTGCGCGTAAGCCCTTCTGCAATCTCTACAATATCCACACGTTCAATCAACCCGCCTTTTTTTATAAGGGCGGGTTTTGCTTTTTCCAATTCGTCAGTCACTTCTGCACCTTTCATTGCCAAAAAAGTACCCCCCGACTTGACCAAAGGCAATGCAAACTTCGCCAGCTTGTCCAGTGCCGCCACTGCACGGGCTGTACATATGTCATATCTTGCACCTGTGCGTGCCCATTCTTCTGCACGGGCATGAATACACTCTACCTCTGTAAGGGCAAGCATGTCCACCACTTGCCGCAGAAATTCTACACGTTTGTTTGTGCCGTCAAGTAAGGTCAACTGCAAGTCCTTTCTCATGATTTTTAGCACAACCCCAGGAAAGCCCGCACCTGTGCCTATGTCAATGAGACTTGCGCCTTGAGGAATATATTTTAAAAGGGTCATTGAGTCGATAATATGCTTTATTGCAAAATCCACAGGGTCAGTAATGGCGGTAAGATTCATGGTTTGATTCACTGTCAATACTTTTTCCTGATAAGCTTCAAGTTGTGCCAGTTGAGCGTCAGTGATTTCAATATGATGTCTGTCCGCCCATGTTTTGACTATATCCGTCCGCATTCTTCTTGCTCCACTCCAAAGATTTTCCACTGCCCATTATGGTCTGGTTCCCGAATCATACGCAGGTGTAAAAGGCGTTTGAAATTACGCTGGGGGTCTTCTACATAAATTGAACGCATGAGACAGTTTTTTGAACCGCTTAAATACATGGCTTTGCTCACCATTTTTTGCGCACTGCCAGACAGGACTTCCCGCAGTTCATTTAAGTCAAGCCCAGGTGAATACACTTTGCTGACAAATGCCCACGCTTCATCTGGGTTGGCTTTCACCGCATCAAGAAAACATGCAGCAACTTGCTTATCACCAGATAATTTCATTTGGGGAATAGAAAAACTTAATTTGCGCTTCAGGACAGGAAAAGTCAATGGAGTTCCTCCTAGAATATATGGGTTATGTAGGGGGAGGAACTCCTCCCTTTATACTATGCGTTCAATACGTTATTGTTCCAGAGATTTTATATAAACCATCAACACACTAATATCTGCTGGGGATACACCTGTTATCCGTGATGCTTGTCCAAAGTTGACAGGGCGTAGGGCATTTAATTTTTGCCGCGCTTCAATACGTAAGCCCTTGATTTTTTCATAATCAATCCCTAGTGGAATCTTGCGGTTTTCTGTTTTGCGGAAGGCTTCTGCTTGTGCCAATTGCATGGCAATATAACCTTCGTATTTGATTTGAATATTCACTTGTGCTTGCACCGTTTCAACCATGAAATCAGGCAAGTCTATGTGGGGATTGTCTGTGAGGGTTATAACATCCCAATAGGTTAGCTCTGGGCGTTTGATAAGTTCTGTTAAACGAACGCCCGATTTTACAGGGGTGCTATTTTTGGTTTCCAGCATTGGATTTACTTTTTCAGGAGACAGTATTATTTTTTGCAAGCGGGCTTTTTCAGCTTCAATTGCTTGAGATTTTTTTAAAAAAGTATCATTTCTTTCTTCTGAAATTAACCCTGCGGCATAACCTTTTGGGGTTAACCGAAGGTCAGCATTGTCTTGACGCAGGAGTAAGCGATATTCTGCACGGGATGTCATCATGCGGTATGGCTCACTTGTGCCTTTTGTCACAAGGTCATCAATGAGTACACCAATATATCCATCTGCGCGCCCTATCGTCATGTCTGCCCCTGCGGCATTCAGCCCTGCCACAATACCCTGCGCCGCCGCTTCTTCATATCCTGATGAACCGTTGATTTGTCCTGCAAAAAATAAACCGCGTATATGTTTTGCCTCAAGCCCTAATGTGAGTTGTGTTGGGTCAATACAGTCGTATTCAATGGCATATGCCACACGCATAATTTCACAGTTTTCTAAACCAGGAATTGTACGGTAGACTTCATGTTGCACATCCTCTGGCAATGCAGAACTCATGCCCTGTACATACATTTCTGATGTATTAAGTCCTTCGGGCTCTATGAAAACTTGATGACGTTCTCTTTCGGCAAAGCGCACAATTTTATCTTCAATAGAAGGGCAATAACGTGTGCCTGTGGCATCTATCAATCCACTGTACATGGCAGAACGGTTGATGGATGCCTGTATACGTTCATGGGTTTTGGGTGTGGTATAGGTTAAATGACAAGGCACTTGGTTGCGTTTTGCCACGGCTGGGTCAGTTTCAAAAGAAAATGGAACAAGCTTTTCATCCCCATGCTGAACAACCATTTTAGAAAAGTCTACACTTCTGGCGTGGATTCTGGCAGGGGTACCTGTTTTAAAGCGTTGCAAAATAAAGCCTAAATTTTTAAGACTTGTGCTTAGGTGTGTTGCGTTGCGCAAGCCATTTGGGCCTGTATGGTTTATGGTTTCGCCATACAAACATCGTGCATTAAGATAGGTACCTGTACAAACAATCACCGCATCACAATGGATTATCATGCCCGATTCCGTTTTTATGGCATTCACGGCATTATCACTTTCACTGGTGATAATTTCTACAACTTCTCCTTCACGCAGGGAAATATTGGGCTCATTTTCTAGGACAGTTTTCATATATGCCATGTATTGCTTTTTGTCTGCTTGGGCGCGAAGGGAGTAAACGGCTGGACCTTTTGCTGTGTTTAGCATTCTGCTTTGGATAAACGTCGCGTCAATTGCCTTGCCCATTTGCCCGCCCAATGCGTCAACTTCCCGCACAAGATGTCCTTTGGCACTGCCGCCAATGCAAGGGTTACAGGGCATGAGCGCGATACTGTCAAGATTAAGGGCGAAAAGGGTGACACGCTGTCCAAGCCGTGCCGCCGCAAGTGCGGCTTCACAGCCAGCATGACCCGCGCCAATAACAATAATATGCTTAATCATGGAAAGACTCCATGGCTTTGAGATACAAGCCCCTTATTTGCCCACGCAAAATTCTGCGAAAATTCTGTCAACAATATCATCCCCTATTTCCACACCCAAAACTTCCCCAAGTGCTATATATGCGGCGCGCAGGCTTATGGAAACCAAATCCTCTGGCACATGGGCGTGCAGTTCCTCAAATGCTTTGTTTACATATGCAATGGCTTGCTTAATAAGCACACGATGGCGTTCACGAGTGATGATGTCAGACTCTTGAGAAGAAATTACACCCTTATGGAATTGTTCCTGAATTTTTGCAAAAAGCTTGTCCATTCCCTGTCCTGTTTTGGCAGAAATTTTTAAACCATCATGGGTATTGTTATTTTGCAAGTCTGCTTTATTCATTATCACAAGAGGGTTGTTTAAACCCTTTAAAATGGCTTCATCTTGTGGAGTGATTCCCCGTGTGCAATCTGCCACATAAATAATTAAATCTGCATCATCCGCAGTTTGTATGGATTTCTCTACACCAATTTTTTCAATAGGGTCATTGGTTTCACGTATTCCTGCGGTGTCCATAATAACCAAGTGTAAGTCACCTACACGCACTTGTTCAGTCAATACATCTCGGGTAGTGCCTGGCAACTCATGTACTATGGCACGGTCTTCACTTAAAATGGCATTTAGCAATGTAGATTTTCCCACATTAGGCTGTCCGATGATGGCGGTTTTAATGCCTTCGCGCATGATACGTCCTATGTTTGCCGTTTCAAGCAATCCTGCTAGGTCTGCATGCACTTCTCCAACTTGAGCCAAAATTTCACTTGCATTTTGTGCTTCGTTTTCATGCTCGGGGTAATCAATGCTTAATTCAATATGGGCAAGCCAAACAAGAATTTTATCCCGTACTTTTTCGATTCTTTGGGTTAACCCTCCACCAAGCTGTCTAAGCCCTGCCCGTCTTGCCCCTTGGCTTCCTGCACTAATAATATCCATGACAGCTTCTGCTTGTGAAAGATTTATGCGTCCATTCATAAAGGCGCGCTTTGTAAACTCTCCTGGTGTTGCAAGCCGTGCGCCATGGGCAACAACCACTTTTAATACTTCCTCAAGTACAAGCATTCCACCATGGGCATAAATTTCCACAGTATCCTCACGGGTGTAAGAACGGGGGGCAAGCATTGGGCAAACCATGACCTCATCAATGACTTCTCCTGCGTTTACAATTTCCCCATAGTACATTTTATGGGAAGCAAAATGGGCTGGCAAAGGCGTAAAAACCTGCTTTAGTACGTTCAGCACATGCTCGCCAGAAAGCCGTATAATACCAATAGCCCCCTGCCCTGGGGCGGTGGCTATTGCTGCAATAATATCTGTATTTTTGTCGTTCATTATTTGTGTGTTACCACCACATGACGATAGGGTTCGTTGCCTTCGCTATAGGTGCGAATTTGTTTATCATATTGAAGCATGGTGTGAATAACATGACGCTCGAAGCGGGTCATAGGCTCAAGCTTTACGCTTTGCTTAGTTTCTTTCACTTTACGTGAGATTGAACGCGCTAAAGCTTCCAGCGTATCACGGCGGCGTTTACGATAGTTTTCTGTATCAATGACGATATTCATTTGTGTATCGCCATGACGGCCTACGGCTAAATTTGTGATATACTGCAAAGCGTCAATGGTTTGCCCGCGCTTTCCAATTAAAATGCCCATGTTTTCGCCTTTGATGTTTATATACAAGTGCTTATCTTTTTGGTTTGCTTCAAAATCCACACTAAGCCCCATGGCAAGGGTCACTTCCCGTAGAAAGTTTTTGACAGTTTGGATAGGGTCGGGCTTCATTTCTACACGAATTTTTGCAGGGCGTGAGCCAATACCAAATAATCCACCCTTTGCACCTTCATCTAAGACTGTAATAATCACTTGGTCTTCAGTGACTTCCATTATTTTTAAGGCTTCAGCTTTTGCGTCTGCTACTGTTTTAGCTTGTCTCTCCATAAATATGCTCCCTACTTTCCTTCGCTTTCCTTCATAAATGGTAATCTAAATTTTGTGCCAGACCGTTTAAGCATAATTAAATCAGTAACCAATTGGAATGTTGAACCTGTTATCCAGAAGATAGCTACACCAATAGGGAAGTTTACTGTAAACACAGCCATCATTACCGGCATGACAAACAACATGATTTTCTGCATCATTTTAGCTTGGTCGTTAGCATTGGGGTCATAATTGCGCAATTGCATAATCCAAGAAGATGCAAACATGGTGACAGCAATTAAAATAGGAATGATAATACCAGGCCAGTTCCAACCCCCGCTTTCAACCACACGGAAACCTAAAAATGTTTCAATTTGCATAAGGTCATTCACCATGGCTTGAATCTCTGGTAAGTATGCATCAGGAATGTATGCGTAAATACTATTCCAGTCTTCCATGTTAAAGCGGCTAATCAGTCTCGACAAATGCTCTGGAACACCAAGGAATAATACATCCCCAACTTCGGCTATCACTGCTGATAATTGTTCTGCGGTGCGTTCATACCATAAACCCCGTTCGGCAAGCATTTGCCCTGCGGCGATGTTGTTTTCGTTGATGCTTGATGGAATAAGCTCGTCAGACAAGGCTTGCATTGGCGGTGAATGGATAAGCCCAGGTACGCGAATCAACGCCGCACTCAAGTTATAGTACATATCACTTAGTCTGTTAATATACAAAAAAGTCTGCCTCATAATAAAGTTAAGCCCAAAAAACAATGGCATTTGAATGAGCATAGGCAAACAACCAGTCAGCGGATTTGCACCATGTTTTGCAATGAGTGCGCTTTGCTCTGCCTGGGATTTTCTCATAATTTCAGGGTCTTTAGAATTTCCGTATTTTTCTTTGATTTTAGCAAGTTCAGGTTGCAACTCGCGCATTTTCATCATGGACTTTTGTTGTTTTAAATGGAGGGGAAACATTAAGCCCCTGAAAATGATAGTCATTAAAATAATCGTAATCCCCAGCGAATGAGCAGGACCAATGGAATATACAAGATTAAATAATAAGTCGATAAGAAAACCAAAAACTTGGGCAATTGGGCCAACAATCATCCCGGGCTGCCCTTCTACTTGACGTGCCGCAATGGCAAAAGTTAAATCAAACAAGAATAAAAAATCCTCTCTAAGGAACAGGGTCATACCCGCCTTTACTAAAAGGCTGGCATCTGGCAAGGCGTTTTACACCCATCCAAACTCCCTTGGCTGCGCCATATTTATCAACGGCTTCTAACATGTACATAGAACATGATGGATAAAATCTGCAATTGTCACCAAGCAGTGGAGAAATAAACCGCTTGTAAAGCCGCAAAGAAGCCATAATGAACACCTGCATTACTGCTTGTCCTTTATGACTAAAACTTTCTTAAATAAACCTTCTAAAGAATCACGCACTTTAACAAGCGCACCATCCTTAGGCAGATTCCCTACAGGAACACGGGCAACAATAACAAAATCGTAACCACTGCGCACATTCATCATCCGACAGCATTCCCTTACAAGCCGTTTAACGCGGTTGCGAACAACCGCGCCACCAACCTTCTTACTTACAGAAAGCCCAATCCTGCTTACATTTAAGTCATTGGCAAGGGCATAAACAACAAATACTGGTGAAACAGCATGTCTGCCCTTTTTAAAAACTTTTTGGAAATCCTGCGTTCTTTTAATAGACGGAAGCGGACTAAGCACTGAGTTTATGTCTGCCTCTTAAACGTCTTCTTTGCAACACTTTGCGTCCACCTGCGGAACTCATACGCTTACGGAAACCATGTTCCTTTGCGCGTTGCCTTTTCTTAGGCTGAAACGTTCTTTTCATATGTCACCTCTTACTCTGCAAATTCCTATGCCTTATTCTAAGGCTACGTCCGAACATTATAGCTACAAAGCCAGTATTCGTCAATCCTTTTCATGAAACTGTTACATCTGCCTTGTGGCAGTGACCTTTGTTGCCGCCAATAAAGACAAAACGGTGATTAGAATGGTTGAAATGAAAGCAATAATAAATCTGTCAGGCGTATGCCCTAGGGTAATCTCTATTGGGCTTCCTGCCATAAGCGTTCCAGGTGTGAATACGCCAATGACAGGAATTGCACTAAGAACTATAAAAAAGAAGAATGCAAAAAATCCAAGTACAGCACTAATGGCTGTGCTTCTTGCAATGGCAGAGCAAAGCATGATGATTGCAAGCATCATCAGCATAAATACGCCAAACACTAACCCGCCAAGGAATACATGCCCAAGATTTCCGCCATACTCAAATAACACCAACGTATAGATATATCCAATCAGTACGCTTGCAATGACAGTAATCAGTATGAGTATCCCTGCCATGGTGAATTTCGCAAGTACGAATGCGCTGGGCTGAAGCCCTTTAGTAAAAACCAAGTCTGCTGTGCCACTGCGCTTTTCACGCAAGATAATACCCATGAACAAAAGTAAAACGGTAATTGCACCAATTTGCCCTAAGTTACCATAAATCTGAATATAGCTATCCACCCACGTGGGCGTACCCATTGCATTTGCCATTGCCATCGCCATTTCATCTTCACCAGGCAGCATAAAGGCTAAAAATTCCCCCATAAAGCGTGTCAAAAGCGGGCTTGTCATGGCAAAAGATAAAAACACACATATCATCACCAAGAATTTTTTGGTACGCAAGTTTTCCATAAGTTCCTTCCCCAGGAAGGCACGGTAGTTATTGAATAACCTCATAAAAAATATCCTCCAACGTGGGGGTGTGGTTTGCCAGTGATTCAAATGCAAGCCCATGGGTGTGCAAAATGCCGATGGCTGCACGGGCTTCTGCACGAATCAGCATTTCTACAGGGTTGACCACTTCAACAGAAAGTTTTGATTCAATTGCTTTTTGCGCAAACTTTTGTGCGTCACTTTCCTGTAGGAAGCGGATTTTAGATGTATTTGATGCATGTTTTTGTTTCAAATTGACTAAATAATCCTGTGCTAAAATTTTTCCCTTTTCGATGATGAGTACATAGTCACAGCTATGTTCCACATCAGCCAAGATATGTGTTGAAAGGATGACCGTTGTATTTTCTAAAGAACGGATTATTTCTGCAACATCCCTGCGTCCTATAGGGTCTAAGGCAGAAATAGGCTCGTCTAAAAATATAACAGGTGGGTGGTTAATCATGGCTTGTGCGATACCCAGCCTTTGTTTCATACCGCGGGAAAATCCTGCAATTCTGGTGCGGGTTTTATCAAGCCCTACTTTTTTAAGTAAAGACTGTATGCGTTCCTTACGCGTTGTTTTTGGAATACCGCATAATTTACCGCTTAAATCAAGAAATTCAGGTGCGGTCATATATCCATAAAAATTGGGTACGTCAGGAAGATAGCCAAAGGACTTTGTACCTTGGTGTCCATAGCGTTGCGCCTCGCCCATGATGGAAATACTGCCCTTGGTTGGTTTGTTTAAGCCTACCAGCATTTTTAAAGTAGTGGTCTTGCCTGCACCGTTTTTGCCCAAAAAGCCACAAGTACAACCTTCCGGCACAGATATGTTAATGTTGTCTACAGCCAGTGTCGTTTTATATTGCTTGGTTAGATTTTGTGTTTCAACAGCATTTTTCACAAGTTCATTCCTTCCTGCATGTCTGTATATCTTGCAAAGTTTTCATCCATTTTACTTGAACCCACTGCGAAATAAATAATGGGGCCAATGATATTGATTAAAATAACTATCAATAGCCATACCGTCTTATCACTATTTCCGGGGATATTCGGTTTTTTTGCAATACTTACAATAGCTGCAATCATTAAAGCAATTGTAAGTATTGCAATAGGGATTAAAATGAGAATCAATAGACTTAGCGTACCATACATTTTAAACGCTCCTTTTCTTCACTGAAAAAGTCATTTTTTAAGGGCTTTTGATTGACAATGTGTACAATATAGTATGACATAATCTTAACAAGCAAGCAAGATAAAATTCATTTTCTATTTTGTTTCGCTGTCAAACGCGGAACTTGTGCGGGCATAATGGAATAAAAACTGCTGGGCTATTCCGCTATAAGGTTGTAATGTCTTTGGAAACCCTTGAGGGTATAGGGTGGTCATCACACGCTTCATCCACACATCCAGTGGAAAACGCTCTATGCGTGCAAACCCAAATAATAAAACACAGTCGGCAACTTTTGGGCCTACACCGTGGATTTTTAAAAGTTGGGAATGTATTTCATCGGAAGTTTTTTGAGATAATTCTGTTGGATTAAATCTTCCTTCAGCAGTACAGCGGGCAGCGTCTATTATGTATGCGGCACGGTATCCTGTTTTTATGTCAGCAAGGTCTTCTTGTGTCAGTATTGCAAGGGTTTCTGCCTTTGGAAAAGTATAGCCGCCGCAGGGTAGTTTCGTTCCGTATTTTTCGCATAGTCCAGATATCATCTTTTTTATGCGTGGAATATTGCTGTTTTGGCTGAGTATAAATGAAATTAAAATTTCCCACGGGTCTTGTTTCATTAGGCGAAGCCCAGGGGAAAATACCATGGCACGGGATAGATTTTGACAGTCCTTTGAAAGGTCTTGACGGAGAATCGTATAGTTTCGTGTAAGGTCAAAGTAAGGTTTCCATAGGGTTTCAAATCCTTGTAATGTCGTGTCGTGAAGCGTTAATGTTGCATTTTTGAGTGTAAGATTGAGACGACGATTATGGGCTATGCCTGTAAAAGATGTAGGCGATGTTGCTGTCCATCGAAAGGCTTGCCCATTGTCCAGAATTTGCCCAAGGTCAAAATGCTTGATATCTGACAAAATAACATCATTGTTTACTTGAACTGCTGATGTATAATCCATTTTTTTCACCTGTCTTTAATAAAAGGGCTGTAGTTTTTCTACAAGCCCTTTTATTGGGTTTTTAATACTTTCCAAAATCTTTGCGCTCATACTCATGGGCACCTGATGGTGCATTGACCTTTACTTTTGTAGCAGGTGCGGGTGCTTGGTCTAAACTTTTTTGTTGTGAAGGTCTTTTATAGGGTGTTGGTTCAGGTTTTTTTGTTGGTGCAGGCACGGGTTTTGGTGTTTCTGCCTTTGGTGGTGCTGTGGGAACGGCTTTGGGTAGTGCCGGTGGTGTATACGTTGGCATTGTGGGTTTAGCCGCAACAGGTGATACTGGAGCTGGCTTTATTGAAGGTGTAGGTTTTTTTTCAATAGGTTTTGTCACCACAGGCTTTGATTCTATTGGCTTTGCTGGTGTTTTGGGTATTGGTTTTTCAACAGGCTTTGGGGCAGGTGGTGGGGTGTCATTTCTTTTTACAGTCTTAGCATACGTTCCACCGCCATTGTTGGTGGCTAATTTGCGTAAAACATCTGCTTGATTTCCTAGTGCTTCTGCGGTTACCGTTGTTTGCTCAATGGCAGTGACGACTTGTTGCGCGCTGTCAGCAAGTCGGGTTGTGCTATTTGCCACTTGTGCAATGGCATGATGTTGTCCACCTGCTACTTGTGCAATACCACCTACAATTTTATCAATTTCCTGTACATCACTGACGACACGTTCTAGTGCTGATGCCGTGTTTTTTGCAGTCATTGTACCTTGTTGCACCCTATTCATAGACTCTGCAATAAGTTCAGTCGTTTGGGCAGCCGCTTCTTTGCTTTTGACAGCAAGACTGCGTACTTCTTCTGCAACGACTGCAAATCCTTTACCATGAACCCCTGCCCGTGCCGCTTCAACGGCGGCATTTAACGCCAGCAAGTTTGTTTGCATGGCAATGGAATTGATTACATCCGTGATGCGGGAAATGTTTTCAGAAGAAACACGAATCCCGTCGATGGCATCTAACATGTTAGCCATTTCATTTTGCCCAGCATTTGCATTTTCCACGGCAGTTGATGCAAGCCCTGCGGCACGGTTTGCACCATCAGCAGTTTTTTCTGATTGGGAACTAACCTCTGCCAATGCAGTATTGATGTTTTGCGCCAAGTATTGCTGTTCTGACGCAGGTTGTATTATCATGCGGGTATTACCAATAATTTGTGTGATATCTGTATCAAGGGCTTGGGTAATGGCTGTAAGTTCTGCTGCCATTTTTTCAAATTTGCCATCATTCACAGGCATATTTTGCTCAATAGGTTTCAGGGGTTCAGCCGCTTGATTTTTACCTGCGGCATCAACAGCTTTTGCCATTGCAGAAAAAAGCCCGTTTAGTTCATCTGCAAGTGTACGCCAGTGTCCTACATATGTCGATGTGTTCATTTGGTGGGATTCTCCACGCTTTGTAGCATTTGTTGCCGATTGAATATCTCCGCTGAATGTGCGAATACATGTGTGGAGTTCCTCAATGGCGGTGCTGACTTTAGCCTTTTTTCCGTATAAAGGTGCAACTTCTGTATCAAGCTTACCGTGTGCAAGTGCTTGAACGCTGTCAGCAATGATAAACGCTGTCTTCACATGCTCGGATATTGTGCCGTTAAGGTGTTCAACTAAACCGCGGTATCCGCCATGATATAACTTTTCATCAATGAGTACATCTGTATCACCTTCCTTATGATGCTTTGTCAAAGCGTCAACATCCATAATTAAATCTTTTTGAACTTGTGCCAACTGATAGAGTGACGCTTCAATTAAACCAAGTTCATCCAATTTATGAGGACTTAAATTGGCATTAAAATTGCCTTCTGCCATGGCAGAGACAGCGGCATGAAGATAGCCTGTGTCTTTGGTATATGTTTTGCTAATTTCTGAACTTTGGGACATTAAAATAGCAAATCCGATACCTAGTATGACTGTGGCAATGACAATAGCAATGATAAATGCCATTCCGCCAAGTCCCATGAGTAGAGAAAAAAGTAACGAAACGACTACGGCAGCGGCACCTACGCCTAATCCAATCATGACAAGTGACTTCATTTTTGCGTCAATTTTCACACGCTCACCTACCTATTCCTAAATAATGACTTATTGTATCCCATGTTTCTGGAGTTTCCATTCCTCTTCTCCAACTTGCAACGCCAGCTAAATCGTGGGCAAGAACAATTTGCATTTTTGCACCAATAGAGCGGGGGTCTTCCAGCCATACGCGATATGTGACAAATTCGTTATCTTCAATAACACCGGCTTCCCCAAAGTAAGAACCATAACTGTCATCCCAAACCCAATTGACATTCCGTTCTTCCATAAAGTTTCGAGCGTAGTCCATATATAAAGCCCTTTGGCTTAAATCATTTGTGGCAGAAACTTCACGCCACACACGGCTGTAAAAGGGTAGCCCCATAATAAGCTGATTGGCGGGCACACCAAACTCTGGCGCAATGCCATTAAGCATATTATTCACGCCCCATTCTACCCATGGAAGTGAGGCATTTGGCCCAACACCAGCGGCAACACCCCAATGTTGGTCATAGGTCATCACTTGAACAAAATCTACGGTGAGTGCAATCAAGTCTCTGCGATAAAAAGTCGTGTCAGGCAAGGGTACAAGTACTGCTGTAGAAAGCACAACACCTCTTTGACGCATTGGGATGGCGAGTTCACGTAGAAATTGAACTTTGTATGGGCCTTGGGTTGCTGTTAAATGTTCAAAATCAATATTTAAACCATCCAGGTTGTAAGTTTCCACAAAATCAATGAGTTGTTCAATGGCATGACGACGATGTTCCCGTTCAAACAAAAAGTCACGAACACGCCCGTTATCCACATCAAAAACCTTCGGCCAAACATATACATCATGACTATGCGCCCAGTCAACGTAGGCACGGCTGGCAATAGAATTGATATGCGTCCCCGCAGGGTCAATACGAAACCATTGGGGTGAGATAACATTCAAGCTTGGATGTAACGGAAGCTGCATTCGATTGACATTTGCGTCTACGTGATAAATTGCATCCCACGTCATATTTACAGGTACGCCTTCTTGCCAATTTGGCGGGTGATGTTGAAAGTTATTCACCCAGTCATGCAAAATGGGTTCGCGGTCAAGGGGCAGATACCCTTCATAAATATTATCTAAGCTGGAACGCTCTACATAGCCTAAAAGTCCATGAGGGGTGCGTACACGTATCCATACTTCATTGCTGTTTTCACTTTCGGGAAAAACAAATAATTGTGTCCCCTGCCCAACCTGAGCGGTTATTGGAGCATTGTTTCCGCCCCAGTAGCGAATGTCTGCACGAGCGACGGAAACAGTGCTTACAGATTGTAACTGATTCGCAGAAGTGATAACAACCATGTTGTATTCAGGGTGATAATCAATGGTGATGGCATATAACCCATGAAGTAACGCCGCAGGAACATACACCATATCGTACATGCGGCGAATAGGCACTTCCAAGGATTGTACACTGTCATTAAGCAAAAATGTGTGGCTGTTTGGTGTAAATTCCATCATGTCATACCTTGTGGATGCGAAGAAAACCCCTGCACCATTATCCCAAAAGAGAAAAGGGTCAATATACTCTCGAAGAAAATCAAAGCGAAGATACACATGACCAACCCCATCTTGGTATTCTACCAAGGGAGGTTGGATATTGGTCATGCGCTGTCCGTCAAGCACTAATTGCGGCACATTGGGATTGAGATTAAAATGAGTGTGGAAATCTACAACATTTCGGTTTGTCGAGCCTAAGTTTGGCATAATGTCCATATCTTGAACTGCGGGAATAATCACAAAAATCACCAACAGTGCAAGACCGCCAACGATTAACAAAGTGGTGATAAACCCTACAAAAGCCATTTTTGCTTGCCTATTCATGGATTAAAATATTCCTTTCACATCTGCAAATCACGTGTTAAATTTTTACCGTTTTTAAATTCCAAATTTCATCTGCATACTGGCGAATTGTACGGTCGCTAGAGAACTTGCCTGCACTAGCAGTGTTCATGATTGCCATTTGCGCCCAGCGGCTCTTGTCTTTATATGCAAGGTCAACTTGCGCTTGGGCAGCTTTGTATGCCGCAAAATCTTGCAATACATAATATTCATCAGGACGCGCTCCGCCATAGCCATTAAGCATGGCATCATAAACCTCACGGAAAAGGTCATGATTTGGGTCTAGTGTCCCGTTTATAAGGGTCGTTAGCACGTTTCGCACATTAAAATCCATGTTGTACAAGTCCCATGGGGCGTAATTGCCACTGACCGTCAACGAATGCACTTGGTCTGCTGTCATGCCAAAGATGAAAATATTATCTTTGCCTACTTCTTCAAGCATTTCAACATTTGCACCGTCAAGTGTGCCTATGGTTACTGCGCCGTTGAGCATGAATTTCATATTCCCTGTTCCGCTGGCTTCTTTGCCTGCGGTGGAAATTTGCTCGGAAACATCACATGCAGGGATGAGATATTCTGCCATGCTAACCCTGTAATTGGGCAAAAACAGCACTTTAATGCGCCCATCAATGGCAGGGTCATTGTTAACAACTTCTGCAACAGAGTTAATGAGCTTAATGATAATCTTTGCCCGATGATAACTGGCGGCGGCCTTTGCTGCAAAAATAAAAGTGCGCGGCTGAATGTCCAAGCTGGGATTCATCTTGATTGTGTTATACAAATCAATGACATGGAAAATATTTAAAAGTTGCCGTTTATACTCGTGCAAGCGTTTCACTTGAATATCAAAAATAGAATCAGGGTCAATACCAATACCAAAATCTCTGCGGAACTGATTTGACAATTCAACTTTATTTTCCCGTTTCACATCCATGAATGCTTTTTGGAAAGCTTTATCTTTTGCCAAGGGCTTTAACTGTGCAAGCTGGTCTAAATCTGTCACCCAATCGCCGCCAATTTTTGAAGTGATAAGGTTAGAAAGGGCAGGGTTACATTTTGCAAGCCAGCGGCGCGGAGTGATACCATTGGTTTTATTATTAAACTTCTCAGGATAAAGCTCATTGAAGTTTTTAAGCTCAATTTCTTTCAAAATATTGGTGTGAATTGCCGCAACGCCGTTTACAGAATGACTGCCTACAATTGCAAGATGTGCCATTTTTACCTGCCCATCGGCGCAAATGGCCATGGAGCGAATACGCTCGGGGTCATTGCCATACCACTCGACTAAATTGGCACAGAATCGGCGGTTAATTTCATCAATAATCATATAAACCCGCGGAAGCAAACGGCTGAAAAGTTCAACAGGCCATTTTTCTAACGCTTCACTCATAAGGGTATGGTTTGTATAGGCACAGGTTGCCCGTGTAATTTCCCACGCTTTATCCCATGGCAAATAATACACATCAAGCAAAACACGCATGAATTCTGCAATAGCCATTGCAGGGTGTGTGTCATTCAATTGAAATTGTACATGGTCAGCCAACTTTTCAAAGTTTTTACCATGACGGGCTTCAAATTGTAGTAATACCCGCTGAATGGTTGCAGAAATGAAGAAATATTGCTGGCGTAAGCGCAATTCCTTACCAGAAACATGTTCATCTGCCGGATACAAAACCGATGATAATTTACGTGCAAGGTTAAGCTCCTCAACTGCATTGTCATATTGCCCTTGGTTAAAAGATTGCAAATCAAAACGATTTACAGGCTCTGCGTCCCACAGGCGCAAAGTGTTAACCATTTTCGTGTTATATCCCACTACAGGATAATCATAGGGGACAGCCATTACACTTTGGTAATCTTCTAAGTCAAAACGGTATTCGCCATTTTCATCTTTTTTAGTGATGACTCGTCCGCCGAATTTAATTTCTTTGGCATATTCATCACGTCTTACACCCCAAGGGTCGCCATGCTGAATCCAGTTATCAGGCTTTTCCACTTGATATCCATTTTCAATATGCTGTTCAAAAATACCGTAATGATAGCGGATTCCACAGCCATATGCAGGATAACCAAGGGTTGAAAGTGAGTCAAGAAAACATGCCGCAAGCCGACCAAGCCCGCCATTGCCAAGCCCAGGGTCAGGTTCAGAATCTTCTGCCAAGTTAATGTCAATGCCTAATTCATTTAAAGCTTCTGCCACTGTGTCTGTAAGGGATAAATTCAAAATTGCATTACCCATGAAGCGTCCCATCAAAAATTCCATGGATAGGTAGTACACGGTTTTTACATCAGATTTTTCAAAATAGTCATGGGTTTTAATCCAATTATCACTAATTACATCTTTAATGGTCATCGCAAGTGCATTGTAAATTTGCGCGTTGCTTGCCGTGGCAATAGTCTTGCGATAATCCTTTCTTAAATGTTCGATAACACCGTCTTTTATTTGTTTTTTAGTAATTTTGCTACTTGCTGCCATGAGGATGGCTCCTTTCGCTGACATATTCTAATATACAGTATATCACAGCTTGACGAAAAGGCAAAAAAAGAGTTTGCACATTGACACAACATGTCAAAGTCTTTAGAATCAATCCTATTATAGTATGTAAAAATATTAGGAGGATAATCATGAAGAAGACAATCAACACCGAAAAAGCCCCGGCAGCTATCGGGCCATATGTTCAAGCGACTGTGGATAACGGCACGGTGTACGTATCTGGTCAACTACCTATCGACCCTGCTACAGGCGAATTTGTACCCGGTGGTATTGAGGAGCAAACAACTCAAGTAATGAAAAATTTGGAAGCCATTTTAGAAGCCGCAGGAAGCGGAATGGACAAGTTGCTAAAATGCACAATTTTGTTAACAGACATGGCAAACTTTTCAAAAATGAACGACATCTATGCAAGTTTCTTCAAAGGAGAGCCTCCTGCAAGAATTTGCTACCAAGTCACAGCCTTGCCAAAAGGTGCAATTGTAGAAATTGATGCCATTGCAGTGGTGTAACTTTAAGTAAAAACATAAAACAAACCCCATCTGTAATTTCAGATGGGGTTTTTAGCATAGTCACCACTAGAGGAATCGCATGTTTCATGAAACGCAAAACAATGGAGGGCAAGCGGGCGGTGCTAGCTTTTGACTAGCGTTTCATATAAATGAGAATACATCATTTTTTTCCATCCGCTTTTAAGCATAATTTTTGTAAGCCATTGCGTACTTTTGAAACCGCTGTGTTCAAGGGCTAATTGGGTTGTACTATTTTTTTCTATCAATGTCCATTTTACTATCGTATCCAGCTTTGGTTTTGTAGCGGTGCATTTATAGGATAGCAATGCACCGTCTTCAAAATCTATGACGGTATTATGAAAAGTGCCGCTGAAAAAAATATTGGGCGGAATGTTAAAAACAAACCCTTGCCCCTTTTCTAGTACAAAGCCTTTTGTAGGCATACACCAGGATGTTAAAAGTTCATCTTTTATTAAGTACGCCCATACGGCATCCTTAGGCACAGGGTAAGTTTTTTCAAGTCTTATGCTAGACATATGATTCACCTCAATAAAATGATAGCATAATTGACAATAGGTGTCACTTGCAATATGCTTTTGAGAAATGGAGGACTTTATACTATGACACCCAGAAAATCTAATCGGTTTATGCTTTTGATGTTTTTGTGGTTTATTATCGCAAGTGTGATACTTGTGACGCTCATGGATTTTGTGACCTTATCCCCAGGCATGGGACTTTTTGCTATGCAAGTTTTAGGCTTTGGTATTCCTGTTGCAGTTGCTTTGTGGCTTAATCGCGGGCGAATCAAAGATATACTTCCCATGCAAAAACTGGGGATTTTAAACATACTTATGATTTTCGGCATGACCATTACACTCGTGCCTGTGCTTACGCTGGTTGCTACAATCTCTCAATTGTTTTTTACTGATTATATTACTGAAACGGCTAATGAAATTGTGTTTGAATATAATTTATTATGGGCATTGTTTTTTATTGGCATTGTGCCTTCATTTTTTGAGGAATTAGTCTTTAGAGGTGTGATTTTTTCTGGATATAAAAAAGCACCTGTTATTCAGGCGGCATTAGTCAACGGGCTTTTTTTTGGGATAATTCACATGAACATGCAACAGTTTTTTTTCACAGCAGTCGCAGGTTTTGTGTGGTTTCTTTTTGTATACTACACAAGGTCTATTTGGGCTGGAATTTGGGCGCATATCATAAACAATACAATACAGGTGTTCATTGCTTTTTTTGTAATGAATGCAGAGGATGTTGCTTATGATTATTATACCCCTGAAATTTCTTCTGCAATGGCAATGCTTACACTTGGGATTTTTGCAGCATTTAGTCTTGGGCTTTTCCTTGCCATTTATACCCCTTTTAAAGTGTGGAATGGGCGTAGAAATGTGCAGGTTAATGCTGACATTGAAACTGTTGAAGAAAGACAACCCATTATCACCAAGTCTCTTGTTATCGTTACAATTTTATTTGCAATGTTTATGATTTTAATGGAAGTTGTCTAGTTTTACTTGGCATTTGTAGTATTGTTGTTTATAATAGACTTTGTCTGGAGGATATATTGTGGACTTCGCTCATATAAATATTAAGTGGCATAATATGCCTAAGCTTGCCGCGTTGGTTTTATTTTTGTCTGGAACGATTTTTATTTTCACGCGATTCAATGCATTTCGGAAATCGTCCGTGGTGCGGTTTGGGGCGCGTTTTTTTAAGTTAATGAAATCAGCTTGGGGAATTTATATATTGATTTCTCCATTTTTATCAAAATTTTTAAAGCTACATAATGACGAGGTGTCTGATGAAAAGATTGCAACTTCGGCGGAGATTGCCGAAATTATCAAGTCGAAGGCTGCGAAAGCAAGCCAGACTGGAACGTCAACAACAAATTTGGATATATAATGATGGGCAGTTAGAGAAAGAAAAAATAAACCCCGAACGCTGGATGCGTCTTATTTACGAAAACCCTATAGGCGGCGCATCACTTTTATGGCTAGTGAAACGAAAGACCCTTAGCCGTATATATGGGGCGTATTGCCGTACAAAAATGTCTGCCAAAATAATTCCCGAGTTTATTGAAAAATACAATGTAGATATGACAGGCTGTGAGGGAACATACAAAAACTTTGCACAATTTTTTGCGCGGGAAAAGTCTGGTGTCGCATTTCCAGACGTGCCATCGTCCCTTGGTTCACCTTGTGAAGGGTTTGTTAGTGTGTTTCCTGACATTAAATCAGAACAGATTATTACGGCGAAAGGTTCACATTTTTCACTGGAGGAACTTTTTGCTGACGCAGCGCTTGCCCGTGAATATGAAGGCGGCACAATGGTTAGTATTCGGCTAACACCTGCCCATTATCATAGAATGCATTTTTTTGATGATGGAATGGTTAAAAGCACCCGTATGATTAAAGGGGATTTATATTCTGTCAGCCCCCTTGCATTAAAGCGCGTCATGGGTTTGTACTGCCGAAATAAGCGCGCACTTATTCAATTTTCTACAGAAAATTTTGGTGATGTTGCATTGGTGGAAGTTGGTGCAACCTTTGTCGGCAGCATTGTACATTGTTTTGATGAGGGACAAAAAGTGAAGCGGGGGGAAGTTGCCAGTTACTTTAAACCGGGCGGTTCACTTGTACTTATGTTTTTGAAAAAGGATACTTTTATGCCGTCAATAGATTTAGTTTTGCGTACCATTGATGGCATAGAAACAAAAACCACCATCGGCACTGCTATTGGAGGCATAGTATGACTAAATATTTCCCCTCACTAAAACATTTTAACATTCCCAACTTGATAACCACCTTTGGAATGGTTTTAGGTATTTTTGCTTGCTATTTTTTAACTCAACGTGACTTGCGCATGGCTATTATTTTTCTGTTTCTTGCAGGGGTCATGGATGTGGTTGATGGATTTGTTGCAGCAAAACTTAACCAAGTGTCCGATTTTGGGCGGTATCTTGATTCCTTTGTAGACTTTTTTACATGCATCATCATTCCCATTTGGATGGTTCATGATGTGTTGGGTGAATATCCCCTTTATCCGCTGGTGGTTGCAGGTTTAATCGTGTACTGCATGTGTGGGCTTTGGAGACTTTCTTACTATAATATTGGTGATGCAGGCAAATTTTTTACAGGCTTGCCTGTGCCAGGGTCAATGATGCTTGTGACTATTGCAATCTGGTGTGTCGTTATGTATGGGATTCCCATTTGGGTTTCCGCTTTGACTTTCTTTGTTGTTGGGGCACTGATGATTTCTGGTATTAAACTGCCTAAATACGGTATCTGGCAAAAGGTAATGGCGGGTATTGGTGTTGCATTTTTGGTTTTGGTTGTGGCTTCAGATTTTATATCAACTGCATATTAACAGCTACTTTGGCAGCGGCTTCGCTGCCTTTTATTATGCGCACTAATTCTAGGGCAAAGTCCATTGTTGTGCCTGCGGATTTGGAAGTGGTTATGTTACCATCGGTTACAGTAGAGGTTTCACCGTAACGGGCGGCTTTTAGATTGTTGGCTAGGGATGGATAGCAAACAGCGGTTTTGTCCGCTAAAATTCCCAGTTTACCCAGAATGGTTGGCGCAGCGCATATGGCGGCTATTTTGCCGCTATCAGAATGGTGAAGTTTCAACAATTCATGTAAAATTTCATGCTTGTGTAAAGCTGCAATGCCTGAACCGTCACAGGAAATGATTAGCATTGTACCTTCTATACCAGGCAGTTGGTCAAGTATAATATCGGCTTGGATGGTTATACCATGGGCACCTGTTACACTGTGTTGCCCTGTAAGGGATACGCTGGCGGCTTTTACCCCGCCGCGCCGCAAGATATCTAAAGTGCCTATGGCCTCTATTTCTTCAAAGCCTTCTGCTAGAAAGACTATGGCTTCATACATACTTTTATAATGCTCCTTCCACAACGATTAGGATACCTATAATGAAAATACTTTCTGCACATTATTCCGCTTCTGCGTCTTCCTCTACACGTTCAAGGGCGGCTCTCATAGTTGCATCTCTGGCAGTTTCTCCTGGGCGAAGTCCTCTAAACTCAAAGCCAGGCACTAATCCGCCATAAAAGTAGTCGATAAGATAGGATGCGGTAACAAGCTGAAAACCCTGTTCAATCAGTGACGGAATAACACGCTCCATTGCCTCAATGGTGGTGGGATGAATGTCATGCAATAGAACAATTGCGCCGTCACGGGCTTCTTCCATAATGCGTTCGTAAATGATATCTGCATCGCGGTCACGCCAATCAACAGAATCTATTGTCCAATTTAAAATGCTATAGCCCAGCTCACGTGAGGTGTTGCGCACGCGTGTATTAACAATTCCATAGGGCGCACGGAAAATGGGAGGCGTTTGAACACCTGTAATTCCTTCAATTGCCGCACTTGTGTCAAGAATCTGTGCGGCGATGGCATCTTCGTTAAGCAGACTAAAATTTTGGTGATTCCATGAATGCCCAATAACTTCATTTCCAGACTCAACGATTTGTAAAACAACATCATCCCATCGCTCAACACGATTGCCAATGACACAAAAGGTTGCGTATCCGCCATATCTTACAAGCATATCTACAATATACAGGGTAAGTGGACCAGGCCCATCATCAAAGGTGAGTGCTATCATAGGCTGTCTTCCAAGTTCTGGGTGTATTTGTAGTGTTTCCATGGGATTGTCCTCTATTATATCATTGTAATCTTCGTCATCAGGCGAAGTAGGGTTTGTAAAAACACTCGTGTGAAATGAATCTTCACTTTGGGTGATAATGAGTGATGGACTTTCATCTGCTTCAGTAATTTCATTGTAATCATCGATATATAAACTTTGCGGCAAGGATATATTTTCACTTTCTGCCCACATCATTTCCAGTGTATTGTCTCCAGCGCAAGCTGTAAGAACAATAACCCCAAAAATGACTGTTAGTACTAACTTAAATCTAATCAACACGTCACCCCCAAAAACTCATCTTTAAGTATAACTTACTCCTTAGATTTCGTCAAAGGCATATCACTATCAATTTTTAAGGATTCTTGATGAAATGAAACGAATCTTGTTAGTTGACAAAAAATAAAAATCAATATATCATAAAAACATACTTCAGGGCAGGGTGAAATTCCCTACTGGCGGTACAGTCCGCGAACATCCTATATGCAGGATGCCGATTCGGTGAAACTCCGAAACCAACAGTGATGAGATTTTTTCTAAAAT
This sequence comes from Defluviitaleaceae bacterium, assembly GCA_009780315.1. Lineage (GTDB taxonomy): Bacteria > Bacillota > Clostridia > Lachnospirales > WQUN01 > WRAH01. The sequence continues at coordinate 34,149 of WRAH01000012.1, forward strand.
CTCCAAGTCTGGATGGAAGAAGTGTCATATGTTTTATTTGTGTATGGCTTTGCTTTTATTGCCCTGTGTTCATTTTGCACGGGGCTTTTTATATGCCCCCAAATTATAGGAGGTTTATATAATGAACACAAAAAAACTCACAACTTTAGCAATGTTAAGTGCAATCGCTTTTGTTTTGGCGGCTTTTGCTAGGGTACCCATTGTCCTATTTCTTAGATACGACCCCAAAGATGTGGTTATTGCAATTGGGGGTTTTATCTTTGGGCCTATGGCTGCTTTTATGATTACAGTAGTGGTTTCTGTGGTACAAATGTTCACGGTCAGTCAAACAGGTTTTTGGGGATTGATTATGAACATCATCGCAAGTAGTGCCTTTTGCTGTCCGGCAGCGTACATTTACAAAAAAAATCGCACCCTGAAGGGTGCGGTATATGGGCTGATTGCAGGGTTCTTTACAGCCACTATCGCTATGATGCTTTGGAACTATCTCGTTGCGCCTATCTATATGGGTGTTCCCAGAGCGCAAGTTGCTGAACTTTTATTGCCTGCATTTTTGCCTTTTAACTTAATAAAAAATGGTTTAAATGTTGCATTTACTATACTTCTATACAAACATGTAAAGTCTGCTTTGGGATTGGCAAACCTTTTACCACCAACAACAGAACAAGACAGTTCTGTTAAATTCAACTTTGGTATTATCGCTATAATGATTTTTGTTGTTATAACTTGTGTGTTATGGGTGCTTGTGTTGCAAGATATATTTTGATATTAAGTGAGATTAAATAATATGATGCTTGTGGCCACGCCAACGTTTAAAGACTCACACTTTTCATGCATTTTTATATTTATCTTGACATCACAAAAGTTTAGCAGGTCATCACTCACCCCTTCGCCTTCATTGCCTACCAAGACAGCATGTTTACCCCTTGATTTGACTGTATGAAGGTCTATACCTTCTTTTACATCCGTGCCTATGATTTGATACTTTCGGGTTTTTAGCTCCAAAATAAAATCTTTTATAGGGCGTTTTAGTATATTTAAGTGGAATATCATCCCTTGTGATGCTTGTATGACTTTTTGATTATATGCATCAACACTGTTGTTTAACACAAGGGTGTCAATGCCAAAAGCAACAGCACTTCTCATGATTGTGCCAAGATTACCAGGGTGATGTATTTGGTCAATCAGTAAAATTTTATTGCCATAATCAGTCTCTTCGGGATAACAACAAATGCCTATGATTTTTGTGGGTGTTGCCATAGATGATATTTTTTCCATGACTTCATAGGTGACTTGAAATGATGGCACGTTAACATCTCTGTTTTTCTCGGTTGTAATGACTTCCTTCAGACATCCTGCTTTAGATGCCTCAAGCACAGAATGATAGCCTTCTGCGATAAATAATTTCTGTTTATCGCGGAAGGCTTTATTTTTTAACTTACACCATTGCAAAACTCTAAAGTTTGTTGTGGAGTTTATGATTGCCATTATGTTTTCCTCTGTTTCTTGTTTGCATAGTGTATGCCGCGTTTTTCTGCAAGGAATACAAAATAACTATCGACTTCCCTTACTTTTACGCCGCCAAAGATGGCTTGAAGTTTATTTTTATACCAATCTTTCCTTTTTGTCACCATAACCATTGTACCGCCAACTTGTAGGCGATTAAAACCTTTTTCTATAAAATGCTTGGCAATGGAAAAATCAGCATGATAGGGTGGGTTTGAAAGAATAAATGTAAAATCTTTATCGTAAAGGTCTTTAAACCCGTCACTTTGAATGATTTTTATATTACCGACGTGATTATTGAGGGCATTTTTTTGTGATAGTTCTATACACTTTTTGCTTATATCGCTCATGACGACATTTTCTTCCCCAATGACCTTTGCGGCATAAATTCCAACTACGCCATATCCGCAACCAAGGTCAAGTATTTTATCCCCTTGGGAAAACGCAACAAGGGAAAGCATTGCAAGCGTCCCCTTGTCTATGCCTTGAGGCGAGAATACTGTGCTGGCAGTTTCAAATGAAAGTTCTACGCCTTTTATATTACTTCTCATACTTGCCTTGATTCATGGGAACCATTGTTTTGCCATTATAATAGGCGTACATTTCTGTGATTGCTGATTTTAATGTATCGCGTTTATAGGCTTGGTTCCAACGGTTGACTGCAATCATGTCAAAAATACCTGCTGTTTCCCGAGGCCATTCGTCACCGCCCATTTGAACAACTGCACGCTCTAACCCTGCAAAGGTTGACACAATACCCCCACCGCCGCCGCCTGCATTGGCTACAAAAATACTGGGTTTGCCTTTGATAAATGATATTTGTGCTTCACGGCTGTCCCACTGTTTTGTGGCTTCACAACGGCGGAGTTTGTCTAAGAAAATCTTGAGCATTTCACTCATTTCACCCCAATACACAGGGGTTATAAAAATGTAAGCATCTGCACTTTTAACTTTTTCCTGCAATAGGCTAAAACCGTCTTTTTCTCCGAAGATACAGTAATGTTCTTTAAAACATATGCCCCAACCTTCGTCACACATTTTACATTTTTGAAGGTTTACACCATATGCCCCAGCCAAGGTTATAATATCTGACTCTGCCCCAATGCTGATACAGGTTTCTTTTGCTGTTTCCACAAAAGAATATGTGATTCCATCTGTTTTGGGTGTTCCGTTGATGATTAAAATTTTCATGACATTTCCTCCTTATTTATGCAAATCAGTCCCCAGCTACTATACATAGCCGTCTATGTATAACCCACTGCCGCAGGAAAACAGAGGGGTTTTAGCATATTGTTGTATTCGTCTCTACAACTTCTTCTAAAAACAGCTTCTTTTCAAACCTGCCATTCTTCAAAGTCTTTGCCGATTGAGCTGATTTAATCTCGGCATTGGTAAAGTTCATATTTTTTTTAATCGCATCCATGACTTCTAAAATGTCACAAAATTCTTCTATACAGTTATCTTCAAGATACTCATGGACTTCTTCCAGCAATTTTTTGCCTAGAAAATGCTTGTATTCATCATCTGAAAGCACCTTTGTAACGGGTATTTTGCCTTGTGATTTGATAATATCTGGAATGTTGTCACGAATGAGTTTGCCATATTTTATTGTCATGATATAACCTCAAATTATGCTTCGTCCAGCTTTAATACGTTCATGAATGCTTGTTGAGGTACTTCAACTGAACCTATGCTACGCATACGCTTTTTGCCTTCTTTTTGTTTTTCAAGCAACTTTTTCTTACGGGTAATGTCACCGCCATAGCATTTTGCTAAAACATCTTTGCGCATTGCGCCTATGGTTTCTCGGGCAATAACTTTTGCACCAATACATGCCTGAATGGGAATTTCAAACTGATGTCTTGGTATTTCCTTCTTGAGCTTTTCAGCCATTCTGCGCCCGCGTTCAGCAGCAGTTTTAGAGAAAACAATAAAAGAAAGTGCGTCAACAGGCTCATGGTGAACCATAATATCAAGTTTGACAAGTTCACTGCGCTGATACCCCAGCAAGTCGTAATCAAAGGATGCATAACCACGGCTTCTGGATTTTAGCGTGTCAAAGAAGTCATAAATAATTTCATTCAATGGCAATTCATAGCGTAAAATGGCGCGGTTTGCAGCCATATATTCCATGCCAATATAAACGCCACGCCGTTCTTGGCACAATTCCATGACAGGGCCAATATAGTCCGAAGGCAGCATAATTTCTGCTTTTACAATAGGTTCTTCCATAAAATCTATGCGGGAAGGGTCTGGCAGGTCGGCAGGGTTTGATAGCTCTACCACTGTGCCGTCAGTTTTGTGTACTTTGTAGATTACACTTGGGGCAGTGGTTACAATGTCAAAGTTATACTCACGTTCTAACCGCTCTTGGATAATTTCAAGGTGCAAAAGCCCTAAAAATCCGCAACGAAAGCCAAAGCCCAGTGCAATTGAGGTTTCTGGTTCAAATTGCAAAGATGCATCGTTTAACTGTAATTTTTCAAGGGCATCACGGAGGTCTGTATACTTAGAACCATCCGCAGGGAAAAGGCCGCAATACACCATTGGGCTCACTTTTTTATATCCAGGAAATGGCTCTGCCGTGGGGCGGGACACCTCGGTAACAGTGTCTCCAATTTGGGTATCACGCACGTTTTTTATACTGGCGGTAATATATCCTACCTCTCCAGCAGAAAGACCGTCTGAGGGAATAAATTTACCAGGCCCAAAATAGCCTGTTTCCACAATGTCAAATTGCTTGTCCGTTGCCATAAATAAAGCCTTTGAACCTTTTTTAATGCAACCGTCCATTACGCGGATAAATACAATCACGCCTTTATACTGGTCAAAAAGGGAGTCAAAAATTAAAGCTTTAAGGGGTGCATTAGGGTCGCCTGTTGGCGGTGGTATCGTATCCACAATGCGGTCAAAAACATGCTGAATGTTTAGTGATGTTTTTGCAGATATTAGGGGTGCATTTTCTGCGTCCAATCCAATGATGTTTTCTATATCTTCTTTAACCTTGTCTGGGTCGGCGGCGATTAAATCAATCTTGTTGATGACAGGCACAACCTCAAGGTCGTTATCTAACGCAAGATATACATTGGCAAGGGTTTGTGCTTCAATACCTTGGGCTGCGTCCACAATAAGCAACGCACCTTCACACGCCGCTAAAGAACGGCTGACTTCATACGTAAAGTCAACATGCCCAGGGGTGTCAATCAGGTTAAGGATATATTCTTCTCCGTCTTCTGCCGTATAGACTAGACGCACGGACTGTGCTTTTATCGTGATTCCGCGCTCTCGTTCTAAATCCATATTGTCAAGCACTTGTGATTGCATTTCTCTTTTGGTAAGAGCCCCAGCCAATTCTATTAAACGGTCGGCTAGGGTTGATTTTCCGTGGTCAATATGAGCGATTATGCAAAAATTTCTTATTTTGTTCATTTTAATAACTCCTACTTTATCCTTGTGAGACTTTTTCTTAGCTTATAGTATCAAAGTATGGGGAAATGTACAACACACGTGTTAATTTACTGTAACTGCGGATACCAGTGCTTCACTGAGAGACTCCATCCATGCGTAAAATTTTTCATCGGTAGTATATTGTGCAATGGCATCTTCCCGCGACACATCTGCGGCTATAAGTTCCAGTACATAAGCTCTAGCGGCTCTGGCTTCGTTTCTCAAACTATGGGTTAAAATGGCGCGGGCTTCTACTGCACCAACAAATGCTCCAGTAGAGTATAGTTCACTGGTTTGGATTGCTTCAATGGCAACATGAAGGGTTTGATATGTGACATCAGTCAAAGAAATCCCTACATCTTCCGCTGCCGCTCTCACCAAGTCTGCGTCCATAGCTTCAACCCTTACAGGCAAACGTCCAGACGCGGCGGAAAAATGCAGGTTTTGTGTTGGTTCGGTTAACCATCTTAAAAATACTACACTGGCATATTCTTCTTCCGGTGTGGACAGCATGACAACTTTTCCTGCCCCTTGCTTAACAATCACATTGGTTGCATCTGCAAAGCTTGGGGGCGGTAAAACACTTGATTGGATGGCTCTGGTTGTACCGTCAATGGTAACATCCTCTGGAAAGAATGCCGCTGACGCAGTTGAGCCTACAAATGCCAACAAGTCGCCTACGCGTAAATCATCAGTACGAAAGTTGGCATCAGCGGCAAAATATCCACTAACAAAAGGGGTATAGTAGTAATCCCAAAACCTACGCATGGCTTGCTCATTGATATTTATTGTGGCAAGGAACTCCCCATCAACTTTATGCACTTCAAAAATTTCTGTACCAAACATTTTTGAACCAATGATGAACATGTTTGCCATGGCATCCCTACCCCAAAATGCTTGTCCGCCGCTCCAATGATAGTATGCTTGGGCAACGCTGGCGAGTCCTTCCATCGTTTGTAAATTATCATAAGTGAATCCGTTTTCACTGGCAAATATATGCCAGTCAGTTTCATTCAGCATCATGACTTCTGCGGACATTGCTACAGGAAAAATACGAAGCGCATTGTTTGCGCCCATTCTGCCTCTTTCGACAAAAGGTGCAAAATATTCATCTAACTGTGCTTGGGTTATATAATCATCCAAGTCAACCAGCAACCCCAGCCGTTGGGGCAAATATGCAGTATCAGGAAAGGACGAAAAAATGTTGGGCAATGGCATTGCCCCTGCTTCGCCTAGTGCAGACCCATGGATATTAGATTCAACGCCCCCCATATTGCCAAAGCTGATGGCTTCCACAAAAATTCCCCGCTCAACGCCTACGGTTTCGTTAAACTCCAAAACCATCATGTCAAAGGCATTAAGCAACGCACCTGTGTAGTAATGCCATAGTCTTATTTCCACAGGATTGTTTGGGTCAAGCAGTGACGCTTCTTCTGCACTACATCCTGTGGGCAATAGCATGAATATAAAAAACATCGTAAGCAGTAGTAATATTTTCTTCATTATATTTCCTCCTTTTTAAGCAATCGTTTTAATAAAGCCAACAATGCTTCACCATTGATAGGTTTGCTTATGTGGTCATTCATCCCTGATTCAGCAGATTTCTTCCAGTCTTCGTCAAAGGCATTTGCAGTGAGTGCAATAATGGGAATCGTGGGGGCATCTGCCCTTGAGGCAATACTGCGAATTTGAGTGGATGCGGTGATACCATCCATCACAGGCATTTGAATGTCCATGAGAATAGCATCAAAGTATCCTTTTGGTGTCATTGAAAATGTATTCACAGCTTCCTGTCCATTGGTTGCAAATTCTACTTCAAAACCTGCACTTTCTAAAATAAATGCGGCAACTTCCAGATTTATCTCAACATCATCTACCAATAAAATGCGCTTGCCCGTAAAATATCCACTGTAATCTATAGCTGGCTTCATTGCTTCAATCGGCTCTTTACTATAAGGCAGTTGAATAGTAAAGTAAAACTCACTGCCTATATCAGGTTCGCTTATCAGTTCAATATCACTGCCAAAGGCACGGATAATATTGCGGCTAATCGACAGCCCAAGTCCTGTTCCTTTTTGGGTAATTGATGGGGTTTCTGCTTGTTCAAAAGCGTTAAAAATATCCCCTTGTTTATCCATCGGAATACCAATGCCTGTATCGCGTACAGAGAATGTAAAGTGTTCATCTTCATGCTCTGTAATGGATAAAGTGATTATCCCGTTGGGCTTTGTAAATTTATTTGCATTGCCCAATAGGTTAATAAGCACTTGTTTAATTCGGCTTGCGTCACCCGTTAAACAAGCCCCTCTAAAATCTCGATGGATTATAAATTGAATGCCGCTACTTTCTATAGAGAAGCGAATCACGGCTTCAATATCGTCAATCATGCCATGCAAACTAAACGGATTATTTTCCATGATGAGTACTTTACCGCTTTCAATGCGAGACATTTCTAATACATCGTTAATCAACCCAAGTAGGTAATTGGCAGACACACCAATTTTGTCTAGGTAATTGACGATGTCTGTCCCATTGTTGTTTTTAACAGCATCTTTAGCGATGTTTGTAATGCCAATAATCGCGTTCATAGGGGTGCGGATTTCATGGGAAACACGAGATAAAAATTTACTTTTTGCTTTTGAGGCTGAACGGTTTTTTTCTGCATCCATATAAGTGGAAATCACTTTAACAAGGGTGCGTAAAATATCTTTTTCTTCATCTGTCCAAGCACGGGTTTCAGCCATAAACATCATACGCCCAGAGTGTGCCGTGCCATTGTGAAGGGCGCAACAGAACATGCTGACACTTTTGCCAAGTTCTGAAGCAATACATAAAAGGGGATTGATAGAATCAAATCCAATATTTTTTTTGACATAAACCATCGTATCGTCAAAGTCCAGCATAGATTGAAACTTAGCAAAAGCTTCTTCTGATATCGTTTGAATATCTCTTGGGGTTTCTATGCCAGATTGATTCCACTCAAAGGCAATTTGGTCTGTAGAAAGACTGGTATCATAGTTGCAAGCAACAATTCTATTGAGTTCAAACAACCGCCCAATCAGTCCAAGTAATGCCTGTACAGAGCTTTTAATATTGGGTGAACGCTCTAGCAGTTCCATTGCGACATTTCCCAAATTACTTTTGTTAGCCACATCTAAGAAAATTTTTATAGGACGTTCAACTTTGCTGTGTTTCAGCCGTAAAAATTCTTTTTCATATATAAAAGGCTTGATATTGAGACGAACTTCTGTTTCACCGCCAGTATATAAGCTTGCAAAGGCAGTTCTAATATTATCTTCGTTAATTTCATCTGGCCCATGTCCATGAAAAATAAGAAATTCGTCATTGCCTAGGCGTGTAATAAAGTGATTGCTTTCTTGTTTTGAAATAAACTGCAAGAGTATATGACTAAACTCTGCAATAAAAATCCCGCCAAAAACCAAGCCGAATCGAAGCTCCAATGTTTCAAAGTTTTCGATATGCAAAAAGGTCATGCTGAATGCTTGCTTATCATTTATCGCGTTTTCTGCAAAGCGTTGTATTTGTTCTAGTCCATAGTCCCGATGAAAACATCCTGATGTGATGTCTCGTTGACTTAATGCTATCGCTTTCATTTCACGCACTTTTTCTTGGGTTATTTCTCGGGCAGTACCTATTACTTTTGACACATTTTTACCATGACTATCATCATTTATCAGAATGGTTTTCAATGACATCCAATAATAGCCGTCCACAGGGTCAACACTTTGAATATGAGAAAAGACAGATGATTTTATCCTAATTTCATGGTGGGTTACTTTAAGGAAGTCAAAATTATCATGAGGATGGAAAACTTCATGTATGTTTTTTAGAAAGTCAGGAATAGTCTTGCTTTCTGGCAGTTGTTGGGGTGTATTGGTAAAATAAAATATTTGTAAAATATCATTTTCAATGTCATATTCAATAAAGGTGTCGTTAGATGATTCCAGTGCCAGCAAATAGCGTTGACGCTCTCTGCGGATTTCATTTTCTGCCAAAACTCTTTGTGCTGTGATATGATTTATGGTATCACAAAGTAAGTCCATTTCGGCAGAACTGGGCTTGTAGTCAATGGCTGTATCCCCACCATGGGCTATCAATTGGTGCGTAATAAGCCCAATGGGCTGTGTAATGCGTTTGATGGTCATAAATACAAGCAGTCCCCCAAGTAAAACCGACAATGCCAAGCCAATAATCATAGTCGTAATGAAATGACGGGATACAGAAAACAATGTTTGTTCAGTACTCATGGCAATAAGCGACCATTGTTGTTGGGCAAAAAATGAAGAAGCATTATAAATATGAAGGGGACGGTAAACCAAGCGAATGTCTGGCACCTCTACAATGGCATACACCCCTTCGCGGTTGGAGGTTTGCAATTGAATTTGCGAAACATGATTAAAAATACGATTTGCAAATGGGCCTGAAGCACGCAGGATTTCACGCACTGTCGTGTCTGAACAGTCACCCAGAAGCAGTACATACCCACTGTCTCCAATGTATTCAAAGTCGCGCACGGGCAAATGCCTTTCGACAATGGCAGTCAGTTGCATTTCAGTACCAATCATGGCTATCATTTGACCGTCAAAAAAGACAGGCCGCGTATATGTGATTTGACCAGTGGATATGGGCGAATTGTGTCTAAGATAATGTAGAGGGTTCCAAAAAGATAAATCCGCAGTATCCGCGTCGGGCATGGCTTGGGCGGCAAGTTGAGGGTATGCAAAACCTCTCCACATGCCCTCATGTTCGGGATAAAAAACAAGGGGTTCTGTCCACAATGTATCTTGTGAAATATTATGTTTACGTGCAATCTGATGATATCCTGCCATAAACAGTAAGTTTGCAGGAATATTGGGCAACGCAGAAAGGTCACGAATATACAGCCCATTTAAGTGCCGTGTGCCACCTTCGCTGGGGCATATCCCATCTAAAAAGTACATGAAAACTCCCGTTGTTGCGGTTATGCGTAGTGCTTCAATTACATTTTCAGAAAATGCATACATAAAATCAAGCTCATGCCGCCTATGCCCAAGAAACTCGTCAAGGGAAATTTCCTGTGTTTCTAAATATATGTATAGTGCTTCTGTCATTTCTGTCTCAAATTGGTCTAAATTTGACCAGTGCAAAAGCATTAAGTCTTGTAAATTTGCCCCACGCACTTCTGCGTTGTTTGTCAATAGACCTATTGCATTATCATCCAATGCATTCACTGTTCCGCTGGAAAGTAAAAAAATGCCGATAATCCCAGATTGCATCAGCATAACGCATATGATTGGTATAAGCATCTTTACAAAAATAGGCGTTTTCTTCAATCCACTCACGTCTCCTAGGAAAACCTTAACATATTCAACGACAAGTTGCAATGAGAAAGTCAGAGTATAAACTATTTTTTTCTTGTCAATGTCTTGAGGGAAGATTATACTTAAAAAAACAAGCGAAAGGGGATTTATATGCAAAATTCAATTTTAGACCACATAAAAAGACACGCCTTTTTCATTCTTGGAGGGGCGTGTCTTGTCGCTGTAGGGATTATATTTGTGCTTATTCGCCAACCCGGCGCAGAAGTGATGAACAGCGTAGATAGTACAGTGGATATTGTGACAGAAGCCGACACAAATTTCTTACCAGAGCCAATGATAGAACCTGAACCCGAGCCAATACTTGAGCCAGAAAGTATATACATTGCCGTACATGTTGTAGGCGCAGTGAATGCCCCTGGGGTGGTAGAACTGCGTGAAGGCTTGCGGGTGGTTAATGCCTTAGAACTTGCAGGTGGTGCAAGGGAAGATGCTGACTTGACCCGCATTAACCTAGCCACCGTATTACATGACGCAATGCAAATTATCGTGCCTGCTTATAATGAAGTCATAGAAGAAGTTTTTATTTTTTCAAATAATGCAACACCTCAAACAAGTGCAGATGCTGCCGTACAAGCCCATAGTGGGTTAATAAACATTAACACGGCTTCGGCTATAGAGTTGCAAACCTTACCTGGGGTTGGGCCTGTTTTGTCACAAAATATTATTAACTTCCGCGAAGCTAACGGCGGTTTTACATCTGTTGAACAGCTTATCCATGTGCCTAGAATTGGTGCTTCAACACTTGACCGCTTGCGTGACTTGGTTACTATTGATTAGTTTAAGGGGTTAGAGAAACAAGCCTATTAAAACACATCATTTTTCTATTCATCTTCACGCAATGCTTTAGCCCAATCAGATAAACCATTACGCATAATGAGTTCAGGTCGCACATTGTTTATTCTTGCATATTCACAAAAAGTAGCCCAATCCTCCTTTGTAATGGCAACTTCTACTTTTGTCATCAGCTTGTCAAAGTGAGGATTTTTAATGGCACGTTCAATATCTTTTTCGGTCAACTCTCTAATCATTTGGCATATCTCCTTTCATAAAGCGCAATTTCGTTCTTTGTTGCACGTCTTGCAGAAATTATCCTAATCACATCACCGCTATTTCTGTAGCAATGACACACCATAAGCTCCCTCGTCTTACTGCTTATCCCGATGATTATATCATAGGGATAACGATAGGCGATTTTTTTTGTCTATTCTTCACGGGGCTGTTCATTTTTAGTTGCTTTTTTCTTTGGCTTGCCATGGTTGGGGTACTTGTATTTTGAATGCAGTGCAATGAAGTCTAAAATATGCTGTTTGTCTTCGTCTGTCATATGTTTTGTGGCAGCGATGACAGATAGCAAAAATGGGTCTGCATCTTTTATTTTTGCATTTTTATTGCCAAAGAAAAACCCAACATCTACACCTACAAGGCTTGCCAACACTTGAAGCCTGTCTATAGAAATGCCATCATCCCCACGCTCTATGGCGGCAACGGTGCTTTGGTCTGTACCCAGCCCTCCTGCAATGTGAAGGGTTGATATATCTTTTTCCAGCCGTTCTTTGCGCAGTTGATATCCTATTGAAATGTAGGACAAAGGCGCGGCTAGAGGGGTTCTCATGTATGAAAGATATTCTGCTATTTCATCACGGGTGGTTTTATATATTTTTCTATCACCCAGCTTTTTAAGCTCTATCATTGCGTCCTTTGCCGCTTCTGCGTCACACTCATAAACGCCGTACCGTATTTGTAAGACATACTGAAGCGGTGAGTTGTTTTTCTTAGCCCTGCTGAAAACATATTCAAAGCAACTTTCAAACAGTTCATCTACTTTTAATATATCAACATCAGATTCAATGAACTTAGCACGAAGTAGACGGTATGTTAGATTATATTGTAATGAAAGATAATTTTTTCTAAATTGCTTGTTATCTGATTCATCTTCGTCAGTTAATAAATCCTTTGCTTCATTAAAGAACTCTAATGTGGTTTTAACTGATGGAATGTATCCAATGACAGAGGATATTGAATGCAGTTCCACTCTTGCCCATGGATTAGTGTCCTCTAGTTGTTTAAAAATAGGTGCGGCAATGGCACAACACTCTTCAAATGTTTGTTGGTTATTATCTGCATTAAGCGTATTTAAAACATTTAGAGCCAAAATCAATTCAGAATCTATTGATTTTACTAGATATTTTTCAATTCTCTTGATAAGTTCGTCTGATTTTTGTTCCTCAAGACTCGCATATTCTAGAAACTCATCAATTAGGATTTCCTTTGTGTCCACTGTCATTTTTGTTCACACGTCCTTTACTTGAAAATATAAGTTTTAAAAATTTAAGTCCCAATTGTCAACACATCCAGGTCCACCAGACCCTCCAAACGGTACAAATGATAAAAAACTAGATATCAATGTAAATACGTTAGGCAAGAACATAATCGCTCATCCTCTTCTAAGAAACTCTATAAATTTGTTGGTTGCAGCCGTCAGTTGCAAGAGGTGTCAACTCTTTTCTTGTTTGTTCTATAATTTTGAAAATAAACTTTAACCGTTCCAGCCTTCAAAACACCCAGGCCCAGCAGAACCACCGAAGGGGGTAATTGAAAAGAAACTACATATTGATGTAAACAAGTTAGACAAGAACATAATCGCTCATCCTTTTTAAGAAATGCCCATGATTTAATGTACTAATATCCAAGAGCATTATATCACAATATAATATAACTTATTTTTAGATGACAAAGCAATAAAAAATAAGGATAACACCCTTTACAAGTTGCATGAGTTATGTTATTATTTGGATAAATCAGTAGAAAAACAAATTTTTAAGGAGGAAGTGTCATGGAAAAAATTGAGTTATGTACATTAGACGAGCGTGGGGGGATTTTCATTTCAGAGGAATTTCGCAATTGCATGGGATGGAAAATAGGAAGTAAAATAACTGCAACCATTAGCGAGGCCGAGCGCAGTATTACCCTATATGCAAAGGAAGATGGTGAGCTTGAACTAGATGAACACGGCAGAATATATTTCAGCGAAGGTTCTCGCATACTACTTGAATGGCATGAACAAGACGAAATGGAAATCACTTTAGACCATGATAAACTACATGTGTGGCGATTTGCAGAGGAAGGTGTGGCATGAGGGCAACTGGGATAGTAAGAAATGTTGATGATGTGGGTAGGCTTGTAATCCCCAAAGAAATTCGCAAAATTTTTGGTATTAGTAGGGAGCAAGGTTTGGAAATTCATGTGGATGGTCAGAACATTATCATCAGAAAGTACTACGATAAATGTGTGCTTTGTGATAGTGATGATGGGCTTACTTCTTTCAATGGTAAGTTTATCTGTTGCCATTGTACTGGACAAATAGGTCAACTATGTTTAAGTGTTTTTACCTAAAGCCAAATGTTATTGTTGATTCCATGGTTTAATATGTTATTTATTTACATGGGAAAAGCCCGAATTTGAAATCGGGCTTTTTCACTACTATGTACGCATTGACAAAAGAATGGATATAAAATTTAGCATATAACTTGTATTTTATTTAGAAATTTGTGAGGAGAAAACTTATGTATTATACAGCGGAAGCAATCCTAAAAATGTTGAGAGAGCAAACAGGAATTTCACAAGATGAACTTACAGAAGGTATTATGACAAGGGCGAACTTATCCAGAATTGAAAATGGAGAACAAAGCATTAGACATGATAAATTTGTTGCCTTGCTGGAAAGAATGGGTGAATCACCAGAGAAATTTCTATCACTTACGCTGGGCAATGAAGACCACATGACTTATAAACTACGCGAAGACCTTGATAATTGCTTAAGTATTTTTAATTTTACAAAAGCTGATGAATTGATTGCACAAATGGAAGCCCTTAAACCTTTTGAAAAAGGATTGCACAAGCAATATCTGTTAAAAAGTAAAGCCACAATTTATCGCCAAAGAGATAAAGATTTAACAAAAGTGCATGAACTTTTGGACGAAGCCATTAAAATGACTAAACCAAATTTTAATGAAAAACTTGTACACACTTATTTCTTAACCATAAGTGAAGTTGAGCTTATCCATTCATTAGCATCATTCTTTCACGAAAGCGGAGAAACGGACAGGGCAATAGAATTGCTAGAAAAACTTATACAAAGCATAAAAAAACGCATGAAAGATGCATATGCGAAAGCTCGCCTATTAACTTTCACCCTACACAGCATATCCAGTTACCTTGGTCAAAAAAAGCGATATAAGGAAGCCCTAGCTCTGTGTGATGAAGCTATTGACGCAGGCAGAAATAATCGTGTTTATGGTTTATTGCCTATGTTGGCGTATAACAAGGCTTATTTTCTTTATTACTTAGGACAGCGTGATAAAGTAAAATGGTGGTTATATCAAGCTTATTTTGCTTGTATAAATCTTGGACAAAATAAAATGGCTTTAGATATCAAACAAAATGCAAAAGAGAATTTTAATGTTGATATTATTTTATAGTATTCATTTAGGCACTATATCAGGAATTTCCAAGTCTGCCAAAGGGTCACATGCAGTATATACGCTAACGCAATCATCATATCCCTTTTCATAAGCATGAGTGATATCGCATATTAAAGTTGTTGTCCCACCAAGAAATAAGGCAGTAAGTAAAAGTGTCACAATACGTTTTTTCATAATCAAGTATTCCCTTCAAGAAATAAGTATAAATACTATTTTACACGATTAAAGGATGACTGTCTGTATAGTTTCACGCACAATTATTTTAAAATGTGCGTGAAACTATACAGACAGCATCTTTTTTTAGTGCTATGATTATATCAATCGCGCGATTGATGTCATTATATAGGGGAGGGATAATTTCAATAGAATCTTAATTTAGTTGCACATTAAAAGTTATTGAAAAAAATATTTACCATGTGCTTTACTAAATATTACACATGGTAAATGGATTTCCTAAAGGGAGGATTTTATTTATGAAAAAATTATTGTTGCTAGTTTCCATTGTCACTATCTTGGTGATTGCTATGTCATCAGTAGTTTTTGCGTCAGATGAGAATGACAAATATACAGAGTATATACCCGTACAAGTAATTTTTGAGGTAATCGACTTTGAAAGTGGTGAGTTCGTAAGCAGGGAGTTTTTTGATGTATACTTACCTGAAATTTATGCTTCAACAGAATTTGTAGGGATTGCACCTCGTACTACACTATCTCAACGGGAATTTACGTTTTTTTCAAATCAAGATAGAATAACAACAGGAATAATAGAAACACCATTAGCCCTTGGACATACGAGACATCTCCTTCATCATTCAGGGACACTCGGAAACACAACGTTGAGGGTAGCTCCAATAACGATTCATACTCAAACTGAATTAGGGGTGGGCTTTCTGCTGCCGGGTCAAGCTCTTCGCATTCATGTGCCATTTAACACTATGTCATACCAAGTTTTTATGGATAGACAAGCACAATTCGTTGGGCGAATGGATCGTGTTATTATATCGATATTTTAACCTCTTTTAATTTAAGCCAAATAAAAACACTCGTATCATTTGACCGAGTGTTTTTATTTTATACTTATCTTCAGTTGTTTTATTTAATTATTCATATAGGTAATCAAGTAAGTCCCAGCCACGATGACTGACATAGTTCCTAACTAGCCAGCTCGCGTCATTTCTCCTTATTGCTATTACCCTAGCTGTTTCGTATGTGCGTAAATCGGTATCAATCAATACTTCTACGTATTCTACTTTATACCTTACCAAAAGACCATCTAATATTATTGTTGTATTTTGGTAACTTTCAATGTCATCCATTCTAAAATAATATAATCTCGTATATACACTGCCATGTATCATAAAGCCAACATTAACTGCTACAGACAAAAATAGTAGAGACACTAATGCTAAAATCAATATTTTTTTTAGCCGACCTTTATTTTCATACTTTTTTATCACGTCATCCATTTTAACACCTACGCTTTTCTAAAATATAACATTTTACTATTATTGAACTTGCATGACACCCAGCAGAGACAAATTTATTCAATATTTGTATCAAGTAAACCCCAGCCGCCACTAATATCGCTAAGGCTGACGTAATGCCTAAGTAATTGATATGCGTCAACTCGCCAGACTGCTATTACCCTAGATGTTGCATAGGTGAGTAAATCTGCATCAATTAGTACTTCTGTATATTCTGTCCTATGTCTTACAGAAAGATAATTTAATATATCCACTGTATCTTGATAGCTTTCAATATCATCCATTCTAAAATAATATAGGCGTACATATACACTTCTATGTACAACAAAGCCTATATTAATTGCTACAGACACAAGCAATAAAGGTACTAATAATAAAATCAGTATGTTTTTTAAACGATTCTTATTTTTGTATTTTTTTATTATATTGTCCACTTTAACACCTACACTTTTCTAAAATACAACATTTTATCAATGTTGAACCTACACTATATAAGTCCATTTCAAAAAATAATTATAAATACCATTATACACGATTAAAGGATGACTGTCTGTATAGTTTCACGCACAATTATTTTAAACTGTACGTGAAATTGTACAGACAGAATCTTTTTTTAGTGCTATGATTATATCAATCATGCGATTGGTGTAATCATAGTTTTGGGTTGTAATAATGATGGTTGACATAAATATTTTTTAGGTCATGAAGCGTATAAGAAGCAGGATATTTAAGATTACAAATGATTTTGACTATCGTAAGGAAAAGGAATAGTTCACTCTAGTTCTCCAGTTTAAACCATTGCATAGCACTTTCAACAACTCAAAAATAAGACTCGGAAAGCGACTCACCTTTCGGGTCTTATTTGAGAGTTAGCTAAATATAAAAATTATTCTGAAAGGAAGCTTAGTTTATGATAAAGCATAAATTTAAAATTCTACTTATATTCACTATATTTATTTCTCTAGTATTTAGTTTGTTGTTATTGTTTTATACGCAATCTTATGTTTCAGTATATATGTTTACCACTGCGCAACAGGATAGGTATGATAAAGTAATGAACACTTTAGAAGAATTAAACATTGAGCCTAGACATACCAAAGTAGATATTTTTATTGGTACTACTAGCGAGTATATACCCGTTGTGATTCTATCAATACGCAGAATAGATTTACCCTTATTAGCAATTCGTTATAGTGACTATGACTTGCACAATATTATTCGTGAAGAACTGATACGCTTAGAGGGAAATCATGACCAGTAGCTTATTGCTATTTTATGAAAGAGGATGAATAATGAAAAAACATGCGCCTAAGATTGCAATAGTTCTTGCAGTCATTGCCACAATCTCTATAGTGATTAAATATATCCTTTGTGTATTTGATGAACATATATATCCCCACTTTTGCTTTTTCCATAGCGCAAGAAGAAGAACTGAATGAGATGATAGAGAGACTAGATGCGCTATGGGTAAACCATAGGGTAGAACTTACACCACATACACTTACTACAAGGAACGAAGCGGGAGAGGTAGAGCATTCAGAAGTAATGATATGGGAAGTTTCCATATTAAGGGGAAATTTGTCTAATTGGACAGTTAGTAATCACATGTCTAATCTTTTCATGCTTATATATCCTGACCACCGACCTGTTTCAGATGTGTACCATGAAATGACGGAGTAGAAGGCGATACAATGAATTTCAGAAGGAAATCACAACGAATAGTTTTTATAACAATGCTGATTGTGAACTATGTATATGTATTTCTTTTTCCTGTAAAAGCAGATGAGGAATTGTTTGGGACTGATTATTTACGTTTGGATTTCATTATTAAAACACGTCTTGAATGGATATTTTATTCAACATCCATATCAAGCAAGTCCAAGCCACCACCAATACCAATTGTAGCGTAATTAAGGGGCTTGAGAAAAGAACCTGTTGAAAACATTGTCAGCAGGTTAATTACGGTGTGTTTAGCTGCTTTTGCAGAAATAAAACCAGTTCAGGAAGGTGATTATTAACAACGTCCCAAATAATTTTGTGGTTCATAACATGATAACCATGAGCCGCAATATCACGCATTCCGGAAATGTTCTTCCACGGGATTTCACTATGATTTGTTTTATATTCCGGCGGCAGATGCTTCGTTAATTCACCAATATTTAAGATGGACATTACAACTGCCTTACAAATCATTTTATTGGATGTAAAAACCTCTATACTACCTGCTTCATTGGCAAACATTATTGCGTCCTGCGCGTCTTCCAACATATGCGTTAAAATGTTACGTATTCGGATGTTCATAAATGATTCTTTCCTCTCGCATGACATTATTGCGAAAATCGGGTTTTGCGTTCTCAAGTGCATCCCAAGTAAGAAGGTCAACATGGCAACCAAATGCTTCTTTTAAGTCAACATGCAAACCAAAAAAGTCAAGACCGGGTGTGCCGGGCAGGAACTCGACAAGCATATCTATGTCACTTTTTTCGTTCATTTCTTGCCTTGCCGCAGAACCAAAAAAGGCAGCACGCTTAATAGGATATTGGATTAAGACTGCACGGGCAACGGTTTCTGCACTTTCCAAAACTAGACACTCCTTTGCTATATCTGCGCATTTATACACCGACAGAATCGGTATAATGCGCAGCTGACCTGCCTATTGACGTAGAAAAAAGACGGTTTGCATCCATTGGCAATTAAAGAAAATATTTAACTTGGTTTGGGTTGCGCAAGACCAGAACGCATCATACCGCCGCACAATGTTGATTGCAGTACGGCCTCCTTCAACAGGTGTAAATTCGGCAAAATGCGTACTTCAACATTTCTATCAAACAGCTGTTCAAATAAATTATCAATCTTTGTTACCGACAACGGTATCTGTGTTTGCTCGCTAACCATATACATCGGACCGTCAGCCGGGTAGAACGTTGCGCCGTCAAATTCGTAAATGTAAAGGAAAGCTTTTGTCATTCGCTCGTGCCATATGCTTTCAATCGCTATACCCTGCCGCGCAGATGACACAAAAAATCTCGCTATATCTTCCTCAGTTGTGTCCTCAGTTGCACGATAATAAACACGAGGACATTGTCGTGGCACTAAAAAATTCACAATGCCGCTCTCTTCCAACGCCCAAACTAACCCTTTTGTTTGTTGCATATCAGTTCGAGTAGTAATGCGTGGAGTAAATTTAGTAATGTCAGGGTCGTCACTTACATGATATAGTCGCATATGAACTTCCTTCATCACAAATCTCGTTTAATTTAAATTATACTTGCTTACAATTATATTATAACATGAGCATAACAACTTAACACCTACACTTTTCTAAAATACAACATATTATCAATGTCAAACCTACACTACATAAGTCCATTTCAAAAAATAATGATAAAGACTATTGTACCCTATTTAAGGATGACTGTCTGTATAGTTTCACACACAATATATTTTAAACTGTGCGTGAAACTATACAGACAGTCTCCCTTATCTATGTTAAAATTGTGTCAATTGCGCGATTGATGTAAAAATTAAAAATTTAAAAGGAGAAATGCACTTATGCACAAATTTAAAAACATTGTAAAAAAAGCAGTGGCTACAATGATGTTAGTCACACTAGCAACTACTCCTGTATTTGCAAATCACCTCATTACCCTTGAGTTGCCAACAGTAGCATCCACGTCTATTCCTCAAGCAAGACAAGCCGAGTGGCTTGCTTGCGTTTCTGGTGTTAATCAAGGCTCCACGCTTTCTGTAAGAAGCGGGCTAGGAGCGAGCTATCGTATTGTTGGTAGTTTACAGCCACGCACGTTAGTAGCCGGAAGTAATTGGATTTCACCGCAAAATGGATTTTGGAACATACATCATCCTATGGCTGGATGGGTTAGTTCTTCATTCCTTGGGAATATCAGTGGTAGTATATCAAATCCAAGCTGTCCCGCATAATGTTACTGGCTAAATAGTGCTGTTGACAAATAAGGGTTTTGACTATGAACAGTTAAAGTCCTTATTTGCATATTGATAATATCAGAAAGGAACTAGCCTATATGTATAAAATTACAATAGCTATACTCATATTTTCTTGTGCCATGTTTTTATCCGCGTGTTCTTCTCACAATGATTGCTTATTTGATGATGATACGGCTATTCAAACGTCTATAATCCAAGATGATGAACATGTTGAGCCCATACGCATTACTATCGAACAAGAAGAATATCGTATACAAGACATGAGTGTTTACGACCCTGCGTTTTCTGCTTTCATTGCCCAAGCTGCAAACGAGCTGAGAAGCAATTTTGATTTTCACGTTGATGTAACTACACTTGTACTGGACATACAAAGCAATAGTATCGTTGCATCTTATGGTGATATAGACAGATATGGGCTTGCTGCACATGCCCTTTGGCCTGTTTCTTCTGCGCTTATGTTTGATGTGTATGATATAAGTGTTTATGATGAATTTATCAATGTTCCCTTTGTACTTGAGAGTGGAGAGACAGTAAGGTCTGCCATATCACTTTGGTCAGACGAATACTACGTTGGAGACATTTCATTTATGCAAGGTATCTTTGACGGTAATCAATCTTTATTTTTTCATGCATTAGAGAATAAAGACCTCAATATCTTTTTTGACGCACTTAAAAAATTAAATCTTAGTCAGTTTGAGGACACACCATCTCGGGATTCACTGTTTGAGTATATGACTATTGTGCAAGGAAATTTTTTAATAAACCCAAGAGAATTTGCCTTATTGTATGCATCACTTGCCAATGGGGGTAGGCTTTTTTCAGATATAGACGCGAATGATTATGTACAAGCTTTTAGCGAATCATCTTTGGGGCAAACAGGGCAAATACTAGACGGGCTTTTGAATGCAATTGATAATAACTGGGTCATATTGGAACAAGTGTGGGACAGGCAATTATTTAGCGATTTTGAAAGAAATGTCCTCGGTACAACTGTATCTTATATTACTGAGCTTACTCATGAAGATATATTTAGTGGTGCATGGTTTATAGGTATTTATCCCGCAGATTCTCCTAGATATATTATCGTAATAAATGCGTCACATAGCGGACGATATTTTATGCAAGATTTTCCTGGTTATCAAAATAGAAGACCTGTAGGAATGCATACAGTCTCCAATGTTGCCTATGAAATATACGAATATATGCAATTGCGGGACTTGGATGAAGATTTAGGCGAGGGTATTCCTACAGATTTCTTGCCTCGTATAGAGGATATCAATATTTTGCTAAATGGTGAATTTGAAGGTTTTTTATATGTAGGCAGAGACACTTGCCATGTCTGTTTGGTATTTAATGTGTATTTATATGAAATATATTCTAGCGCAAATGAACTGTCAATCTATTTTTTTGACACAGACTATTGGCGAGAACACGAGTATTTCAATGTTGTATTAGAGCGTTTTCATACATCAAATGTCCCTGCGCTAGTACACATGATTGATGAAGATTCATTTTACACTTTTCTGCCCAATATTTTGACAATTTCGGAAGAAAGAGAATTGTTGAATCAATTTTTTGAGTTGTAATAGTGATGGTTGATATAAATATCTTTTAGGTTACGATAAAACATAAGTTTAAAATTCTACTTATTGCAGAAAACAACTAAGGAGTTGCTATCTATGAAAAAGTATATTCTGAAACATCCATTTCTTTTATTCTTTGTAATTTTCTTTGGCTTGATTTCCCAAGGGATGGTTATATATGTATCCCTATTTATTATGCACATTGTTGATACGATAATTGCTGGAGACATGACAAGTCTGGTTCAACTTATTGGGTTTGGCTTAGTCATTATAGGGGTCAAGCTATTGTCAAGTATACTGGCTTCATATCTAAATAATTTGTACGAATACAAGACGGTTCTGTACATGAAGACAGATGTATTTTCTCTAATATACAAATCAGATATCTATTCCTTTTTAAAAGACAATAGCGGTAAGTACATTTCTATTGTTAATAATGACATTACTTTAATATACAATAATTATATAACTTCTCTAATACAGGGTACAAAGATAATTTTTGCTGTTGTTGTGTCTCTTGGCGTTTTGTTTTTTATTAGTCCTTTTAATGCTTTACTGTCCATACTTTTTGCGATAATACCCATCACATTGCCCCTTGTGTTTGCTAAAAAATTAAGTTCGACAAATCTAGAGCATATGGAAAAATTAGAAATTTTAAATACAAAGCTCAAAGATTACTTAGGCGGGTTTGAAGTAATAAAAAAATTTAAAGCAGAAAATGGTGTGGTGGACAGATTTTTAGGTCATGTAGAACAAACAGCGAAAGCCAGGCTAAAGCTTGCCAATGTCAATGCGGTTATTACTATTTATTCTCTTGCGGTAGCACCCATTACACGTATCATCACTATTTTTGTAGCTGGATATTTTGCAATAACAGGTCACATTACGATAGGTGCTATTATGGCAATAGTATCTTTAGATGGCACAGTACAACACCCCATAAATGCTATTTCAATGGTTACTGGTTTTATAAAATCTACAACGGATGTAAGAAAGAAAATACTAGATTTAAGCCAGCTAAATAATAGAGATAGCCAAAGAAAAACGAATCTGGGAAGCACTGATTCAATAGTATTTGACAATGTGTCATTTTCTTATGAAGAAAGAACAGCAACAACAAAAAATAATGCCGTTGCAAGTCCAAGTTCTAAAGTGAATCTTAAATCGGGTACAGCATTTAAGGTTTCAAGTGTTGAGGAAATGAAAGCCATAATGGCAGCCCATGGAACATCAGAAGAAGAAATAGCGACTTTTTTTAATATGACACCACAAATGCCCACAGGTGTCATGCAGGATAATGGAGAAAATAGTAATACACCCTTGCCAATAAGCATGATGCCGATAGGTTTACCGATACAAACGCAACTGCCAATTTTAGAGCATTTCTCGAAAGGAACAATAAATAACTTTACATTCACCTTTGAAAAAGGCAAAAAATATGCATTATTAGGGGAAAGCGGTAGCGGAAAAAGTACGATACTAAAACTAATCATGGGGTATTATGATAATTACGAGGGTCATTTGTTGATAGGAGACTCCCAAGTAAGAGATATCAACAGAGACAGTTTATATGACCAATTGATGTTAATGGAGCAGAATGTATTTATACTAGATGATACACTAGAGAATAATGTTACTTTGTATAAGGAATTTTCTAAAGAAAATTACGACAAAGCCTTAGCATTAGCACAGGTGGATTTTTATAAAGAAGATGATTCTTTTCTTGGTGAAAATGGCAACAAGCTATCAGGCGGACAACGTCAAAGAGTAGCACTTGCAAGAATTTTCATGGATATGCCTAGGGTATTGCTTTTTGATGAAGCCACATCAAGTGTTGATAGCGTTATTTCAGAAAAAATAGAACATACAATACTAGACCAAAATGCCACTGTAATACTTGTATCCCATAAGTACACCAAAGAGATGTTGGGCAAATTTGATACGATTATTGTTATGAAAAATGGCACAATCGTAGAAAGCGGAAGTTTTGAAGCCCTCTACAAACCAGGGTCATTTTTGTATTCCCTTCAAAACTTTTAACATAGGATATAAAAAAAGTGCCATAAGGCACTTTTTTTATATCCTACAATATTTATTATTTGGCTGTAGATTTTTTCTCTTTCTTTTCTTCCTTGTCTTCTTTTTCTCTTGCACGGGGTACTGTTTCATAAACCAGCAAATCGTCATCATCTGAATCATCATAGCCGGGTGCATTTTCTACTTCAATATTACGGTAAACAGGCATACCTGTTCCGGCAGGAATAAGCTGACCAATGATTACGTTTTCTTTAAGTCCGATAAGCCTATCTTCTTTTCCTCGAATGGCGGCTTCTGTAAGCACGCGGGTTGTTTCTTGGAAAGACGCGGCAGAAAGGAATGAGTCTGTGGCTAGTGATGCTTTCGTGATACCCAATAACACACGTGTGCCTGTTGCTGGCTCTAACCCTTTGGCAATGGTTTCTTTGTTGATTTCTTCAAATTCCAGCCAATCAATCAGTGAACCAGGCAGTAAATCAGTATCTCCGTTTTCCTCAATCTTAATGCGCTTTAGCATTTGGCGAACAATCACCTCAATGTGTTTGTCATTGATATCAACACCATGAAGGTCATATACCCGCTGAACTTCTTGAATCATATAATCTTGTACACCGCGAAGTCCTTTGATTTTTAGGATATCATGAGGGTAAATGCTACCTTCGGTTAGTTCGCTTCCCGCTTCAATTACATCCCCATTGTACACTTTTATACGTGAACCATATGGGATAAGATATGCCTTTTCTTCACCTGTTTCACGGTTAGAAATAACCACTTCACGTTTTTTCTTACTGTCAACGATAGTGACAGTACCGCCGAACTCTGCAATAATTGCCAAGCCCTTTGGTTTACGTGCTTCAAAGATTTCTTCAACACGGGGCAATCCTTTTGTGATATCGTCATTGGTTGCAACACCACCCACTTGGAATGTACGCATGGTAAGCTGTGTACCTGGTTCACCAATGGATTGTGCGGCAATAATTCCAACAGATTCACCTAGGCGTACTGCCCGTCCGCTTGCCATATTCGCGCCATAGCATTTTGAGCAAAGCCCAATGCGGCTGCGGCAAGTGAGTACTGTGCGTACAAGTACCCGTTCAATCCCTGCGGCTTCAATGGCTTCCGCTTGGTCTGGTGAAATGAGTGTGTCACCAACAGCAAGGACTTCGCCTGTTTCAGGATGAAGAATGTCGTTAATTGCCCAACGGCCGCGAATACGGTCAACAAGCGGTTCAATCACTTCTTCACCATCTTTGAACGCATAAACTTCTAAGCCTGGCTTTTCTTCATCGCCCTTAACACAATCCTCTTCACGAATAATAATATCTTGGCTAACGTCAACCATACGGCGGGTAAGATATCCAGAGTCTGCTGTACGCAACGCAGTGTCAGACAGCCCTTTACGCGCACCATGCCCTGCAATGAAATATTCAAGAACGGTTAGCCCTTCACGATAGTTTGAGCGGATTGGAATTTCCAGTGTTTTACCTGTAGGGCTTGCAAGCAGACCGCGCATACCAGCCATTTGCTTCATCTGAATTTTTGAACCCCTTGCACCTGAATCCAACATCATGTAAACGCTATTATCGCGGCTAAGGTTTTCCATCAAATCTTCGGTAACTTTATCAGCGGCTTGCATCCAAATTTGCAAAACACGGTCGCGACGTTCATCATTGGTCATAAGCCCACGATGGAACAGTCGTTCAATGCCGTCAACATCATCATCCGCTTTTTTTAAGATTTCGGCTTTTGTGCCGGGGACTTCCATGTCTGAAACAGAAACAGAAAGCGCAGATTGTGTGGCATATTTAAAGCCCAAGTCCTTCATATTATCCAGCGTAATAGATGTATCAACACTACCATGCTTGTTGATACATCGCCCAACAATTTTGCTTATCATTTTATTATTACATAAACAGTTAATCTCGTAAGAAAATCTGTCAACACTGCGGTCAATAAATCCTAAATCTTGAGGAATGGCTTGGTTGAATATAACACGCCCTGGTGTAACCTCTACCAGTTTGCTTTCCCCTGTTTCAGGGTCGTGACGGCGTACTCTTATTTTTGCATGAAGGTGAACTTCTTTGTTGTTCCATGCCAAAACAGCTTCATCATCATCACCAAAAACCTTACCCTCTCCAGGCATACCATCCCGTTCAAGTGTAAGATAGTAAATACCTAGAACCATGTCTTTAGACGGCACAGTAATGGGCAATCCATCAGATGGTTTTAATAGGTTATTGGGCGCAAGTAATAAAAAGCGGCATTCTGCTTGTGCTTCAACAGAAAGGGGAACGTGAACCGCCATTTGGTCGCCGTCAAAGTCTGCATTATAGGCGGCACAAACAAGGGGGTGAAGCATAAGGGCGCGCCCTTCAACAAGTACTGGCTCAAATGCTTGAATACCTAGCCTATGCAAAGTTGGTGCGCGGTTTAGGATGATAGGATGTTCGCGGATAACGTCTTCAAGTGCATCCCACACTTTAGATTCAAGTTTTTCTACCATGCGTTTGGCAGACTTTATATTGTGTGCGTCACCTGCTTGCACAAGCTTTTTCATGACAAATGGCTTAAATAACTCAATCGCCATTTCACGAGGCAAACCGCATTGATAAATTTTAAGTTTTGGTCCAACAACAATAACGCTTCGTCCAGAGTAGTCCACGCGTTTCCCAAGAAGGTTTTGACGAAAACGCCCTTGTTTACCTGTGAGCAAATCACTTAAAGATTTTAATGCGCGATTGCCTGGCCCTGTGACAGGTCGTCCCCGCCGTCCATTGTTAATGAGCGCGTCTACGGCTTCTTGAAGCATACGTTTTTCGTTGCGGACGATGATATTGGGTGCGCCAAGGTCAAGCAGCCGCTTTAGACGGTTATTTCTGTTGATTACACGGCGGTAAAGGTCATTTAAGTCACTGGTTGCAAAGCGTCCGCCGTCCAACTGCACCATGGGGCGTAAGTCTGGCGGAATGACAGGAATCGTATCAAGAATCATCCATTCAGGACGATTGCCTGATAAACGGAAAGACTCGATAACTTCTAACTTTTTAATGTAGCGCAAGCGTTTTTGCCCTGTGGCATCTTTAAGAAGATTTTTTAATTCTTCAGATTCACCCTCAAGGTCGATGGCAAGCAATAATTCTTTAATTGCTTCCGCACCCATGCCTACACGGAAAGTAGGTTGGCGTTGCCCATTGACCGTGCGCCATACACCATGTTCATCTTGGGCATCACGATATTCTTTTTCAGTCATTAAAGTCTTCGTCAAAATACCTGTGTCGCCCCCGTCAAGCACAACATATGCTGCAAAGTAGAGAATTTTCTCTAAGGCGCGAGGGGACATGCCAAGAATAAGCCCCATTCTGCTGGGGATACCTCTAAAATACCAAATATGTGATACGGGGGCTGCCAGTTCAATATGCCCCATACGCTCACGTCTGACTTTCGATTTTGTTACTTCAACGCCGCAACGGTCACAAACTACACCTTTGTAGCGGATTCTTTTATATTTACCACAATGGCATTCCCAGTCTTTGTTTGGCCCAAAAATACGCTCACAAAATAGCCCGTCACGTTCTGGCTTTAGGGTACGATAGTTGATGGTTTCGGGCTTTTTAACTTCACCGCGGCTCCATTCACGAATTTTCTCAGGCGATGCAAGGGCAATTTTTATTGATGAGAATGTCATTGCCGGTTCGGGCTTTTCCCTTGGTTCTCTTGGTTCCCGCATTACTTGCTCCATTAAGCTCACTCCTCATCATTCTTCATCATGGTATATGCCATAATCGTCATCAGTCATTTCGTCATCGGGAATATCATTTAAAATATCCTCATCAAGGTCGATGTCGAAGTCTTCTGTTTCTACATCAGGCATATCTAATACTGCTGGGGCATCTTCTTCCATTGCGGCTGGATTGTCAGTCACAAGGTCAACCTCAAGCATGGCTTCAGGTGCTGGTTCGTCAAAGCTATCCTCTGATGTGTCTTCGATACCTTCATCAGCAGTTTCCCCACGGTCTGAGAGTGCTTCAATACCGCGGCGCACATATCCATGGTCGCCAACATCAGACTCTAAGCCTTCCATGTTTACATCCACAGGCATATCTTCGCCTTCTTCGGAAGCTTCTCTAATTTCAACTTCTTTTTCGTCGGCTGAAAGCACTTTAACGTCAAGACATAGGGCGTGAAGCTCTTTGAGCAGAACTTTAAAGGATTCTGGCACGCCAGGCTCTGGGATATTTTCGCCTTTTACGATAGATTCATAAGTTTTTACCCGTCCAACAATATCGTCAGACTTTACGGTCAAAATTTCTTGCAAGGTGTAAGATGCACCATAAGCCTCAAGTGCCCACACTTCCATCTCACCAAAACGTTGTCCGCCAAATTGGGCTTTTCCACCGAGTGGTTGCTGGGTTACAAGTGAGTATGGCCCTGTAGAGCGTGCATGAATTTTGTCATCTACCAAGTGGTGAAGCTTCAAGTAGTGCATGAAACCTACAGTAATAGGATTGTCAAATTCCTCACCTGTACGTCCATCTCGCACCCGTACTTTACCATTCCGTTCAATGGGCACACCTTTCCATTCATCACGGTTGTCACGACTATCTTCTAATTGTTTAAAAATTTCATCATCGAGTATAGGCCGCCATTTAGATACAAATGCGCCCCATTCAAAATTTACATAATCATTGGCAAGCTCTAATGTGTCCATGATATCAATTTCATTTGCACCATCAAAAACAGGCGTTGCCGCTTTCCAGCCTAAGCATTTTGCCGCAAGTCCTAAGTGAACCTCTAATACCTGTCCAATATTCATACGAGAAGGTACGCCAAGGGGGTTAAGCACGATATCAAGAGGGCGGCCATTGGGTAAGAAAGGCATATCCTCAACAGGCAGTACTTTGGAAATAACACCTTTGTTTCCATGCCGTCCTGCCATTTTATCACCCACGGAAATTTTACGTTTTTGGGCAATATAAACACGTACCAGTTGATTAACACCAGGAGAAAGCTCATCACGCTTTGCACCGGGGGCAAGGTCACTACGGTTATCCCGAGTGAAAACCTTTACATCAACAATGATTCCACTCTCACCATGGGGAACACGCAAGCTTGTGTCGCGTACTTCCCGCGCTTTTTCACCGAAAATAGCACGAAGCAGACGTTCTTCTGCGGTCAACTCTGTTTCACCTTTTGGTGTTACTTTTCCAACCAATATATCATTTGGCCCAACTTCCGCACCAATGCGGATGATGCCGTCTTCATCTAAATCTTTCATTGCATCTTCGCCTACGTTTGGAATATCCCGAGTGATTTCCTCTGGCCCAAGTTTTGTATCCCGAGCTTCGGCTTCATATTCTTCAATGTGAATGGATGTGTAAACATCATCACTGACAAGGGTTTCGCTAAGAAGAATCGCATCTTCATAGTTATAGCCTTCCCACGCCATAAAGCCAATCAACGGGTTTTTACCCAGTGCAAGTTCACCCATGTCAGTAGAAGGCCCATCAGCAAGGACTTCACCAGAAATAATCTCTTGACCTTTTTTAACAATAGGACGCTGGTTTATGCATGTGCCTTGGTTAGAGCGCATAAATTTTGCAAGAGGATACACGTCTTTTCCGCCATTGAGATTACGCACAGCGATTTCACCTGCGGTAACTTTTTCAACTTTACCCGCGTTTTTTGCTGTAATAACAACGCCAGAATCAAGGGCAGCTTTATACTCCATACCTGTGCCAACAACGGGCGCTTCTGTTTTCATTAGCGGAACCGCTTGACGTTGCATGTTTGAACCCATGAGGGCGCGGGATACGTCGTCGTTCTCAAGAAATGGAATGAGCGCAGTTGCCACAGAAACAATTTGCTTCGGCGAAACGTCCATCAGGTCGATACGTTCGGGCCCAAACTCTTGAATATCATCAAGGAAGCGTCCCTGTACACGGCGATTGATGAAATGTCCATTTTCATCAAGAGGTTCGTTTGCTTGGGCAATGATATAATTTTCTTCTTCATCCGCAGTGACATAAATAAAATTGTTTGTCACAATGGGTGCTTTTCCGTCTTGATGGCTTACAAAGCGATAGGGTGCTTCAATAAAACCATACTGGTTGATTCGCGCATAAGTTGCCAGCGAGTTAATCAGCCCAATGTTTGGCCCTTCAGGGGTTTCAATGGGACACATGCGCCCATAGTGAGAGCTGTGAACGTCACGCACTTCAAATCCTGCACGGTCACGGCTAAGACCACCTGGCCCAAGTGCAGAAAGACGACGTTTATGAGAGAGTTCATCCAGCGGGTTTGTTTGTCCCATGAACTGGGAAAGCTGGGATGAACCAAAGAACTCCTTAATCGCCGCAGTAACAGGACGAATGTTGATAAGGGCTTGGGGTGTAACAATGTCCATATCTTGAATGGTCATACGCTCTTTAACAACACGTTCCATACGGGTAAGACCAATACGGAATTGATTTTGCAAAAGTTCACCCACTGCACGAATACGACGGTTGCCCAAATGGTCGATATCATCAACATTTCCTACGCCAAATTCAACGCCCATTCCATAGGAAATGGATGCCATAATGTCTTCAAAAGTAACGGTTTTGGGTAGGAGTTTATGCATGTTTTGTTTAATCTTTGCGGTTAACTCTTCCTTGTCAGGGGCTTGAAGCAAGGCTTCCAGTGCAGGATAGTAAACTTTTTCCTGAATGCCGAAATCTTCTGCGGTTAGCCCAAAGGGCTCAAGATAAGGGTCAATATCAACAGCCATGTTGCTTAATACCCTAAGGGGGCGGTCATCTTCCACCAATACATCCACATGGGCGCAACCAGCATTTTGAATTTGGTCTGCAAGTTCTGGAGAAATGACTGTGCCGCCTTCTGCCAAAATTTCACCGGTATTGGGGTCAACAACATTTTCCGCAAGTTTAAACCCACGCACGCGAGATTTAAGGGCAAGTTTTTTATTAAATTTATAACGCCCAACTTTTGCAAGGTCGTATCTTTTGGGGTCAAAAAACATATTATTAAGAAGAGACTGCGCGCCCTCAATGGTAGGCGGTTCGCCTGGACGAAGCCGCTTGTATGCTTCAACAAGCCCTTCTTCAAGAGATTTTGAAATATCTTTTTCAATGGTGGCAACAATTTTAGGGTCGTCACCAAATTTCGCAAGAATCTCCTCATCAGTGCCAACACCAAGACAGCGCATAAGCACTGTCACGGGAATTTTCCTTGTGCGGTCGATACGCACATAAAACACGTCGTTGGAATCTGTGTCAAATTCAAGCCATGCGCCACGGTTTGGAATAATACTTGAAGTAACAAGCACTTTACCTACTTTATCGTGGTCTGTACTGTAGTAGATACCTGGTGAACGCATGAGCTGGCTAACAATAACACGTTCTGCGCCATTGATAATAAATGTACCATTATCTGTCATGAGCGGAAAATCTCCCATGAAGATATCCTGCTCTTTAATTTCGTCAACTTCCTTGTTGTGTAGGCGGCATTTTACACGCAAAGAAGCGGCATACGTTGCATCCCGCTCTTTACATTCATCTATACTGTACTTTGGTCTATCGTCCAGCGTGAGGTCGATGAGGTCAAGTACCAAGTTGCCACTATAATCCGTGATTGGAGAGATATCACGGAAAACTTCTCTAAGCCCATCCGTTACAAACCAATTGTAACTTTCTTTTTGAACCTCTATGAGGTTGGGAATTTGCAAAACCTCAGCAATACGCGAATAAGTCGCACGCTTTGGTCCCGGCCCTTGCGTTGTGCGCACCCGGTTTTTTTCCACCGTAACAACCCCTTTGAAAATAATGTTGATATTTCCAGCAATATGTGATAATCTGACAATAGTGGGGTATTGTCCCCTGACATTTTCAGATAAGTCTGATAATCCTATCACTTTGAAAATTTCATGTCAAGCATTATTTTACATATTTTATGCCGCAATTTACCAATCATTATTCCCGAAAAGACAGGGGTATAGTCACATTGAACACTTGCTATATGAATCATAGAATTTCAGATGTAATAAAGGGAAGTATCGCATGTGAGCTTGAGCTTGCGCCGGAGGATACTTTATTAACAATAAATGGCGAGAAAATAAAGGATGCATTGCATTATCGCTATCTAACCCAAGGGGAAGAAATAGTACTTGAAATAGAAAAACCTGACGGAGAAGTGTGGGAGCTTGAAATAGAAAAAGACCCTGATGAAGAATTGGGTCTTGTTTTTGCGTTGCCAAATATGTCTCCAACACGCAAATGTAAAAACAATTGCATATTCTGTTTCGTAGCACAACAGCCAAAAGGCTTGCGGGAATCACTTTATTTAAAAGACGATGACCCTTGGCTTTCATATGTCATGGGCAATTACATTACCCTTACAAACTTAGATGATGGCGATATCGAGCGTATGGCACATTTTCATTTGTCACCCCTTAGAATTTCTGTACATGCGGCAGATATGGATTTGCGCTGTGAAATGATGGGCAACAAAAAAGCAGGTAACTTGTTTAAAATTTTAGATATTTTTAGTGCCGCAGGGATAACCATGCATTTTCAAGCTGTGATTTGCCGCGGTATCAATGATGGGGAAAAATTGCGCGAAACGATAGAAAAACTATCACAACAACAAGGTGCGCAAAGTCTTGCCATTGTACCCGCAGGGCTTACTTCCCACCGCGAAGGATTGCCCCCCCTTACGCAATTTTCTGCAAAGGAAGCCGAACAGGTTATCAAGATAGTTGAAGAATATCAACAGCTTTTTAGAAAAGATAAAGGCACAGCCTTTGTTTTTGCGGCGGATGAGTGGTATATTATGACATGTACCCCTTTTCCTAAGTATGATTTATATGAGGACTTCCCCCAGTTAGACAATGGCGTAGGTATGATTCGCCTTTTTGAACAGGCATTTATGGATGCCGCCAAGCTTTCCACGCCGTTAAAACTTCCTAAAAAAAATATTGGTATCATTACAGGCACTGCTGCCAGCAAATTTATGCAATCCCTGGCCACCCAATTTGAAATCCAACATCCAAATATAAAAATAAAAATCTACACAATAAAAAATAACTTTTTCGGTGAACTTATTACCGTAAGCGGTTTATTAACAGGGCAAGATATACTCGCCCAACTCGGTAAAGATATCTCATCAGATGTATTATTTATCCCTGAAAACGCCTTTCGTGCAGAAACCACCACCATGTTAGACGGCACGACCCTCGCACAACTTTCTGAAACATTGGGTATTCCAATAAAAATAGGCAAAACAGACGGTAGTTTGTTTTATAATCAATTGATAAAAGAGGAGTGACTTTATGCTGCAACTATGCGTATCTCAAAAAATAAATACGCATCCCTTTGCATTTAAAGCAACGGGGATAAAAGTGTACTCCTTTGAGGAGGCACTTTACCATGTTTATCACTACTGGCGAGAGTCTGTTGACGAATTTCTTTCTGATGGCATGATTGCATGGGTATTGGAACTTGGTCATTCCTATCTTGCAGGGCGCATGAAGGAACTTACCCGAAAAGAGCCATTTACCCAACGCATTATTGACTTTATGCAGTTGACAGAATATTTCTCGTCCGAAGAAATTTCTACCCTAAAAATTTCTTTAGAAAAATGGGAGCAACGGCGGGAATGGGAAAAACTAAGAGAACGGGGCGACTATTTTGTAAACAGAGGTGAACCGTCTAAGGCAATCCCCTTGTATAAGCGTGCCCTCCAGTATGAAGAAAATTCGACTCTTTTTAATAATATTGGTGTGGCATATCTGCAACTTGGTGCGGCAAAAGACGCATACCCGTATTTCATGAAAGCCCTGCGAAAATCCCCTCGCAATTTTTCAATTTTACTACACTGCGCTGAAGCCGCCATTCTCAGTGGTCACTTTGAAGACGCAACAAAGTTTTTAAAAAAAGCGCAAAACAATCACGCTAACCATGCAGATATTCCGTTTTTAAATGGTTTAATGGCATGGGAGAAAAAAGACTATACGAATGCCCTCGCATACTTTAGTAAAGCCATTGATACGGATAGTAATGTGCCTCACTATACCTACAAAATTGTAGATGCCCACTTATCCATGCGGCAATATGAAAAAGCGCGAAAAGCCTTAGAAAGCATAACCATTCGTGATGTGAGCTATTACACAAAATTAGCTGAACTTTATGCCGCATGGGGAAATATTCCCCGTGCGATAAACGCGTCGATACAAGCCACAGAAGCTGCTGAAACGCCTGACGCGGTGCTTTTTGCAAAGCTTGCAGGATACTATCGTCAAGATTATGACCCAAACCGTGCTGAAGAAGCGATTGAAAAAGCTTTATCCATCAACCCAGAGCATGATATTGTGCGTCTTGAAAATGCGCGCATTAGAAAAGGCCTGGGTCGCACACGCGAGTACCAGGCCGCATTAACGGATATATTAAAAAGCTTTAAAGAAAAGTACAGACAAAATAGTTAATTTTGTGTTGCGCTAAATGCCATAATGGCATCGTCAAGTGCTGTCATTGCCGCGTCAAGTGCGTCACATAAATGCTTGCAATCTTCATCTTTTTTACACAGGGTTTCAATTTCTTCTGTAATGCCATATAAAACAGTGAAACCTAAATTGGCAGCCGTTCCGCGCAATGCATGTGCGTGTTGGGCTGCTTTTATTTTGTCTCCATCTTTAATGGACGCAAGCAAGTCATTGGTCATGTCGCGTCCTTTAAATCTGCCAAGCAGAGATGTATACAATTTTAGGTTATTCATCACACGCGTCTTGCCTTCTGCAACATTGATATGCGGCAAGTATTCACTGTACTCCACTAAAAATCATCCTCCAAGACGTACATGCTTGAAGCATAACCCATACAGTCACTTTAGTCAAGGGAAAAGTGATGTAGATTGTTTTGCGTTTTTGTGCTAATAACGGTAGAATATGTCGAAGGATGTGGAAGATATGGTACGCAACAGAGAAAATCAAAGGATTAGAATGCCAGGGGAAAGACCCAGAAACAGACGTAGACCGCCATTCCACGATAGTGTAAGGCCTGTTAGAGCCATGCGGCGCAGACGTTCTTATCAGCGACGCGGTGTAAATAGGCGTGGATGTGCATTTTTTGTTGTTTCATTGCTGATACTTATATTTGCAGTTGGATATTTTTTCTTTGGGGATAGGTTTTTTTCCGGGGATAATCTTATTGCTGGTGATGGTGAAATTATTGTTTCATTTTTGGATGTTGGGCAGGGTGATAGTATTGTGATTCGCTCTAATACCCATGCCGTTTTAATAGATGGCGGCGGACGGCAAACCCAAAGTGTTGTCATGAATTATTTGCGGGATGCAGGGATTACGCGATTAGATTATGTGGTTGCCACACATCCTCACAGTGACCATATTGGCGGGCTTATTACAGTTTTGGGACGCATGGAAGTGGGTACATTGCTTATGCCTGATGTGACGCATAATACGGATACGTTCAGGGATTTTTTGATGGCGATTGAGAATAATGATGTTGATGTAATGTTTCCTGTACCTGGCGAGAATATAAGGGCGGGTATCATTGATTTGCTTATGGTTGCCCCTCCGGAAAATTTTTATAATGATGATGATTTGAACAATCACTCGATTGTGTTGAGAATGGCACATGGGCAAACATCGTTTTTATTTACAGGTGATGCAGAAGCAGCGTCGGAACAGCAAATGTTGCTTGGCGGAATGAATTTGAGTGCCGATGTACTAAAAGTAGGACATCATGGAAGCCGAACTTCCACGACTGAAGCATTTTTACAAGCGGTAAACCCTACCTATGCTGTCATTCAAGTGGGTGCGGGCAATCAATTTGGACATCCACACAGTGAAGTCATTGACCGGCTGCACATTCATGGGGTTACGATACTTCGCAATGATACCCATGGGACAATTAGGATGATTACAAATGGCCGCGAAATTAGAGCGTATGATTAAGGATGATGGTAAATGACTGCAAAGCTAAAATATATTAAGCGTCCTGTTCCCAAATGGATTATTGACCGTATAGAAAATGAATGGGCGGTTTTAGATAATTCATCTACCCTTGAAACTATCAGCCTGCCGATAAAAAGCTTACCTTTGGGCGTGCGTGCAGGGGATACTTTATTTAAAATGGATTCAAAATGGTATAAAGATGAAGCGGATACCAATGCACGGGCGCAAGATATTGCAGAACGCTTCGCAAGAATCAAAGAAAAATCCGCTAAACGTGATGTTTAGCGGATTTTTTGTTGATTTTTTCATTGCCTAGCGAATAGAAAGTCTTTTACGTGGGGCTGGGCGAAACGCACTGTTGTTCATTTGACAAGGTTTGTTGCTTGGTTGGGATGGGTTGTTTGGGCAGTTCCCATTGCTTGTGCAGTTTGTGCAGGCAAAAGCAGAGCGTTCCTCTTCACGAGATTCTTCGCTGACATTGTAGCTATGCTTGTTGCTATAGTCTATGCTCATTCAATGTACTCCTTTCGGGGCTTGTATTGCATCTTATGCATTGCCCGTGGGGAGTGCTACTGTAATTGTAAAACCTTCCTTTTGATGTGATGTATCTATTTGCAAATGCCCACCCAGCTGCGTAAGAATATGGCGGCAAATGGCAAGGCCCAAGCCGTTTCCATGTGATTTTGTCATACTGCCTTCAACAGCACCATTATTATATATGGATATGTTTAAAAACTTGCCTGTATTGCTGGCTGAAATTTCAATACAGGCAGATTCTACGCCTTCCACAGCCTCTACCGCATTTTTTATCAAGTTTGAAAATACCAGACGAATAGAGGATTCTTGCCCGATACATGTCAACTGTGTGCTTGTATTCAACGAAAAAGAAATACTAGGCCATGCGGCGCGGTATATTTCCAACATTTCGTGAAACATATCAGTCACGTCTACTGCATAAGGTTCTGAAAAATTATAGACTGCGTATAGCATGTCTTGCACCAATTCACAAATATCCATCAGGGCTTGTTCAATATGGTTTAGATGGGGTTCAAGCCCATGTGTGGGGGTGGTTTGCTTTTGGCGCATTAAGTTTATATGCGCCAAAGCAACCGCCGCTGGATTTTTTATTTCATGGGCAAGTGCGCCTGTCATTTCGGGAAAATCAATTTGAGACAATTCTGCATTCATTGATTATCTCCGTGGCAGGGCAATGGTTCTGCCTTCTACAATCATATTTGCATCTTGAATGCCGTTGAGTTCTAAAATGTCTTGCACTCTATCCGCAGTGCCGAAGAAGTACAGGCTAATTGCAATGAGACTGTCACCTAGTTGAATGGTGTATGTCTCGGGTATGTCTGG
Organism: Defluviitaleaceae bacterium; assembly: GCA_009780315.1. Lineage (GTDB taxonomy): Bacteria > Bacillota > Clostridia > Lachnospirales > WQUN01 > WRAH01. Next base: position 71,355 of record WRAH01000012.1, read on the forward strand.
AATGAGTGCGGCTTGTTCTCCGCCTGCAAGCACTGTGTCTGCCGAAGGGATAGTGCTTGGTGTTGGGGTAGGCGTTGGGGTGGGTTCTGGCGTTGGGGTAGGTGTAGGTGTTGGCTGTGTTGCGACAGGCTCAACAGGCTGGGGTGTGGGTTGAACAGGTGTAGCCTGTTGAGGTGGTTGTGCGGTTTCTGCAAATACAGGTTGTGCAGTGTCACTGACAATGGGGTTTGCCATATGATTTCTAAATGCAGTAGTGATTTGACGCACTTCCCCTTCCATGCGGTCTATTCGGTCTTGGTTTCGCACCAAGCCTACGCCCATGACAAATGTGACAACAAACAGAACCGCACATAGTCCTGCCAGTAAATTTGTTGCCCGTTTTTGCTCCAGTACAATACCCTTCCGTTTATTTTTGGCAGCTTCATGCCGTTGTATTACTTTTTCTGGGTCTGGCGCAGGTTTTTCTCGTGGGGGTGTTCCAAAAGCAAACCGTCCTTCTACTTGGTCGTCCGCTTCAAACTGGTCTTCAAAGCGGATATCTTCCATTGGGTCTTTCGGCTCGGCTACATATTCCAATGGGGTGAACTCTACCATTGTGGGGGACTTTGTCGTGTAGTCCATTGCCTTGTTGGCAAGCATGTATTCATGCATATTGGTATTTTTTTCGTAATATATAAAGTAGCCGCTGACTTCCGTAAGTCGGTCGGCAGGGGTGAGTGCCGTGGGGTTTGCCATGTAAAATGCATTGGCACGCTCTAACGGGTCCATGACAAATAGCACCTGATGCGCCTTGCGGAACTGACGCATATGGTATGCGCCATAGTATTGATTTAAATAAGTACCATAGCTTGGTTGAGACTGCATCCACCCTACCACTTCCATACCAGGAAAATGCTCGTCCAGCATTTCTTCTGCATAGTCTACACTTTTTTCTGTAAAGCGCAGATGACCTTCGTACTTTTCAACATGTTTTCCATGAATTGCACCGCCTACAAACAGGAAGGTTTGTCCGTCAATCATCATGTTGCGTCCGACTAACCACGCAAGCCTTTCTTCAAAGCCTGCGGACTCTGCATATTGATGTAAAAACGTGTACACATAGTCCTCCATGTAAATGCGTTGCCCATCTCCAATACTTCCGATTTGCTTTATATTGGATGGCAATGTAAAATCTTTCATGAAACCCCTCTCCTTTGCTTCTTCGATTTGGAGTACAAGCCTATCATGGACGATATGGGGGTTATTGGAAAAATATGCAGGATTTAAGAAACTTTTATTGTCAGTAAACGACACAAGGAGGCGTTCGTATGCATGAGTTTTATTTTCGCAATCAAAAGAAAGTTGACATGATTTTATTTGTCGCCCTTGTTGCCATTACAGCTATACTGTTCTTTAGGGTGCTGTTTCCGTTTTTATCACCGTTTTTCTTTGGGCTGATTATTGCGCTGTTGATGGAGCCGCTGGTTAAGTTTTTTGTCAATCGGTTTAAATTTAAACGGTGGATTGCGTCACTTTTATGCTTGGCAATTTTTTTGGCGGCAATGGGAAGCCTTGGTGTATGGCTTGTGAATACTTTAGCGCGGCAGGTGATTGCATTTGAAGAATCTGCACCTGCCCATGTTGAGGAAATTGTCACCCGCTTGGAAGAAGCCAACCAATGGTTGGATGGCTTTGGTGAGCGTGTATTGCCCGCCAATGTGCAGATTCCAAATATTGAAGAAATGGCACTAAGTATAGTTTCAACACTGATAAGCGGTTTTGGTGGTGACCAAGGCATTCAGGCAGTAACAAACGTAGTAGATTTTTTTATCAATCTTGTGCTTGCATTTGTAAGTGCGTACTTTTTCATGGCTGACCGCAAGCGTATTTTTCGCACCGTTCGTGACGCGCTTCCCAAATGGGTACGAAACCAAGCAGATAAAAGTAAGGCAGGATTAACCCGCGCACTAGGGGGATACTTTCGTGCCCAAGGTATTCTTATGGCAGTGGTGGCGATTATTAGTATTAGCGGGCTTTTAATCATGCGTAACCCTTATGCGCTATTGTTAGGTTTACTTTTTGCAGTGTTAGATTTTCTACCTATATTAGGGCCTACACTCATTCTTTTGCCATGGGCATTGATTAGTCTTGTCATGGGTGATATTCAGCAAGCCATTGGACTGACTGTTATTTTTGGGGTTATTACTGTCACACGACAGGTGTTGCAACCTAAAATTCTGGGTGCCCAAATGGGTGCGCACCCACTAGCTTCGCTCATGTCTATTTTTATAGGCTTTAGAATTTTTGGATTGCTGGGGTTTATTATTGGGCCAACATTGCTGATGATATTTATTGCCATACATGAAGCCAACTTTAGCAAAACCACTTAGCCTTTCGTAGGAACAATAAGTGTGAAAGTCTCACGTGAAAAATCTGCATACAAAAAAAGCTACCCAAAGTAGCACAAAAAACAAGTTATCCAGAGATTTTGGTAATGGAAGAAACGTCATAGCCCTGGGCGGCAAGAA
>WRAH01000013.1 GCA_009780315.1 Defluviitaleaceae bacterium
CAATATCAATAAAATAAAACGAATTAAACATACCATGTACGGCAGAGCAAGTTTCTCAACGCTTCGTACCAAAGTCTTAATGTTTGAAATATGGAAAATTGTCAACTAATTTGGGAAAGAACCAAATTATGCTTGACAACCCACCCCTGATGGCATGGGGTTTCATATGTATTTAACGTTCTGCCGAATGGCTATTGCAGACTTTCTTAGTAAAGCGTTATTTACCCCCTTAACAAATGACATTATTAGCATGTATTGCATCAGTTTTAAAAACTTTCAAATATACCTACAGTGAACAAGACTTTGATAAATTTAGTGTTCTTGCATTACCTGTATAGCGACCTCTTCAAAAGAAGATAAAAAAATAATCCTAGACCTTGCAACAACTTATTTGAGTAGCCGCTACCCCAACACAGATAAAAAATAGCGTGAACACATTGCAAATTAAAAAGGCATTCCAACGGAATGCCTTTTATAATATTTCTAAATTTATTCTTCGGTTACAATGGGAGGTACTTCTATTTCTTCTTCGCCCTCTTCAATGCCGCCATCAACTATTTTTGCCATGCTGACTACAGTTACGCCTTGGCTCATATTGATTAGCTTTACACCGGAAGCATATCGTCCTTGGACGGAAATGTCTGCAATGCGGATTCTTATAACAACACCTTCAGAGTTTATTATCATTAACCCGTCATTTTCCCCTACAGCTTCAATGCCTACCAACTTACCTGTTTTTTCGGATGGTTTGTATACAATAATCCCCATACCGCCGCGGTTTTGACCACGGAAGTCTTCCAGAGGGGTACATTTGCCATATCCATTGGCGGCAACGAGTAAAACCTGCCCGTCAGCTACAGTTGCGCCTATGATTTCATCGCCTTCACGCAGTTTCATTCCTCTTACACCCATTGCAGTGCGCCCAGACGGCCTTACTAGGCTTTCACCGAAACGGATACCACGTCCTTCTTTTGTGCCTAGGAAGAGTTCCCGCGCACCGTCAGAACGAAGCACTTTTATTAGCGTATCATCTTCGCGGAAAGTAATTGCATTCAATCCAGATTTGTTAATTTTAGAGAACTGGCTAAGTGCTGTGCGCTTTACAAGCCCTTCCCGCGTCACCATAATGAGGAAACCTTCCCACTCGCCCTTTGTGACAGGAATCATGGACGCAATACCTTCTCCGCCACTTAGGTTCAGTAAGTTTACGAGAGGCATTCCCTTTGCCTGCCGTCCAGCTTCGGGTATTTCAAATGCACGAAGACTAAAGGCACGTCCTCTTGTAGTAAAGAATAAAATATGGTCATGGGTATTTGCCACAAATAGGTCGGTTACAGCGTCTTCTTCACGTGTTCCCATACCCATTACACCCCTGCCCCCTCGTGCTTGACTACGGTAGGTATCCAGTGGAATACGCTTGATATAGTTCATGCCTGAAAGGGTAATGACGCTTTGTGCATCATCAATAAGGTCTTCAAGGTTGATGTCACCAGGGTCATGAAGGATTGCTGTACGACGTTCATCACCAAATTTATCGCGCACTTTGGTGAGTTCTTCTGTTAACACTTCCAACAAGTAATTTCCATCATTTAAAATTTTACGAAGCTCTGCAATTAAAACTTGCAATTCTTCATACTCTTTTTCCAAGCGTGATTTTTCCAAACCTGTTAATGCACGCAGACGCATATCTACAATGGCTTGTGCTTGAATTTGTGTAAAATCAAATTGCTCGATTAAGCGTTCCCTCGCATGATTTCCGTCTTGACTAGAGCGGATGAGTGCGATAATTTCATCAATGAAATCTTGGGCACGTAAAAGCCCTTCTAATATATGGGCGCGGCGTTCGGCTTTGTTTAAATCAAACTGAGTGCGGCGGGTAATGACTTCCTGCTGGTGGTCTATATAATGTTGAATCAGTTGAGAAAGATTTAGGATTTTAGGTTCATTATTGACAAGTGCCAGCATGATAATGCCATAGCTGGATTGCAGGGGAGAAAGTTTATACAACTGATTTAAAACAACATTTGCATTAGCGTCTTTGCGCAACTCCACCACAATACGTACACCCATACGATTGGATTCATCACGAATATCTGTAATGCCTTCAATTTTTTTATCCTTGACCAAGTCTGCCATGTGCTTTATCAGATTGGCTTTATTGACTTGGTAGGGTATGGCAGTATATCGAATTTGCTCCCGTCCAGTTTGCCCCGGAAGCGGCTCAATAACGGCATCGGCACGAAGAACGACCTTTCCGCGCCCTGTTTTATAGGCTTCCCGAATATACCCTGTGCCAAGAATAGCCCCACCTGTCGGATAATCAGGTGCTTTTACAATATCAATAAGGTCTGTAAGAGGCGTTTCTACACCTTCTCGCATATCATTGATACGACGTAAAACTGCATTGATAACATCTGTAAGGTTGTGCGGCGGAATGTTTGTGGACATGCCCACGGCAATACCTGATGTTCCGTTGACAAGCAGATTTGGAAAGCGGGCAGGCAAAACCGAAGGTTCCATAAATTCTTCGTCATAGTTTGGAACGAAATCTACCGTTTCCTTGTCTATATCCGCAAGCATTTCCATGGAAAGCCGTGCAAGCCGTGCCTCGGTATAACGCTCGGCCGCTGCGCCATCACCATCCATCGAGCCAAAGTTCCCATGCCCATCAACCAAAGTGTAACGCATGGAGAAATCTTGAGCCATGCGCACCATCGCATCATAAATAGAGGCATTTCCATGGGGGTGATACTTACCCATCGTATCGCCTACAATACGTGCAGATTTTTTATAGCCTTTGCTTGGGTCGAGGTTCAACTCGCTCATAGAGAATAAAATACGTCGATGTACAGGCTTTAGCCCATCCCGCACATCAGGTAAAGCCCGTGCCACGATTACGCTCATCGCATAGTCGAGGTACGATTTTTTCATTTCGTCTGCTATATCAATACCTTTTATTCGCGGTGTAAAATCACTCATTAAGTATTTGCTCCTTTAGCATGAGTTTCTTCCTAATATTATAGCAGAAATTTGAGATATTTGGTATACTTACTTAGACAAAACCTAGGCTGGTCGTTTCGTTGATGGGAAATGGCTTGCCCATGAATACAGGGAGGAACAAAAATGGTAAAAGGCATTGAACATTTAGCGATTTTTTCTAGCAACACAGCACGGCTGAAAGACTGGTACATTTCCATGTTTGATTTCGTGCAGGTGTATGACAATGGGAAAGGCACCTATTTCCTAAAGGCACAAGATGGTGCAATGATTGAGTTTGTTACCGCGGAAAGCGATGGTACTGACCATGGCGCAAAAGTTTCTGGTATAAGACACATTGCAATAGCAGTCAATGATTTTGAGGGAATGCTTGAAAAATTGCAAAAAGAAAATGTAGATGTCGTTACAGAACCTACAGAATCTAAAGGGATAAAAACATTTTTCTTCCGCGATATTGACGGAAACATCTTACATTTAATTTACAGACCAAACCCGTTATAGGGGTTGCACTGTGAGGGGTGTAAATAACGCCGTTCGTATATCTTCGGCATGGAAAAGCTAAAGTTGTGATAAAATAGCTTTACAGGCTGAACTGATTATCAGCTTGTTATTTAATTAAACTAAAATGCGCACTTATGTACCACTACGAGTGGTACGTGCGTAATAAATATTTTTGATTGGGGTCAATCAGATGAAAATAGGAATTATATGTGCAGGAGATAGAGAATTAGAACCTTATTTACCTCATATTAAAGATTGCAAAACCTCAAAAAAGGCTATGCTAACTTTCTATGAAGGTACTATTAACGAAGTAGATATAGTGACTTTGTTTTGCGGCGTTTGCAAGACAAATGCGGCTATTGCAACACAAATACTAATTGACAATTATCATGTTGATATGATTATCAATGCTGGCACTGCCGGAGGAATGGATGATAGCTTAGATATTTTTGATACCGTTATATCAACCGAAGTAGCTCACCACGATGTACACGCAGGAATACTAACAGAGTTTCATCCGTGGATGCCCTCTGTGTTTTTCAAATCGGATGATTTATTGGTGGAGCTATCTAAAATAGCAATAAAACGAATATCCTTAGAACATAAAATTTATTATGGCAGAATGGTTACAGGCGAATGTTTCATTACTGACGATGGGCGTGATGAGATTAATTTTGCCTTCAAGCCCTTGACTGTTGATATGGAAACAGCAAGCATAGCCCATACGTGCTTTGTAAATGAAATACCTTTCGTTGCAATCAGAACACTAGCAGACACCTCAACTCATAGCGGGGTTGAAAACTTTGACAAAAATGTTGTTACTGCATCAGAAATTTCAATGAAAATTGTCCTTGAACTTTTGAATGAGCTGAAACAAAAATAATCGTTATTTCCACCCTTCACAGATTACATACTAAAAGTTTATTGTCTTGCAAAAGTTTTAATAGTGTGGGCTGGAATGAAAATTCTTGCAAAATTTCATCTATATCATCTCTGCGCTTATAAGATAATGGTGTAAGCCGTCGTTTTGCACGAATAAATAGATTTTTTGGCGTGTGTTCTAATCCTGTAAATTCAATGATTTGGACTTTATAACCTACGTATTCTAATAATTTAGCGCGAATTGCATCTGTAGCTAATGATGCGATTCGCTCTTTTATTATTCCATACTCGGAAAAAATCTGCATTCGCCTTGGCTTCATTTGACTTTTTAGTTCATGCTGGCAACATGGGACAGCACAAATTAAATCTGCATTCCATTTTACAGCGTTAAAAATCCCATAGTCAGTGGCCGTATCGCAAGCATGAAGACTAATGACAATATTAAAAGTACCCTCTGCGCCCCATGATTCAAGGGGCGGTTTTTCTTGAGAGCCAATGTCGCCAATTTTGAATGCAAGGGATGTATAACCATATTTTATTGCCGCTTCCGTACATTGACTAACAACTTCCGGCTTCAAGTCTAACCCGCAAATATTAGTGTTTAACCTACGCACCACTGTAAAATAGTGATACACGAGAAATGTCAAGTATGATTTACCACATCCGAAATCTATAATATTGATTGTTTCAGTAATATTTTTCGTTTCATCTGCAAGCAACTCTAAAAAACGATTGATTTGATGAAACTTATCCCGCATAGACGCAGCAACTTTTAATTCCTTTGTAAAAACACCCATGTCTATCAATACTGGAATATGCTCACCTTCGTTGATGATATGGTTTTTTTTACGGTTAAAAGTATTCCCTTCAAGCTTTACAGCCGTTGCGTTTTTTATCCCATGACGGCTGCTTAGTACTTTACCCTTTTTCGTAACACGGGCTGAATATTCAAAAGCATTATCCCATGCATTGTATTGCAAAAAAGACGAGCCAAATAGCCCGCCTATAAAGTCTTTTACCTCATCCACATGATAGTTACGATGAAAGACTTGCTTTTTTGTATACATACTTGCTTGATATTTTTGCCCATCTGCACTACAAATAATTTCAACACGTGTATATTCTTGTTGTTTCGCGGGCTTGCTTAATATTATTTTATAAGCATTTTCATGAAAAATAGTCATCGCGTCTACCTTCTTAAATTATTCCGCCAATCCAAGTCACCATTATCTAAGGCAATAAGCAATGCTTCCGCCGTTGCTAAATTGGTTGCCATAGGAATATTATGGACATCACAAAGGCGCATGAGTGAACCACTGTCTGGCTCAAACTGTTGCCTATTCAAAGGGTCACGCAGAAAAATGACCAAATCAATGTCATTTAAAGCAACTTGCGCACTCATTTGCTGTTGCCCCCCCAAGTGCCCTGCAAGATACTTTGACACAGGCAAATTTATAGCTTCTTCTACCAATTGCCCTGTTGTTCCCGTGGCATAAATTTTATGTTTGCTTAAAATATGCCTATAGGCAATACACAGGTTTTCCATCAGTTTCTTCTTGTTATCGTGCGCCATTAGTGCAACGTTCATAACTCACCTCTTCATACAGTATTTTATTCATCTACATAGGAAGCGCGTCTTACGCGTCTTCTTCATCTTCAAAAATAGATTTTGGTTTTCGTGGAAGCCCCACATTCAGCACTATACCTATGGCAATCATGTGTACCCAAATCATCGAGCCGCCATAGGAGAGAAATGGAAAGGGCATTCCTGTGTTTGGTAGTAAATTTGTAGCCACCCCAACGTGAAAAAATGTTTCGACAATTAACATCCCCGCAACACCTGCGGCAATTAAACGCCCTTCTAAGTCAACGGCGCGCAGTGCAATAAATATACACCGCACAATAATAAATCCAATAGATGCTAATAATAAGACCGCGCCAACAAAACCAAACTGTGACGCGACTACAGAAAAAATAAAATCATTATGTCCAAGAATCACAAAAGGATTTTCTAAAAAGCCTCGCCCAGTAAGTCCGCCTGTGCCAATGGCATAAAGTGAACCCTGTGTTTGACGGAATGCATCAACAGAAAGTGTAGGGTCAAGGAAAATTTCAATACGCCGCCACTGAAAGTCACCCAAGAAACGTGTAAGAAACAATGGCTCTGCCCTTTGCATATCAAACCAAACCATAACCCCTATAGGCGCAAGTAAGATAAGCCCCACAAGAATAGTACGATAATAAAGACCGCCGATAAACAATATAATCATCGTGATAGACAAAATAACCAAACCAGCCGAAAGGGACGGCTGCAAGACAACCAAAAATACAGGAACAGCAATACCCAATAGTACAACCCCTAACCAAAGGGGTTTATTAAATCGGTCATGGTGAATATCCAAAAACTTAGCCATGGAAATTATCATAAAAATTTTTGCAAATTCTGACGGTTGCATACTTAGCCAACCCACAAACGGAAAAGGAATCCACAACCAGCGCGCAACATTTGTCGCATCATCTGCACCAATTAAGAGTACAACAATAAGCAAAGCAATCATGATGCCATAAATATAAATGTAAAACCGCGTTATATAGTGGTAGTCTATAAAAGACAATGCAATCATTAGCACGCCGCCTGTGATGATAAATAATCGCTGGCGTGACCACAATGTATAGTGGTCTGCTGTAACACTTGCAGGAATACCATCCGCATGAATAGACGCATAAATCATCACTACGCTAAAAATGCCAATGCCGATTGTAACCAGTGCCAGTAAATAGTCATACGATTTTAAAACTTGTTTCCAATTCATGGTTTACGCTTTCTCATGTTTTTAATGGGAATATTGGCATATAAAACAGGTACAGGTTCGTTATTGTCATTGGTTTCTGTAGATATGTTAATATCAAGGTCACTTGCCTCATCAACATCCATATATTTGGCAATGACTTGCAAGATATCATTTTTCATCATTTCCAAAAGCTCTGTAGAGCAGTTGGCACGGTCATGCATGAGTACAAGTTTTAGCCTATCTTTAGCAACACTGCTTGATTTTTGCTTAGGTTTGAAAATATTAGATAGCCATTCCATATTTATAATGTACCCCCAAACGTCGTTTTAAATTTCATGTTAAATGTACCCCTCTTTAAGCTTTTGAGAATAACTTTTTAAATTTGGAAAAAAAGCCTGTATTAGCTTCTAAGTCCATAAGGGGTACGGTTTCACCAAGCATTCTGCGTACAATGTCACGGAACGCTTGTCCTGCAAAGGAGTTTGGGTCAGCAACGGCAGGTTCGCCGCGGTTGGTAGATATGACAATGGTTTCATCATCCGGAACGACACCAAGCACATCAATTGCCAGAATTTCAGTGACTTCTTCCAGGGACATCATTTCGCCCCGCTCTACCATTTTAGGCTTGATTCTGTTTAGCACAAGCAAAGGCGAACGGACTTCTGCGGCTTCAAGCAATCCGATGATTCTATCTGCGTCACGTACTGGTGACACTTCAGGGGTGGTTACAACAATGGCTTTGTCCGCACCAGCAACTGCATTTTTAAAACCTTGCTCAATGCCCGCAGGGCAGTCTAATAAAATATAGTCAAAATCTTCACGCAATTGGTCGCACAACTTTCTCATCTGCTCAGGCGTTACGGCATCTTTATCCTTTGTTTGCGCCGCTGGAAGCAAATGCAATGTTGGGTAACGCTTATCTTTTATTAGGGCTTGCTTTAGGCGACAATTGCCTTCAATAACGTCAATAATGTCAAAAACTATACGGTTTTCAAGCCCCATGACCACATCTAAATTACGTAAACCAATGTCAGCATCCACAAGCACTACTTTTTTTCCTTGCAAGGCAAGACCTGCCCCTAAGTTGGCAGACGTTGTCGTTTTACCAACACCTCCCTTGCCTGATGTTATTACATATACTTCACTCATTTAAAATACCCTCCCTGTTATAACGGTGCTACAAATACTTGCCCATCTTTTATATATGCATATGATGGATTATTTTCAACTTTTTTGCCCTTTGGCGGTGCAGGAACATAGGAAATAATATCTGCGATACGCACTTGGGTTGGACGCAAATCTAATGCGGCGATGTGACATTGCAAATCGCCCTTTGCTCCTGCATGTGCCATACCTTTTAACGCGCCAAGCACCACAACATTTCCCCCAGCCACTACTTCACTACCAGGGTTTATGTCTCCCATAATCACTACAGAGCCTTCAAATCTGATTGTCTGCCCAGAACGTAATCCCCCTTTGTAATATGCAGTATTGCTTTCTCTATAAGAAAACCCTGCCGGGAATTGATTGCTGATTTTCGTCACGGAAGATACTGCACTTGAATACGCATTCATGCCAGTTTTACTTGGGCTTGCAGTAAGGGGCGGCGTAAATCCTTCACTTCTTATAAAAGTGACATCCAGATTCGTCTCTTCCAATATAATGTCAATGAGATTTTGCTCTTCATCATCAGACATTTCACGTCCTGCAAATGAGACTGTACTGTTTGAGCCTTCAAAGAACTTTCTACCCCGCGACACTTTTTTACGCAGGTTTTCCTTTAGGATGTCAAAGTCAACGGCTTCATCCAGTGTAATGTTGATTCCGTCAAGCTGTCCTTTTATCATAACCGGCTGTTTGACTGCCATAGTTTTTTAATGCCCCCTTGTTATACCCTCAAATTATTGAGTGGTTCTGGATGTTCTGGTACATCTGCAATCCCTAGTGCCAGTGCGAATAAGTCTCGTGCAATATGGGCTGACAGTTGAGAAAATGCCTGTGTCGAGCCAAAAGGAATATTTACATAAATTGCAACTTGAGGATTTTCATAAGGCGCGAACCCACCAAATGCTGTGTGGGAGAATCTGCCGCTTTGCCCATGCTCCGCAGTACCTGTCTTTCCTGCAACAGCAACTGGAAAATTGCGGAATACACCCACTGCCGTACCACCTACACCTGGTTGGGTTGCCAACCGCATTCCGTCAAACACTGCATCCCAAGTAGATTCTGAAACAGTCACGGTAAATTCCTCTGGTGTTGGCTCATGACGAAGCAGTGTTGTACCATGGCTATTTTCAATATTGCCAACGAGTGTAAGGGGTAATGTATTGCCCCTATTGCCAATAATCGCCATGCCACGCGCCATTTGCGCCGCAGTGTAGGCATTATATCCTTGACCAAATGAAACTTGCACTGTATCCCCATCACGCCATGCGTGCTGTGTGCGTGCAGAAAATGGATTGTGAAGCATTCCCATGTGTTCTTTTAACTCGGGAGATGCCATTTGATTACCCTCAAAACCAGTACGCGCAAATTCTAAGTGACGTTCGCCAATTTGGACACCTGTGGGGCTATTTAGCCCAAAGAATGCCATATAATCATTTAGGGTTTGTATCCCTTGCATGGTTGTTCCTGTACGCGTGTTCCCAAGACGGAATGCCGACTCTGCAAAAAAGTAGTTACAGCTTACGGCAATTGCCTGTGCAACATTGATACTGCCATGTCCGCCCCTGTGCCAGCATCGTACAGGTGGGTTTCCAGCCGATGTGAAGTTTACACCGTCAAAAATTCTAGTGCTTGGGCCAATCGCACCTGCTTCCAGTGCCGCCACAGCTGTAAACATTTTAAATGTTGAACCTGGTGCGATTGCCTCCATAAACGGGCGGTTTCGCATAGGATGCGTTGGGTCAAGGGTATTGATGTGACGGAAGTATTCGCTGTCAAAATCATTCACAAGGCGGTTATTGTCAAAGGATGGGTAAGTGACTGCCGCCAGAACATCGCCTGTTTGTACACACACTATCATTGCAGAACCTGTTGAAGGGTCTGTATTTAAGACATGGGGGGTCAATTCACGTGCGCGGATTTTTTCTATCAAGACATTTAAAGCACTTGCAGGTTGCTCTATTAACTGGGTGGCAATTGTGCCGTCAAGGTCAGTTATTTGCTCTGTACCTATCAAAGCCAGCAACATTTGTGCAGGAGTAATTCTTCCTGTGTGTATACCTTCAATGATTAACCCTTGGGTGTTTGAAATACTTTCCCTTTGAGTATTTGCTTCTGGGTCACGGGCTAGGATATATTGCAAAAGGGGATAAGCGTGATTGTCCGCTTCAACTTCCAAAAGCCGCCGTACATCAAGGTGATAACCACGAACATAGTTAATAAAAACATCTTGCAAGCTAACATGATGTGCCGAACCTGCATGGAAATTCAAACGGCGGATTAACGCCTCGCTAAGATAATCTTCCAACACATGAAAAGCGGCTTCCTGTAGTGCCAAGTCAATAGTTAAAAACACACGGCTTCCCGGTTGCGGTTCTTCATCCCATACTGGGGTAGAAATTCTGCGCCCTAACCCATCCACCTCAAAGGACTGAATGCCCGGTTGACCCCGTAAAAAATGCTCCATGGAAAGCTCAAGCCCTGCACGTCCAAAAAGGTCAAAGGCTGTGTAGCCCAAATGTTCGTTAGCCTCAAGTTGTGCTGCTGTTATTGGGCGCAAATATCCAACCATGTGGGACATATACCGCCCTGCCGGATAGTAACGTAAGGTTTGTGTATCCACAAAAACCCCGGTAAATAGCGCATTATTTTCTTCGATAGCGGCAATGGTGGCATGAGAAACATCATATGCAAAAATAATTGGCATAGGCATATATGTGTCCCAATTATGAAGACGTTGCATGAAAATTGGCGCACGAAAATTTAAAATGCGCCGTGCATCTTCATCAGAAAGTGTCTCATCTATTCTAATATGCCGATTATCTGGTGAGCGCAAAAATTCCCAAGTTTCTTCTGCTGTAGCATACCATGGATTGGGCACTGCCATGTCATCTTTCCAACGGTGTTCCTGACGGCGGATATTCTCTTCACTTGGGCCTGTAAACAAAAACTCAAAAGGTGCTTCCCGTGAAATTGGAAACTCGTCAACAAACCTTTCATCATTACGTTCAAATAATAATGCAAGTTCCAGCAAAGCCTCATTAGAAATTTCAACGCTTGGGTCCATTTTTACAACAAAAGAAAGCTGATTCACAGCCAGTGGCCGCCCGTGACGGTCATAAATTGTACCCCGAGGCGCGGCAATTGGGCGCGTTACTGTGGCAGTACGTGGGGGCTCGGGCTGGAAAGTGTCCGCTTCTACGATTTGCAGCTGAAAAAGCTGTGCCAGCAAAATATAAAAAAGCACTGCCGTTATCACCAGCAACCAAAGTATGCGGTGAGAAAAGAAGCGAAAAAGCGTTTTGCCAATATCGCGCCCAAGTTCTTTAAACTCAAAACTCATTCAATAACTCCTCTGTTTCTGGCTTCAATTTTCGCGTTAATGACATGAAGCAGACTATATAGGGGAATAGAAAGTGATGCGGTGTAAATCGTCTGAGGCAACATAATCGTAATAAAGTAATGCCAAAAATCAATCTGCCCTGTAATTAAAATTGTGGTGACATACAATGTAAATTGATATACCAAGCTAACGATAACCACCACTGCAAAGGGTAAAAAATAATTATCTTTAAAAAAATCCTTAAAAGGCTTTCCGCACATATATCCTGTTAAAAATCCAAATAATGCAAAAAGCCCAATAATCATGCCTACCAGCATATCCTGCACAAGCCCCGTAAAAAATCCAAAAATTGCACCTTCAATTTCCCCCCGCAAAATCCCATAGCTTACAATAAGAATAAGTGCAGTGTCCGGCGTAACCCCAAGAATAGACAAATGAGGAAAAAGCGTCGTCTGCAAAATAAAATTGATTAAAACCAGTGCAATCATTGCAAAAACCCTAACCATCATCACCCTCACTCATTAAAAAGCTCTGTAACCACTAAAACAATTTCGATATTATTTAGATTTGCAGAGGGTTCTATCACTGCATGACGGGTAAGTCCGTCAGGGTTTGTGTGGATTTCCTGCACAGTGCCAACACGGATTCCCCTTGGAAACATTGTACCATGGGCAGATGTTTCAATTTCATCACCGGGTAGAATCTGCGCAGTAATATCAAAATGTTCCATACGGAGCAACCCCTGTTGCATTAGGCGAACATCTCCGCGTACTGTCCCTACATCTTCTGTACGAACCCCTATGACCGCAGCTGCAAAACGACTATCAATGATAGAGACGACTTGCGAAGAAGTAGGGTTAACATACCGAACTACACCTGCAAGCCCACCGCCGCCAAACACTGCCATACCCGGGGTAATCCCGTCACGGCTTCCCACATCTATTGTAAAACCTCTGTTCCAGTCATTTGGGTCATGGGCAATAACCCGCGCACCAATCGTGGGAAGTGCTGCATAACGCTGATGCATATTTAAAACGGCATTGAGACGTTCGTTTTCTTCAGCGGCTTGTTGAAGCCTGTGGTTTTCCAATTGTAATAATGTGATTTCCTCTGTAAGGTCGCGGTTTTGAGCAATTAACCCTTGGTTATTTGCAAGGGCAGTAAAATGCCCTTGTACCCACGCAATGGTTGCACTCAGCCCCTGTTGTACAGGTGTGACTACAACGGATAACCCGCGGGTTACTATATTTGTTCCCGTCCCTTGGCTTATGGTTAGCACAATGGCAACCAAGCATATACCAATTCCTGATAATAGAAATGCCTTCTTATGTCTTGTTAAAACGTCAAGACTCATCATTTACCTTTTTAACTTTCCATGGGTGATTAACACATTGCGAAGCAGTTTGAAATGCTCAAGAACAAGCCCTGTGCCTAGTGCCACACAATTAAGCGGCTCCGGTGCGACATGTACATCAATGCCTGTTTCACGGGCAATCAATTCATCTAAACCTTTTAATAATGCGCCGCCGCCTGCCAGCATTATGCCCGACTCCATTACATCTGCGGCAAGTTCTGGAGGGGTTTTTTCTAATGTAAATTTAATTGCATCAATAATTTTATCAATTGGCTCGGCAATGGCTGCCCGCCCTTCTTCTTCAGAAAGGGTAATCGTGCGCGGCAAACCTGAAACTAAATCACGCCCACGCACATCCATGGTGTGTCTGCGGTCAGGTTCATAAGCGCAACCAATGTGAATTTTAATGTCCTCGGCAGTACGGTCACCAATGGCAAGCCCAAATTCTCGTCTTACATAAGATATGATGTTATTATCCAATTCGTCACCTGCCGTACGCAGTGACTTACTTGTAACGATGCCAGAGAGGGAAATAATTGCAACTTCTGTTGTTCCTCCGCCAATGTCTACAATCATACTGCCTGTAGGCTCTGCAACAGGAAGCCCTGCACCAATTGCCGCCGCCATAGGCTCTTCAATAAGCCCAACACAGCGGGGCGGAACCCCTGCACTAACAGTGGCTTCTTCAATGGCACGCTTTTCTACTTCCGTCACACCACTGGGTACACATACCACAACATGGGGCTTGCGCGAAAATTTTTTCCTAGCCCGTGCTTTTTGTATAAAGTATTTTAACATTGCACTGGTGGTTTCAAAGTCGGCAATAACCCCATCTTTCATGGGTCTAATTGCCACGATTGAACCAGGGGTTCTGCCTATCATTTGCTTGGCTTCATCCCCAACAGCCATCACTTTTTTTGTACTTGTATTGATTGCCACAACGGAGGGTTCATTCAAAATAATCCCCTCGCCTTTGGAGAAAACTAAAATATTTGCTGTACCTAAATCTATGCCTAAGTATTGTGGAAACATCAAAATTGTAACCTCATTCCTGCTATGCTCATAAACACACAAGGGTTCTATCTCAAAGTATTGCCGAATTTGCCATCTTTAACCATGATTAAACCCGTCACCATGCACAGGGGAATATTATCCCACAAAGTCACAAACTTTTCAAATTTGTTTGACATTTTCTTGTTGACTTTTCATCATTGCCGCCTTTTGTCCCGCAAGCCAGCCTGTAGAGAATGCAATTTGCAGATTATACCCACCAGTCATAGCGTCCACGTCAAGTACTTCACCTGCAAAAAACAAGTGAGGCACTTTTTTTGACATCATTGTGGACGGATTGACTTCATGTACACTCACCCCGCCCTTTGTAATGACAGCTTCTTTGTATCCTGTTGTGCCTGTGGGGGTTAGGGTTAGTTGCTTTAAAAGGGTCACTAGACTTTGGCGTTCTTCTTTTGTGATTATATTTATTTTTTTATCCGGTGAAATTTTTGAAAGGTCTATGATTGTATTTATAAGCCGTTTAGGCAGAAGATTTCCTAAAGCGTTGGCAAAGTTTTTATTTTTGGTGTCTGCAAAATCTCTAAGTATACGTTTGTCTAATTGGTCATGGGAAAGTGCAGGCTTTAAGTCTATGTGTATGGCAGTGATTCCTGATGTAAAAAAAGCACTTGTACGTAGAATGATTGGCCCTGTTACCCCTGTGTGGGTGAACATCATCTCCCCTGTTTCTTCATATATAGTACTATCGCTGTCATTTTTTGCAGTGACTTTGACATTTCGCAGACTTAAACCTTCTAAGGCAGATACCCATGATTCGGCAGTGGTTATTGGCACTAAAGATGGTGACGTGGGTGTTATCCTATGTCCTAATGCTTTTGCAAAGGTGAAACCATCCCCTGTTGAGCCTGTTCCAGGGTAGGATAACCCGCCAGTTGCTATGATTACAGCGTCTGCGGTGATATGCTCCGCATGAGTACGCACTTGAAACGTATCGTTTACTTGTATTATCTCATGCACTTGAGAGCCTAATTTTATTTTTACATTGTTTGCATTTAAAAAGTTCATCAATCCAGTAATGATGTCACTAGATTTGTCACTTACAGGGAAAACACGTCCGCCGCGTTCTGTTTTTAATGGCACACCTTGTTTTTCAAAAAAATCCATTAAATCTGTTGCGTCCATTGCATAAAATGCACTATTTAAAAATCGAGGGTTGGTTAAGGTCTGTGACATTAACCCAGCAATATCGGTATTGTTGGTTACATTACAACGTCCCTTGCCTGTAATGTATAACTTGCGTCCCAGTTTTTCGTTTTTCTCCAAAAGTATCACATCTGCACCTTGGGAAGCCGCCGAGCCTGCCGCCATCATTCCCGCCGCACCTGCACCAATGACAATTATTTTTTTTCGCATGTCAACCCCGTTTTTAATGAGCGATTACCGAATTTATTTGATAAAGTTTCTGTCGGTAGCTCCCTATATACATATTTGTGTAAAAGCTCTACAAGTTCTATACCTTCTTCTACAGCCGCATTGTATCTGTCTAAAAAGCTGTCTGTAAATTTACATGGCTCAAATGGTGACTCCCATTCGCCGTGCTTTATATTCAAATAATCCATATCATCATGAACATGTGTTGTGTGTACCATACTTGAAAACAACGGCTCTTTGATAGTCAAGTTTTCAACCAGTTCCATCAGACGTTTGCGCTTGCCTTGGTTTGAATGCAAAAGACGTGTAATTTGAATCATATGACGCATTGCTTTTTGTACAGCTTTGGGTGGCACATTGCGGTTATAAATTTCCTGCATGGCTTGGCTTAGTGCCGTTGCGGCTACGGTAAGCTGGTGGGGTGCGGCATTGATAAGCTCCCATTGTTTCATGGCGGCAGGCTTTTTTCCGCTGGTGAGTTTTAACATGGCAAGGTCTATTGATGTTTCAAATTTTCGATGGTCAGCACTGTTTTTTATTTTTGGTGCGTGGATGTTGTAAGTTTTAGCATAAACATATGGATGTGCATGGGCATCTAAGGTATAGTGCATGAGAAAGCCCGAAGTGTAAGCAAAAATAATATCTTTGTCATTCAGTTCCGTTGCATTTTTTGCGTGTTTTGCCATTTGCACCAAAAATAAACCCAAGTCAGAAATATGCATCTGAACCCCTACCCCGCGGGAACGCTTGCGAAAATGCCCAGGCATATAGTAGAAAAAAAAGTCGGGGCCTTGTGCGCCAAGGTTATATAACTGTTCGCCGCTTTTTATCGGTTGCTGAATTTGCGGTGCAAGGTTTTGAAGCAGAGCTTTTCCTGCGATGTAATGTGTTAAAAATCCTGGCATAATGTTTAATCACGCTCCCAGAGACATATCCCCAAACTTAATCCACTCTTTTTTACGCATGTATTCCGAAATGACAAAAGATATGATTGCCGGCAGCATAAAATGCACCAACCCGATTTGAAAAAATACTGTAGGTGATGTACCCATAGCCGTTATAGCACCAAATTGCCCAACCAACCCGCTTGTACCCATGCCCGCCCCTGTAGGAATATTCTCCATACGGAACACCCCTGCTGAAATTGCACCTGTGATTGCACTTGCAATAATTGGCGGAATCCAAATGCGTGGATTTTTCATAATATTAGGAAGCTGTAACATTGATGTACCCAGCCCTTGTGAAAGCAATCCATTCATCTTGTTTTCACGATAACTGCTTACAGCAAAGCCAACCATGTTTGCCGCTGTACCTGCCACTGCCGCCCCTGCGGCAATACCTTCAAGTCCTATCATAATGGCAATAGCCGCGCTGGAAATAGGACTTGTTAAAGCCATACCCATAACCACCGCAACCACTGCACCCATGACCGCCGGCATTAAATCTGTAGCCCACATGACAAAACTACCAATACCCACCATCACTTGCCGAATAGGGTCGCCAATAAGCATTGCCGTTGCCATGCCTGTAATCAGCGTTGTTGCAGGTGTTACGATAATATCAATTTTTGTTTCCTTTGAAACCAGTTTTCCAAACTCTGTACCAATTAACGCCGCCACAAATGCCCCTGCAACATTATTTGGGCCCCCTACATATGCCCCTGCAAAGCCGACTGCCGCCGCCGCAAACATGACTAAAGGCGGGGCTTTTAGTCCATATGCAACGGCTACACCCACAGCAAAACCCGTTGCGCCGCTTGCCCAGCTGCCCATGGTCATCAGCAAGTCAATGCCTGTGAGCCGACCTATTTCTAATAAAATCAAACCCATTATCAATGATGCAAAAAGCCCAAGTGTCATTGCACCCATCGCGTCTACTGCATAACGCTTAAATGAGATGGATATATCTTTCCTTGACAAAAATGTTTTCATACACTGCCTACTTTCATTATACTAAGCTTTACCTTGATGTATTGTAATATACACGGGTTTTAGTATAGCGCATTTCTTAGATTGTTTCCATGAAAATTTGCATAAAAAAAACAGTAGACCTTTATCAGTCTACTGCTTTTCAAATCAACTATTCACTTTTTGGCGGTTTGCGTCTAAAAATAAGATACAAACCAAAAACAATGGCTAAAACAGGAATAGCTACACCAATAAGATTAAATACAACGCCAAAAATCCTTCCTGCAAATGCAAGTACAATGATTGCCAAAATAGCAATGGTCAAGGGCTTGTTACGAAGCACAGTGCCTAATACATCACTAATGCCGTCTTGCACGACTTCACCTGCGTTGATACGGCGGCGAATATTAAATCCGTCAAAAATAACCGTAAGCACCAATACTGGAATTGCAAGGGCAAATAAGGTGGTCATCAAACCTGATGTCGCAACAATTGTCATATATATTAGAAGGAAAAATCCGCACATGGCTGCAAGCCCACGCTTGATAAGCCCCATATACATATAATTTGCCCCTGGTGGGAAGAAAAATGAGAAGAAAAACAACAGGCCTCCGCTTATGTTTCTGTAAGGCATAAGTGGGGGACGGGGTGCTGTTTCGGGTGTACCCGCTGGACTAGCATTTGCAAACTCTGCCAAACATGTACGGCACATTAGCCGTCCTTGTAAATCAACTGCGCATTCATCGCACAACCAGTTGCCGCAATGGTTACATGTATTTGCCGCTGGTCTTGTTGGATGTTTTATACATTGCATATTATCATCTCCTTGACAAGACATACGCCATAGGTGATAAAAAGTTTATTTAAACTTTCCAACTTGCAGAAATTATATAATAGGAACGCAAAATTCACACTGACCAGCCTCCACTAGCCTGTGTTTATAACGCTCTAATATAGGTTTTGATTCATCATATTGCAAATTTTGTGCCATAAGCTTTTGAAATATAGAAGCCCAAAATGCTTGTACAGCTTCTGCTGTATGTGGAATAGTAAAAACTACATATTTACCGCTGGGAATTTCTCCATGCTGAACTTCACCATTTGCAACGCAATCACGCTCTACAACTAAGCATACATCATATCGACATTGTTCATGCGGGGTATTTGTGGGATTGTCTTGGGCAATGCCATAAATGACACTGTTTTCAAACAAACCTTTTTGTCTTGCCCATGTTTTTAAACTTTCCATTAGTTTGTGATTTTCAACCCCATATGCTCCAATTCTTCGCATATATAAAACAGGTAATGTTGGGATATGTTCACTCGTAAAATCCATAAAACGCTCCTTCATTCCTCAAATTTCGCTCATGTTTAAAAATGCCGTAATTTAGAAAATCCTGCGACAGTATCATATACGGCTTATACTAAATAAGCAAGCTGTGGACTACGCTAGTATTTTTGGCGTGATTGTCATATATTCGATAATTTTTCCTGCTAGACTAATGAATAAACAAAGATGGAGCGAAAGAACGACACGACTTAACACTCCTATCAAAAAGGGGCTTTATCAGTACACCGTCAATAAAGTGTTTAGACAGATAATTTCATTTACATAGACGGTCATTATTGCCGTAACGACCCCAGTTATTAACCCATAACGAATAGGGCTATAGCAACAAAGACCAAGGTGAACCCATAGAGGAGCTGCTGGCAGAAAATGCATTTCTGCACCCAAAGACAATCTAACGTTTGAGAAGCAATCGTGAACCCGACCATAAAACCGAAACCATACTTAAAAAAACGAGAGGATTGCAATGACTTTACACAAATATTTCGATTCACTGATTGACACCGTTTCAAGCATTGAAGAGGTCTTGGCAATCGGAAAAAGTGGTGGTGAAAAGCTACCAGTACAAAATGAAAGCGATATTGATATTTCTGTTTTTTGTAGTCAAATACCAAATCCAGAAACAAGGCAAGCCGCTCTTAAAAATTTAGGTTCTGCTATTTCAGAAATTAGAATAAGTGATTTAGCGAGTTTACGCCCTTGCTTCTGAATGAGTTTGTGGAAAAAGTAATCGTCCACGAAGCCGACAAAAGCACAGGCAAGCGTATTCAAAAAGTGGATATTCACCTGAACTTTATCGGCAACTTTGAACTTCCCCATACAGAAGCACCGCAAGAACCATTGCCCACCGTCCTATCAAAAGGACGCAAACCCCGCCGCCTTATGACGGACGAGGAACGAGAAGCTATGCGTGATTATGACCGCCAGCGGTACTCCAAGAAAATAGCGGCACGTTTAGCAAAAGAGGAAGCTGAACGTGCCAAGATTCTTGTGGGTACTTCGTTTGAAAAACTCTCGATAAAGCAGATTTCAAATGATACCCAAATTGCAGTTTAACAGCACACCATAAAACTATACCACATCAGTCTGCCGCATTGTCGCTCCAACGACAAGGCAGTTTTCAATTCTCAAACTTGATTTTTAGTAGTGTTTTAATGACTTCCAACTGCTCCTCTCGGCTTATATCTATATCAACACTTCGTCCTTCAGCATAAGATGTTGCATTGCGATAGGATTCTTTAACTTCGTCGGGAAGGTCGGCGGTTTCCATGCAAGCAACAGCCTTTTCGCCCAGAACAATGCGTATTCTAAAGCAACCTCTAAGAGGAACAAAAAATAAAAGATTCCGTTTGTTGCTTATAAGTTTGAAAGACCAGCCAGCGGTCTTGCCATAATGCTTCCATTCTCCTGTGATACTTGGGTACGTTTCATGAATGTGGTTTTGCAAATCTTCCCACAATAAACTTGTACCCATAAGTGCAGCGACCACCATCTCTTTATCCGGCATTACAGATTTGTCATCAAATACACTGACAGCCATATGCTATTCCTCCAAAATATAATTATTTGTCACATTACAATAATTTCGACATTACCATAAACACCCCCGCCTTGTCGATTCTCGACAAGGCGGTTTAATCTAAAGCATATAGCCTTGCACATTCTTGAAATGCCTACTTCTTCTCATTGCTCATAAACTGCCAACGTGTGCCGAATTTATCGGTTAAGTAAACACACAATGAACAATATGCGGGGCTGTGCATGGGTTTGGTGATTTCTGCTCCATCAAGCAAGACTTCAAATGCCGTTTTCAACTCGTCATCTGTATCAAATTCAACAACAAGGTCAACTGCATATGAGTTGTAGCTGTTATTGTCTGTTCCGCCTTTCAAAATGCCGTCAGAATCATCAGCAATAAAAATTAGCTGTTCACCGATTGTAATTTGTGCATGGTAGATGTAGTCTTTTTCTTCATCTGTATACTGCAAGTCGTTTGGATTAGCCTTTGAAAAAGGCATTGTAAATTTGACCTCTGCACCAAAGGCATTTTGATACGCCTCTATCGCTTTAGCGGCTTTTCCTTTGAAGCATAGGATTGGTGTTAGCTTTGGCATGGTTCATTCCTCCGTTTTTCTGTTAATTTTAGTATTACTATAGCACCTCAAACACGACAACTGTGTGTCTTATTTTTGAGAATAAATTTTCTACACTAATCAAATTGAGTAATATGAAAATCCTGCATTATGTCAATCTCAAAGACAAAAACGGGCGAAGTGCTTACGCTATATATGAATACCCCCGATTCACCCTTCCACTAAAATATAACACAAGATAAACACCTATCGTCAATTTTGCGGTAGGTGCTTTTTTGTGCGCAGATTTTTTATACTATGCCCCGATTAAAAATGTCCTTGACAAAATGCGGCGGGATAAACTTGTGGCGGTTTTTTTATTTCATTTTCCCAGTCAAAAAAAGTTCCTCTTGACAAAAATCCCAATGAAAGCCTATGCGACTTTGCAAAGAAACTGGTTATGTTAAGGCGTGATGCAATTTTTACTGATAGAATGCCAAAGTGCAGATATATCAAGCCAGCGGATAGAACTTAAAAACGGATACCTTCTGCATGGACTGCACCCTGCATATCAATATTGACAATAAAAAAAGCCCCTGCGATTTTGCACGCAAGAGGCTTTTTTAATAGAACTATTGTAGAAATAAAACTATCTATCCTATAACTATCTCTAATCCATCGTCCAACAATTCAACTGTGCCGCCAAATATATTAGGGATAACCTCCATAAAAATCATCGCCCGCCCATTGATAATGTGTGGTACAAAAACTATCCCATGACCATCAAACCATATCGTTACCTCACCTGTGTCAGCATTCCAATCAGGCTCGGCTATGTCCAATGCCATAGTGAATGCCCTAAGAGGAATATACACCACACCCGATATCACTTGGGCAGGAACGTCCATATAAGCAGATAAATCTACACCTCGGGCTAAGTCTGCAAAACCTTCATTGGTATCAAAATACATACGAATATGCACCGATTCTAAAGCAGGACGCTCAACAGTGGCTAAAATAGCATGGAAAGCATCTTTTGCTTCAAAATCACCATTAAAAATTAACGGAGAACCCCACGCACGCCAACTTTGAGTATCTGCCTTACCCCAGAAAGTCACACGCTCAATATAATCAGAAAATTCCACAAAGTATTCAAAAACACGGGCAAAATACTCTGCTTGCCGTGCTTCTTGTTCTGGCAAAAGTGGAATAGAGGGGTTGCCTTGTGTCCCAATGGTAATATCCAACTCTGTAATAGCCAAGACTGCCCCCGTTTGTGCAAAACGCTCTATTGCAGGGCGGATATTGTCAAAATTCGTTGCCCATTGGTCAAGATGGTGGTGAGATTGCAGTCCAATACCTTCAATTAAAAGCCGCCCATCATAGGATGGATGATTACGCCAGCGGTCATTCATATACTCTACCATTTGCGCAATAGCCTCTCGTTTGCCCGGTTGTTCTTCGTTGTAATCGTTGTAGAACAAGGTTGCATAGGGGTCATATTGACGGGCAAAATAAAATGCATAGAAAATAAAATCATACCCTGCTTCCCCTGCGGCTGTATCTGCTCCATTGGCAAAGGCTTCGTACCAGCGCGGCTGATGGTCGGCAACCTCTAACCGAATATGATTGCGCCAATCCCCCGAAAACTCACCAACAGAACTAGATATGGCTTCATTCAGCACATCCCAAGCCTGCATACGCCCTGCATAACGCCCTGCAACAGTACGAATATACATATGCATATTTTCCATCGCTTCTGCACGGGTAAGCACATCTGTTGTGCCTGAAATATTGGTAAGCCATGCAGGTGATTGAGAATGCCAGATTAAAGTATGCCCAATCATGGCAAGGTTGTTTTCCTCTGCCCAATCTACTATGGCATCTTGTGTTGAAAAATTCCATGTAGAAGGGTCTGTGGGGTCTGTGCCAGCACCTGCAATAAAATCTGGTTTATGATGATTTTCCGCCGTGACTGCATTAAAATGGTGCAAGAAAAAATCGTTGGTATTGCCAATATTCATTTGAATATTGCTGCTCCAAATATTACCTACCATGAAATAATCAGCAAAAACTTCTGCCAAAGACGGTAGACTTAAATCCCATTCAGGAATAAAAACTTCTGCCACACCACGGCTGGAAATGAAAATATTATCGATATACAACACGCTGGGTTGCTGGGTATCATTGTTTACCCTAAACCGAAAAAGGATATATTCCATGTCACCAATGTCTGGGCCTAATGTAAATTCTACAGTCGTGTTCACCCACGTGTCCATGGGAATTTCACGTCCAAGGTCGCCTGGCGCAGGTTGTGTATTGGTAGGCTGGTGCGCCGCAGAACCAAACACACCGTTAATATTGATACCTGGGCCTACAATGGTTCTATCACCCAAATTTTCTTCAGAAGGCACATATACATACCAAGAAACCTCTACTGTTGAACCTAGAGGTATGGATTGGGGAAGATTAAATTGCAAGTAATTTCCTTGCCCGCTGTAATAATTCCCTGTGACATTTTCTAAACGCATGGCATAATTATCATCTACACCATGATAGTCAACGATAAAGCCTTCCATTTGCGCCCCAGGTTGAAGATATAATTTAAAGGTATCCTCAGCAAAGTCTATAAAGAAGATATTGACCAGCGGCTCAAGATTTTCAGGGGCTTCTATCGTCGGAAGCGTTACAAGACCTATTGTGTCTGATGATTCAATGACAATAGCTGGGCTTCCACTGGCTTGCAACAAAGCATGTCCCTCAAAAGTTGTTGCATTTAAAAGATTGCTTTGCACATATACATCTTCAGAAAGGGTATAAACCGTATCCCCATCCCGTGTCAGCACAATATCATCAATAAAAAAGGACATACTGGAACCCTCACCATTGGTTTGCACACGGAAGCGTACAAATTGGTCTTCTTCCATATGATTATCACCAAGGACAATTTGCAGTACAAAAGATTGATTGGGGGTGTTGACTTCAGTATTATTTGCCCAATTCCATGGGCTTTCTGCACCGCCAAGTACCATTTGTGTACCTGGGGGAACAAAACCGCCTGTGCGCCCTGTGATAGTTAGCACATCCCCAAGTTCCATGTCAGTACGAAGAATGTCTACACCATCCCAAGAATTTGACCTGTTGGAAATATACAGAATGTGGCTGTCCTCTGCTGCATGTACAAGCATTGGGGGCATTACAAAAGTAAATACCATGATGAGTGCCAGCATGAAGCTGACAGGGCGTTTAAGTCTTGCAAAAAAATGTGTCACTTGAAAAACCTCCTTTTGGTTATGGACGATGCCCTAAAATATGTTAATTTAATGCTATTATAAATAAAATCTATCTGCAAATCAAGAATAATTCATAAGTTTTTACAATTTAATGATATACTTACATTGATTCATTGATGAAAAGTGCAAAAAACAGATGGCTTTCTTTCCTCTGAAGGCATCTTGTGAATGGTGAAAATGATATCAGGGGGTAAAGTTCGCCAATAGAATTACACGCAAGTCAAGCACGTTTAGACATTTTTGCTTGATAATTTGACAATTTTTGTTGACTTTCCAAGAATCACATGCTATGCTATACTTATAATAAATAAGGGAGTGTGACACTATGATGTGGATTACATGCTTTTTGTCATTGATATTTCCATACCCAACGCCCCGCGGGCCAGGTGGTTTATGGCCCGGAAGTTGAATATTCAATCACATGCTATACTTATAATAAATATAAGGAGTGTGACACTATGATGTGGATTACATGCTTTTTGTCATTGATATTTCCATACCCAACGCCCCGCGGGCCAGGGACTTTATGGCCTGGAAGTTGAATATTCACATTGTGACGTTTCCCACTCTATTTGGGTGGGCATTTTTATTGAGGTGATCGGATTGAGAGGTAAAGATACAAAGGAATCACTGGTTCGTGAGTTTCTAAACATCATGGGTAATCATGATGCAAAAGTTGATAGCCTTATCAGAAGAATGACAGCGTATATGTCTGATAATCCAGACAGAGAGTTAGAATTTATGTTGATTACTATGCAAGTATGTAAAGAAAGCTACAAATCGAATAATTTTGAACTATGTATACAAATGGCAAGCCCTGTATTTGAAAAAGTGATGAATATAAATAATGGGGGTATTCAGCCATTAAGCTTTCTTGAGCTTACTATCTTGGCTACCATTATTGAATTTTCCCCAAATTTTAAAGTTGCAAGAGACTTGGCAAAAAAAATCTTAGCATTATTGGACACGGAATATAGTCATGAAAAAATGTGTAATGTTGCTAGAGAAATGGTTAGTCATAATATATTACCTGTACTTCTTCGCGCCAAATGCTATAAGTCAGAAGGAAATAGAGCAGAGGTACAATCTCTTTTTGACGAAAATTTGAAAAAGGCAAGACTGGCAAATGAAAGGGCTAAACGCCATGCATATTTAGCATGGTTGCAAATTCAGGAAGGCATATTTTACGTGGATACTGAACTAGTTGACCAAGGTATTACATGGCTAAAAGAGAATGAGCGCAAAACATGGTATCCCTCTGCTGTCGATGAACTCCTGACATACTACAGGCATTTAGGCGATGAAATTACAAAAAGTCAATTGGATATTTTGGTTGGCTATCGTATTAGAAAAATACGTGAATCACAGGAAATACACATAGAAGAAGCCGCAGAGTTTATAGGATTAACAGATAATGCTTTAGAGCAAATAGAGAGCGGACGAAGAGGGGCGAAGGGTATCCACTTGTATAAACTTTCCCATCTTTTTAAAGTTGACATCTCTTATTTTTATTATGGTGAAAAATGTGAGTGATGCTGCACCACAGTCTCCGCGGGAGATACCCCTGTTTGTACGCTCTTCTCTAATAGAAGCCCCAATCTTTTTATCAGTTTGGGGCTTCTATTGTTTATTGTACTAAGACATTTATTTTGTGACAGTTTTTACTGTGCCTTCGCCTAACAAAGTTTCTAAGGCGTGATTGAGTGTATCGCTTGGAGACACCCAAAATTCACGATTGACTTGAAATTTCTGCCCTTGGGCTTCGTTGTAGATGATTACAGGCGTGTCGCCATGATAGGCAGACAGGGTGTCTGTTATTGTTTTTGCTGGAACTTCAACGGCTTTAGGTATCTTTATCCAAAAGGTCGTCTTTGATGTAGACTGTGCTTGACTTTGTGCTTGCTGATGAGCTGATGGGGGGATATCCTCATAAAAAAGCATATCTTGGGAAACTATTTTTGTAGCTTCCTCTTCGCGGGCAGATACACGTCCTTGAATAACTAACACTTGGTCAACTTGTAAGCGGTTGGCGAACTTTTCATAAATTTTTGCAAAAACGATAACCTCCACTGCACCATACATATCTTCCACAGTAAGGAAACAGAATGCTTTATTATCTGCTTTGGTATACATGACTTTTTTTGCGGTTATCATCCCGCCATATTTCACAGAATCACCGTCAGCCAAATGACGGGACGAGGCGGATATGCTCCCCACTTCTTCGCCGTCTTCATCCGTCACGATGGGGGAATCTTCTTCATTTTCTTCAAAATCCACACTGGTTGCAGTGGCATAAAGACGCAGTACGCCTTCATATTCTGCCAGCGGATGTCCGCTTACATATACACCCATGAGTTCCTTTTCATCAGAAAGCATGAGTTTCTTTGGAAACTCTGATATATTGGGCAGATCATCTGTATCCGTTTCCTCAACCGCTGGTGCGTCATCAATATCAAAAAGAGAAAGCTGTCCTGACAGGGTAGATTTTTTTGTATGTGCCAACCCATTTTGAATGATTTGATAGACGGCAATATATTGGGAACGCTTGCCGCCCAAAGAATCAAATGCACCTGAACGGATTAAACTTTCTAAACAGCGTTTGTTTACATCATAGTTTGACAGGCGGCGAATAAAGTCAGCTAACCCTTTATATTTTCCATTTTCTTCACGCTCTTTGACCAACGCATCAACTGTGGCACGTCCTACATTTTTAATAGATGCCAAGGCAAAGCGGATACTTTTGCCTGATACACTAAAGGTTGCAAAGCTTTCATTCACATCTGGGGGCAATAGTGGAATGTTCATTTTTTTACAGTCGCGGATATAGCCCGCCACTTTTCCGCTGGCATCCATCACAGATGTCATGAGTGCTGCCATAAATTCTACAGGGTGGTAGTATTTCATCCATGCCGTTTGATAACTTATGACGGCATAACCTGCCGCATGAGATTTATTAAACGCATATGCCGCGAACTTTGCCATTGCATCAAAAATTTCCCCAGCGGCTTTTTCTGGCACACCATTTTTTACACAACCAGGTACCCCTTCGGATTCTAGCCCGTGGATGAAGTTTTTACGCTCTTCTGCCATGACATCATCTTTTTTCTTAGACATTGCACGGCGTATTAAGTCGCTTCGCCCTAGGCTATATCCTGCAAGGTCACGCACAATTTGCATGACTTGCTCTTGATATACGATACAACCATAGGTTGCTTCTAGTATTGGCTTTAAGCTTGGATGTAGGTATCTAATTTTAGAAGGGTCGTTCTTTCCTTTAATGTATTGGGGAATGAAATCCATGGGGCCAGGGCGGTATAAAGATATACCTGCGGTGACATCTTCAAAACTTTTAGGTTGAAGCTCCCGCATGAAGGTGGTCATTCCGCCGCTTTCTAACTGAAACACGCCGCTGGTTTTCCCTTGGGAAATCATTTCATATACTTTGGGGTCGTTATATTCCCAAGTGTCAAGGTCTATGTCAATCCCCTTGCCCCGTTTGACTTCTTCGGCGGCAATACGAATAACAGTTAATGTGCGCAGTCCAAGGAAGTCCATTTTTAATAGACCCAGTTCTTCTACTGTTCCCATTGGAAACTGGGTGGTAATTACGCCGTCATTCACATTGAGCGGAACATACTCGTACACAGGTTTATCACAAATAACAACCCCTGCCGCATGGGTAGATGAGTGACGGGGCAGTCCTTCTAGGCGAAGGCTCATGTCTATGAGGTTTTTGGTGTCTTCCTCTTCCATGTAGGCTTGTTTTAATTCGGGATTTTGTTTTAGGGCTTTGGTTAGGTTCATGCCAAGGTCTGGCGGAATCATTTTGGCTACACGGTCTACATCAGCATATGTCATGGCTAGGGCGCGTCCAACGTCTCGGGTAACCGCCTTGGCTTTCATGGTTCCAAAGGTGATGATTTGTGCCACGTGGTCATCACCATATTTGCGTATGACATAGTCAATCACTTCTTGGCGGCGTTCGTAACAGAAATCAATATCAAAGTCAGGCATGGAAATACGTTCGGGATTTAGAAAACGCTCAAACAGCAAATTGTATGGCAAAGGGTCAATGTCTGTAATACGCAGGACATATGCCACAAGACTTCCCGCCCCAGAACCACGCCCAGGGCCTACCATAATTTTATTATCGCGGGCATACTTTATAAAATCCCATACAATAAGAAAGTACGTGGTAAACCCCATAGAGCTGATGACATTTATTTCAAAATCTAAGCGGT
This sequence comes from Defluviitaleaceae bacterium, assembly GCA_009780315.1. Lineage (GTDB taxonomy): Bacteria > Bacillota > Clostridia > Lachnospirales > WQUN01 > WRAH01. Next base: position 28,340 of record WRAH01000013.1, read on the forward strand.
CTTGATGTTTGGGTGCATCTTCACCATATCGTGCGATAAGTCCTGCATTGCACTGTTCTTTTAGATAGTCTGTAGCGTCACCATCATTGGGTACAACAAAAATGGGCAGTTTATAATTGTTAAAGGTCATTTCAATATTGCAACGGTCAGCAATTTTTTGTGTGTTTTCCAGTGCTTCTTTTGCATGGGGGAAAAGTTCATACATTTCGGCTGGGGATTTTAAGTAAAATTGGTCAGAACCATAACGCATTCTGTCCTCATCTTTTACCGTTTTTTGTGTTTGAATACATAGCAAAATATCATGGGGCTGGGTATCACTTGCTTCAATATAATGCACGTCATTGGTGACAACCAAAGGGATACCTGTTTCTTCAGAGATTTTAATAAGCTGGGGGTTGAGGGTTTTTTGTTCGGCAAGTTGATGGTCTTGAAGCTCTAAGAAAAAATTGCCCCGCCCAAAAATTTCATCATACAGTAAAGCGCGCGCCTTGCCTGCTTCATAACCCTGGGTCAATAAAATTTTTGGCACAACACCGCTCATACATGCACTAAGGGCAATAAGCCCTTTGCTGTGTTGGCGCAACACTTCCACGTCTACACGGGGTTTATAATAAAAGCCTTCGGTAAAGCCTATAGATACTAATTTTATGAGATTGCGATAGCCTTCTTCATTTTCTGCCAAAAGCACAAGATGGTGGAATGCACCTTCATCACGTCTTTCCTTTGTGTGGCGGGATGTAGGTGAAACGTAAACTTCACAGCCAAGAATCGGCTTGACACCTTCACTTTTTGCCGCTTTGTAAAAATCAATGACCCCAAACATTACGCCATGGTCAGTAATGGCAATGCTGTCCATACCCATTTCCTTTGTACGAGAAGCCAGTTCTTTTATTTTTGCAGAGCCATCTAAAAGGCTATACTCTGAGTGTACGTGCAGATGTGCGAATTTTTGCATTTTAATTGCATTCCTTCCATATGCATTTCTTTTATGATAGTATAACAGTAAACTTGCACTTGGACAAAATCTTTATAAAGTAATAAAGGAGATTATAATGAAATATTTTGACGCTCACGCCCATTATCTCGACAGAAAATTTAACAGAGACAGGCATGACCTTATGCTGGATATGCATGATGAAGGGGTTAAGTATATTGTCAATTCCACCAGCAGCAAAGACCTTGAGCGCGGCTTGCAACTGGCCAAGAAGTACGACTTTGTTTACCTAAGCATACTAGACGACCACTATTACAAAGAAAATGCTGACATTGATAAGGATGAAGTATGGATTAACACTTTACTGGACGAATCCGTGGCAAAATTAAAAAAACTTTGTGGGCAAAATAAAAAAATTGTTGCCATGGGCGAATTTGGCATGGACTTTCGCAGAACACCCCTTACATCTGATGAACTGCGCAAGCAATCTTTTTGGTTTAAAAAAGACCTTGAAGCGTCACGTAGGCTAGAGCTTCCTGTGGTTATTCATTCCGGCAACGCATGTCAGCAGGTGTTTGATGCGTTAAAAGAAGCGGATATGCCTGATTATGGACATGGACGGGGTATGATTCATTGTTATTTAGGTTCACCTCAAATGGCTTTGGATTATATTGAAATGGGCTATATCATTAGCGTGACAGGGTTGGTTACACACAGGTCTGTACGGGGAAAAAACTTAGTTGAAGTGGTGAAAAAAGTCCCGCTGAAACATATGGTGATAGAAACCGATTGCCCCTACCTTACCCCAGAGCCTTTTCGTGACAAACGGAATGATTCCGGCTATCTCAGACTTACGGTAGAAGAAATTGCAAAAATAAAAAATGTATTCCCAGAAGAAGTTGCGGACATAACCACCGCCAATGCAAAAGCACTTTTTGGTATTCAATAATCAATGAATGGAGTGATGTGAATGAAAAAAATAGTATTGGCTTTCGTTGCAGTATGCCTTGGGGGCATAACCCTTGGTTTAGGGCTTGCCGCAGGAAATATGCTTATACAGCACCTTACACCAGAAGCAGAGATATCACCTGTACAAACAGAATTGGCACAACATATTACAACCGTTCGGGTCAACCCAATGGCAATACCCATTGACCCAAGCACTCCAGATTTTGTAGACATTATTCCCTTAGTCAAAGATTCTGTTGTAAGCATTAATGTCACCGCAATAAACACCCGCAATTTTGGGATAAGTGAAGCACCCGGCGCAGGTTCTGGCTTTATTTTTGCAGAAGATGAAGATTTTTTATTTATTGCAACCAACGCCCATGTTATCGAAAATACAAGCAGCATTACCATTTCTTTAGATGACAATGAACAAGTCCCTGCCGTAGCCATTGGTTCAGACAGAGCTTCTGATTTGGCAGTGCTGGCCGTTTCACGGGCAGAACTTGAAGCCAAAGGCGTTCCTTTTACCATTGCAACCTTTGGCGATTCAGACATAATGCGTATGGGCGACCCTGTGGTAGCCATTGGCAATGCCATGGGCGGCGGGCAAGCGGTGACACGAGGAATCATCAGCGCATTGGACTTAAACATTAACATTGACGACCCTCATACAAACTATAGGCTCAACTTAAATGTACTGCAAACAGACGCGGCAGTTAACCGCGGCAACAGCGGCGGCCCGCTGATGAATCAACATGGAGAAGTCATCGGCATTGTCACCGCAAAACTTTTAGGCGCAGACATTGAGGGCATGGGCTATGCCTTGCCATCCAATAATGTTGTGCCTGTTTTGATGGAGTTAAAGGAGTCAGGCTCTGTTCGTCAGCCATTTATAGGCATTAGTCACCGTGCCATGACAGAAGCCAACAGGGCGCAATTTAACTTGCCTGCCACAGGTATTTTGGTTTTAGATGTGAGAGAAAACACACCGGCAGAAGAAGCTGGATTACAGGTTCATGACTTGATTGTATATTTTGCAGGGCAACGCATCACAGATTTTGATACTTTTGTTGAGGTACTCAACAAACACAGCCCAGGAGATACTGTTATCATAGGAATCTACCGAGACGGACAGCGGATGGATGTAACACTTACACTAGGCAGCATTATTCATTAACATATAGGAGGCGTTTCCAATGAGCAATGCAATTCGTGACATATCCTTAGCTCCTGCTGGGATAAAGAAAATCGAATGGGTAAAAGAGTATATGCCCGTTCTCAGGCAAATTGAGGAACAGTTCAAAAAAGACCAACCGTTCAAGGGCTTACGTATTGCTGTAAGTGTTCACCTTGAGGCAAAGACGGCATACCTTGGTCAAGTGCTGGCGGCAGGTGGTGCAGATGTTGCCATCACAGGCTCAAACACCCTTTCCACCAAAGACGACATTTGCGCAGGAATGGCATCCCTAGGTTATAAAGTATATGCTTGGCATGGCGCAACAGAAGCAGAGTATTGGGAACATCTGCGTCAAACATTAGCATTTAAACCTCACATTATCATTGATGACGGCGGCGATTTTGTAACCCTTCTTCAAGGCAAGTATAAGGAATATGCCGAAAACCTCCTTGGGGGCTGTGAGGAAACCACCACAGGCATTAACCGTTTAAAAGCCCGTGTTCGTGACGGTTCGTTGAATTTTCCAATGATGGCCGTCAACGATGCTGACTCTAAGCACCTTTTTGACAATGTTCACGGCACAGGGCAATCTGTATGGGATAGTATTATGTATACCACCAACGTCATGGTGTCTGGACGTGATGTAGTGGTTGCAGGATATGGCTTTTGCGGGAAAGGCGTTGCCATGCGTGCAAAGGGCTTGGGCGCACGGGTCATTGTCACTGAAATCAATCCTTGGCGTGCAATGGAAGCGGTCATGGATGGATTCCGTGTCATGAAAATGGATGATGCGGCTAGAATCGGTGAATTTTTTGTGACCGTAACAGGTTGTAAAGATGTTATCACCGCCCGCCATTATGAAGTCATGCGCCACAATGCATTTTTAGCCAATGCAGGGCATTTTGATTGTGAAATATCCAAACCCGACCTTGCCAAGCTATCCACAAAAGTAGAAGAACGCCGCCCCTTTATTGAAGGTTATCATATGAAGGATGGCAGAATCCTCAACATGTTAGCCGATGGTAAACTGGTAAACATTGTTGCAGGCAATGGACACCCTGCGGATATTATGGACATGAGCTTTGCATTACAAGCCATGGGCGCACTCCATATTGCCCAAAACGGCAAAAATATGAAACCCGACCTTTACTCTATCCCCGTAGAAGTTGACCGTGAAGTCTCTCTCATGAAAGCGAAAGCCATGGGATTAGGACTTGATACACTCACCCCAGAACAAGATGCGTATATCAACGGATACGAACATTAAATAAGTGCAATGGGAGATATTGTGCTTATCCCATCTATAGTTTTATTTTATGGCACATACATTTCACTTGGGCTGTTTGTAGTAAGATAACTTTTACCAATATCATTACTACATCACAAAAACCCCCTGATATCCCATTGCTTTTGGGGATAATCAGAGGGTTTTGTGGTTTTTCGACGAGAAAAGTAAAGGATTTAGTATAGATGAAGGGTAAGCAAAGAAGAATCAGAGAGGGAATCCAAGTCTAGGATAAAAGGCATGAGGATGTGATGCAGAAGGGTGAAGGAGATGTATTCATATACGTTTTCTGTAAAAATGTCAAGGTCGTACCCTTCTACAATGCTGCGTTAGCCATGTAGACTTTATGATTGGTTCACCTTGCTTACAAGTCACAGGCAAAACCTATGATGGGCAACACGTTCAAGTCTCTACTAATTGGTGAGTGGACGATTTAAGTCACAACAAAAAGAGGATGTCTTGCTAAGAAGAAAAGCAAGCCATCCCCTTTCTTTTTTTATTTAAGCTTTATAGGCAACAGCAAGTCTAGTTGCCTTTCACTGTCTGGGGTAGATGGTGACATAAACATTTCATAATCCATGACACGTTCTTCCAGCCATTGATTGGTTAAATCATTTTCATATTTTTCATTTTGTGTACTCCATTGGAACAGTGCATCCCAACGCTCCCCTATTTCATTTAGACTTGCGGAAATAGATGCATATTTTCCGCCGCCAAACTGCTTTTTTACCAAAGGCGCAGGCACTTCAAAATCTTCGGGGATTGTCGTCCACAGTTCGTATCCATACACGGGGCTTTCGTTTGAAGGGTCGGGGTTGTTAAAGCCAAAGCTTCGATGTCCGCTTCGGGTATGAAGATTGTGCTTCAACATCACTTCATCAAAGACTTTTGAACAGTCCGCTTCAGGTGTTTCGCTGAGGACACAGTACGACATGACTGTCATTGGGGGCAAGTCTAGGATTCTTACATTTTTTAAAGTTTCCATAGCTAATATCCTTTCAGGGCGTTGAATTTTAGGTGAGGGCTTGCTTTCTTGCTGTTCAATGTGTAAAAAAATTTCTTCAAGGTTTTGACTTTGCTGAATATTGCCTAAAAGATTTTCTACAATGGCGGCAAGTGCGTTATATAGTTTGGCATTTTGCTTCAAGTCTGCAAGGTAGCTTGTTAGTGCGTCTATAGCCACACAATAGCTGTTTGCAATAAAAATCCGCTCAATGTCGGCTATGGGCATTTTTAGCTTGCGCAGTAAAATAATTTGGTTTATACGCGCCACATTTTCACTATCATAATAGCGGTATCCATTTTCTGTTCTTTTACTTTGCAGTACACCGACTTCTTCCCAATAGCGTAAAGTACGGTTGGAAATGCCATATTTCTTAGCCACTTCACCGATTCTAAGCATTGCGCACCCTCCTCCCATGACAAGAATAAACCTTTCCGTAAGGGAAAGGTCAAGAGATTTTTATAAAATTTCTGTGGCAGTATAACCATAGCTTATTTCCTGCATAAATTGGGGCAGTTGGGCTTCTGTTATACTCATGGTTAATGTGCAATCACTTGTATATTCCACATCTAAAATTTCAAAGCCTAATTTGTCAAAGTTGTATTTTGTTTTGTCCAATAGCGCATAGGCGCAGGTGACTTTGAAAGTTTTGCGAATGACCAATGCTTCCGGCTCGGCTGCGTCCATTGCGCCTTTTGCGGCTTTGGAATAGGCACGTACAAGACCCCCTGCCCCAAGGAGCGTTCCGCCAAAGTAGCGGGTGACTACACATACATAATTTATTATGCCCGATTTTTCATACACATTTAAAATCGGCATTCCGCCTGTGCCTTGGGGTTCGCCATCATCACTCATTCTTGGAATATTATTTACACAGTAGGCATATACATTGTGATTTGCCTTGGGGTGGGCAACGCGGATTTTAGCAATAATTTGCTTTGCACCCTCTTCACTATCTATCGGGGTGCAGTAGCCTATAAATTTGGAACGCTTTTCTTCAAATGCATATTCGCCAGACTTTGGCAAGATTAACGGCATGACAACTATCTCCTGATAAATGCAATGTCATTATAATACAATATGTCAAAGCCACTTTCAAAATTAAGACTAATGTCAGCAAATGTTGTTGCTAATATATGATTTAATGCATTGTAAAAATTATCTCTTTCTAAAATAAGTTCTGCTAGTGTAACTTCTGCCAACAACGCGGCAAGTGCTTCGATATCTTCGTCTTCATCAGTCACTACATAGTGCAAAAACATTTCTTTTGACAAATTAAACAGAAAGTCAAAAGCTTCTTCATCGCTTACATTATTGAAGAAAAATTCACTATACACAAAAGCAATTAAATCCAGTTCTATGGGGTCAGCATCAAATAAGCCTATTTGAATATCCCGTGTAAATACAAGGGCGTCTTCAATAAATGTGTCGCCATCCACTGTAAGATTGATTATGTTTGTCTCGTTATTTACTTCATATGTGCCTCTTATTGTAAAATCAGTATATTGAAGCAATGTAAGCACATATCCTACATCTTGAGAGGGTAATGTAAGTGTAAAATTGTTATCTGTAAAAGTGAAAACCCACCCATTCAAATCCTCGCTAACAAACTCGCCCTCCAGTGCTGTATTTCCGCACGCCCCAAGGGCTAGTGCCATGACGGACAGCAACACAATTATTCCAATGTTTCTAAAAAATTTCTTCATGATTTTGCTTCCTCTCGATTTTGAAATATTTGTCGGAAGCTTATCACATAATCTGCCAAAAAGCAATTTCCAGCAGCTACCCATTGTCTTTGCAAGATGTGAATGCTAAACTTTTTCCCATACCCTTGCTGTAAGCACGGTCATGTCGTCTTTTGGTATTTTTCCGTAACGACGGGTGGCTTCCGCTAGAATATGGTCAGCAAGGTCTTGGGGGTTGGCGTATCTACAGGTGGACAGTGCTGGTTTTAACCAATCCTCTTCTGCGTCGGTAATGCCATCTGTCACCATGACGATGATATCGCCGTGTTTTAATTCCCGCTCGGTTATTTCAAGGTCTACATCATTCAGCATTCCAATAGGGAGAGATGATGAGCGAATAACAGAAACCCGCCCATCACGCAACAAAAATGTTTCTGCCGCGCCAATTTTAATAAATTCTGCTTGACCTGTATATAAATCAACAGAGCAAATGTCCAAGGTAGAAAATGATTCTTCATTACTTTTGAGTATAAGCACAGAGTTTATCATACGCACTGCCAGTTCCTTATCAAATCCGCTTTCAATAAAGTCTTCAAGCAGTCCAACCGTTGCCGCACTTTCTCGTCTAGCCCGTTCGCCACTGCCCATGCCATCAGATAGTACAAGCAAGGAAGAGCCGTTTCTAAGCTCCATGGCAGAATAACTATCCCCCGATGGGCGGGAGTTTTTTGCCCGATGGGCTACGGCACTGGTAATTTGTAATTTTTGTTCCTCTATAAAACGGGTATGACAAGTTGCACCGCGAATTTCACACTCATTTCCTTCTACGCGCATTTTACGTTTTAGCACAGAGTTTAGCACAGGCAAAATTTCACGCACACAGGATTTTTTGCCGTGGCATGGGCTGTGGTTTATCGATACACGATATTTTCCCTTGTTGTCTTCAAGAACAATCACACTGCCAACTTCAATTTTCTGCTTGAGCAGTGCCATAATCATTTCTTCCTCTAGCCCCTCATGGAAGCGTAGTGACATATCTATTTCATCAGATAAGCACTTTACAATGCCTGATACACCATGTAATTGCTGGCTGATAAGTTCACGGCTTTCTGCAATGCGGTTATGCCAGCGCAAGTCATTGCGATACAGGTTGAAAATTGAATTTAACTCATGCAAAAGTGATTCAGGCGACTTACATTCCTTACGAAAAGCGTCACTCATGTCCGTAAGTTTTGCACCACCGTTTGCAGAACAGGCATGAAGCATGGAAAATATTTGTTGATGTGTATTATATAAATCTTCTTCCCAGCACCATTCTTGACTGGGGCAAGATGCACAGGCGCGGCTTGAAAGGTCGTCAATAAGTACAGCAATATCATGTTTATTCAATCCTGTTTTAGGCTTAGAAAGTCCGCTGAATGTATCTGCCAATTTTTCAAATGCAGAGGAAAATCTATCTAAACGGCGTGTGGTTTCTTCCTTTATCTTATCCATGTAATCGTCTGCACTATCCAGCACAGGATTGATGGCAGACGCTACATTAAAATAAAACGATTGAGGTGTAAGCACAAATGCCAGCCCGCCAGCAATAAGGGCATAGATAAAAGAAAACCCAAAAGAAGACCGTGCCAGCATAAACAGTGCAACCCCGCCAATGATACCCACCCCTGCAATAACCCCAGGGCGTGTCCATGTTTTGCTGATATTTTTAGCAAAGCCGCCGCCCAGCCCTGCCAGCCCAAGAATAGCCGCCCAAGAAATATCCCAATACCCTGCAAGATGTAGAAAAAAGCCCATAAGCATTCCTGCCGCCGTTGCCATAGAAGCCCCGCCGCGATATGCAACAATACATAGAACGTACACACAGAAGAATATTCTAAGGGGCATTGCACCAACATAAATATCAGATGCGCCAGCAATGACACCAGATAATATGATGGTAATAGAAGCAATATCCTCCCCAGAAAGCAAATTGGCTCTGCGCCGCCGTCCTGTAAGAATCACATGGGCGCGCTTTAAAACCAGTGTGAGTGTCCCAACAACAATCGTTTCTAAAACTGCCACCGTCAAAAGGAATGGACTCATATCATAAAGTACTGCCACAGTAACGCCTGACACAAAAGTAATTGCCGCCGCCGCCAGCCCCACATAGGGCAGTTTCAACCACCCCCGTTGCTCGCCCATAAGCTTTGTGCCTATAAAATAGTATAAACACATCAGCCCTACTGCCATTAAGTACCGCATCGTCAGCAAGTCACCCATACGTGTAAAAAGTCCTAATGAGACTAAAACCGCTGTAAAATAAAACCCTTTTGTATTGCCCATAAACGCCGCCAAAAACGGCAACGCCAACGGGTTTATAAATGTAAAAACCGTTGCTCGTCCAATAAAAAAGCCAAACGCGCCAATAATTAGCGATGCAATTTCATTTTTGCCAACGCGGGCACGGGGGGGATGTTCAGGCTTTGAAGTCTTTAATCCCTCTCTGGAAGCACGAGAAGGCACTCTTACAGGCATATCCATATCAATCACCACCTAATATAATGAAATCAATGAGAAACGGTCTTGACAAAGTGACACTCGAAAACGCGAGATAAGCGTTTTCGAGGGTTCTTGTCACGATAGGCAAGTCCGTTTTCAAATTATTTAATTATCCTCACCATTGTATCCTTGAACAACGCGCGTCTTTTGTAAAATTTTGGACAGGCTCTATAAAATATTATGACAAAACTTGTTTTATGCCCCATTTCGCAAAAAGTGTAACACATGTGCAATATAAACTACACAATGAGAAATGAAACATATGTTCTATGTATTTTCCCTAGACATTTTCCGATATAATGATAGCGGGAAGGTCTGCGCATTTGCGCGTTAATAATGTACTTGACTATATGAACATAAAAATTAGACCCTGGGGGTAAAAATATGAAAATATTGCATAGCTTCAAAAAAAGTGTAGCCTTTTATATGGCAGTGATTATGGTATTTGGGTTAATCGCACCCTTTGCTATGCGTCCTGTAGAAGTGCTTGCAGAAATACAAACACAGGCAGGACCCCTTCGTGCCTCCTTTTTTCAAAGGCTGGTGGATAATGAAGCGGGTACAGTTGTGTCTATTGAAAATGTACCAGCAGGCATAAGTAATAATGATGTCATGTTGATTTGGCCAATCAACATCAGCCATGACCCAACTGCCGAGGGTCTTTATGTATTGCGTTATTTTACTGAAACTGAAAAAGTAGAAATCCGTGTCTCGCGCAGACCGGGTGCGCCGCCTATGTTAGATGTTGAATATCATGTGTACAGCAGAATAACAGGACTTGCAAGTCCTGCGCTTCCCACCACACAAATATATACCCATACAGACAGTATGATTTTTCCCAATATTCCGCCAACTGGTTTTGGCAGTTTTCCATGCCCTGTTATTCCCGGTGTGCATATTCGATTTTTATGGGGTGCGCCCTTGGGTGCAGGGGGGCAAAATGATTTTCATGTTTTCATAGAAGATGGACTAAGAGAAGGTTTTATCCACGACTTTACCATGGAATTTTATCCATTGACAGGCAACCCAACGGTTGTTGCAAATTATAATGCAAGTGCTATGCGTTATTACGCATGGCGGCCTAATGCTGTAAGCCCAATTCACCCCGGCTTTATTGCCCGTGAACCTTCTTGGCCCCAATATGATGAACTTAGAAGCAACAGAATATTTGTATTCCCTGGGCTTCGCCCCATTGATATGACTGTATTCCCCTTCGCTGCCGCGCCAAACTCCGCCACACAAGATTCGCATACAATCCCCAGCGGCGGCGCAGGTATTCGCGTATTCCCAGCATGGGGTGTGCCTACTTTCGGCCCAACGGCGGCAGACCTTCCCCAATATGCAACAGGCCCGCTTCGCTTGTTTGACAATGAGTTTCCTGCCGAAGAGGACAACGGACTGGATATTCGTGTACAAATGCCCACATTCTTTAGTGAAGCCACAGGTCGGTTTGACTTGGTGTTTGAAGACGGCAGACAACAACATGGACTTGCCGACATGGGTATGACTGTCATCGTTGGTCCAGGCACTTCACCCTATGCATTTACCATCACATCAACATTAGAAGAATTAGAACATTATCCCCTTGCAGGTCGTGACCCTGTTCCGACAGGCACAACCATTTTATCATCAGGGGGCGAAGTAGAGATTCTTGATGCGGCATATGTTATGCAAGGTGCAAATACTGCGGCACGATTTAAAGTTGCAGGGCTGCCCCCCAGCATTTTCTTTGAAAATATTGAAGTGAGAATTGACCAAGTGGGTGCAGGTGCTGTTACAGGCTTCTTTGGAAGAGCCACCACAGAGGTATTCACCCCAGCAGAAGGGCTTGGGCCTAGACTGCACACATTTTTAGATTTTAGAATAGACCCACCCCTTGCAGGCGTTTCAAACCTTGCAATCACACCTTTCCGTAACCATGCGGGCGGATTTATGTCAGGCTATTATCACATTTATATTTGGGCAGAAACTTGGCCGATTATGCCAGCGGATACACAGCCTTTGCGGATACGGTTTAATGGAGATGCCAACGAAATAAGTGTACCCCTTATGGAAACAAGTGGCGTACACATTGCCATTGACTTTTTCCCAAGTGCCACCCGTGCAATGCTTTCTCAAACAGTTGTGTACAGACCCGATAGTGTTGTGACCATAGGCCCGCCAAACTTCTTTAGGGTAGTAGAAGAAAGTATTGAATTTACCCCCAATAGACTTTACGCCCATGACATTCCTGTTGCACGTGCAGATTTAGCTTTTGATGTACAGTGGCAACTTGGACTTGAAGCAGATATTTGGACGATGGCAAGCGGCGGTTCAGTTGTACTGCGTTATCTGCTTAACCGTGATATTGCCCCCAATCCAGAACTCCCGCCTTTTGCAGAAGTTTGGATGGAAATTGAAGCCCTGCCCGCCCCGTCAGGTTCACCTACAGGAAGCGTGCAAGTTGTTGATTATCTCATTGTTTTCCTTGATGAAACAGACCCTGATATACGTTATGTCACCCCTTCATCCACACCGCCTAGGGTTAGTACATTTGTTCACCCTGTCGGCTTGTTGCGTGCATCTTTGCGTATCGAATCCGATGCGGTTCATATTGAACTGGGCGACAATATGGCATCATCACCATGGAACAATCCATTCCGCTTCCCTGGTGCGCCATATTATATGAACATGCAAATTCTCGGGCAATATCATGTTATTGGAGACACCAGTGACAGCAACCGTATTGCAAGCTTTACCCTTTGGCCAATATCCCCTAGGGATTATCTTGTACTGGATGATTTTGGTCGTGCAACGCCTCCACCACCGTCAAACTTCCGCGTAAGTGGGAATGACGACCCAACAACACCGCCTTCAATGGATGTTAATTTTGATGTAGCCGCCAATGCATTTAATGCATGGTTAAATAGGCAATATGTATTTGACCCATTGATAAGTGTCAATGTTTATATCAGCACCTTTCAAAATGCAATTACAACCTTTGCCGCTGTAGACCCATTGTCCCTAGATGGTGCAGAGCGCGGTGTTGCCCTTGCAGTTGATTACGCGGATGTTGTTCATGTGGCAGGAGGTGTATCTACCATTGATATGTCTGCGTCTGCCATTCAAAGCACGTTACGCGGCGGCGGCAGTAACGGTGTCGTGCGCATAGAAAATATACCTATTCCCCTAAACCGCAGTACCACCGACAGTACAACAGCCTTGGCGCAAACACGCAACTGGTTAGACCCCAGTACAGGCACACCCACCCAAGCGGTGAACTTCACGCTTAATAACCTAGACGAAAACGTACAGTTCTTCCTTTTTGCAGACTTAGTTGTAGACCGTTTTATTTCAAGCGGTACAGCACTTTTACCAGGGGAAGTCATTGGTGATGATTTGGATAGACGTGACCGTTCTGTTTCTACATCTATTGCCAGTGATACAACCGTTGGCACCCCAGGTTTACCAGGGCCAGACGAGGTTGACCCCTCTGCCCCCACAGGGTTAAGTCATATTCGCCCAACAGCTGAAACATCTGCAATTTTGTATTGGGACGCTGTACGCTCTACAAACCCTGAAATCATTACGTTCTTTGAATTGATACGTGTGTCTGACGATGCAATGGATTTGGCAGAGTTAAACCACCCAGACTATCGTGACCGCGCCCTTTCTTCATGGGTTACAGGCCGTACAGATGCCAAGGGCTGGCGAACAGGTGTTGGTGCAGATGGTCATTCTCTTGCAGTGTATACCACTTCTGCAACCCCTCAAATACACCCATACAATGACCCTGTTTACACCTATCGTGACCCTTCCGAACATGAAGATTTAACACTCAATCAAGTGTCACTGACTGACAGAAGCTTACGCCCCAACAGTCTCTATTTTTACTATGTGCGTGTTGTGCGCCGTGTGTATATTGATGGAGAATGGATAGAAACCCGCTCATCTTGGGTTGAAGATAGTGTTACCACACAAGTTGTTCAGCCGCCATATAACCTTAGAGAAGAAGATGGTACTGAACGGGCTGGCTTTGACTTATTTAGCCAAGCCTTTGTAAGCTGGCGGCACACAGAACTTGAGAATATTATTCTTGACGCAGGGGAAAACTTTACTTTTCAAATCCAACTCCGTGCAGATGGCGAAGAGTGGGGAGATATTGTAAGCATCAATAGAAATCAATTGATAAACGCCAACAATTTCCGCGGCGGCAGATTCTATTACATGGTATCTGGCTTACGTCACAGCACTGTATATGAAATGCGTGTAAGACTCTTTGATATTGCAAGTGACGATGCATCTTTATGGTCAAATGTGATTACATTCATGACAGGACATTATGATGATGGCCGTCAAGAAGAAGATGACTGGTTAAACCATATCGACCGCTATTTGCGTGAATTATTACGCCGTCCCCATTGGTTTGCACAAAATACACCTACACGCTCAGTCATGGTGATTCGTCCTGATGAAATTTTTGCGGGACAAATGTTAGGTCATGCAGGAACACCTGTGCCGCTGTACAACACCGATGTCAACAGTATCAGATATTATATTCCTGCGTCAGTTTTTAGAGATGCAAATGAAAACCGCAGAGGATTTACCACCACTTACAGCGATTTGCAGATTCAATTTGCACCCAGTTTCCTAAGTTCTGCCCATAATCAAGCAGTGCTGGATATGTTGCGTACGCTGGATACAAGAGGCAGTAACCTAAGTGATTACTTTGTGCGGATGGATTTAGAGCGCGCACCTATGGCACCTCTTCACGGGCAGGAAGGATTAACAAGACAAACCGATGTACAGCTTACCCTTGTAGGCACAAACACATCTATCCGCAATTTGCGCACATGGGACGGCAATGTACTCACCCGTGCAGAACGCGTTGTTGACAATATCATGTCAGACCCAGTGCTTCGCCAAAATATCCGCAACTTGCTTAATGACGGAACATCCAATGAAGATATGCTTGATTTTGTTGCAAGTGTTGTCACCCGTGCAGACAATCAAATTACCCAAATGGTTGGGAATTATATGAGAGTACAGTCAGGTGGAATCCTTACCAACACAGAAATGCGCGTGCAAGCCTTTGACGCGGCAGTGAATATGGTGGTGACAAATCTTGAGCCTAATACTTCTGTTAATGCATTCAGGCTTCAATCAGGACAGTGGGTTCCCCAACCTCTTGTGGAATTTTACAATGGGCAAGCGGCTATCACCCACGCCCCTGGCACTATTGCATTTACAGGCAGTGTCGTAAATATTCATGGTGCAAATGCACAGCCACAGGGCGGTGCAATGACTTCAATCGTCGCCCGCTTTAGTTTAGAAAGTATTTTTGGGCAAAATATTGACCTTCAACAAAATGCGAACCGTCATATGGTTGTTGGTTCTGTTGCCCGTATTGCTGGTGCGCCCCATGGTGCAGACCCTATGACATGGGCAGTGACAAACCTTAATGTAGACATGTCTTCACGCAATGCAGACGCTTTAATTTCAAGACAAGAAGCAATTGCAGTGGTGATGGCATTGTACGAACGCAGGACAAATACCCGTGTAGATACAATAATGATTCGCAACTTCCAAAACACCGCAGGCATGACCCTTGACCCACGATATGCCCAAGCGGTACGCGCCGCCTTTGAAGTCGGCATTATCACAGATAATCACTTCGACCCTAGCGGCGCAATCACCATTGGAGAATTTCTTGACATGTTGGCTTCACTTGGCAACAGAGTAGGACTGTAGGGAGGGTTTTATAAAAATATGAAAAAACAACTATTAAAAACAGCGGCGTTCTTCCTTGCGCTGGTTATGGCGGCTGGGTTTATACCTGCAAGAAATGCTTATGCATTTCCCATACCTCAACCTGCCACGCGGCTTCCTGTCAGTGAAATTACAATAGCCCCCCAGCCAGAGCCAGGTATAGAAACAGGGCAAGGGCCATATGCTATTGAATTTATTTGGACTCAACCCAATGCAGGGCCAAGTGACAACCGAGGTGCAGGGGGAAATGCGGCGACCCTTGGCGTGCATGGCGGCGACCCTGAAACAGGTGACCCCAATGCCACATGGACACGGTACGCGTCTCGCTATATCTTTAACTTTGCTAACCGTACCCTTGGCACAACATTTCCAGAGGTGGTACTACGGCGTACAGATGTAGGCGTACAAGAGCGCGCCAATGCTGCCGCACCATGGGGTGCAGTCACGCCTTATGGTGTGGGCAATGAATTGCCCCCTGGTCATCAGCTGAGATGGCAAACCACCCGTGCGTTTCAAACCAGTAGTTTTTATGAAATTTCAATAGAACCACAGCATTTTACACCCATTTGGATTCCACCTGTTCTAGTGGATGGAACGATACAATCAGGCACAAATGTATGGACCTATGACATTGCCAATTGGGGCAGTGCCGCCAATAATCAAAGCACACCCATGATTTTTATGAGTGATATAGAGCTGGTGCGTGCAGACGGCGGCGGCGGCGAAATTGTTATTGAATGGTTAAACCCTCTTTGGAATGGCGCAAATGTTTTTGATAACTGGAATATTACAGTGCTTAACGCAATCACAGGGGGCAATGTGCTTTCACGCCCTATTTTAGACCCTGCCAACGATATTGAAGTACTTGACGGTGGAAGACGCTTGCGCTACACCATTGTCAGCAATAATCTTCAAATTGGCGGAAGTTATCACGTGCGTATAGAGCCAATGATTGGGACACAAAATGCCCGTACACTCAGTAGCATCACCATGCCAGGCGATGCCAGAACCTTCTTTTTTGCATATCGCGCCAGCGGACAATTCCCTTATCAAACAGAAACACCAGTACTCATGATTCCAACTCTTAATCTTGTTCAAGAGGGTGAAAACTTCATCCGCTTGCTGTGGGACCGTATGGCGGCCGCGGCTGTAGGACGTATAGAGATTGAACAATGGGCAGATGCCAATGAACCGAATCCTTCCCCAGATGTTAATGATATTACAGCCATGGGGCGGCGTACGGTGATTGCATCCATTCCCGCGCCCCAAGCAACGGTCATTACCCAATGGCCTGTGGGTATAATCAACCCACCAAGACCCATGGCATGGAGTATTGTTGTATTTGACACGAATAATGTTCCCCTTGCCCGAAGCAATATTGTGCATTGGCGACCGGGTGAAGCACATTTCACCCCCTATGCGCCAGAGCTTGAACCCATTGTAGGGCGCACTATTGCAGGAACAGGAAGTTTCGACCTTGTGTGGCGTGCATTTACCCGCCCTGCATATACCGACGCAGAGGAAGCGTTGTTAAATACACCCCCTCACTCAGATTTCAATAATGTACTGGTTGACCATGAAGATTATAGACGGCATTTTATTGATGATGAAATTCGCTTTCATATTTTTGTGGCAAACACTTGGGCTGATTTGCAGAACATGCCCCTAGATAATCCCACCATCAATATTCCTGCAAACCTTGGAATGCTTATTCCTGCGGCAAACTCTCCTGTAGAGGGTGTTCCGTTTTACCGCATGGAAGGTATATCTGTCTTTTCAAGACCTGACGGCGCAGGTGGATTTACACATAATCATGCTGTCCAGCCGAACGAAACGTACTTTATACGAATCATAGCCATGCGCGACCGTGTTGGGTTGGATGCATTGCCGTCACGCCCATCGTATGGCACAGTGGTTATTCCACCGCCAGAAGATGGTATTATCACCCGTCCAGAAATGATTGCCGCACCGCCATTTACAGGCTCTGCCAATGGGGCAGGACAGCCCCCTGAACTTTTCCTAGAATGGCCATTGCGTTTTTTAGAAATTTATGATACATCGGCAACCAGTCCAGAAGGGCGCGGATGGTATGCGTCTGCGGGTATTCGCAACGGTGATTTGGCTTTTGGCAGACGTGCAGGACGGCTTGCCGATGTTGAAAGATGGCGTGTGCTTAACCAAATGCTTTCAACTGAAAACAGACGCGTACTTGAAGCAGATAGAGAGGGCAATCCTCTAAACACTGCCGCCAGTGTGAACACATTTTTACAAAGTGCATGGACTGATATTTCCAGCCATTTAGGTTATACAGGCACAACGGCTTCGGCTGGAGCATTGCGTATTCAAGACTTATATCTTTACAGCTATCAAATTCATGTGGTCACTTATGATGAATTGATGACTTTTGGAGCTGACATTGAAACGGCTTTTGAAAACTATCGTGACCAGATGGTGGCATCAGACTGGAGCGTGCCTTTTAGACCCACACCTGATGACAATGGTATCATGCGTCATAGATTCACAAACATGATTGCGGCAGGGGCAATTCAGCCAAACACTACCTATGTCGTGTTAATGCGCCCTGTTGAAAGCAGAAATTATGGGTTACATGCATTTTATCCATCGTATACCATTATAACCACCCCTGATGACAGCGAAGCCGCAACACCCACCCCAACAACACCTGTATTGTTTCCCCATGTGCCTATTGGAATGGATCACATTACTGTACGTTGGCGCAGACAGTCAGGCATTCAGTATGAACTCCGTTGGAGTGAAAACTTGAGCGACTATCCAACTGGCGGTACGTTGATTGCGTGGGAGGATATTGAGGGCGAATATGTATTGTATCCAGACCCTACTGCTGGGCCATTTATGGCATTGACCATTGATGGACTGTTCCTTGATACGCGTCACTATGTATGGGCGCGGGCAGTCAATGCAGATGATGTCACTTCTGGCTGGTCTAACCCGGTGGATATGCGCACCCTTGATATTTCACCGCCGGCACCGCCTATTACCCTTGGTCTTGCAGGGCAAAACTTGCTTGACAGATACAATAGAGAAAATGATGGGGAGTATCGCTCTGTTGAAGCCGAGGCAATCACCGTATCATGGTCACGTATTATTGCGGATATGCGCAATGGTGACGAAAAGGCAACAGGCGGCAGTGCCACGGGTGGAACGGCTGTTGATTTAGACATTCCTGGGCTTGAAAATATTTATGTTGTTCGCTTTTCCGAGCTTCAAGCCAACCGTGATTTTTATGTTCGTGCAAGAACCGTATTGACGGTTCAGCGCGGCGCGCCTGGTGAAACAGAGATGACCTATAGCTATATTGTTCAGCTTGCGGATAATCCTGACTTTCTTGATGCGATTACTTTTGAAATTCCAGCCCTTGAACCTGTTGATTCAAATAATATGAGAAGGGCATATTCGGACTGGGTAACGATTGAAACAAGAACCGCCCCGTCAGATGATGAATTTGACGGCGCATACCGTCCAGACCAATTCCCATTGCCTGACAGAGATTTTGAAGTCACGTACACCCCAGGCTCACAAACTTTACAATGGCGTTTTCGCACAAATCAAATTGGTGCAGACGGCAGACCAGACCAAAATGTTGACCAACGGTTTATCTCAAGGCTTATCACCGAGCGGACATTTATTTACACCATTGACATGTCACAGTATCATATCAACCCGACTGTGCCGATTTCCAACAGGGAAATTATCGTTCCCCTTTCAATCATCCGCGCCTTTAATGAGCGTCAGATTACACTGGAAGTCAATGCAGGCGATTTGATTTACCGTATACTACCAGGTGCATTTGATACGGCTGAAATGCGCAACTTACAAATGGGAACTGGAAGTTATGTTCACATGACCATGACATCAAACCCAACAGACATGCCAACCCTTGGTACAAATCTTGCCCATGCTATGCCGCCCCAAAGGCTGGCAGTGAGGGCGCAAACCCCACAACGTAACGTCACCATGACAACATTTGCCCGCCCCATTGAAATTATTTTGCCAATGGATAACCATGTTTCACCTGCCGGCACAACAGCCGCGCTATTCCACAGCGGCGCAGGTGTGCAAGGCTGGCAAGACATGAACGGTCATTTCTCATTTGCAAATAATCAATTAACTGCAACAGTAAGTAGTCCAGGAACATTCTCTGGTGTGACACGTCATGCACCACCTACACAGGGTACAGGCGGCACAACAACTGCACCCGTGGCTAATCCAGCCTTAACAGGTGTAACATCACGGCTGAATATTACAGACTTGCATACCTTTAATCCAAACCAAGGGGTATCAGCCAATGCTTTTAACAACATCATTCATGCAGTGGCACATCGTCAAACCACTGCAACCATGGGCGGGACGCTAACACCTGCACAAACCCAAGCACTACAGCGCAGTAATCTACTTGCACCCAATGTGCTGATCAGAGAAACTGCAATTGACATTCTTGTGCGCCTATACGGCTTACAAACTGGGCAAGTACTCACCCCCATGACTGCCGAAACATCCATTCCCGGCATTGGGAACGCGTCACAAGAACTTAGAAGAAATATTCGCATTGGAGCAGATATCGGTTTCATTTCTGGTCCGCTAGACCCTCAAGGAAATTTAACCATGGGCGATTTAATGCATATGTTAAACATCCTTATGATTGACGCTGGATGGTAAAAAGATTGTATAGACACTAAAAAGGGTTGTCTCGCTAACATAAAAAAGCGAGAGTTGTGTGGTTTTTTTCTCACACTTCTCTCGCTTTTTTAGTGGGGCTTAATGAGACATCCCCAGTTTTATATTGTGGTTTAGGAAATTTTGCTGGTTTCATCTTCATGTTTGTTAAGTTTTAGTCCTTCTGCGACTAGCGTAACAGATTTTAAGATAAATTTTCGTTCAATTGTGTTTTCCCTGCTACATAGGCTTTCAGACGGGTTATAAAAAGGTCTTCATAGCTGCTGCCGCTTACCGAGCGGGCGAAAAAATCACAAATGAACAAACTGGAATCATTCACGATTATACAAAAAAACAAAGTGTTGCGAAATCGGTAATTATTTTGCCAGAAAACGCACCCGAGGAATATTATAATCGCTCCACACTTTGGAATACAGTTGAAAAAATGGAAAAGACTTCTAATAACCAGTTGGCTAGAGAGATTGAATTAGCATTACCCAAGGAACTATCATACTTCCAAAATACATCACTTGCTTTTGAATATGTAAAAGAAAATTTTACGAGCAAAGGCATGGTTGCCGATATAAATTTTCACAACATGAAATCTGATAATCCCCATGTTCACATCATGCTAACAATGCGACCATTTAACGAGGACGGTACTTGGGGCGATAAGCAAAAGAAAGTTTACCACCTTGATAAAAATGGTGATAAAATTTATGACCCTGTAAAACGCACTTACAAATGTTCCAAACAGCAAACAACCGACTGGAGCGAACGCCACAAAACCGAAGAATGGCGAGAATCATGGGCTGGACTATACACATTACTGCCATGCGTGAAGCGGAGCAACAACGAAAGCGTGATGAAGTTATTAGGCAACGAGAAAGCCGTGACCGTTATAATGCGGAGCGTAGGGTTAAGCGGTTGGAGAATCCGAGTAGGGGTAAAGATGAACAGAGTTTATAAAAGCAAGCGGGGCAAATCTCACTATTTCCGCATGAGTGTATATATGGTATACTACCCATGCGAAAAAATTTTTTGCGAATTTCTGATTAGGACTTTACCCCGAACGATTTTTCGCACATAATGAAAGGATAATGATGTTTGGAGGAAGAAATGCATTTTTACAAATCAACAATAATGGGGGGGGGGGCGACTGATGAAAAATCGCAAAACAAGTAAAATCGTAACTTTGCTAATGTTGGTATGCTTGCTCATGCCAACATTAGCGATGTTTGCAAGTCAAGCGATAATAAGCAACGAAGCCGAGCGGCATATATTAGGTGAACTTAACAGAGCCAATATTCCAAAAGCCACTATTGCCGTTATCCAAAACGGCGAAACATCGTACATTCTCAAAGATAGCCAGCATGACACCTTATTTCAAATAGGTTCTGTTTCAAAGTCTTTCACAGGCTTTGGCGTGTTGCTCTTAGAAGATATGGGGTTGCTTTCTGTGAGTGACTCCGTAAATCAGCATTTGCCGTGGTTTACTGTGAATTATAACGGTGTGCCTGTGCCGCATGGGGATATAACCATTTATACACTTTTGCAGCATTCAAGCGGATTTACGAGTGATGAAAGACGTTTTCCGGCTTCGTATGTTACTGACTTAAACAGATTTATATCGCAAGTTACAGGTGCAGAGCTTGCGTTCTACCCCTCTCATGACCATGTGTACGGTAATATAAATTACGTTATCTTGGGGCTTGTTATCAAATCTGTATCGGGGCAAAGCTATGATGATTTTATGACCGAGAGTGTTCTGTACCCACTTGGGCTTTATAACACATTTGCGAATGTGGAACGTGCAAGAGCTACAGGGCGTACAGTTAGCGGTCATCGCTATGGCTTTTTCCGTCCAAGAGCCACCGATGCATATTTTCCTACCTTGTCAATTCCGACAGGCGGCATATATTCAAGCATATCAGATATGGCTCGTTGGGCAGGGATTCATCTTGGCACAATCGAGATAAATGAGCAATTCGCAAGGATTGTACAGCGTTCGCATGAAAATAATCACACCGCACAAAATCCTTTTGCCGACACAAATTTTCATCCAGGGGCTGGATGGAATATTTTGCATGATGACAGCGACTTTGGCAATCTCGCCTTTGATGATATGAAAATAATGCACGGTGGCTCAGGCTTTGGAAATATCGCATATATCGGCATAATTCCCGAACGTGATATGGCTGTTATATTTCTCTTGAATCATAGGCATATGAACGTGCCGGCGTGGATTTTTATGATTTGGGATGCTTTAGATGGCGTATTTAATCCAATAGGAACTGACCTTTTTGCAATATTTGATATAGTTTTCGTTGCCATAACTGCCGTGGGCGTTTTGTTTATTGGTATGTTTGTGCGTCTTATTGTAAAAGTAAACAAACAACTGCCCAACGAATGGAGAGCAAAGCCTACATTAAAGATTAGATGGCTTATTGTTCCTATATTTTCGATTATAGGCGTACTCATTTTTCACGTTGTCATGCCTATGCTTTTCATAATGCCACTTGGAATACTTTTACTATTCTCGCCTGCAAGTGCAATCACGGCAATTATAGCTATGTGGGTAATGGCGGTGTACTCTTTGTTTTCATTGTGGACAAAAGCGTTCGTTAATCAACGATGAACAAGTCGACATAGATGGTAGACTATATAAAACGGTCTGAAACACTCACCCAAATAGTTGCAAAGAGAGGGCGATATGCCATGAAGAAAAACGAAATTGAAAACTTAATCATAGACTACTCCCTGTTAATGGATTTGAGGGTAGACTTTGCGTTTAAGACTTTTGTAGAGGGCAATCCCGAAGCACTTATATCATTACTCAATGCCATTTTTGCCAACGCAAAAATCAAACGTGTTGTAAAAAATGTACTCTTGAAAAATCCCAACTTGGACAAAAAATCTATTGAAGATAAGCTATCCATTTTGGATGTTCGTGCGGAGTTAGATGATGGCACGGACATCTTGATTGAAATGCACCTACATGGAGTAAGCCAGATTAAAGCAAAAATAATTCGTTCATGGGCGAGAGCCTACAGCGAGGAACTAGAAGCTGGGCAGAAATATACATCACAGCCCCCAACCGTAACGATTGCATTTGTGGATGGAGCAGTTGACCCACTTGTAAAGCCCGAAAATGCTACGGACAAAATCCATAGGGTATGTATGATAATGGATAAAGATGACAGTGCTGTGTTCACCGAAGCAATGGAACTGCACTTTATCAATATGAAAGCCTTTGCAAAGGCTATAAATGAAGCCAACAGCATAAACATAAAAGAAGCTACAGACGATATGTTTGTGTACTGGCTTTCTGTAATAACAGAAAAAGAAATCGTGAACAAGGACATTATAGAGAACGCTCGTAAGAAGAAGGAGGTTATCCATATGGCGGTATCAGCAATAGCAAGGCAAAGTGAAGATAAAATCATGCGGCAAGCCTACCAACGCAGGAAAGATGAGATTTTTTTTAACAACATGAATGAGCAACGAGCAGAGCAAGCAGAAGCAGAAAATGTTATACTCCGTAAGGAAATTGAAAAACTCCAAGCCCAACTCGCAGAGAAAAAATGATTTTTCACCACGAAAAAGCCCGACATATAAGGCATTACAAGCCTTTATGTCGGGCTTTTTCTATGAAATCCAAAATTTCATCATTGACAACTTTCTCCCGAGGGGCATAGCAATATCAAACCTAACTTATCAGATAAACTGTTATTTTCCATTTCAAGCCCTCCTTCGATAAGCGATTAACCCATTAGTAATAGTTGCTATTCCAGCAATGCAACTTGCGATACCCCAAATATTCCTGTTCATTACAACGACAATGCCGAACACAATAAGCCCTATACCAAGAACGAAATTTGTGTACTTGCCTATTGTAAAACCTATTCTACTAGCCATTCTGAAACCTCCTTAAAAGTCAAATATATAATAGTTGATTACATCATGACTATATCATCATTTTTGCATAAAAAAAGGATGTCTCGCTTTTTTATGTTAGCGAGACATCTTCTTTAATTTGTGTATTGAACTGTTTTACATCGAAAAATCACAAAATGTGGGCTTGCCTGTTGTTTTACAATAAAAAAATATTTTTTAGTTTATCAACATGGCATCACCATAGCTAAAAAATCTATAGGCTTGCTTAACGGCTTCCTCATAAGCGGCTAAGGTGTGTTCCCTGCCTGCAAAGGCTGACACAAGCATGACCAATGTAGATTCTGGCAGGTGAAAGTTGGTAAGCAATCCGTCCATAACTTGAAATGTATAGCCAGGGTAGATGAAGATATCTGTCTTGCCTGCGCCAGCTTCTACGTGTCCACGGCCGTTTTTGGCGGCGCGGCTTTCTATTGTGCGGCAGCTTGTTGTGCCTATGGCAATAACACGCCCGCCGCTGTCTTTTGTCGTATTTATGATTTCTGCCACTTCAGGCTCTATGCGGCAATATTCACTGTGCATGTGATGATTGGTGATATCATCTTCTTTTACAGGACGGAAAGTGCCAATGCCTACATGAAGGGTTACGGTTGCTATTTTTACACCATAGGCTTTAATTTCCTCAAGAAGTTCTGTTGTAAAGTGCAATCCTGCGGTGGGGGCGGCTACAGAGCCGTCATTTTTTGCATAAACCGTATTGTATCGAGTGGTATCGGTCTGCTTTTCTTCAATATAATGGGGCAAAGGCATTTCGCCTATGTCCATGAGCAACTGCTCAAACTCGCCTTCGTGTTCCAGCAAGACAATGCGTAAACCATCTTCAATAATTTCTTGAACCGTGGCTTTTAAACGCCCGCCACCAAATGTAAGTATATCCCCTTCACGGGCTTTGCGCCCAGGCTTTACCAAAATCGTCCAGCGGTTTTCTGCACCAGCTAACCGTTCGTGCAAAAGCATTTCTACATTATTATCACTCATGAGACGGGCAGGAATAACCCGTGAATCATTTATCACGAGACAATCACCAGGGTTTAGCAATGATTTAATGTCTTTAAACATTTTATGCTGAACTTCACCTGTGACACGGTTTAAATGCATAAGACGTGAACCGTCCCGTTGTTCAATGGGTTGTTGTGCAATCAAATGCTTTGGTAGGTCATAGTAGTAATCTTTTTTGTTTGTCATTATCGTATTTCAACTCCTGTGTAATAGTGGTGTAAAATTTCGCGGAATGTAAAGCCCATCCGTGCCATACCTTCTGCACCAAGCTGGCTCATGCCCACGCCATGACCCCACCCCCGTCCTTCCAGTGTAATGCCGCTTCCGCCGCTGGCAATGGTTGGGGTAGATTCTAAGCGGCGCATGGCATTTCCGTCAAATACATATGCCATGTGGACAGTGGAAATTGCACCATTTGGGTCTAGGGCTTGTAAATGATTAAGGGGTGCATGAAAATCTTGCAAACCGCTGGTGACATTCACCGCCTGTGTTGTGGGGCGCGCGCCTACAATGATAAAATTAGCACTGGGCAATGGTCCGCCAACTGCCGAAAAGAAATTGCGAATATTATTTTCGCGGCTGATGGTATGGTTGCCATTTGTGCCATGAATGGTAAGGGCGTTGGCACGTCCAGATGCCCCCATGCCTGATATAGACACCCCTGTGACTGTGCCTATGTTGGCATTGATATTTGCAGCGGCGGTGGTGAGTTGCTGCCAAGTGAAGTCCCGCGTCCACACCATTGGGTTATGCTCTGTTATTTCATTCACACTGCGCAAATATGGGCGGGATTCAAACCACACCAACTCAGAGTTTTCTGTTGCACCGCCGCTGGAAGAAAAGTAAGCGGCTAAAATCGGATTTCCACCATGAAAAATCATAAGCCCTTCTGTTTCACGGACTGCACGGGTGGTGTTTTCATGTTCCCGCTCTGTTCCTCTATGCACTTGGCAATGTGTGCCGTCACACAAGTCAAAACCCTGCGCCGCATGTCTGCGCTCGCTTACGGCAGTATGGGCAAAAGTCCGCGCGGCAACGGCTTGGGCTTTTAAGGCTTCCATATGAAAGGTGGGCGACATTTCTGACGGCAAAACCCCATATAGGTATTCCTCCATAGACAGTACATTGATGGCGGTAATCCGTCCGCCATATGGGCGAAATTCAATTGCCCCGCGATAAGCATATCCTTCCATGGTTATCGGGTTGCCGTTTACGTCAGCAATTTGCCCACCGCCACCAGTGAATGTGTGAACAACTTGTCCACCCACCACAAGCTGGACTTGGTTTCCTTGGGCGCGTGCGGTAAACCCATTGGGTGAATGCAAAGTTTGCACAGGCATAAATCCTTGGGCTGTGCCATATCCTGCAAAAATATTTGTGTTGGCAATAGCAATGCTGTCACGATTGGAAAAAGAACGGACAAGCCCTATGCGTACTAAGTTTGATTCTTCCGCATAAGCTGTCGCAGGGAAAAGGATTAAAAACATTAAAACACTCAAGATGATACTATATTTTTTCATTACAACACCTGCTTACATATTTTATGAACGACCAAAATCTTATACTTAGTCTAACATATTTTGCGCGTATTTTACAGCTTTTAATAAATTTAAGGCGTATTTCCATAATGGAAGCACCAAAGTCAACCCTTTGGAATATTCATGGCAAAACAAAAAAACCATAGTCTGTATTGATTAAAAAACGCCGCCAAACCAAATGATTATTGGTTTGGCGGCGTTTTTTCTAGTCTTCAATGGGGCTTATAGCCGTAATAATCACCACAACATGACCCTCTTCGTCTTCATCAATAATATAAGACCACTCAACATCTGCTGTTCCCAAGGCGAAGGGTTCACTTCCTTCAACGAAGACACTATACATTCCGCCAAAGGGTATGATTAGCGGCGGTCTGTTCTGTCCGTTGATGAATGGCCCAACGGGGGAACTGGGTGCTTCACCAATAATAATCCAACCCATGCCAGGGAAATATATCCCTTGCCATAGGATATACCAAAATTGTTCTTCCACCCTATACGTAATATCTAAGCCCGCCTCTGTTAGGGTATGGGTTATTATGCTTGTATGGAGATATTCAATGAGTTCCCCACTTTCTAAACGGACAAGGGTCGTGCGCGCGCCATTAACATCAAAAGCCATGATTCTAAACGCGCTTTCTCCATGCCCTGCTTCTCCATGGGCAATCGTGGTTATTATCGGCTCAATAACAATGTCAGCCCCAACTTCCACCGCTATTGCTTCGCCATGTTCAACATACATAACATGAATATCTCCGTCTGGCATTGTAGCCGTTACCCTTGCAGTATTGTTTCCTGATGTATTCCCAGTAGATACTACATTCCATGACACTGTGACTTCTGACATAGCGGCTGTATCTGCAGGGCGGCCAATATTATTATCAATATCATGATTGTTGAACAAGTGAAAGCTCTCTTCAATATTTCTTGCGCCGCCAACACTGTTTGTTCCGCTCCAATGTATATTGTTGTGGATATCACCTGCAAATTGTTGAACTTGCCCAACGGTAAGACCCAATGAACCTTCACTTGCACTGTTCAAGTTGAATATTACATTTTCGCCAATCACCAAATTTGCACGGGTCGCCTGCACGCTGGCTTCATTGATTACGTTACTGGCTGTGGCGTTTGTAAAGATTGCACCACCATTGTATGTTGCCGTATTGCCTATCATACGACCGCCAGTGATGGTAATAGGAAAACGTTGATTTCCGCGCGCAATGCCGCCACCGTTGCGGTGGGCTGTATTGTTATACACTTGACCGCCATGTATAAAAAGTGTGCCGCCAGTTGATACACCGCCACCATCTAAAATTGCCGTATTGTCCATAATCATACCATCATGCATTGTAAATACATTGTGGGCTTGATTTGTCGCTGATGTGTGTACACCACCTCCCATATTTGCTTCGTTGTTATCAATACTTCCACCATACATGGTGAAATGATTTGTAGCCGCCGCTATACCGCCTGTACTGTTTACACCGCCCCCATTAGCCCCAGCCACATTGTTAAAAATGCGTCCATCTTCCATAGTAAAGGTGCGGGTGTTATGCACTCCGCCGCCATGACCAACACCAGCGTTGTTTGTTACTGAATTATCATGGATAAGCCCATTCACCATGGTAAAATCAGCCCCGTTATACACACCGCCGCCACTTGCTGTAAATCCTGACCCATATGCACGGTTGTGACTGATAACACCGTACGCCATAGTAAATGTGCCACTGTTTCCATTGTGAACACCAGCACCATTATCAAGGGTGGTGTTATTGTGAATCGTTCCGCCATACATGGTAAACACTGCCGTACTGCCAGAGTTGTTGACACCGCCGCCACGCCCGCTTGATTCACCTGAGCCGGGAAAGTTTGCCCTATTGTTGTAGATTTCTCCGTCATACATCGTAAATGTACCGCTATTGTCTACGCCGCCCCCTGTGCTTGCAGTATTATTGTTAATGTATCCGTCAACAAAGTTGAAAACACTTCCTAAACCAACGTTTACACCGCCCCCATTGCCTTGGTTACGAGTGGGGCGCAGGGCTGAATTGTGGTGAATACGTCCACCATACATATGAAATACAGCTTGAGAACCACCAACATGCACACCACCGCCTCTTGCACCGTGGGTGTCACCAGCTCTATTGTTGTGAATACTGCCACCATACATAGTGAAACTGCCGCGCCAGCCAATATTTACACCGCCCCCTGTTTGTGTGCCGCCAGCAATGCCTGTTGTATTGTGATGGATTTCACCATTATACATAATAAAAGTACCCGAAACATCTACACCAGAAGAATGATTATTGTGGATTCTGCCATTATGCATAATGAAAGTACCTGTAGCACCTACACGCACACTATTTTCAGCAGTAAATCCTGTATTTGGTGCGGCTACAATTATACCTCTGTTATTGCGTATTTCACCGCCATACATAATGAATGTACCGCCGACGTGGTTATTACCTGCCGGGCCAACAGAAACAGCACCTGCCATATTGTCTTCAATATAACCACCGTACATGATGAAAGTACCCTCTCTGCGGATGCTCACACCACCACTCGGGTGCCAGTTTGAACCGCCGCCATTGGCATGACGGATACGCCCTGCGTTCATAACAAAAGTGCCGCCGTCAACACCAACGCCCCCATTAAAAATAAACCCACTGTTGTTAAGCCCTGATAGCGTCACGTCATGACTGTCTAAAACAAGGGTTGAGCCTGTGTGTATGACAAAGTGCTTGGTAAGTAATCTTTGATTATCGCCCCAGTTTAAGTTTGAAGTGGCATGATTTATACTGCGTGTCATGGTTAATACAACATGACTGCCCCCTGAAACCAGTGTGATGTATGAATCGTTTTGAATTTGCACAGGGCGCGTCATGTCAAAAGACTCCATAATTCTAAGGGTTCTCCTACCGCCCAGTGCAATTTCTCTTTCTAAATCTTGAAAAGTATAAATATCGTCACTACTTTCTGTTGCAAATCCGCCGATAGGAAATGCGCCGATAACAAGTGCAAGTGCAAGCAACATGCTTATCACCCATTGGGTCATGGTACGTCTTTTGTCATGTACATTCTTTTTAAACATATACTTTCTCCTTTTCAATTATATGTTTCTTGTCGCGCAACATTATAGCACGCCCCATGAACATGTCAAGCACATATAGATATTTTAGTATAAAAATAATCACTGAATGTAAAGTTCTGACACACTTCAAGGATAGTTTGAAACTTTGTCTTTCTGCATAGAAAAACTAGACGATTATCTGCGGCTATGGTAATCTATTCATAAGGAAATGTCATAGGATAGAGGTCGGATAAAATGAGCGAACATAAGAATACAAGCACAATACAAAACAGTGAACATGCAGTGCGCTGTATGCGGGCAATTATTTCCAATGTAGAGAAAGTCATCGTGGGTAAGCGTTTTGCCATATCCCTTGTCATGACCACCCTTGCCTGCCGCGGGCATGTACTCATTGAAGACGTACCTGGGGTAGGCAAAACCAGCCTTGTTGCGGCTTTGGCGCGTTCGGTCAATGGCAGTTTTAAACGGATTCAGTTTACGCCAGACATCATGCCCAGTGACATTACAGGATACTCTGCGTTTTCGCCCAAAACAGGCGAGTTTGAATATCGCCCAGGTGCGGTCATGAGCCAATTTGTTCTGGCAGATGAAATAAACCGTACCTCACCAAAAACCCAATCTAGTTTGCTTGAAGTCATGGAAGAAAATCAAGTCACCGTGGATGGGTTGACCTATGCTGTGCCTACCCCCTTTATTGTACTGGCAACACAAAACCCTGTAGAGTACTTGGGTACATATGCCCTGCCCGAAGCACAGCTGGATAGATTTTTTATGAAAATTACTTTAGGTTATCCTGACAGTCGTGAAGAAAGCCGTATGCTTGAACGGTTTAAAGGGCGGCATCCTATGGAAGAATTAGAACCTGTGGCAAGCGGTGATGATATTATCCGTATACAGGCACTTGCCGAACAAATCCATGTTGATTCAGAAATTAGTGAGTTTATTGTGGCAGTGGCAAGTTATACCCGCGAGCAAGGGGATGTACAACTTGGCGCAAGCCCTCGGGCAAGTCTTTGTTTATTCCGTGCCGCCCAAGCATGGGCGTTGTTTAACGAGCGGGACTATGTTGTTCCCGACGATGTGATTCATATGGCACCTCATGTTTTAGGACATCGCATTCTTATGAAACAGGAAGCCAATGTAAAAAAAATACGTGTGCAGGATATTATTTTTAAAGCATTAGAGCTTGCGGGCAATAGGATTTCAACCCGATGAAAGCCAATCGCATTTGGTATATTATTTTTTTAATAGGCACAGGCGTGTATGCATGGCTTAGTGGCGAAAGAATACTTTATGTCACTTTCATTGTGCTTTTTGCCCTGCCCTTGGTTAGTTATGTACTCACATTGGTGCGTATTAGAGGACTGCGTATTAAACAAAATATTCCTGATGCTGTTTTAAAAAATGAGACGGGACAAATCACCGTCACTTTACATAATACAACCCCTATACCCTTTGGCATGGCGGAAGTGGTTATTTTAAGCGATGAATTTGCAGTGAAAATTAACCAGAATCATACTGCAAATTTACGCCCCCTTTGCGCGACCCTTTGCAAAGTTGAATTTAAAGGCTTGTATCGCGGGCAATATGATATTGGGCTGGCATCTATCACGGTCATGGACATGATTGGTCTTTTTAAGCTTAGGCGAAAATTTAGCCAAGTAAAAAAAATCACCATTTTGCCCAATGTGCCTGATGTTTCTGATTTCCCCTTAGCTATGAATTTAATGACCCAAGCCCATTCACGATATGACATGCGCGATGAAGATTATTCTACGATTTCTGACATTCGGCAGTATATTCCAACGGATTCTATTAAGCGTGTTCACTGGAAGCTTACAGCAAAGCGGCATGAGTGGTTGGTTAAAGTGTTTCAATCCAATGCACTCAATCAAGTTTCCTTGATTTTGGATACCACAAGGCAGGATTTAATGCCCAAAGATTGTTTAGCCATGGAAGACCAGATGGTAGAAATGTCCCTATCTATTGCAAAATTTTGTCTTGGCAAAGGAATGCCTGTAGATTTTCATACTACAGAGGGTTTTAAAGCCAAGACGCGAGTTTTACCAGAGTTTGATGTTATTTACAACGCGGCAGCAGAACTTACCTTTGAAGTACAGCCATCCCTTGACAGTTTAAATATTCTTTCACATGTACTCAATGACACCACAGGGTATGTGAATGCGGTTATTTTTACGGCACAGCTTAATGCAGAACTATACGACCGCATTATCAATGCCGTCAACAATGGACACCATATTGCAGTCACCTATTTTGTGCCTAAATTTTCAAACACTGAATATGAACGCGTGTATCGCCTAATTGTTGAAAGCGGAATACCTAGTTTCAGAGTAACGACTGGAGGATAACCACTGTGACAGATAATCATGAACAAACTGCCCCTTTGAAACATACCCGAGGGGATTATATCTTTTGCATTATCGTGGGCAGTTTATATATGTTTGCCATAAACCGTGCAATCATTACGTCCACATTTATTACTATACCTCCAGAGCAAATGTTTTTATTTGGCATAGTGTCTATCATTGTTTTTTTGCTGATTTTGTACAATCGTATCACCCGTATTGCAAGCCTTGTTATCCTGTTGATTGCCACGGCTTTTTTCGTGTTTTGGGTGGGGTTGAGCAATATGTATTATCAATTTCCTCATTTGCATGATTTGTTTCTTATGGTGTCTGGTCAGATTCCATATAGAAGTGATTTAGGTGTCACGTTGGTTTGGGTGATTAGCTTATTGCTGGCATTTGTTGTTGTTGTGTTTATGTTTCACCAGTTTAATTTTTATATTTTGGCGGCGGGGGGTATTGGGGCGATTGGTATTCCTTGGATTGCTGGATTTTCTCGTGATGAACTTTCGTTCTTGATTTTCTTACTTAGTTTTTTATTGCTTTTCATTCGCAAAAACAATAAAAATATGGTGACTGCGGCTGCCCCTGTTTGTTTGTTTTTAATCATTGGCGTTCAGCTTTTTTTACCCTCGGAGAATGATTTTTTCCAAGGCAGACGTATCAATGATGCCACGTCTGCCGTTGGGGACTTCTTTTTTGAATTATTTACACCCACATACTTTTCATTTCAATCCACTGGATTTTCTGGGGCTGGCGGGGTGCTTGGCGGCCCAGTGACACCAAATAACCGAAGTGTCATGACTGTACGCGCACCTGGGCGAACATATTTGGCAGGTGCAACCAGCAACACCTATACAGGTGATCGATGGATTTCTACACTCAGTCATGATGATATAAACACCCACGGACTTGCACCCGGGCATTTTGAACAGATGGAAACGGCGGCGGCACTCATGCGTGGCGCAACATTTATTGATGATACCCACAGCACTGTTCAAAACATGGCACTTTTGGGGCTTAACGCACTGGCATTAGATATTAGTGACACACGGCATATGCATGTGGGTCATTTTGCAACCCTTGGCGCAACCCTTCCTCATTTTGCAGGGACATACTACATGCACACCTATTTGCCTGTGGAAAATATGACCATTGTGATGGGAACCAACCGAACAGGCACGATTTTTCGCCCTAATCGTATGTCACTTTTGTGGTTTTATGCTGGCAGTGCAGACTATGCCCGTGTAGCCGCCGTTTCCCCCACGGGAGATATTCGTACACCCAGCTTCATGTCCCATGGCACGACATATCACATGCAGTTTTTAGATGTCAACACACAACTTTCATTTATAGAGGATATTTTGCGTCACACAAATGAGGGTGTATACGTTATAAGAGGTGGTGAGTTGGATGAACAGCCTTCTCGCCCCACCTTTGGAAACAGAGAAAACCCAGACCTTCAATTTGTTTCAGAAGCCCTGTGGTTTAATCAATTCCCCGCACCTATTACGATTTTGGAAACAGATGAATTTGGTATGGAGGAAATGAATCTGTTGTTTGAGTTCTTTTTCCACGGTGAATCCCTTGGTGGCGGACGCGGCATGACGCACAATTATATTTTGAATGAATCACAGCTTATTGCGTGGTTAGATATTTTCTCCTATGAAATTTTAACAGCGTATGCCCGTCAAGTGCGTGAACATTTTATGTATGTGCCAGATATTACACCCCAGCGGGTGTGGGATTTAACAGAATCAATCGTTGAAGGACATACCAATGATTTTGACCGTGTCATGGCTATTCGTGATTTTCTTTTGCAATTTCCGTACACACTAAGTCCTGCACCTGTTCCTCGGGGTGTTTGCTTTGTTGACCATTTTCTTTTTGACGGACAGGAAGGCTACTGCACTTACTTTGCATCAGCCATGGCTGTGATGGCACGTATGGCAGGTGTGCCTTCCCGCTATGTTGAAGGTTTTGTTTTGCCCCCGTCCGCAGGCAATGAAGCCACAACCGTCACAAACCGCATGGCACATGCATGGGTAGAAGTTTATTTAGAAGGCTTTGGATGGAAAATCGTCGAAGCGACACCAACCTATGCTTTTTTGATGAACCCCGACATTGTCATGCCTCCAACCATTGATTTGAATATTGACTGGAGCAATGGCTGGCAAGACATGCTTCACGACTGGGATTTTGACCTTTATGAAATGGAACAAATGATGCAAGCCAGCGGTGCAACGGCAGGAGCTGCCGGCACAAGTGGGGCAGAAACCATTGAAACCCGCACAACGATTACAGCAGGGCATATTATTTTAGCCCTTATAGGCGCAGTGATGTTCATGCTTGTGGGCTTTATCCTTTTTATATGGGCAAGACGCTGGTATATTGCCTATAAATTACGCAGTGTAAAATCCCTTGCCCCCAACGCCCAAATCAAAGTGTATTTTGCAGGTATTATGGACATTGTAGGTTTTCACACCAAACCCCTCTCATCAGGTGAAACACCCCTTGCATACAGCACACACATGGGTAAACGCTTTGCTTTTCAAAACGATTCTGTATTTTTGCGCGACATCATTGCCCTGTACTACAAGGCAAAATATTCCGCACATGAAGCCACCCAAGATGAGGTTGCCCTTATGGAAGAGGCGTACCACGACATGGTACGGTTGCTTGCGCAAACCAGAAGACAGTCTCAATTTGTTTATTTAAGATATGTAAAATTGCTGGGCATGGTTTTGAGATAACATGTGGAACAAGTCTTAGTTTTTTTCGTTTTCTATTATGAAAGGGGTGATTGTTTCTGGAGAAATTGTTTGAATTAACTGGTGTACGAAAGGTTTACCGCATGGGTGATGAAAAAATTGTTGCCCTTGACCATATTGACTTAACCTTTGAAAGAGGAAAGGTTTACTGCTTGCTTGGGACAAGCGGCAGTGGAAAATCTACACTTTTAAATCTTTTGGCAGGGCTTGAGAAGCCCACAAAGGGAAGCCTAAAGTTTATGGGCAAACCATTGGAGAAACTTAGCGAAACACAACTGGCTTTATATCGTCAAAAATATATTGGTTTCGTTTTTCAATCCTACAACTTACTCCCCACTTTAACTGCCCTTGAAAATGTGACACTACCCCTTATTTTCAGGCGTGTCACAAAACGTCACCGTGTTAAAGCCGCACGTAAAATGCTAAAGGCTGTGGGTCTTGGGCATCGCTGGCGGCATAAACCAAGCGAACTTTCAGGCGGGCAACAGCAACGTGTCAGTATTGCCCGCGCATTTGTCAACGACCCCCAAGTGGTTTTTGCCGATGAACCTACAGGTAACTTGGACACCAAAACAACTTATGAAATGATGGATTTAATTACAGGCATGGCAAAGAAAAATAATCAAACACTCATTATAGTCACCCATGATATAGAAATCTCCCAATATTGTGACCAGATTATTAGTATTAGAGACGGTAATGTTGAAAGCATAACCGATGTGGAAAAAAAGGAGAACGAGGATGAGGGCAATCAGAAAAATGAAGCAACTGCAAAAGACACTGACAGTGCTTATGTTCATAACATTATTAGCGATAATAGCAATTCCCCAGATAACAGTACAGGCTAGCCTTGCACCTGCGCCTACGGCTACACCTGAACCAGGGCCCCAAGGTCCTCCAGGGCCCCAGGGTCCACAAGGCCCTCCAGGGCCTCCGGGCGCACCTGCACCTGCGCCGGCAGACCCTATTTTGCGCATGGTTTCTACCAATAATATCGCTGTTGAAGCTGGAGAAACCATTGAAATAACAATAACCGTACGCAATGTAGGTACAGACGCAGCACACAATGCATTTACAGTAGCTTCTGCATCGGCAGAAAGCCCCTTTGGTGTAGAGTTTTTAAATAACTCAAACAGCGTCACACGTCTTGCCGCCAATCAACAAACCACCATGCAGTTACGCATTACTGTTGACAGCAATGCAGAAGCAGGCAGTAATCATGAGATAAGGCTTGACCATTATTTCCGTGACGCGCACCGTCATAGTCATGATTCTTCGGACACCATTCATGTACGCATTCTAGGGGAAGTTGGCGAACCAAGTATTTTCCTAAGTGGCTTTCAAATGGTTTCAGGCGTGCTTTCTCCCAACCAAACCTTTACTGTTAATGCCCATATTCAAAACACAGGCAATCGTGAAGCCCGTGATGTACGGGTAAGCCCCATTAGTACAGGTGATATTTTCTTTGTAGGCGACCAAGGGCAACTTTCTTTTGGTACAGTTGCCCCAGGGCAAACCCGTCAACTAGAATTTACTTTCCAAACCAATCAAAATATCGAAAGCGGCAGTTTTCCTTTAGCGTTCATCGTTAGTTATCGTGATGAAAACGGTAATCATCTTGAGGATGAACCGCTGCCCTTTTTTGTCCACGTATACGCACCTGATGAGGATACTATTGCCAATCTTGAAATACGCAATATGAGTGCGCCAACGGCAACACTCCATGTAGGGCGTACAGAGCAGGTAACTTTTGTCCTATACAATATAGGCGATTCAGAAGTGCGTAATATTCAAGTACAAGCCCACCCTGAAGATGGACTTGTGCCTATGTCTCTTGACACCATTGTCGTGCCTGTGCTTGCACCAGGACAAGGTTTTCCCATGAGTTTTAGTTTTATGGCAGAAGATACGGCACGCACCCGCACACACACTATCCGATTTAATATTAGTGACAGTGATGACTTGTCATTTAATCGCTTTGCAGCCATAAGCGTTTTTAATCCCGACGAGGAAGATGACGAAGATGAGCGTTTTCAAATTCCACGTATAATCATCTCAGAATTTTCTATATATCCACAAATGCCACGGGCTGGACAGGACTTTGACTTGTCAATCACCTTCAGAAATACAAACAGCGCGCTTTCAGTCAATAATATCCGCATAACACTTGAAGCAATGGAACATGCGGAAGGTCACGGTTCAGTCTTTGTTCCCGTTGGCGGCAGTAATACTGTTTTTATTGATTTTCTTGCACCTGGCGCAGAAGTTACAAAAAACTTACGATTCTTCACCGTGCCAGATGCTGACCCTCGTTCATACAGACTATTGGTTGACATGCATTATCAAGATGCAGAAATGCGTGAACACAGGGCAGAAGAACAGCTTTCAGTCAGTGTGGCTCAAGTTACACGATTAGAAGCCATTTGGATGAGGGACATTCCCGATTTTGCAAGTGTTGGCGATATGATATTTTTTGAGTTCCGCGCAACAAACACAGGGCGTGTTGACCTAAGTAATGTACGCGTTCGCATGGAAGCCCCTTGGGACACTGGTGAAGCAGGTATGTTTATAGGCCCTCTTCGTGCCCAGACAGCCATGACTTTCAGCGGACGTTTTACACCCCTTGAGGAAGGCGAGTTTCCTGCCACCGTTATTATTTATGGTGAAGATGCCACAGGTGCTATTGTAGAATACGTGCATGAATTTACACTAACCGTTGGCGGCGGATTTGTTGGCGGTGACTGGGATGGCGCATGGGGCGATGATTACTGGGGTGATGATGATAGACATTTTGGTGATTGGGATGAACCTGCTGGATTCTGGAATGAATATGGCGAATGGGTTTATTTTGACAACGATGGGGATGGATTTTTTGCTGGTGTGATAGATTTTATTCGCAGACCCATTGTTTTAATCGTTGCAGGGGTCATTGTTGCCGCAGGTGTAGGCGGTACAATTGGGCTTATCATGTATCTAAAAAAACGCGCTTCCATCAATTTTGATGATGAGGACGAAGACGCATAAGAAATTTAGACGTTTTTTATAATGAGGACGGAAAATCATGAAAAATTTAGACGTTTTAGGCATGTGTGTGCGCAACTTAGTAAAACGCAAGTTGCGCACATTCTTAACCATGCTTGGGGTCATTATAGGCACAGCCGCATTGGTGCTTACCGTGTCACTAGGGCTTGCCAATGAAGCCCGCTTCGACCGCATGATTGATGAATGGGATAGAGACCTTTCTGTAATTACTGTACACGAAAGCGGGGGCATGACCCAAAATCCTGACACAGGCGAATGGGAAGCAGGGGGACTCAACCCTGATTTAGATGATACAGCCATAGCCATTTTACGAAACTTGCCAGGGGTGCGCATGGCATCTCCATCCATGTGGGGGCCATCTCTTCACATTAGAAGCGGAGGGTATTCTGCCGATGTGTGGAACGTGCAAGCCATAGACCCTTCATCATTGGCTTATATGGATCGTGAACTTGCCTATGGACGACTGCTTGAGCCAGATGACCCTTTTGGTTCGGTCGTGGTTGGTGCGTTTTTTGAACTGAACTTTGACATCATGGGCATTGACTGGCAAATGCGCTCTGACCGTTTCGGCAGGGTGGCATGGGGTGGAGAATCCCTTGAGGACATGCCTCAATATGTAGATATCATGAATGACCCCCTTACATTTTCATACGATATGAATTACACATGGCGGCAATTGATTGGTGAAGATTTAGAAGATGCCTTTCGCCCTATTCGTGCGTTCCCTTTAAACATTGTAGGTGTATTTGCACCCTCGGGTATCATGTGGGACGCAACAGACCAAAGTATTTTTATGGATGTAGAAACTGCCCAAGCGCTTACCGCCATGGCGATAGAATCCCGTCGTGATGATGGTCAGCAATCTGGCTGGTATTCCGCCATTCGCGAAACCCCTCGTGAAAATTATGACAGAGTCGAGGTTCGGGTATATGATGTGCGTGATGCAGGCGAAGTTGCAGATATGATACGTGCATTGGGCTTTACTGCATGGTTTGAAGCGGATGATATTTTACGCCGTCAAGAAATGCAGCAGGGTACACTTGGCTTGCTTATTGGCATTGCGGCGGTGAGTATTTTCGTTGCGGCAATTTCCATTGCCAATACAATGATTATGGCAGTATACGAACGCACGCGGGAAATTGGTGTAATGAAAGTCATCGGCGGCTCTATACCAGACATTCGTAAAATGTTTTTATTGGAAGCCGCACTCATTGGATTTTTTGGCGGAATACTTGGTGTTCTCGTCAGCCTCCTAGGCTCATATATGATGAACAATACCACCATTGAAGCGTTGGTTAATATGGGGTTTGGCGCAACGGCAGACGGTGATATTACATCCCTTGTTACATTGTGGCTTATGGGTGTTGCCCTTGTTTTTGCCAGTGTTATTGGCTTAGTTTCAGGATACTTCCCTGCCCGCCGTGCAACCAAGTTAAGCGCGCTTGAGGCGATAAGGACGGATTAACAGTATGAAAATAATTTTGGCATCTGGCTCACCCAGAAGAAAACAGTTAATGGAACTGGCTGGAATCCCTTTTGAGGTTAAAGTCAGCAACGCAGACGAAACCATCAGCGGCGCACCAGATTTTCAAGTACGTGAACTGGCATTGAGAAAGGCTGAAATGACCCTATCTATGTTGGATGAAGGGTATGAAAATGCAATTATTATTGCTGCGGACACCTTGGTTTACATTGACGGAAGGGTTTTGAGCAAACCAGAAAACCCTGATGACGCTTTCGCAATGCTAAAACATTTGGCAGGGCAAAAGCACACTGTTTATACAGGTGTTGCCTTGCTAAAAACAGATGGCACAGACGGCAATGCCTTTGTGGATTCAACAGATGTGTATTTTCATCCACTAACAGATGCGCAAATTCATGCATACATTGCCACAGGTGAACCTTTTGACAAAGCAGGTGCATATGGCGTACAAGAAAAAGGTGCAGTGCTGGTAGACCGTGTAGAGGGCGACTTTTACACGGTCGTTGGTTTACCCATTTCAAAAGTCTTTCATGCACTTGTAAACATGGGATTTAACCCATGGGCATAGGTGTTGATATGGTGAAAGTAGAGCGGTTCAAAGATATCACCCCCCATTTCCGCTCAAAAGTATACACGCCACAAGAGCAAGCCTATCTCACAGGTAAAAAGATAGAATCCCTGGCAGGTATTTTTGCCGCAAAGGAAGCTGTAGCAAAAGCACTAGGCACAGGCTTTATTGCTGGTCTTCGTCCAATCGATATAGAAATCTTACACGACAAAAATGGTAAACCCTATGTAAACTCTCATAAAAATATAGAAATAAGCATTTCACATACAGCAACAGATGCTATTGCGTTTGCGGTGGTCACATGAAAACAGAAAACTATCACGAGCAGGTTAATGCACAAAACATTATAAAGCTTAGGGAAGTGTTAAAAGAACTTCCTTTATTTGTGACCCATTATGCCAACAGTCTAAGCGACCT
Source organism: Defluviitaleaceae bacterium (assembly GCA_009780315.1). Taxonomy (GTDB): domain Bacteria; phylum Bacillota; class Clostridia; order Lachnospirales; family WQUN01; genus WRAH01. Next base: position 68,582 of record WRAH01000013.1, read on the forward strand.
CACAGCCTCACGGACACGCTTAGGTTATGCTTATGACCTGCGGATTCTCTTTGGTTTTTTATCGGAAGAGGTTTTTGAAGGAAAGCCTATTCAAGAAATTTCTATAAACGACATGGCAACTGTACAATCTGAGCATATTGAAGCATTTATGGCATATCTATCTTATTATGTGCCTATTGGTGAAGTTGATGATGCAAAGCAAAATGCCGCACTAGGAAAATCCCGTAAATTGGCGGCAGTTCGAGGGTTGTTTAAATACCTGTATATGAAAAAACACATTCCAGCCAATCCAGCAGAACTTGTAGCATTTCCAAAAATTAACGAGAAAGCCATTACGACTTTGGAAGTGGATGAAATTGCAAAGCTTTTGGACGAAGTGGACAGCGGAGAAAAGCTTAACCCCAGGCAAAAACAGTTTCATGAACGGACAAAGCTTCGTGACGCGGCAATCATCACACTGCTACTGGGTACTGGAATGCGGGTGTCTGAATGTGTGGGGCTTGATATAGGGCATGTGGAGTTTGACATAGGCGGGTTATACGTCATACGCAAAGGCGGAGATGGGATGATTCTTTACTTCGGTCAAGAAGTGGAATCCGCTTTACTTGCATATATGGAAGTACGGGAAAAAATTATGCCCCAAGAAGGTCATGAAAACGCCCTCTTTTTATCCTTACAAAACCGTAGAATCACTGACCGTGCGATTCAAAAAATGGTGAAGAAATATGCATCCCTCATTACCCAATTAAAAAATATTTCTCCTCACAAACTCCGTTCGACTTTTGGCACACAGCTTTATGCAGAAACTCAAGATATTTACCTTGTGGCAAATGTTTTAGGTCACGCAGATGTGAATACCACCAGAAAGCACTATGCAAAAATGGATGACAGTTTCCGACGGCGTGCCGCAAATGCTGTGCGCTTGCGCGACTAGCACGTTTATGCTATGATTTTCCCTACAAAAAGGAAGGAGCGTTACCTGTGGAACAATTCACCTATGTAAAACGCGGCTATGACCCTGAGGAAGTTGACAAATACATCTCTACCCTTGAGCAAGTCATAAAAAGCTATAAAGAAAAAGACAACGCCATTAAAAATGCGATTATTAGCGCGCAAATGGCGGCTGATAATATTATTAAAAATGCCGAAGCTCAAGCAGCTGAATATAAGGTACAACTTGCCCGTGAACTGGAAAGAGCCCGTGAAGAAATTGAGCGTCAGCACATGCGTATCAATGCTTTTCAAGATGTATATTCTGGGCTTGTGCGCAAGTATCTTACAGACATCGAAGAAAATGATATGAGTAACTTACATGACCGTCTAAATGATATTGATAAAATTCTAGGGCATTTGATGAATGTAGATGCACCCCTTCCTTTACACGAAGAATCAACAGACGCACCTTCAACAGAAGATTCTCCACTGCCAAACTAAATAAAGTTTCAATCATTTAAGACCGTTCTCATTTTAAAACCAATGAGAACGGTCTTTTTACTTGCCAATTGTCCTTCTTACATATATTATACATAGGTACGTATTCTAAGACATAGCCTAATCTATTGGGGGCTTTATTTGTGAGAGTAAAGAATAATTATTATATTGCAGCTGGGACAATTATAGTCAGTGGGCTTCTCATTGGACTGTTTATGATTTTTGGCATCATTTCTCCCCTGACCGGGGCTATTATTGCAGGTGGGATTGTTACGGCTGTTGTCTCGGCTATGCTGGCACGTTTTTTCATATATCGTTCACTGGGCGAGGATTTAAGAAAACTGGCAGATAGCACCACAGAAGCATTAGATTCATTTTCAACACCTGCATTGTATGGTGTACAACGGAATGATGTTATTGGTGAAATTGCACGTGCTATCCAGCATATGCGCACACATCTGGTTGAAGACAATATAAACTATATCCAAACGATACAAGTATATGAACACCAAGAACATTTATTAAAAATGATTGACAGTATTATATTTTCATTGCTGGATACACCCAGTAATGACTTGGATATACTGGATAAATATTTACTGGAAGGGTTAAACACCATTTCTTTATGCGGACAGGTGAACGCTATAGGTGTTTATCGAAACGAGTATATGGACAATTTTGCTGGAGATAGTGTACATGCAGTCTCCCAGCTATATTGGGCAAATGGAACACCTATTGTTATGGAAGAAACAGGAGAATTTTATAATTATGATGAATTGCTGGATTCGTATAATCAACTCTCCAAAGGGATAGCCGTCAATAAAGTGATTGACGGTGTACCACAAAAAGAAAAGTATTTCCACCAAACAAAAGCCAAGTCTTTGCTGATTATTCCAGTCACTTTTCAAGAACGGTTTTGGGGGTGTGTGCTGTATGAAGACCATCTGCACGCCGAAGCGTTCCATCCCAGACGCATTGCTTTGCTTAAATCTGCGGCACTCATTCTTATAAGCGCGGTGCATCGCAAAGGGCAAATCACCCGTATCAATGAAACGACACAACGTATGCGCATTATGTTAGATGCCATGCCCATAAGCTGTTACATTTGGGATAGTCGGGGCGATATGATTGATGCCAATAATTTAGGCGTAAAATTTTTTGGCTTTAAATCCCGTTCAGAAGCTATCGCCCGTTATAACGAAACCGTACCAGAATTTCAACCCGATGGGCAACGGTCTGATGAATTGATTACCACATATCGTCACCGTGTTTTAAAAGAAGGACAGTGCCGCTTTGAATGGACATATAGGATTCCTTCAACAGGAGAGCTTATTCCCTGTGAAATGACGATGGTACGTATCAACTATCATGACAAGTTTGTGATTAGCGGATATATGCACGACCTGCGCGAACACCGCAATTTGATTGAACAAATAGAACATCGCGGGCATTTATTGTACACGGTCAATTCTGCCGCAAATATTTTATTGCAAGCTGAAACAGAAGAATTTGAAGGTGCATTATTCCGTTCCCTTAGCATGATGGCACGGGCTGTTAATGTGGGTCGGATTTTTGTATGGGCGTATCATCAAAATGAAAACAATAAATACTTCACTCAAATTTACGAATGGATGGGTGACCTTAACACTTTCCAAAGGCAGAACAAGCGCATTTACAACTATAAAGATGCCGCTGGAATTGAAGCCCCATTGCTTCGTGGGCTGTTTGTCAGCGGACATGCAAACAAACTATCTGACGATGTGCGGGACTGCTTGCAACTTTCTAATACACTCAGCTATCTTATGATTCCTGTATTTTTACAAGGCAAGATGTGGGGGCTGGTAGGCTTTGGTGATATGCGCAGCGAGCGTGATTTTTCTGAAAGTGATGAATCTATTTTACGCTCTGGCGGGTTGTTGGTTGCCAACGCGCTGTTACGCAACGACATGACACGTGATATAAAAGAAACGGCTACAAAATTGCAAGCAGTCATTACAAACTACACAGGCATTATTTGGAGTGTAGATTCAGACGAAAAAATTACGCTTTTTGATGGCCTTACCATGAGTAGACTGGGTATTATTCCAGAATTTTATGAGGGAAAATATTTAAATGAAGTCCCTAAACGGCAACATGACTTTAATCTTGTAGAACATGCTCGTAAGACTTTTAAAGAAGGCCCTCAAGCATGGACAGTCAAACTCAAAGATTATATTTTCTCTGCAAGAACTGCACCTGTTTACGATACCAAGGGTAATATCACAAACATTGTAGGTTCTATTGACGATGTAACCACCTCTATAGAGCTACAAGAACGGTTAGAGACAGCATTGTATGAAGCCCAATCTGCCAACCGTGCCAAAAGTAATTTCTTATCCACCATGAGTCATGAAATGCGCACCCCTATGAATGCCATCATTGGCATGACAAACATAGGCAGTGAGGCTAAACAACTTGAGCGCAAAGACTATGCGTTTGAAAGAATCAGTGCGGCATCCAATCATTTGCTTGGTGTCATTAACGATGTCTTGGATATGTCAAAAATTGAAGCAGGTATGCTCAGTATTTCAAATGAGCCGATTAACCTAGACCATATTATTTCTAAGGTCATTGATGTAAGTACTTTCCTTATGGAAGAAAAAAGTCAGCGATTTGAAATTAACATCAGCTCTGAAATTCCAACGGTCATTGTTATAGATAGCCAGCGGTTGTCACAAGTACTTACAAACTTGATTTCAAACGCTGCAAAATTTACCCCAGAAAAGCGAGAAATTCGTTTAGAAGCACGTCTTTTAGATAAAAATGCAACAGCCTGTAAGATACAGTTTGACGTGATAGACCAAGGTGTTGGTGTAAGTAAAGAACATCAAAGTACTCTATTTGAATCCTTTGTGCAAGCAGAGGCAAGCACTGCCCGTAAATTTGGCGGAACAGGCTTAGGGCTTGCCATTTCTAAGCATATTGTGGAGTTGATGGGCGGAGAAATTTGGATTGAGTCAGAACTTGATAAAGGCGCAACCTTTTCATTCACCATCATTGCAGATATTCCAAGTGAAGATGAACTGGATAATATTCAATGTCCCGCACATCCATCTTCTGAAGTTTTTGAGTTCCCAGGACGCACATTGCTTTTAGCTGAAGATATTGACATTAACCGTGAAATTATTTTGGCAATGTTTGAAAACACAGGATTAAAAATAATTTGTGCAGAAAATGGTGAAGAAGCACTAAGAATCTTTAGCGAAACACCTGAAGTCTTTGACCTAATATTTATGGATGTTCATATGCCCCTTATGGATGGCTACGAAGCCACAAGGAAAATACGGGCATTGCCTCACGCCTGTGCAGCAACCATACCCATCATAGCCATGACGGCAAATGTCTTCCGTGAAGACATAGAGAAATGTCTAGAATCAGGTATGGATGCCCACTTAGGGAAACCTTTAGACTTTGAAGCTGTAAGAGACACACTAAAAGGCTATTCGATCCCCGCAAACCCGACCCCCCCCCCCCCCCGTCCGCGCCCCACCACCCAAACCTGCCCACCCACCACGAACCCAAAAAACAACCACACCACACAGA
>WRAH01000014.1 GCA_009780315.1 Defluviitaleaceae bacterium
AGGCTGCTTATATTCAATTGTAGGTGTTACTTCCACAGGTCAACCCCTTGCAAATTGTATGCATCCAACTTGCTTCATTCACTCACATGCTGTACAGGTTAGGTTGCCCATGCTGATGAATGACGAGGTTATTCTGTGGCGGATAAACAGTGTGCGAACATCCTTTGAAAGAAACCAACCTCATCTCCATTGCCGCGCGCGGTAAATCCTGCAATGTAAACTTGGTTATAACAACGATACGCTGTGTTTATCCATTGACCATACTATACTAAACTACTGCCTACAATGAAACATGAACAAGTCTAAGATTGGATACAAGTAAATTTTCTGTTACCGTTCAATCTAAATTTGATAAAAACATGTCATTTGGACGTTCTTTTTAGATATCAGTGATGTCTGCCAACCCGTCCAAAGCGCATCTTAAATCATATTTAACTTATTCGGCGCATATTATGATAAGGTGAAAAGCGAGGGGTGATATATGTGCTAATGATTGCTGGTGAGAAGGTAGGTTGGTATAGTGAAGTATTGGAGCAATGGTTTGGAAAGCCACACTGGGAGTGGGATGACAAAATTGCAGACATTATTGAAGTGTATCTTGATGAAAGCGAAGGTAAAACGTATACATTTCCAACTGTTAACGCATTTATACAGTCAATTATACCTAAAGGTGTTCATTTACTTATACAGCAAACACATCCCTCACATGGAGGACCTTATACAATAAAAATGACTGGAAGCAGAGCGAAGGATTTTGAAGCTTCAAATGCACAGGCAAAGTTATCTCATACGCCCTATGGATATACTTGGCATCACAAGGAGAGAATTGTAAAAAAATCAACTGGCATTTACTGCAAAATGTACTTATTAGAGACCGTTTACCACAGACGTTGGCCTCACAAAGGCGCAGTATATGAATATGTAATGTATACAGGGAGTGCATACAAATAATGTTGGATTGGAAAAAGTTAATGAAGGGCAAGCCTTTTATCACAGACTTGGGTAAAAATGAGTTATCTCCATTGCGATATGCTGTATGGTCACCCCTAAAAAACAGCGAAAGTCATCAGGTGGTAGAAGTTAGTGAAACCCTTGAGGGCATGATGGAAAAATACAAAATACCTCAAGAACGGGTCTGCTACGTTGTACAAAACACATAAGTGAGGGGAGATATACCATGGATGTACCGTTACAAGCCATGATTGAATCCATAGGAAAATCTGTATCTGCGGCACAACAAGGACTAGAGCGATTTACGATGAGCAATTTTTTTGACTTCTTTAGCCAAAAAGACATGCCTTCGGCAGACCAAACGCTTTTCATGGAAGCAAAAACAGTCCAAATTGCAGTACCCAGCCAAGCCGATATAAGCGAGGACACTGTAATTGCTGTACCGCTGGTTGCATTAGCACACCACAGCCACGTTGCACTAGAACAAGTAAAAGTACGCATCAATGCAAACCTTTTTGCAGATGAAGAAAATACAGTAAAAATGCAATTAAATGATGCCTCAGATACCAACAGTGTTGAGATTGTTTTCAATGTGTCTGCACCCTCTGAAGGCATTGCAAGAATGGTACAAAATATTACAAGAAAACTATGATTGAAAGGCGATGAAACATGTCAGATATCAGTAAAAGTTTTGAATCATTACCTATAGGACAGCTCATTTGTACCCCTATATTGGAAGTAGCCAAAGGTCAATCCGAATTGTGCCGTGTATACTTACAACATTTATTTAGCTTGGCATTTATTGACGGCGACCCAGAAAAAGGCGTAAACTCAATAAAGTTTAAACTAAACCGCCAAGTGGTGGATACAGAAACAGGTGATTCTAAACTTCAAGAAATTGATGTGGAAGCACCAATAATTGCACTTGTGCCTGTCCCTGCCTTTACCATGCAAGAGGCAACCGTACGTTTTTCAATGGAAATCAAAGAAGTAGCAACGGACAAAAGCACCCATAAAGCAGAAGCAGGCTTTGACGCAGGCTTTTCCAGATGGGGCTTTTCTGCAAAAGTGAATGGGAAAGTGTCAACATCAAAAGAAAATACGCGTACATCCGACCATTCGGCAAAGTATGAAATTTATGCCCGTGCGTCACAGCAAATGCCCGCAGAAGGTATGTCAAAACTATCACAAATCTTTGCTTCCGTCATAGAACCTATAGAAGTGGGTTAATACAGTCTCATACCCACCACTAAAAAAGAACGCCTTGGAATTTCAAGGCGTTCTTTTAAAAATGATTTAAAACCCTACAGCAATTTACTCCTTACAGGCTGTATATCTTTTACAAGATGATTGATAATTTCCTCAACTTTATCATGTTTAAACATTTGCTCATATATAATGGCGTTGTTGATGATGAAAAATGGGTCGCCGCTGTCATGTAAAAAAGTAGTGGAATTTTTATATTCAGCCTCTTTTGTTGTAATACTGCCATTTGCCATTTCTTCGCTGAAATAATAAATGATTTCCTCGTTATAAAAAACAGGAATACATACCGCATACATACCATACCGCATGTATCGCATAGGGGTAGCAATGACATTATTTTCACCCTTTATACGATAGTACAACCAGCAATCTTTGTTGGGTAGGCTCTTGTACAAAAACGGCTGATGTTTTTCAATAAAAGGAATTTGACCGGGCTTGTTTTCTTTAAAAACAGGAAAGAGGATATTTTCCCGCTCCATCTCCGCAAGGGCGCGAACTTGGATTTCTTCGGATTTTAGTGTGGTAATATTGTATTGCAAATAAGTTGCCGAAAGCCCCCAGGAAAGTAGAGTATTGTCCGAATCTTCTTCTAAAAACCATTTTTCTAAAATGTATAACACGTCATAATCTGGTCGGGTAGCCTTTGCAATCATTTCATAAGACGCAAGCTCTACAAAATCTATAATAAGCTCCCCAAAGTCAGATACATTGCGGGAAGTCCATAACCGTACAAATGCCTTTTGCGCCCCTGAATCAAAACTTGCCATCCAAAGGGCAGTTTCTAATACACGCGCATCTAGCGCAATACTCACTTGATTGTTTTCATCTAAAACTTGAGACAACGCCACCCATTCAGCATAACAGCCTTGGTAATGGGCAAGTACAACCTTTAACAGTTCATCATCTAAAAAACCGCTCATAAGCAATTGATATGCCATACCTGCAATGCTTTCGCCCTCGTCAGACTTCGCCAGTATAGTATGGATTGCGTTAAAAAGCACATCTCCATCCATGTGATGATGCTTATTCACAATAAGCCGTGCCGCCCGTGGGTATTCGCGGGTTTGTAAATATACGCTTAAAATCTGCGGGGTAAAATCATCACCCAAAGCCTCATCATCCACTTGCCCATAACATGCCAAGGCTTCGTCAAAGCTAAACGCATTGTAATGAAGCCGCCCAAGGGCAACTAAAATGCGGTTACGATAGGCTTTTGTAATACCTTTGGCTTTTAATAAGGCTTCAAAAACAGGTGTTGCATCATCTGGTGTGGTTTCAAGGTTTAAGAAGTGATTAGCCAAAAATGCCAACAGGTGAAAACGGTGGTCGCCCTGTTGGAAAAAATGCAAATACAACTCTATACCTGCCCCTGCTATCATTGGCTCTATGATTATTTCATCATCTAAAACCGTTTTTTTACCTGCGCCAAGACAGGTGTAAGACACATTTTTACTTATCGCTTCTATAATTAAGGGGGAGTCTTCAACATCATACACTGCCATACCACGCTTTTCTGGCTCGGTAATGTACACATGGCGAACCTTTGAATCCTTTGGAATGGAAAGTTCAAACATCGTAATATTTTCACGGAGGATTTTTTCCGCTTTTTCCACATCAACCCCAACAATGCCAAGGGCTCTACATCTTGACCAAAAATAATAATAAATACTGTTTACCTTACGCCCTGTTGCACCGCTTTCCAAGCATTTTGCACCCAGTGCAACAATTTTACTTTGCCAGTTTGGCAGCAAGTCAGAAAGATTGGGCGACGTGAGCAATAGATGGAAAACGTAGATACTCAGTTTTATAGACATTTCTGGTGCGCTGTCTAAAAACTGTGCCATGGCATAATGATTTATCTTTTGAATATCATTAGCATACGCCCCATGGATTAACGCTTCAAATAATCCATCCACAGCAATTTGCTTGTTTTCTGCTGCGCGGTAATAGGCATAGGCCTCTGGGGTAAAATCCTTGTTGCGAATACGGTATGCGCACAATTCCTTTAATATGGGAGGATACCCACTCATGGCATAAAGCTGTTCCCCTCCTTGTGGATTGGTTGCAATTGCCGCAAAAATCGTATCACGATATTTGTCCGCAAGTTTACTAATATCCGCACCACGATTTGCCGCATAAATTAAGGTTGGCAAAATAGATACCCCTTCAGGTGCATGAGTTGCTTGTTGATAGTATCGATACAGCCCTTCATAAAGAAAGATACTGTTGCGCTTTGCCATAAATGCTTGTGTAAGCAATGTGTACGCTTCATTAAATTCACCAGCGGTCAGGTGAAGCAGCCCCTGCATGAGTTGATAATGGGGCGATGGCTCTTGATTTTTTATATGGTCAGTTAATGCACGCCAATGCTTTCTTGCAGAACGGACGCGTTTTTGATTCAACTCCAAATATGCGTATAAAAAACATATGACACCATAATATAAAGGGTCATTGGTACGAAGAAAGGATTTATAGCCCATTGCCTTATCAAGCATTTCATTGGCAGTATCGTAATTGCCCGCTTCAATGGCTATAAAAATTGTAAGGGTGTACAGCCCAATATGGGACGCATTGCGCCTGTGTGCGGCAATTGCCGTATGATTGGCACGCTGAATAAACGCCCGCGCCACATCTTGGGGCTGACTGGAAAATTTATAAGCTTGCCAACCCCGCAGTGCTAAATAAATAGCCGTAGGTACATCATTTCCCTTTAAGGTGGCTTGGCGGTTTTCTAAACTGTGTATATGCTTGGCAAAGTCAATCATATTACCATTCCCCCACAATGATGGGTAGATTCTTTTTAAATTCCTGGGCAGGAATTTTTGCCTTAATTTCAATGCTGGTTTTCATATAGGGCAGTTTGCGAAAAAATAATTGGGCACTCATAAATGCCGAAAGTTTCACATCAAAAGGAATTTCCCCAACTGCACCAACAACAAAACTTCGTGCAGTAAAGCGGATATAACTTTCTGGGCAAAAGGTTTCAATTTGCATATTCTTGCCTGTATTGTTTATCACTTCAATAACGCCCTTGTCTTCATAACGGTAGGCGGCGCGGTTAAGTCTTACAATAAGAGGTGGTACACGCCTGTACACAATTTCAAGAACATTAGAGCCATCCTCAGCCGCGTCTGTCCCAATGACAACCTGTTCCCTTGCATATGATTTTCTAATTTGTGTAGGGTCTATACTAAAATTTATTGTTGCAGCATGGGTTTCATTAAAGTCAGATGCCGCAAGTTTGCCAGAAGAAAGGGTAAGCCATGGGGCTTCATCTTTAATTAAAATAGGGGCTTCCACATATCCGCCATCGTTTTTTTGTACAAGAAAATTGCCATATAACATGTCACGCACTTCCGGCTTTTGAGAAAATTCTAATTGATGAGATTGGATTTCTAAATTTGTACGGTGTTTTAACCCAGACAGCACAAAAAAATTATCCATTGCCCTTTCACGATTTGCGTCTTTGTGTAGGGATTCATAGACTTCCATATACGGGTATCCTGTGGCAAGCAATAACATGTAAAATTCACTGTCAGTAAACATGCGCCGTGCTTGTGCAGGGTGCTTTAATGCGTAGGCATAAAAATCTTGGATATTTGCCACGGTATAACCTTCTGCCGTGGTGATGGACATTTTCGTCAATTTTGCAGATACAGGGATTTCCTTTTCTCCCCCATTGGATGAAATGTAATACAGTGCGTCAAGGGTTTGCCCAATGCCTATACCTGCGGCAGAAGCATTCCATGTATATTTTATGGTTTGGGTGTTGCCCTCCCATTCAGCAGGTTCAAAAACAAGCCCTGTACAACGGGAAAAAATCTGCCCTTTAAGCACACCGCCCCCTGTATTTTTTATCCGAAATGTTCCACTGATACTATCCTTTGTTTCCAATGAAAGCGCGTCTATGTCTACACTAAGGACGGGGAGCGGCGATTCATACCTGCGGGTGTATTTATTTTCAGCCTCCATTGTAAACCCTCCCCCTTAGTTTTGTTTTGTATTTAAAAGTTGTAAAGACCTGTCGATATTTCCCCTTAGTGCATCATTGATTGTTTGTGCAGAGGTTTGTGCGTGTAGGTTAATATACGCACCTAAACTTTCACCAAGTGATTGGGTTAAGTTTTGCAGTGAGTCTTGATAGGCCGTGAGGGATTTTTCAAGGTTTTGCTGATTGTTTTCTATATATTCTGAATGTTTGGCAAGGGTTTCTTGCTGCTCTGTTAATGTTTCTATGCCAATTTTCACTGCGTCAATGGCGGAAACCAAAGTAAACAATTGCTCTGACAGCGCACCGCTGTGCCCTTTCATGTGGGTTGCCAGAAGCTCTGCGGCGGCTTGTAATTGCCCCCCTGCGTGGGCTAACCGTTCAGAAGATGTATTCATGTCCGTTTGAATTTTTGATGATTCGCTTAAAGCTTTTTCCCAATCAGCAAGGGTGTTTTTAAGTTGGTCGTTCATGTTTAGCAGTTTTTCATCCATTGCCGTTGCTACAATTGGTCCAATGGAGTTTGCCGCGGCTATCATACTACCTGTCACTTCGGTCATGGTGGATGCCATGGTCTTACCGATGTTTTCCATGGTTGTTTTATAGGTTGACGCTTGGCGGTCAATGGCTTCGGTTAAGTCATTTTTAAGGCGCAAAATTGCCCCGCCAGAGTCAGATACAAAAAAACGCCCGATTTCCCGCTCTATAAATAAAATAATTTCGTCTGTTAATTCCTTGTGGGCTTCGCGCACGTTAAAAAATGCAACGATAAGGCGCATGATTACAAACACAATCACAGACATTAAACCATATACAAAAGTAAACTGGTCAAACACCAGTGCTAAAATAATACCTACAAATAAAAGCCCTGTTTCCATGCCTTCAATCAGGCGAAAAACACCGTCATATCTCCAGCCGAAAAACCCCATGCGGGCAATCTCGCGCTCTACAACTTGGCGGGTTGAAATCACCGTCACAGCCCGCTCTGCAATACGGATGTATTCAGATACAATTTTTCTAAGGAGGCGGTTTTTTAATAAACCAACATCCTCACGCTTTGCAATGGGCTTTTTAGTGTCTTGATAAAATGCAAATAACGCACCCCTAAAATGCAAGTGCGAACCAATGCGCAATATGATTAAAACCGCCGCCAGTATCAAGAATACCGACACAATGATGACATGATTATCATGCCTATCCAACGCGACAAAAATTGTTTCAAAAAATGGGAACATTAGTGACTTCCTCGATTATAACGGATTTTAAGTGCGGCAATGGTCACGGGCAATGACCCAAGCTTTTCCCAGCCATTTTCACGGGCTTCACTTATGCCAACTGCCGCAAGCTTTTCTTTATCCGCTTCAATTTTTATACGTTCGCTGGCAAAAAACGTGGCATCTTTTGTACCACTGTCATACTCCAGCTTTTTAATAAGACCTTCCAATACATTTGGATTATCACGATACAACCATGATATTTGTAATTCCTCAATATATATATCTGTACTGTCATAGCGATAAATTAAAATGCCCACAAGCACATCTGTATCATAGGCAACCAAAAACCGCCGCGAGATATCTACCAAGCGGCTGCTCATTTTCTGCCGCCATATGATTATATTTTCTGGCGGTGCAATGCCTGACAAGGTGTCATTCATGGCATTTTCCGTAAACATCTTGTGCATTTTAGGCAAAAGTGGAACCAGCGCACCACGTCTGCTGGAGTAATCAATAAACGTTAACATCTCTCAACCCCTTGTTATGACATTCTCTAAGTTTACTTACATTTTATATCCATGCAAATTCTGCGTCAAGTGTGTAACAAAACCGTTGTGTAAATATACACTGCCCAACAGGGCCTACAGGGGCAACAGGGCCTTCCGGCGGACCTATTGGGCCTACAGGGGCAGATGGTGCAACAGGTGCGACTGGCGCAACTGGCGCAACAGGTGCGACCGGTGCAACAGGAACAGATGGCACAGACGGCGCAGCAGGGGCAACAGGCGCGACTGGGGGCACCGGCGCAACAGGGGTAACGGGTGTAACAGGCGCAAGCGCAATTATACCTTTTGCATCCAACACTGCTGAACTCATTACTTCTACTATCCTAGGTCTTGCAGGTACAGTCGTATTTGTTGGTCCAGGCGGAAGCAACACCAACGCCACCATTTTTGGCAACACACTAACTTTACTTGGTTCTGACTTAAACATTGCCATGACCATGCCAAGAGCAGGCACAGTCACAGATATCTATGCCGACTTTGAAATTACCGCCTCTGCAACCGTTGGACTAGGCAGTAATAACTATGTTGTGGCAGAGCTTTATATTGCACCAGCTGGCTCTAATGTATTCGCACCAGTTCCAAGCACAGAAATGACCCTTCTTCCAGGGCAACCCATTGCAAGCATTAACGTACTTGTATCAGGTTCAGTAGACGGTCTTACCGTTGCTGTAAACCCAGGCGACCAATTGCTTATGGTATTCTCTGGCTACACCGCTGACGGTATTGCTGTAGCAGCAGCTATCACAGGCTATGCAAGAGCAGCACTTGCCATTAGCTAGTATTTAAAATTTCATTGACTGGGGGCGGCACTATGCCGTCCTTAGTTTTTCTAAAATTGGAGGGATTGCTATGGTTACAATAAGCCTTTGCATGATTGTCAAAAATGAGGAAGAAGTGCTTGCCCGTTGCTTAGACAGCATAAAAGATGCTGTAGATGAAATTATTATTGTAGACACAGGCTCTACAGACCGCACAAAAGCCATTGCGAGGAAATACACAGAAAAAATTTATGATTTTGAATGGATAAACGATTTTTCTGCCGCCAGAAACGAAGCCTTTTCAAAAGCAACAAAGGCTTATCAGCTTTGGCTAGACGCAGACGATATTGTACCCCCTGCATCAGTCAAACAGTTACAAGCTTTAAAAATGATTTTAAACCCCAGTGTTGATGTTGTTACCATGAAATATGTAACCCACTTTGATGACAATGGAAACCCTATATTAAAATTTGCACGGGAAAGATTGCTTAAACGAGAAAATAATTTTAAATGGGTAGACCCCGTTCATGAGTATATTCCAATGGCAGGCAATATTCAAAATACAGAAATAGAAATTCATCACAAAAAAATAAAGCAAGACGAGCCGTCTTACAGAAACTTAAACATTTACAATGAACTTATAAAAAAGGGTATGCCCCTTACCCCCCGCCAGCAATATTACTTTGGGCGGGAGTTAAAAGACCACGGGCAGTGGATAAAAGCAGCATATTATTTTGAAAAATTCCTAGACGGGGAAAAAGGCTGGGTTGAAGATAATATTTCCACATGCCTAAGCCTAGCCATTTGCTACAACATCATGGGCGACAAAGATAAAGTATTGCCCATACTCATGAGAAGCTTCTCATACGACACCCCTCGTGCGGAAATCTGTTCAGAAATCGGATACTACTATAAACACCAGCAAAACTATGCCCAAGCATTAAAATGGTTTCAACTGGCAACCGGCTTAGAACGCCCTGACACCAATGGCTTTATCTTATTAGATTATTGGGGTTACATTCCCAATATCGAATGCTGTGTCTGTTGTTGCCACCTTAAAGCGTTTGCACTGGCAAAAGAATATAACGAACGGGCGGCGGCTTTTAAGCCAGATTCTGTTGCCGTAAAAACCAATCGGGAATATTTAAAATCACTTGAAACAATTGTGGCATAGAAAAAAACCTCCTATCGTTTTATACGACAGGAGGTTTTTCTAGCTTTTCTCACCTTGAGGATATCGTTGTGATACAAAAGATTTGATGAAGTCTAAAATAAATTCCTTTTCTTCAAAGGTAATATGGTTGGTTAGTGCGTGTATTGACAGTACGTAAGGGTCTAACGCGCTCATTTTTTCACGGTTTTCGCCAACCAAGTCACCTACAGTCACACCACAAATATTGGCTATGGCTCTTAATTTAATGAGTGTTGCCGCATCAAAGCCACGCTCCAGTGCGGCGACAGAACTTGAGTCTGTACCCAGTGCATCCGCCAGTTCTGCCACGGACATCATGGAAGCCTTACGGCTCTTGCGTATATTATGGCCAATTAAGATATGAGACAAGGGTGTTTGCAAGGGCTTGCTCATATAGGCAAGATACCCCCCTATTTCAAGTCTTGTGACTTTGGTTAACTTTTTTTCTTCAGCTTTATGAAGCCGCTTCATTCCATCCCAAATCATGTCTTGCTTATCTTCATAAATGCCCTGTCTAATTTGTAAGACATACTGCATAGGCGAGTCATTGCTTTCAGCTTCCTTTAAAGTGTATGCATAAAATTGCTTAAACATTTCATCTAAAATGGGCATATCTACATCAGATTCAATAAACTTGGCCCTAAGTAGCCTAAGGGTAAGGTGATATTGAAGCATATAAACAATTTCTTTACCTTCAGGCTCTGTGACATTTTTGTCATAGGCTAATAGGTCACATGCTTTTTGGTATATACCCAAGGTTTCACCCATGGATGGATGGTACTTAATCATCATCATTAAACTACGATAGTCTATATAAGAAAACGCTGTAATATGCTTCAAGCGTTGAAACCCAGGGGCGGCAATAGCACAGCATTTTTCAAATTCCTGCTTGCTGTTGTCTGCCTGAAGTGTTTGAAAAGCATATAACATCATGTCTACTTCAGCATCGTTTATTTTAGTCAAAAGTTTTTCAGTCTTACTAATGAGTGTCTCTAAACCTCTTGTTGAAATTTTAAGAGGTTCTACTGCCAAAAATAACTTCGTTAAACTTGCCTTTGTTTCCAATGCCATAGAAAAACTCACATCCTTTAATTTAAGCTGCCCCCTAGCAATATTTTTAATGATGATATCATATAATTTGTCAAAGGCAAAGGAATTTTGGCATAAAAAATCTCCTTCCCTTTGTGGGGCAGGAGATTTTTCAAATGCTTATCCCTTAATAGATTAACGCTCTTCTTATGCCGGGGTTAATCTGAAACCGTTTATCGTAATCTATTTGTGAAATCCTATTCTTTTTTACTCTTGAAGAATACAAATGTTTACGAAGGGTTTTATCATACCATACATTGTTTAATACATTAAAATCAAAAAGTATTTTAAGCAGTTCTTTCAAATCATAATGGTGAATTGAAAATGCAATCCTATGATAAAATTCTTCAATCTCTGGAAAAATAAAAGTGTTTTGAGAATACTCACAAAGAGGTGCAAATTGAGCCAGCAAGGAAAAAGCCGATTCTATTTTTGATTCCTCAAAATGCCCTTCCATCTCCATTCTCACTTCTTTCATCATATGTTTTGCATAATCCATTTCGGTACTCATCAGCATATAGCGGTTAATATATGGCGCATAAAGATGCTTACTTCTTATAAACCTTAAATATGCATTTAAGTGGCGGGGTCTAAAAAATGACCGAGAAAGTAAAAACTTAACAGGGTGAACATTGTTTATAGGGTCTGGCAAAAGGGTTCGGATGATATCACCCAAGTCCATATGCGCCAAAACAGGATTAGACACCCTAAGCCTATGGGCTAACATTGCAATAAGCGGGGAGTCATTTTGAAGTTGAGTACCCCAATCTATTTTAAGGAAATAGTCCCGCTTCATCGTTTGTAAATTTGCATCATTGAACATGATGAAAATATCAGTACGCAGCAAAATGAGTATTTTACAGTCCACTTCTTTTTTATTAAACGTGGCGTTTAACCCCATGATGGTTCTGATTAGACTTTTAATGGTATTGGTATATGCATCACTATTTATGAAATGAAAATCTAAGTTGTCTATAAAAAGTGTATATTTTGTAGGCGCGGTTTTCATTGCATCTATTACAATAGTCTCCAAGGCTTTTAAATATTCATTAAGCTTTGCAATTCTTCTTTGCTTGTACTCTCTTATAATTAACTCTAAAGCCCTTAAAAACCCAGCGTTTTTATCCGCAAATACATCTAAACTAAAGGTCTTTACAAAAAACATAGCGATGTCATTGCGGCGTGCTTTATCCATGTCATCATTTTGCGCACACAACTTAATAATCTCAAGATATGCAATCCAAAGCCATAGGGCTTTATATTCTTTTGCAGGCACATCTACTTTACTAAGCAACTCATGAATGCCAAGGGTACTATAAGAGACAATATCACACAGCCAGTCCTGTTGCGTACTTGCTTTTTTCTTTACATACTCAGCTAAAAGGGTTTTTCCCACCCCTTTTCTACCTAAAACTAAAAATCGATTTTCGTCTAAAACCCTTTCAGAGTTTGAATCATAATCGTAAAAAAATGTATCAAAATTTTCAACGAGCTTTGCTTCATGCTCTCCATTTGGATACCCTAATATAAATTCCTTTAATCTCATATATACCCTCCTGACACTTTGTATCATTATACCATATTTCGACGCATTTACATAAAAAAATCTGCCTCTGTTTTGCGGATAGAAGATTCGTCTTAAAGATTTTTCTAAAAAAGAAAAAAATCCTGAGATGGGTCTTCTATTTTTGTGCATATTTGCAGAGATGCATTCTGTCATACTGTAGAATATTTGTGAGTAATGACTAATTTTTATAAATTCAAACAAAATTTTTAGTAAATTCATCTCATTCAATGCCATTTATTGTCGGCTTTTAAGAAAAATTAGAATAAAAATAAATCATTCATTTTAAATTTTTTGTAAAAACTCACAATAAAGTGTTGACAAGCATGTCGATACATGATACACTCTGTACAGTTGATGGATGAGCGCGCAACCATCACTAAAATTTAGAATTGAGGTGGCAAGATGCACAACATTTCCAAGATTAGCATTCAGTCTGATGCAGGAGAAGTGTGGACTTTGGAATATTTTTTAGATATTTCCCAAAGTGAAGAAGGTCAAGAGGTTTATGGTCTTCGGATAGACCAGCGCACGCCAGATGACGTATTGATAAACAGTGAAGCGTCTCCCCCATTAACGAAAAACCGTGACGCAGCACTTGCATTGGCAGAAGACTTTGCAAAGTATTCAGTCTTTCCTAACTGCCTGCTAGAAACCATTGATGATAACTACGACGTATACGAATCATCTCTGCTTTCAACCTAGGCATACATCAACGCAAAAGAAAGAGACTGGTGATATCACCAGTCTCTTTCTTTATCAAACCAATTGTTTGCCACGTCTACCTGGGTGGCATTTTTGATGTAAACTGAAAATCTTACAATTTTAATCATAAATTTTCAAAAAGTACTTGACAAGAATACGCTTATTCTATATCATAACAATCAAGAGTAAAATTATCATATAAACGAGGAGATGTTCTTATGTGTATGCTTTTTCCAGATGTTTCTACATTGTTAACTAGGTTGCTTATGCCCGTCACCCCTTGGGGTTGGAGCTGTCTTCCTTCCCAATTAGAAAACTCAATACAGCCCTAGGCAGGGCTTTTTTTACTGTGTAAATGAGAGGTGACTAGAATGAAACAGCAAGCAATAAAAGAGGATTTAATTAAAAGGTATATGACATTAACTGGTGATGTCGCAGAAATTTCTGAACTTATCACCAGCTATGAAGAGCATTTATCTGAATCGCAGGATACTGAATTATCCTTGATATTAAGTGTTTTAAAAGCTATTAAAGCGGACAATGACAATCAAGGTTTTGAAACATGTTGTCAGGAAGCCGCGCCTATTTTTGAACATTTTGAAAGTACTGAAAAAATGAGCGATAGCGACTTGCACAGTCTTGTTGGCGTGATTGGATATCACCCATGCTATCGCAAGACACTTGAAATTGCAGCAAAAGCAATGAAAATATTAGATAGTGAACCCTATTCAAATGATAATATGTACAAAAATTATCGCACTGCCCTCAACTTAAATTTAACATTAAGGCTGTTGAGAGCAAAGTATCTTGAACCAAATATTGATGAAGAGGAATTAAAGGCTACCTTTGACCGTTGCTACACACAAGCTAAAGAGGTGTTTGCCAACACAGGTATGCCAAAAAGACAAATCATAGAGGTAAGAAAAGGTGTTTTTGAAAACAATCCCGCACACATACGTGAAGCATTGTCTACCCTTAGAAAGATAGAAAAAAAGAGTGTATTTAGAGCAGTCCGAGACGAAATAGTAGAGTATTTAAAGTTTCAAACAGACCGCCTAGGGTCAGGTTTAACAAATTTTCTATCAGGGTATCAAATACGGCTTAGGCGAGAAGCGTTGGGACTAACATTAGAGCTTGTTGCCAGCGCGCTGGGTATAGAGGCAACTATATTAGAAAATATCGAAACAGGCAGGGAAGCCACGTCTTGGGATAATCTGCGTGAACTTTGCAAAGTCTTGCATGTAAATTCAGATTACATCTTTTTTGCCGATGATAATGCGAAAAAAGAAATAAGCAGTGCCGAAGCCATCAGCTATGCACAAGATATGGCCTCCCGTGTAATTCCATTTAAAAAAGGGTAAGCACTTCAGTCACGACTATCTGCTAAAGAGGTACAATGTATTTACAATGGTTAACATCTGAAATCTCCATCCGCAAAACGGACGGAGATTTTTTTATGTCAAATATATGACTACATTGGTGCGCAACCCAAGAAAAATCTCCTATCCTGCAAGGGGGCAGGAGATTTTCTAATGTCCTGGAAAAAAAATTAAAATTTTCCATGTAAAATGTTGACAAGGTAAATAATACCTGATATACTGTCGTTACAAACAAAAAATAAATCTTTTGAAGGAGCCATTATTATGAAAACCAACAAAATCACACTGCTTATGTCAGACGACAACAAAGAATGCGTAAATGCAATCGTTAACCTGTTGAAAAATCAACCCGGTATCGAAATTTTGGATACAGATGATGAAGGCAAGGATACTTACAACACAACCCTTCAAAACAACCCAGTCAGTCTTGAAGCAAGAGTGACCTGCATCTTACATGAGATAGGTATACCCGCACATATTCTTGGATACCGCTATGTACGGGAAGCCATTATGATGTCAGTAGAAAATATGAGTGTGCTTAACTACATTACAAAAGAACTGTACCCCAATGTTGCAGGAAAATATAGCACCACTCCAAGCCGTGTAGAACGCGCAATCCGCCATGCTATAGAAGTCGCCTGTAGCCGCGGAAAAATAGACACGATAGACAGCATGTTTGGCAGTGCAATCAATAACCGTAAGCATAAGCCTACTAACAGTGAATTTATTGCACTCATTTCAGACAGATTACGCTTAGAATTACAAGCAAGCTAAACATCACCGTAAACCGATATGTCACTATGGAATTAAACAACAAACTTCGTTAGGAGAGATAATGATGAAAACGAACAAAATCACAGTGCTTATGACCGATGATAACAAAGCGTCCGTAGATGCAATTTTAAGCTTATTAGCAAAACAACCAGGTATTGAAGTCACAACACATGATGATGTGAATGCTTACAACAAAATCCAACAAACTCATCCTGACGTTGTACGCATGGATAATGATGTAAGCATTAGCACCTGCCAAGACAAAGCAATAAATCTTGAAACAAAAGTAACTAACATTTTGCATGAAATTGGTATACCAGCCCACGTTCGCGGCTATCGCTATATCCGTGAAGCTGTAATGATGTCGGTAGAGAATATGAAGATGCTTGATTACATTACAAAAGAGCTGTATCCAAATATTGCAGAAAAACATAAAACTGAAGCAAGCCGTGTAGAACGCGCAATTCGTCACGCCATAAGTATTGCGTGCAGCCGCGGCAGAAAAGACGTTATAGAAAACATGTTTGGCAGTATCATTAAGAACAGCAAAAAAGGTAAACCAACTAACGGTGCGTTTATCGCGCACATTTCAGACAAGTTGCGCTTAGAACTATAGGGATAATTATAGATAAAGAAAGCCCGATTTTATCCATCGGGCTTTCTTTATCTACATAAAACTATTGCAATATTTTTGCCAAATCAGCTTCAGGGGTGGAAATTGGAGTAAGGTTAAATCTTTCTACCAGCAGGCTTAGTATACTTGGTGACATAAACCCAGGCAAACTTGGGCCAATATAAATATTTTTAATGCCCAGTGCAAGGAGTGTGAGCAAAATACAAACGGCTTTTTGCTCGTACCATGAAAGCACCAGTGTCAACGGCAGTTCGTTTACACTACAGTCAAAAGCTTCAGACAATGCCACTGCAACTTTTATTGCGCTGTATGCGTCATTGCATTGCCCCATGTCCATAATGCGGGGCAACCCACCTATTTCGCCAAGGTCAAGGTCATTAAAACGATATTTCCCACAGGCTAGTGTGAGAATAATAGTATCTTTTGGGGTTTGCTTTACAAATTCTGTATAGTAGTTTCTGCCGGGTTTTGCCCCATCACAGCCGCCTACCAGAAAGAAATGCTTAATCGCACCAGACTTTACAGCGTCAATGACTTTATCTGCCACAGAAAGCACTGTATTTTGCCCAAAGCCTGTTGTAAGGGTGTCTCCGCCATTGATACCTGTCCGCTTTTGCAATGTTTTGTATCCGCCAAGTTCTAATGCTTTGTTGATTATTGGGGTAAAATCTTTATCCTCACCAATGTGAACCACCTGGGGATAGGCGACAACAGAGGTGGTAAATACGCTATCTGCATAACTTGGCTTCACAGGCATAATGCAATTTGTTGTAAACAGCACCGGCGCAGGTATGTTTTCAAATTCTTTTTGCTGATTTTGCCATGCTGTACCAAAATTGCCTTTCAAATGTGGATATTTTTTTAACTTTGGATAACCATGGGCTGGCAGCATTTCACTGTGGGTGTAGATATTGATTCCTTTGCCTTGGGTTTGCTGTAAAAGCAATTCTAAGTCATGCAAGTCATGTCCTGATATGACTATAAATGGGCCCGCTTCAATATTACAGGTTACTTTTGTAGGGGTAGGATTTCCGTATTTTTCTGTGTTGGCTTTGTCTAAAATCTCCATGCATTTTAAATTGACCGTGCCAAGCTCCATAACAAGGGATAACAACTCATCCGTAGACTTGTCTTGACCAATGGCAACTAGCCCCTTGCAAAAAAATTGGTTTACGGTTTCGTCCATTTCACCAAGTATATATCCATGATGGGCATATGCCGCCATACCCCGCAATCCAAATAATAAAGTGGATTTTAATGAGCGGATATCTTCATTATCATCCCAAAGTTTTGCCATGTCATAGGACTTGCCTCCTTTTGCTTTAATATCATCCGTCAATTGTTGTATCACTTGGTCATTGAAATTTACATTTGTGACTGTGGTAAATAATCCATCAATAATGATTTTGTATATGTTCTCATCATGTTCTGCCATGTTGGCTAAACCAATCAGTTCGCCTGTTAGCTTATCTTGCAAGTTGGATGTATCCACTTTTTTACCGCATACGCCTCCTACGGTACAACCTGTACCTTTGGCAGTTTGTTCACATTGGAAACAAAACATTGACATTAAAACCGCTCCTTTAGTGTTGTATTGGGTTATTGACAAGAGTATATTAGACTTGCCATAATATTTCTGTTGTAAATACGACAAAAGGAGATTTTTTTATGAGAAAAATTCATACAAGAGAAATTTTTAACATAGCCAAAGACAACCCTTTATTTTATGATATTATTTTTATTGACTTTGATGAGGTGCTTCATTGCTTATCTTGTAGAGTGATTGGTCACAAAAAGGATGATATTATTTTGCTGGCGGGTGACACCATAAACTATGTAGGTTTGATTTTATCTGGCGGAGTAAAAATTTTAAGAGAAGATATCAACGGAAATGCAACTATTGTAACACGGCTTGGCGTTTCAGAAATTTTTGGAGAAGTTTTTTCCTGTGCAGAAGTGACACATAGCCCAGTCACCGTAAGGGCAGATGAAAACACTGAAATCCTTTGCATTGATTACAATAAAATCATTACATCCTGTGCCAAAGCCTGTAGGTTTCATACACAGCTTATAAAAAACATGCTAAAACTCCTTGCCGAAAAAAACTTAATGCTTTACCGAAAAAATGAAATCTTGTCCAAGCGCACCATTCGAGAAAAATTACTCTGCTTCCTTAACCAACAAAGAGGTACATCAAAAAAATTTACCATACCCTTTAATCGCGGAGAAATGGCTGATTATCTTTGCATTCACCGCAGTGCAATGTACTTAGAACTGTGTAAGATGAGAACCGAAGGGTTAATCGAATTTAAAAAGAATACTTTTGAAATTTTATAACAAAAACACCTGTACACGGGTTGATTTCGATAGTGTACAGGTGTTTTGTTTATTGCCTGGGTTTTGTAACGGCAATTATTCAGTATGGTCTTTTAAGGCTTTTAATGCCGCCACTTCTTTTAGTAAAAAGTCTACGTCCTTGCGCAATGCGTCCATTTCCTTTTGCAAAACACTGTGCTGGGATGGATTGGCTTGAACTGCGTCATCACTTGGGTTTAAAACAGTATCATTTTTGCTCTTAATTTTTTCAACAGCCTGCTTCACTCTTTCTGGGTTAGGCGGCTTTAAGATATAATCCTTCGCGCCATTATTGATACACTCTGTTACATTTTCCATTTCGCTTGAAGAAGTACACATGATTATCTTTACGTCAGGGTCAAGGGCTATCAATTCTTTTACCACATCAATCCCGCTTACCTCGGGCATAAGAATATCACACAATACAATTTCTGGTTTTTCCTGCTTGTATTTTGCTATGGCTTCTTTTCCCCCCGAAGCTTCTAAAATACTGCCTTTATCATAACCACAAGTTTTCACTAATATGTCCTTTATAACAATGCGCATATAAGCGACATCATCTACAATCAAAACCGCCATATGTCAACCTCCATTCCTAGTAATACATTTAATATAATATATTTACTTTGTACTTGCAATAAAGTTCCCAAACATGGCATAATTATTTTAATTTATCACAGCTTTTAAGGAGGCGTAATCATGTCTAAGATAATTTTTGTAGTTGATGACAATGATATCAACTTGTCTATGGCAAAAGAAGCTTTAAAAGAACAGTATAGGGTCATGACCTTACCTTCGGCGGCAAAAATGTTTACACTACTAGAAAAAATAACGCCCGATTTGATTTTGCTGGACATTGAAATGCCCGAAATGGACGGATTTGAAGCCCTTAACCTTTTAAAAACCAGCAATACTTATGCAGATATTCCTGTTATTTTTCTCACAAGCATGACAGATGCTGAAGTAGAGGTGCGAGGGTTTCAATTGGGTGTTATAGATTTTATTTCTAAACCCTTTTCAGCCCCTGTGCTGATAAATAGAATTAAATCCCACTTAAATATCGATGAGTTAATTCGAGAGCGGACACAACAGCTTCAGCGAAAGACCGAAGAACTGCAACAACTTCAAAGCGGTATCGTATACGTTTTGGCAGACATGGTAGAAAACCGCGACAAAACTACAGGCGGTCATATCGAGCGCACAGCTACATACCTTAGCTTAATGCTTAATGAAATGATGGCTCGTGGACTATATGACAGTAATATTGACCCATCTTCTTTAGATATGTTGATTTCATCTGCAAGACTGCATGATGTTGGAAAAATTACTATTTCTGACGTGGTTTTAAACAAACCCGGTAAGCTTACAGACGAAGAGTTTGCCATCATGAAGAGCCACAGTGCCCAAGGCGCGCTCATTATTGACCAAATGATAGAGCGGACAGGCAATGTTGAGTTTTTGCACAATGCAAGACAGTTTGCAGGAACACATCATGAAAGATGGGATGGCAAAGGTTATCCAAACGGTCTTGCTGGAGAAGACATCCCCATTTTAGGGCGTATTATGGCAGTTGTTGACGTTTATGATGCTTTAGTTTCAGTGCGTCCTTATAAAAAAGGCTTTAGCCACGAAGAAGCGGTTAACATCATCATAGAAGGCGCAGGGACACAGTTTGACCCAAGCATGACGAAACTATTTTTTGAATTACAAGATAAATTTAAAGCAGTTGAAAGATAAACGAATTTTAATATAGGGGCGAAAATATGGTTGAAATTATAATCAAAGTCGGCGATGACGGCAAAACTGTAGTTGTAGAGGGAACACCCCAAAGCGGATTATCCGCTGATAGGCAAAGGGAAGGAAAGCGAAGCATTCAGGTTGACGAACGGATACGAACAACACTGTTTGAGTCTAATATCAACCCCAGTCTCCTTTTTGACAGTGCGTTTAACGTGGCAGACTGTAACCCTGCGGCACAAGCCTTCTTTAAGTTTAGAACCAGAGAGGCTTTGCTCAACGGACTAAATGCTCGATTCAAAGAGTGGACACCTAAATATCAATCTAATGGTCAACGCACCACACCTATAAAAGAGCGGTTTTTAGAAACAGTGGAGAAAAGCCATGTGGTATTTGAACTAGAGATTATCATGGATAATCATAGAAAAACCATTGCGGTAGATTTGGAGAAGATACCCTTTGATGATGATTATATTATCGTCATGGATATTATGGATTTATCAAACCTTCAAGCCATTGAAAAAGAGTATAAGTCCACCCGCGAGCAAAACGAAATGCAAATGGCGAAAATGAACCTTGCCATTCAATCTGCAAAGATTGGGCTGTGGGAAGCTGATTTTGTAAACAGCGGTGATAATGTCTACAAAGGCGGCTATATATGGTCTGAAGAATTTAGACACATACTTGGTTATGAGGATGAAAATGACTTCCCTAACCTTTTTGAAAGCTGGGAAAATGCATTACATTCCGAAGACAGAGAAACAGCAATCCATGCCTTTACTGCTCATCTTACCGACATAACAGACAGCACGCCTTATGACATAGAATACCGTGCAATCAAAAAAAACGGTGATTGTATATATGTTCACGATACTGGAAAAGCCTTTCGGAAAGCCGATGGCACTGTACTGCGGGCAGTTGGCGCAATACAGGATATTACAGCATCTAAAATAGCATTGCTGGAAAGGGAAGTTCAATTAACTAAATTTAATCTTGCGGTAAAAACCTCTATGATTGGCTTGTGGGATAGGGATATTGCCATCGAAGGTGATTCACACGACCCTAACAGCGTACTCATATATTCCGACGAAATCAGACAAATCCTTGGATATGAAGATGAACATGATTTCCCCAACCTCAATAGAAGTATCATGGATGCGATACACCCCGAAGACAAGGATTGGGTGACTACAGCTTTAGCAAATCATATCGCAGACACCACCGACAATACCCCTTTTGATATAGAACACAGAATGGTTAAAAAAAGCGGGGAAATTGTATATGTTCATGCCACGGGCAAAGCCATGCGGGATAAGCATGGAAAAGCTACCCGCCTTGCAGGCACACTAATGGATGTAACGAAAGTCAAAAAACTTATACTGGAAGCCGAAAGCCAAAAAGAAGAAGCCGAAGCCGCCAACAAAGCCAAAAGCTCCTTCCTTAGTACAATGAGCCATGAAATTCGCACACCAATGAACGCCATTTTGGGTATTACGGAAATTCAATTACAAAACGACGACCTTGACCCTGAACTAAAGGAAGCTTTAAGAAAAATTTATACCTCTGGGGATATGTTACTTGGCATTATTAACGATATCTTAGACCTTTCTAAAATTGAAGCGGGCAAGCTGGAATTATCTATAGACAAATACGAAATTGCAAGCCTTGTAAGCGATACTGCACAGCTTAATATGATGAGGATAGGCAGTAAGCCTATAGAATTTGATTTGCATATAGACGAAAATGTGCCTGCCCACGTATCCGGTGACGAACTTCGTGTTAAGCAGATTCTAAATAATTTGCTTTCCAATGCCTTTAAATATACTAAGTCTGGCACTGTTACATTGTCCGTGACTTCAAAGCCACGAGATAATCATGAGGACGATGTGATTTTAATTGTAGAGGTAAAAGATACTGGGCTTGGTATGTCAAAAGAACAAGTGACAAGGCTCTTTGACGAATATTCTCGTTTTAACATGGCGGCAAACCGTACCACCGAAGGGACGGGGCTTGGCATGAGTATTACACGCAATCTCATTGATTTAATGGACGGCGAAATCTTTATTGACAGTGAGGAAGGCAAAGGCTCTACCTTTACCATACATCTACCCCAAGGGTCTACTGATTCTGCACCCCTTGGCAAGGAAATGGCTGAAAATTTACACAACTTCCGCACAAGCAGCCGGGCACAAATGAGACGTGTTCAAGTTTCACGTGAGCCTATGCCTTACGGCAAAGTTTTGATTACTGATGATGTAGAAACCAATATATATGTAGCCAAGGGGCTTATGCTGCCTTATAAACTGAATATAGATACAGCCTCAAGCGGCTTTGACGCTATTAAAAAAGTAGAGGATGGCAGTATTTACGACATTATATTTATGGACCATATGATGCCCGAAATGGACGGCATTGAAACAACGAAACGGCTTAGAGCAATGGGATACCATAATCCCATTGTAGCGTTGACTGCCAATGCAGTTGCAGGACAAGCAGATGTCTTCATGTCAAATGGGTTTGACGGCTTTATTTCTAAACCAATTGATATACGCCAGTTAAATAATGTGCTGAATAAATTTGTGCGGGATAAAAATAAGCAACCCCAAGGGGTTGAGATAATCAAAGATGAAGCCCAACAGCCAGAGGTTGACCCAGAGTTTGCAGCAATATTTGTGCGAGATGCAGAAAAATCCCTTGCTGTACTCAGTGGAATAATGGATAAAGGTCTTCCATTTACTGCCGAGGATTTGCGTAGCTATATCATCCATGTACACGGCATGAAGTCTGCCCTTGAATGCATAGGCATGATAGAGCTGTCCGCGATTGCGCGCAAATTAGAACAGTGCGGGCGGGACGAGCATATGGATGTTATTACATCACAAACACCCCAGTTTCTTATCAAGCTCCGTACTTTTGCCGAATCTTTAAAGCCGAAAGATATGGATGGTGACAATATCAGCGAAACAGCTGAAGATATGGAATTTTTACGGAGAACACTGCTTGAAATCAAAATAGCTTGCGAGGCGTATGATGAAATAACTGTTGAAAAAGCGGTAAACCATCTTAAAGACAAACCGTGGTCATCTGCAAGTAAAAAAGTGATTGATGACATTGAAAGACATCTACTGCATAGCGATTTTGATGAAGTGATAAAAGATATAGAGGCATTTCTTTAGAAAAAAGCACCTGTACACGGGTTCATCCCAATTGTGTACAGGTGCTTTTTATTTAAGATATATACTATCTTTGTGTTACATAAGCATACGGTCATTGATAATCACAGGGGCGCAAAACAGCCATACATCAGTTTACCAAATATCTATGTGTATCTTCTCTTTCAAAGAGACTTCCTTCTGTTTTGGAATAAAAGCATTTTTTGAGGGATACCCTAGCGCAATATAGCAGGGCATAATATACCCAGATGGGTGATTCACTACATTTTTGATATGTTGTGATTCGTTTTCCATGGGTATCCTTGTCACGCCTAATATACCTTCAGCAGCGGCGGCAAGAAGCATGTTTTCTATACAGCACCATATGGAAGCAAAACCATTTAATGAACTTAACGACGTTGGCTGTAATAATGGGTCTTCCTCGTGAAAGAAAGGTAGTATCAAGCAGCCTGCATTGTATAGCATTGCATATTGCTTCGGCACACCGTCTAAATACATTTCCCTTTGAATATTATCCTCGCTACCCCATGAATCTAGCCATTCGCCTACCTCGGACTTTGAAAAAGTTTTAGGAATAAGATTTAAAATTTCTGCCCGCTTATTTTTATTGACAACAACAAACTCCCAGCTTCTCATGTGGTCGTTTGTTGGTGCTTTTAACCCTGCACCAATAATTTTTTCAACGATAGCCATGTCTATTTGCCTATCTTCAAAATCCCGTACTGTCCTGCGGGTATTGATTGCTTCATAAATATTCATATTATTCAATCCTCCACATATTATATAGATTCTGCTTGCGCTAGGTTTGCTAATATTCTGCGCAATTGGTTATCAAAATTTACAATCTCTGATTCTGAAAAGCCCTGATAAAAGATAGCATTCATGCGATTAGATATTTCCTCGTATTTTTCCTGATACCCCTTTGCTTTTTGAGTAACCGATACAAATATCTGCCTGCGATTCACCTTATCATGGGTACGCGTTACTAATCCTTCTGCTTCCATACGGTCAAGCATACTGGTGAGGGTTGTATTTGCCATTGATGTCAGCCGTGCAATGTCTGTTATTGTTAATTTTTCATGTTCCCACAACACGTAAAGTATTCTGCCTTGCGCGCCATTAAAGGCATCAACACCGCATGTTTTCAGTAAACGCTCCCAAACACGAGCGTTTACGCGCCCTATTTGCGACATAAGAAAGCCGCCGTATGTTTTCAAGATTATCACCTCCACTTAGGATATTACTATATAGGAATATTCTAAGTCAATGTATATTTTATAATCGAGTTGCGACAAAAATAAACCCGCTCCAAATTGAGGCGGGTTTACACGGTTATAAAACTTGCTATCTCCTACATATTTTTTGAATCAGCATACACATCAGGTCGATGTCATGGGCATCGTATTGAGGATGGTGTATTGGTGGCTGATATATTGGCGGTTGATATACTGGGGGATGATATGCTGGAGGATGGTACATTGGGGGATGGAATGATTCATGATGGAATGTGGGTATTGACGCTTGCATGGACATTGCCCGCGGGGTCGGCTCTACATCACCAGGGACATATGGCATAGTGACACCTGCTGGTGCGCCGCCTGGTGCAAACTGAATTTCACCATGAGTATTTAGACGGAGTTCTGGTGCGACAATTGGTGCATTAACTAGCGAAGGAATTTCCTCCTGCACAGGTGGTGGTGCTTGCGGGGCAAGGGGAATCATTCGAGGTGTGGGGGGTGTATAGCTTTCTGTGGGGATAGCCGATACAGGCGCAACAGGTGCAGATGTTTGGGTTGTAACCGTCACATCTTGAGTGGCTGCACTCATACGGCTTGCACCACCACAACGCCGCATCAAGTGTTCCCAAGTGATTGGGCCAACAATTCCATCTGGATTTAGTCCATTTGCACGTTGATAGTTCATGACCGCAGTTTGTGTCAAAGGCCCAAAAACTCCATCTGGATTTAGCCCTGCCCCATTTGTTGCATTTAAACAAGTTTGAATCTGCCGTACATAATCACCACGGGCACCTACGCGAATTAAAAACCCGGGATAGGGTGGAATCGTTGTTGGTGGTGGGTTTGTGCCGCCACCATGACATTCAGGCATTAAGGCTGCCCATGTTAGCGGGCCAACAACACCATCTGGATTAAGCCCAAAAATACGCTGGAACTCTCTTACACTATTTTCAGTCAGCGGGCCAAAAATGCCGTCTGGGTTTAATTGCCCAATGGATGGGAAGCGGCTTCTTATACTATTTAAGCAACTTTGAATCGCCACAACATCTGCACCACGTGAGCCATTTCTAATTAAATGTCCAGGGTAGGGCGGAATACCACTAGGCGGAGGCGGTGGTAAGCTATCACCAGGCACTGATGGCGGATTGATGTCGTCCCGTATTTTCCAGTAGATTGTGTACAACATATTCCATGTCTGGGGCCCAATGATGCCATCTGGATTAAGCCCGAATAGTCTTTGAAATTCCCGCACAGATACTGTCATAGCCGATGTAAAGCTAGAATTTTGTATCACAGGGTTGACTGACGGGTAAAAATCTGCAATGAAACTTAGAAGATATTGGGCTTGCTGAACAAGCCGTCCACGAGAGCCTTCGCGGATAATATCACGGGGAGGCGTTCGTCCTATACCCATGATTATGCCTTCACTTGTAAGTTCTCCAAGGCTTTTTACTGCGGAATACGTAAAGCTTATACGATTCCATGTGGCGCGGTCAACCGTACCCGTCGGTGTTAATGTGCCTAATTGGCGAATACTTTGAAATGCCCGAACCGCCGCTTCTGTTTGCGGGCCATAAACCCCGCTAACATTCGTGATAAGGGGAATTGCAGGAAAATTTACACGAATCCGATTAAGCCATGTTTGCAAGCTACGCACCGCAGGCCCGCTTGTGCCTGGGCGCAGAACAAACCCTGGGAAGGATTCTACTACACCGCCGATATTGTCTGTTTCCACAAGTTGAATATCTGATGGGTAGTAATGGCGTAAAATTTGCAATGCATTCATCCCTTGGTTTGCCAGTGTTACAGTACCCCATTGCCAAAGCCCTGGGCATTGTACACGCCGTCCGTCGCAATACTCTGCAAAAAATGGCTCAAGATGCCCTGCGCGGCGGATATATCTGTTGAAAATTCTGTCAACCATTTCATCAATGGTGCGGAATATTTGTCCTCCTTCCACAAACATTTGGTCAAACTGGGTGCTGTTTGTAATGTCAAACTGATGTCCACGCACACGATACCATTCTGTAAAAATACGGTTGAGGGTTAGGGAAATAATGCAGGAAATATTCGCCTCAAGTGAAGCGGCTGGCCATGTGGAATAAATTTCATGGCTGGCGGAATTTTTGATATAGTAGATAAAAGGCACACGGACACTGCGCGCCGGTCTATCTGGCCGCCCTAAATGCACCGTAATGTATTCAGGCACAATGACCTCACTTAATACCCGTGGGTGGGTAGGCACAGGTTGCTCTGGCGGCACATCCATTCTGCGCTGTTCACCGCTGCCATCACCCCCGCCTGTTGTTAAATTATGATACGCGACATCCAGTTCATATGACTGTCCTTCTTCAAGGCAGGGACTCATGTAAACAGGCAAGATACTTGTTTCTCCGTCTAAAATCTCAACCCCGCGAATAAGCGCAGTCATATAGTTCACTGCTTCAACTTTAACATCACAAACGGAATAGGGGACACCTTCAAAGTTTTCACTAAGGGTCAATGCCCTTTCTGGTGCTTCTAAGGCGACTGTTTCCGTCAGCCCGCTTTCATCTGTTACCAGTTGATATAAAACCGTTCCTTCGCTCATTACGCTTACCCGCGCTCCTACTATTGGTAAGCCTTCTTCGGCAGTTGTGGCTACAACTTCTAAAAAGCCTGTTCCCATTTCCAACCTCCAGACATAAGATGATGTACTTGTAGCCTCATACTATTCACGACGGCATGACCGCGTTCTTATACGATTTTTCTTGACCAAATGGTGAAAAGATACTATCCTACCTTAGTAAACGATAAGAGGTGCATTTATTGATGAAGAAACTGGTCTTACTTATTTTTATTTTGATATTTGCTTTTTCGGCGCAAACGATAGTATTTGCTAATGAAATGCCATTGCCAACAGCACCGCCAGCCCCAGCCCTTTTTGCCCCAAACCGCCCAATTGAATATGAAGAAAACGGCGGATTTCCAGTGTGGGGAATCATATTGATTGCCGTAGGTGGTGTAGCCGTACTTGGCGGCGCAGGATATGTAGGATTTATATTTTTTAAAAAACGTAAAAAGAAAAATGAAGCAGAATAAAAAATAACGCGTTGCAATCACGATTGTAGCGCGTTATTTTTTATTGTTTTTTTCAAAACATTACTTCTTTCGCAGAATTACACTAGCATTTGAACGCTCAAATACAATTGTATCTTCGCCTTGACAGCCTAGTGTATCCAGGCATTTTTTATCTAACATGATAGGGTCAAATGGACTCAGTCTTAGGTTGCCCATCTCGTCTGCAACAAACTCAACTGCATGAGCATCCTTAATGCTTATGACATTAGCCATGCACCCTATTTTCCAGCCCCATTGGGTAAACATTCTTGAAGGTGGATATAATTTCCCTTCCACGCCCAGTTTGAATACTTAAAGAATTATTGATAGTAAAAATGCAGGATTAAGTATGAGTTGCTACATAATCTTACATAAATTACTGCAAATTCTCATATCCACAGATTATTTGCGATAATATTGCAATATAAGACAAAGTTCATGAAAGCGGAGATGGTAAGCATGTTCTTTAGTTCTATATTTGCATTGATGTTTGGTGGCTTTGGGTTTATGCCAATTATGCCTTTTGGTGGGCATGAAGACCCCTGCGGAATGTAATAATCTCGTAAGCTCAAATAGGATTGGGCTTATTTGAATGTTTGGAGGTATTTCTGATGAAGACAGAAGTAACAAAAGAATCATTGATAAGTGAGTTTCTTACATTTAATAGTGCTGCAAAGTCAGGTACAAGTAAACTTATATCCAAGTTTGAAAATTATATGGATAAAAAACCACCAGATTCAGACCTCATT
This sequence comes from Defluviitaleaceae bacterium, assembly GCA_009780315.1. GTDB lineage: Bacteria > Bacillota > Clostridia > Lachnospirales > WQUN01 > WRAH01. Next base: position 28,435 of record WRAH01000014.1, read on the forward strand.
CTTGCACTTGGTTATTTGAAAACCATAAAAGCTGACCATGACCATAAGAGCTTTGAAGTTTGTTGTTCAATCGCAGTCCCAGCTTTTGAAGCATTAAAATCTATTACAACATGGGAGTATCTTCATCTCTATTGTTTGTCTGTACTTGTTATTTATCGCCCAGCCTTTAGTGAATCATGGGAGTTTTTTATAGAAGCACTAGAATCAGAAGCATTAGAAACCCATGATAGTGACGAATATTTACAAGTTCGTATTGCATTACACAGCAATATGACTTTAAGAATCTTACGCGCCAAGTATCTTGAACCCTCTATAGACAATGCCACATTAAACGATAAATTCTCGCAATGTCATGATTATGCAATGGGAATGCTTGTAAAAAGAAAACGCCCACAACAACATGCATTACAAGTCAGAAAAGGCATTTATGAAAATGATATGGAGTTAGTTAAAGAAGGGCTAAAAATGCTTTTGGAGCTTGGCGAAAAAAAGCGGTATAAAAACGCAAAGACAAATATCATTGACTATCTGAAATTTATGAATGAAAACCTAACTGCTGACTTATTAAATACCCTGCAAGGTCATCAAATCGCTAACCGAAGAAAAGAATTAGATTTATCCGTGGCAGAATTAGCCTTTCTTGCTGACATTGAAGAAACCGTACTACATGCCATTGAACGTGGTGATAGCGGCATGTCTACCCTTGTGCTAAGGAATATTTGTAAAATCCTAAGCATAAGTACAGACTATGTTCTTGGCAATGATAATGCAAAGCCTGAAAATGAAGACCTTTTTATAACCCGTTTAAAAGCCTATGTAGCAGGGGCAAGCACAACTGAACAAGCGTTTATCTTAAAAACTGTTGCGCTAATCGCAGGGCTAAACCTCAAAAAGCATGAAGATGAAACCAGCAAAACTTCCTAAACTACAATATAAAAACGCCGTAAGGTTTTGGATAAATCCATAACCCTACGGCGTTTTTTGTACTACTGTTCAATTTACATCTGCTTCTTACTTAAAATCTCTATGGCATTGATGATGGGTGCTGGCATTTTAATGCCCATTCTACCCATGTTTTCTAGTATACTGAGCAACTCGTTAAGGGAAAACGCAATAATCAGCGCGTCCCGTGTCAGGCTGTTTGTACCCAGTAAAATATCTAGGTGAACCCCAATGGCTACAAGGGTAAGACAGCCCCCTTTTCGCACTAACCCTTTCAAGCCCGCTTTACTAGAAAGCCGCCCTGTTTCTGTTTTATCAGAACACTTGAACACTGCCGAGGCAACAATGCCGGAAACCATGTCGATAGCCATAAATATCAACAATGTCCTAAGCAACATATCAATGCCTCCAAAAACATGCCCAAGTGAACTCACCACAAACCCAAGCACGGCAATAAAAGCACCTCTAAACTGCATAACCTGCGCGTACATCTTTTTAACTCCTCTCTCTTAATAAATAATCAACACTACACCCATCAAAAAGCTGCGACAGGGCGCGCAACTTTGCCGCGGGTATGGCTTGCCGCTGGAAAATCCAATCGTTCAACATATCTACAGAAACCGCAAGAGACCCTGCCATTTCGGCTTTGCTCATATAACGGCGCAAGCGTTCCACTTCAATATTCATAAACATATGTTCTAATGTCCTTTCCAAACGGGGCGTTTGTTCGTATGATGATTATTCCATATTTTTATAAGTAGGTCAAGCTAAAACAGAAAATATTTTCGATTTTTCTGTGAAACAATCCTAAGAAAATTTCACAAAAAGGGTTGCAAAATAAAAACCCCTATACTATACTGTTATTAGTCGGCGTAAACCGAACAAATGTATATCACAGGAGTTGTTCATATGATTGCTGAAAGATTACGCCAACTGCGTAGAGAAAAAAGCCAAAGCAAACGTGATTTGGTTGCACAATTGCCACTCAACTACAGCACCTATGCCAATTATGAATCTGGTTTTAGAGAACCAAATTCTGATGTGCTTCAACTTTTAGCCAATCATTTTGGTGTAAGCATTGATTATTTGCTTGGTGTAAGCAATAACCGCAAAAAGGCAGATGAAATCGCTATTTTAAATGATGAAGAACACGACCACATAAGCAAATATCGTCAGTTAGATGCCCACGGGCGTGAAGTGGTTGACATTCTGCTTGAAAAAGAGTTTGAACGTGTAAATTTCATGAACGCCCGTACTGTTGAACTTCAAAAACAAGCTGATGAACAATGGATAAAGTTGCAGGTCTTTCAACAACGGGCAAGTGCAGGGCTTGGCAATTATTTAAGTGATGATAGTGACAGTGATGTAGAGTTGATGAAATTTGTAGCAACGCCTATTAGTGAAAAAGCAGATTTTTGCGTAAGAATAAAAGGTGACAGCATGGAGCCTAAAATCTGTGACGGGGATATCGTTTTTGTAAAAGCGATACCTAAGGTAGACCCTGATAATGTAGGCGTTTTCATTTATGATGGAGAAGCCTATTGCAAAAGATTAAGGGTAGACCATAAAAAAGGTACGATTATGCTAGAGTCGTTGAACAAATCATATGCACCAAAACATATTACCGCACCAGACAACCTTAGAACCGTAGGCCTTGTCATAGGCATAGCAGAGTAATATTGCAAGTAAATATGTACATCTCGAAGCTCAATAAAAAAAGACTGCTTATTTACAGCAGTCTCGTTAAAAATATCAATCCACCAAAGCATATCATGACCCCCATCCCTATAAATTCGGTGCGGGTCATTTTCATTGCCTTCATTTTAGTACGGTTTATATCCCCCCGATAACAACGGGCTTCCATTGCGGTTGCTAGTTCGTCTGCACGTTTAAAAGCAGATACAAACAAAGGTACAAGGATGGGAAGCATACTTCTTATACGTTTTATTAAGCCGCCTGTGTCAAAATCTGCACCACGGGCTTTTTGCGCTTTCATTATTTTTTCCATTTCTTCTGCTAGGGCAGGGATATAACGTAAGGCAATCGTCATAAGCATAGCAATGTCATGGGCAGGCACTTTAATGGGTTTTAGAGGATTAAGCAATGATTCAATACCATCTGTTAATTGAATAGGGGAAGTGGTTAATGTCAAGATAGACGAACCCATTACAAGAAGGATAAGCCGCATTGCCATGTGTGATGCCATCATTATACCTTCTAATGTAATGCGAATAAATGCAAAGTGAAAAAGTACAGTTTCACCTGCTGTGAAAAATAAGTTTATTCCTGCTGCAAAAATGAGAATAAATACAATCATCCGAAGCCCACGGAAGATAAGCCGTGGTGGAATTTTAGATAATGCAATAATTCCAGTTAAAAATAATGCCGCCACACCATAGCCTGCATAGTGATTAACAAACAACAAAAATACAATATACATAATCGTACCAATAAGTTTCACCCGTGCATCCAGGTGATGAATGATAGAATCTGTTGGATAATGCTGTCCTATCGTTATTTTCGTCATGGGCGCACCAACTTCATAATCGCATCTGCCGCAGCTTCTACCGAGAATATCCCTGTAGGTAGATTTGAATTTTTTTCATGTAAACAAGTCATAAGACTTGAAATTTGCGGTACGTCCAGCCCTATGTTTTTAAGCATTTCACCTTGAGCAAAAACTTCTATAGGTGTGCCATCACAAATTATACAGCCCTTATTCATCACAAGAATCCTATCTGTAAGCCGTGCCGCATCGTCCATACTATGGGAGACTAGAATAATTGTTAGCCCAAGCTTTGTGTGCATGTGCTTTATTTGCGAAAGAATTTCATCCCGCCCGCGAGGGTCAAGCCCAGCAGTAGGCTCATCAAGTATCAAAATTTCTGGACGCATTGCAAGAACCCCTGCAATAGCAGCACGACGTTTTTGCCCGCCAGACAATTCAAAAGGGGATTTGTGATAGCAACTTTCATCCAGCCCAACAACTTCAAGGGCAGATTTAACACGGGTATTTACTTCCTCTTCGGTTAGCCCCATTTGATTTGGGCCAAAAGCTACATCTTTAAATACTTCGGCTTCAAAGAGTTGATGTTCGGGATATTGAAAAACTAAACCAACACGCTGACGAATACTTTTAAGCTTCGCCTTGTCTGTATGAATATCTTTACCATTGATTAAAACCATGCCCGAGGAGGGTTTTAATAGTGCATTTAAGTGTTGAATCAAAGTACTTTTGCCTGAACCTGTGTGTCCAATTAACGCGACCATTTCTCCTGCCTTAATTTTCAGAGATACATTATCAATGGCGCGCTTTTCAAAAACAGAATCTTCATTATATATATGTGAAATTTGCCTAAGTTCAATGATATAAGGTGACGTTTCTTCCGCGCCCTCATTGGGTTGTGGATTTAATCGGTTTGTTTGTGCTTTCATATTCGCTTCTTTCTATATAGTCATTCCAATTTGCTATAGCAAAGATTTTATTGCCTTGTCACTCATAAATTCTTCTATCGTAAGCACATCATCTGCAACGTCAAGACCTCGGCGGCGAAGTTCGTGGGCGAGTTCCGTTACACCCGGCACACCTAGTCCTAATTTTTGCATGGCTTCTGCTTGACGAAAAATATTTCTGGGGATATCGTTCATGACCAAAACACCATCATCCATGACTAATATGCGGTCAGCCTGCGCGGCTTCCTCCATAAAATGTGTGATTAAGATAACCGTCATGCCAGATTCACGATTTAGCTTTGTGATTGTCTCCATCACTTCACGACGGCCTGATGGGTCAAGCATTGCCGTTGGCTCATCCAAAACAATGCATTCAGGGTGCATTGCCAATACGCCTGCAATGGCTACCCGTTGCTTTTGCCCACCAGAAAGATGATGTGGTGGTGCTAAACTATGCTCACTCATGCCAACAGCAGCTAAAGATTCATCTACTCTTTTTCTAATTTCTGTAGGCTTGACCCCTAAGTTTTCTGGGCCAAAAGCCACATCTTCTTCAACAATGGTAGCAATAATTTGATTGTCTGGATTTTGAAAAACCATACCAACGGTTTGACGAATACGCCATGTGTTTTCAGCGTCCTTTGTGTCTGCACCTTTAATCCATAATGTGCCCTCTGCCGGAACAAGCAGGGCATTTAAGTGCTTTGCCAAAGTAGATTTTCCAGAGCCATTATGCCCAAGAATGGCAATAAACTCACCAGCCTTTACTGTAATATCTACGCCTTTGAGTGTAAGCACAGGGGGTGTTTCATCATATGCTGCATATTCAAATGTAAGTTTTTCACCAAGAATCAAAGACAATCACCTCGACTGTTATCATAACATAAATGTTGAATAATACCAACGAGAGGAGTATAATTGTATTGACATTTTCCAAGAAAATCTATCAAGGAAATGTCAATATCGCAGATTGAGAAATTGAAATACGTCTTTGCAAATTACAATATCAAAGATTGAGGTTTTACATGGAATGGATAAAAGTCGCAATTGAAACCACTACTTATGGGGCAGAAATTATAACAGGTATGCTCATTGCAAATGGCGTGTCTGGCATGGAAATTATCGACCCTCAAGATAGAATCCGACACTTAACTGAAACTATACGCACGTGGGATTTTGCAGATGAAGTTTTACTTCAATCCCAGTCCAATGATGTGTATGTAATTTTTTATTTAGAAGAAAGTGTAGAAGGAAAGAAAGTCCTTGAACTTCTTAAAGGGGAACTTGATTTACTTATAAAAAAAGATACTGCTTCGGAGTTTGGCAAACTTGCGCTAATCTTAGAATCTGCCAATGATGAAACTTGGCTTAATGAGTGGAAAAAACATTTCAAGCCAATGCACATCGGCAATATTGTCATTGTTCCTGAATGGGAAAATTACGAGCCTACTACAAACGAAATTGTTTTCACTATTGACCCTGGTACAGCCTTTGGCACAGGACAGCACCAAACCACACAGCTTTGTATTAAAGCATTGCAAAAAAGTTTAAAGCCTAGAGACAGACTCTTGGACATTGGTTGCGGCAGTGGAATACTCTCTATTATTGGTCTTTTGCTAGGTGCAGATACGGTTTTTGCATGTGATATTGACCCAGCAGGTGCCATGTCTGCCACAAAGAAAAATGCAAGTTTAAATGCTATAGATATTAACAAACTCCAAATCTATGCAGGTGATGCTATCTCTGATGAAGGGTTGCGTACAAGCATTATTGAGAATCCCTTTGATGTCATTGTAGCGAATATTGTTGCAGACGTTATTATTGCCCTTCTTCCATTATTTAAACGCGCTCTAAAGCTTAATGGTGTATTTATTGCATCAGGAATAATTGATGAACGGCTTGATGATGTTTTAACAGCCGCACGCCAAGAAGGTTTTGAAATAATAGAATATCACAGTCTTGAAGGTTGGCGATGTATTGTTGGAAAAATAGGAAACGCACATGCCTAAACATTTCTTTTTACCAGAAGCACTTGACCTTAAAAACCAGCGTATCACTGTAACAGGTGACACTGCCCATCATTTATTCAATGTGATGAGAATAAACCATGATGATGAAGTGATTTTATGTGATGGCAATGGTATAGATTATTTTACAAAGTTTTGTAAGCACTCATCTGCTTCCTCAAATGCAATTTTTTTAATTAAACATTCTACATTATGCAAGAATGAACCGCCTATTAGCATTACTTTATATCAATCATTACCCAAAGGCGATAAGCTTGATTTAATTATTCAAAAGTGTGTTGAACTTGGGGTTGATGAAATAAAATTGGTCAACGCCCAACGGTCTGTTATGCGCATTAAAGACAAAGATAAAGTAAAAAAAACAACACGTTTTCAAAAGATTTCTGAATCAGCCGCAGGGCAAAGCATGAGAGGTAAAATTCCCATCATTCACCCGCCATGTAACTTTGATGTGGCTATTCAATCACAAAAAAATGGATTAACCCTCTTTGGACATGTAGGTGAGTGTGAAGCGACTCTAAAGTCTGTCATAACTAATCCTTTGCTCTACAACAATTCACATATAAATATTTGGATTGGGCCAGAAGGCGGATTCACAAATGATGAAGTATCCATGCTTTATAAGGCAGGCGCATCACCAGTACGATTAGGACAGCGTATATTAAGAACAGAAACCGCTGCAATTTCAGCCATTGCACAAATAATTTGCTTATGTGAATGAGGGAAAAGCATATATGATTTATTATGATAATGCCGCCAGCACAGTTCATATGGGTAGTGACCCTCAGTATCCTGTCTATGATTTTTTTAGTCAAGCCAACCCATCGTCACCCCATATGATAGGAATTGAATCTGAACGCACACTGAATAATACACGAAAGAATTTTTCAAAAATATTAAACTGTCCCCCAGATGAAGTCATTTTTACATCAGGCGGAACAGAATCTAATAATCTAGCAATTATCGGTTTTGCTTTAGCCAACAGGCGAAAAGATATTACATTTTATGCAGAACCATGGGCGCATCCGTCCGTTATTGAACCAATGAAATATATTCAAGCGCAAGGTCTTGGAAAGGCCATTTTTACACCTTTGGAAAAAATGCATATCCTCCCTGCCGCAGGCGAATTTATATTTATCTCAATGTCTCAAGTATGTCATGAAACTGGGCATATCAATGTATATAGTGACACAGCCGCAGACATTAAAAAAACATTCCCCAATGTTTGCTTCCATCTTGATGGGGCGCAAGGATTTTGCAAACACAAAACCAATCTTACCAACATTGATTTATACGCGTTTAGCGCACACAAATGCCACGGGGGGCAAGGGGTAGGGGGTTTGGTAGTGGATAAAAAGACTAAGATTTCACCGCTTATGTTTGGCGGAGGACAGGAAAAAGGGCTACGTCCTGGCACTGAAAATGTTAAAGGGTTATATGACTTTGCACGTATTGCAGAAATAATGGATGGTGGAATGAATAAAATGGCAGAGCTTGTTACTTCCATTTATGCTATCATTTTAAGTATAAAAGACGAACTGCCTGATATTTATGTAAATAAGAGAGATGAAAGTCATGGGCATTCGCCATATATATTAAATATGAGTTTCATGGGAATTAACGGTGAAACACTGGTACATGCACTTTCTGAACGGGGCGTTTATGCGTCCATGGGTGCTGCTTGTAATAGTCGTAAAAAAATAAAACCCCCATTAGAACTTATGGGCTTTGAACACGAACGTGCAAAATCGGCAGTACGCTTTAGCTTCTCTTTTATGAACAGCGAAAAAGAAGCATATGAAGCAAAAGCTATTATCATTGACACTGTAAAAGCACTTCGACAAATGACACGGAGGTGGTAATTATAAACTCAAAAAAAGTTTTACTTGTTAAATACGGTGAAATATCATTGCGAAAGGGCAATCGTACTCATTTTGAACATGGACTCCTTGATACAATTCGTAAGCATATTAAGGGCTTACATGACGGGAGTATCCGTGTGCTTCGGGAACAAGGACGTTTCTTAATTGAAGACATTAGGGGAGATTTAGACACAGATGTAATTCTTCCGCATATTCGTTACATTTTTGGGCTTACTGGCTTTTGTAATGCCATAAAAACCGAAGCGCGCAATATAGAAGACCTTTGTAAAATCGGACAGCAATTTTTCACTACACACTTCAAAGGTTCAAAGACTTTCAAAGTTGTAACCAAGCGAAGTGATAAAAACTATCCAATGACATCCATGGAAATTTCTCAAGCCATTGGTGAAAGTATTTTCAATTCAGGCTTAGGGATTCAAGTGGACTTGTATAATCCTGAAATGACTATGTGGGTAGAAATTCGTAATCATGTCTATTTTTACTTTGATAGTGAAGGTGGGCAAGGCGGATTGCCTTATGGGTCAGCAGGAAAAGGTATTTTACTTCTTTCTGGCGGGTTTGACAGTCCTGTGGCTGGATATCTTGCAGGACGGCGCGGTGTTGAAATTTTCCCAATCTATTTTCACTCACCACCATTTGTTTCAGAACGTGCCGCAGAAAAAGTAAACGACCTTGTAAAAACCCTGTCACGTTTTACAGGCAACATCAATCTTTGCACAGTACCCTTTACAGAGGTGCAAGTGTTCTTGAAAGATGAGGTGCAGCCAGAAAAGCTAACCATTTTTCTTAAACGTGCCATGACACGCATTGCATCCATGCTGGCAGAAAAACAAAAAGCCCAATGTTTAATCACAGGAGATGCCATTGGACAAGTTGCAAGTCAAACGATTGCAAGTCTTGCCGCCATTGAGTCAGCTACAACATTACCGATTCTTAGACCCCTTGCCGCCATGGATAAGCAAGATATTATAAATATCGCTCACCGCATTGACACATATAAAATTTCTGTGCGCCCTTATGATGACTGTTGCACACTTTTTGTGGCAAAACATCCAGAGAACCGCCCGCACACCCCTGCAATTGAAAAAATTGAATCTCGTATTTATGACCGTCTTGAACCATTGATTGTAAGTGCATTTGAGTCTGCAAAATATTCTGCATTCTAGTGATTACTTTCTTGGGAAATTGCGGTATAATAAGAAAGACACATTCTTAGAAAATTTTAATAAATTATTAAAAGAGAGAAGGATTTACAGATGTTTAAAAAATTTTACTTTGGTGCAATAACTGCTCTAATGGCAACAACGATACTGTTCACTACCGCTTGCAATAACAATGGTGATGAACCTATTGATGTTCCTACATCAGATATAAGTCATTCTAATATTGATGAAGAAAATTCATCTGAAGACTTATCACAAAACAATGAGCCAGCTGTAACCTTTAGCGCATATGAATCCAATTGGTCAAATCCAGACCATGAAGATTACATTTCTGATGAAGAACTTATGATTCTTGACGGCTCTATCCTTGAATATTTCCGTGATAAACCAATCATCTTACATCAATTGCAACCTGTGGCACAAGGCGAAGAATTAGTCACACTGCACACAAACTTGGGTGATATCACACTCAGGGTCTTTCCGGAAGAAGCACCCATGGCAGTTGAAAACTTTTTAACACATGCACGTAACGGCTTTTATGATGGCGTTGTTTTTCACCGAGTTATTCCTGGGTTTATGATTCAAGGTGGCGACCCTGATGGTACTGGCGCAGGTGGTGAAAGTATTTGGGGAAGCCCCTTTGGACTTGAGCCAAGTTTAAACTTACGTCATTTCCGTGGTGCGCTTGCCATGGCACATGCAGGTGGAGCAATGGGTAGTCAGTTCTACATTGTACAAAATGATAGACTTGACTTTGGAACAATTCAAGACTTTGAAAATATGCGAGGATATCTCAATATGCCCCTTGGCAGATTTTCAGATGGAACACGTTTATACGCACATCATATTTATAGTGAAGAAGAGTTTGACCATTTTATTGCTTATGGCGGAACACCACATCTTGATTGGCACAGAAACCAAATGGCACACACAGTCTTTGGACATGTGGTTGAAGGTATGGATGTAGTTGATACCATAGCCAATGTAAGCCGCGGTGCAAACGACCGTCCAAACGAAGATATAATTATTGAACGCATTTCATTTTTCTATTATGGTGAGTAAAGGAGTAGGTCATGCTATATTTAGATAATGCCGCAACAACCCCACTACATCCAAAGGCTCTTGAAGCCATGATGCCCTATTTAACAGAACACTTTGCAAACCCATCCAGTGTATATAGCCCTGCCCGTAAAGTTCGTGCAGCAATAGACGAAGCACGACAAACGATTGCCACAGCAATCAACGCCGAACCCAGCGAGATTTTTTTCACATCTGGTGGAACAGAAGCAGATAACTGGGCAATTAAAGGGTTATGGTCATCCGAAAAAGGTGGGCATATTATCACAACGCAAATAGAACATCATGGAATTTTAAATGTTTTTGAGTATCTTAAAAAACAAGGGTTTGAAGTCACATATCTTCCTGTAGATATTGAAGGGCTTGTAAACCCTCAAGATTTAGAAAACGCAATTAAACCAGATACACGTCTTATTTCAATCATTTTTGCTAACAACGAAGTTGGAAGTATACAGCCTATGAAAGCACTTTCTGATATTGCAAGAAAACATAAAATTCCTTTACACACAGACGCAGTTCAAGCTGTAGGCAATATTCCAGTTGATGTTCATGCCCTTGGTGTCGATATGTTGTCCTTATCCGCCCATAAGTTTCAAGGGCCAAAGGGTGTTGGTGCATTGTATGTAAAAAAAGGTACAAGGCTTGCAGCAATTTTTCATGGCGGCGCACAAGAAAAAAATCGCCGTGCAGGTACAGAAAATGCTGTAGGTATTATTGGAATGGGTGCGGCATTAAAGCTTTCTATAGAAGCAATGCCCAAGGAAACCAAACGTATTTCTGAAATACGTGATAAGCTCATTCATGAGATTCTAACAAAAATTCCTCATACTAAACTAAACGGTACAACAGGTGATAAAAGACTTCCCGGCAATGTAAACATATCGTTCAGCTTTATAGAAGGTGAATCACTACTTTTACATTTAGATATGAATGAATGTTATGCATCAACAGGTTCAGCATGTTCATCTGGCGCACTTGAGCCTTCCCATGTACTGATGGCAATGGGGATAGGGCATGAGCTATCAAATGGCGCATTAAGATTTTCATTAGGACATGGCAATACCGAAGAAGACATCACAAAACTGATGGCGATACTACAACCTGCTGTAGAAAAGCTAAGAAGTTTATCCCCACTATACGATGATTTTTTAAGGAGTAATGGCTAATGGAATACAGTGAAAAGGTAATGGATCACTTCATGAATCCACGTAATGTTGGCGAAATGGAAGACCCAAGCGGCATTGGTACAGTAGGAAATGCCCAATGCGGTGATATTATGCGGGTCTTTCTAAAAATTGAAGATGGCATTATTATTGATGCCACATTTAAAACCTTTGGTTGCGGTGCCGCCGTAGCCACATCCAGTGTTGTGACAGAAATGGTTAAAGGTAAAACCGTTGAAGAAGCCATGACCATCACCAATAAAGCTGTTGTAGAAGCCCTTGATGATTTGCCTGCGGCAAAAAAGCATTGTTCTGTGCTGGCTGAAGAAGCCCTGCAATCTGCACTTTGGGATTATGCACAAAAGAACGGTATAACCATAGAAGGACTTGAAGAACCTAAAGAAACAGCCCATGAACATTAGACATTTTATTAGTTGAGTGCTATAATTATTGTGATTCTAAGCGTTACACGGAGGGTATGGGGATGTATAAAAAAGGCGATAAAATCGTGTACCCGCTGTATGGGGCTGGCGTAATTGACAACATTGAGCAAAAGGAAATTGACGGCGAAATGCAACTTTACTATGTCCTTGAAATTCCTGTTGGCAATTTAAAAATCATGATTTCAGCTGCCAAAGCAGAAGTACAGGGTGTACGGGCTGTTCATGACAAAAGGGATATCATGAACATACTTTCATCTGCTTTAGACATTGAAGGTATTAAACATGATAATTGGAATCAACGCTATAAAGAAAATATGGAACGTATGAGAACAGGATGTCTAACACAGGTCGGATTGGTTTTTAATAATCTTCTTCTGCGCGAGCGTGAGCGTGGACTTTCTACCGCAGAAAAAAAGATGATGAGTACGGCAAAGCAAATCATTTTGTCAGAGTTAATCTTATCAATGGATATCAACAAAGTAAAAGCAGAAGAGATTTTAGACAAGACCTATATATAAACCCTATAGCCGTACTTTTGTACGGCTTTTATAAAGGAATGATAATATGACAAAAAACATCAAACTCTACGTTGAAAAGGATTATGATGCACTAAGTAAACGCGCCGCACTCATTTTTGCAAAGCAAGTCAACGCCGCCCCACTGGCTGCTTTTGGCTTTGCCACAGGAGGAACGCCTGTGGGTATGTATGAAGAATTGAAAAAAATGCGCGCAAGAAACGAAATTTATTTAGACCAAATTACTGCATTTAATTTAGATGAATACTATCCTATAGAAAACACAAATACTCAAAGCTATGCATATTTCATGGCAGAAAACCTCTTTGATGAAGTAAATCTCCCAAAAGAAAAAAGGAATATTCCAAATGGAGATTCCTCAAACCCAACCGCAGAATGCGTTGCATATGATGAAAAAATAAACCGTTGTGGCGGAATAGAAATGCAAATTTTAGGGCTTGGCACAAATGGGCATATAGGGTTTAATGAACCAGCGGAGTTTTTTAGTGGTGCAACAGTTCATGTTGAACTTGCAGAAAGTACAATTCAAAGCAATGCACGTTTCTTTGATGATGAAAAAGATGTGCCGCGTCACGCAATCACTATGGGTATTCGTACTATCCTGATGGCAAAGCGTATTTTACTGCTTGTAAGCGGTGAAGCAAAGGCAGATATTCTTCGTGATGCACTAATTGGCCCCATTACACCCAATGTTCCTGCATCTGCATTACAACTCCACCGTGATGTAATCGTTATAGCGGACGAAGCAGCCGCTAAACACTTATAAAAAATGTCACCTGCTGCCTCAAAAGGTAGCTCCTTTGTGCGCCAAGCATCTATTCTTGCTGGCGCATCTCTTTTTGTGCGCTTACTTGGTTTTGCCTATCGTTTACCCCTTACCAATTTAATCGGAGACGAAGGTAATGCTTATTACATTACTGCATATACAGTTTATACTTTCGCGCTTGTGCTTTCTTCCGGCACAATGGTTGCAGCTGTTTCACGGCTTACAAGTGAAAGAATTGCCAAAGGGCAGTATCGCAATGCACATCAACTTTTTAAAACTGCAATGAAGTTTTGTTTATGTTTAGGGCTTATCACAAGCACTGGTTTGTTTTTTGGAGCAAATATCATTGCAACACAATTTAATATGCCTGAAATGTCATATGCTATTAGGGCTTTATCACCTGGGGTTTTGCTTGGTTCAGTGTTGGCAATTTTACGTGGATATTTTCAAGGTATGAAAACATCTATACCCACAGCCTTATCCCAAGTTGTAGAGCAGATATTCAAAGTTGCAATGAGCGTATGGCTTGCATTTTTATTTTTTGACACAGCAAACCTTGAGTTTGCAGCAGCAGGTGCGGCACTTGGGACAAGCATTAGTATCCTTGCAGCACTTGGTATCGTCGCATTTTTGTATGCGCTTGTCAGTAAAGATTTGCGCAAACGGGCAAAAGAAGATACTAACAAAAGAAGCCATGAATCACACAGCTTTCAAATTGCAGTGATACTTCGCACAGTATTGCCTATGATTGTAGGTGTCGGATTGGTGTCCCTTGGTAACTCCTTAGACCTTTCTATGGCAACCAATAGAATTTATGCGTCTGGCGTTTTTTCAGAAGAAGAAATTGTTACTTTAGTTGGGCAATTTACTGGAAAATTTATTTTGCTTACCACTTTACCTATATCCCTTTCTATGGCACTTTCGGCAGCAGTTATCCCTGAAATCACTTCATCAAGTGTCACAATGGATACAGAAGCTGTACGGCGTAAAACAAATATGGCAATGCGGTTATCTATGATTGTTTCTATTCCAGCGGCAGTTGGACTTTCTGTTTTGGCAGACCCTATTGTGGCTTTACTTTTTCCAAGTCACCCAGAAGGCGGCTTACTTTTACGCTATGGCGCAATAAGTATTATTTTTCTTGCAATGGTTCAAATTCTTACAGGGGTTTTACAAGGCATAGGGCGCGTCGGTCTTCCTGTAATAAGTATGTTTTTTGGACTTGTAACAAAAGTTGGGGTCAATTATTTTTTAATGCCAGTACCTCAGATAAACATTCTTGGCGCAGTTATCAGTACTATTGCGTGTTTCGCCGTTGCGGCATTTTTAAATACATTTTATCTTTACAAGCTTACAGGAATTTTGCCCCACATAGGCAGTATGTTTGTAAAACCTTGCATTGCATCAGCTGGAATGGGTGTTATTTGTGTCGTTGTTTATTATGTAATGGCGATGTATACGCCAAATTCTATTGCAACGCTTACTGCATTATTTGCAGGAGGTTTTACCTATCTTCTTGTGATGGTTCTAATCAGTGGGTTTCATCCACAGGACTTATCCGCTTTGCCCCTTCCAAAACGGCTCCGTCAATTGATGGCACGTTAATGGTTATTATTTTTTCATTTTTTAATCCCACCATAGACCCAATGATTTTTTCAAGTGGTTTACTAATATGTGCATTATACTTTTCTAAAGCTTCATTATAATCCCTAACAGAATGTTCAATCTTTTGTGCATTCTCATCTAGGGATTTTTTATTTTCTTCATCCACTTCGTCCAGTAGTTTATCTATCTTGGGCAAAAGCTTAATCAATTCATGGGTGGTTTTTTCAGCATAATCTATTGCTTTCTCATTAAAATCATAAATAATTTCCAATCTAATACGTAGGCATTCATCAAGGTTCATGAGACTATCATCTACATTCCCACGAAAATTTAAAAGCCTTTGATGTAAAAACATTACACCAATACTTACAATTAAAATTATCAATGAAATTATCCCAAATGTAGGAATCACAGTGCGTTTACCATGGCTAAAATATGTGCAGGACTTGTCCCACAGCAACCGCCGAGAATATGAACACCTTTTTTTGCCGCTTCAACCATTAAATCAGCAAAATCTTCTGGTGAAAGGTCATAGCTTGGCACACCATTCTCATCTACAAAGGGTAGCCCTGCATTGGGTTGCATAACAATAGGTTTATTTGTATGCTTTTTAAGCTCATCAATCAGCGGCATATAAGCCTTTGGGCCAAAACCACAGTTCATACCAACAGCAATAACATTTGGGTGGTCAAGGGCTTCTGCCATTTCTTTAATGGTTGTGCCATACATTGTGCGTCCATTTTCATTAAATGACATTGTTGCAATAATCGGCAAGCCTGTCTCAAGAGTAGCATTTAGCGCAGCTTTTAATTCGCTCAAATCCATCATTGTTTCGATAATGACCAAATCTGCACCACATTCCGCACCTACTTGTACTGCTTCTGCAAATTCCTTTTGGCATTCCTCTATTGAAATATCCCCATAAGGTTCAAGCATCATGCCTGTTGCGCCCATATCCATTGCAATATATATTTTCTTTTCATCCCGAGCTTTTTTTGCAATGTCAAAAGCAGCTCGAATCAGTGTATCAGCATTTTCTTGCTTATGTTTATATGCCGCAAAAGTATTGGCTGTGATGATGTTTGCACCAGCCTGTATATATGCACGTTGAATTTCCTCCACCACATCAGGTGCATTAAGATTCACAAGGGAAGTATCACCTTGTAATCCACGTTTATAAAGCTCTGTACCCATTGCTCCATCCAAAAACAAATGTCCTTTTTTTACTGCTTCACGAATATCCATTACAATCCATCCTTATGTCTTCATTATTATTGAGTATAGTATACTCCACAATTGTGAATACTACAAAAAAAATAACCCAAGGAGATGCGCTAATGAACAATAAAAATGAAATCCCTACAAATAAAGGGCTTCAAAAATTTGCTACCTCAACAAGAGATTTTAATGCACCCCTATTTGAAAGTATTTCAATTGCAGATGATAGTGAAGGCCATATGCCAAAAAGCAATATAGCAATCCCATCAACCATGGCAATAGAAGAAGCAAAAGACTTCATAGATAATAAAAATAAACTCTAATCATTTCATCCAAAACAAGCAGGAGTAAATATATCTATCTCCTGCTTGTTTTATAGTTTTTTTAACTTATTCAAAAATTGCACTATCACACTTGAGATTTTTTATCCTTAACGCATAACGTCTCCATTGAGCAATATACGAAATACCAATACCTACATTAACCAACCCAATAGTATATGCTAATATCAACAATGGATGAAAATGTGATGAAATGTGTCCTATTCCATTGGCAATATTTATGTTTGCACTTATCATACTATAAATAAAAATAATCATAAAAAGCCAGATTACTATTGTTCCCAAAATTGTATCTGTAGCAAGTATACGCTTATAATATTTGATTTGTGATTCTTTGTCCGTAAATAAATTAAACTTACCATCATCAACTCTCTTTCGTAACAGGACATGTTGAAAGAGATGCCCTACACATTCAATTCCATTTTCTTTTAAGAATGATAAGTATTCAATTGATTTAGAGTGTCCGAAACATTTATCAAATAGTACATAACGATAAGTATATTCTCCTGGTTCTCCTTGCTCAAAAGTATAACGGCTCATTAAAGTATCTGCACCTACACAAGTAAAGCCATTGCTTGCTAACTCATTTAACCATAACTCGGTTTTTTCCACATCATATGGATATTTCCACAACCTAGTTTTCATTTTCAGCACCCAACCCCTCTTGTCGCCCTATCTTAACCAACTCTTCTAACCGAAGAAGCTCACTTTGTAAAACTTCCTTGCCTATCTGCGTAATAACATATTCTTTTTTTCGTGACTCAGGGTTATGCTTTACAGCACATATCCACTCTCTTTCTAAAAGATTGTTTATTGCTCCATAAAGCGTTCCAGCTCCAAGCACTACCCGACCTCCTGTCAAGGCTTCGATATTCTGCATTACAGCATATCCGTGACGAGGAACGAGCATAGAGATAAGAATTAAGTAAACCCCTTCAGTAAGGGCACCTTGTTCAGTCTTTCCACCCAAGGTATACAGCTCCTTTCATCTCCTACACTACCCACTATATCGGATGACGTAATATATGTCAATAATTTTTTGCCAATATGCCTTCAAATAAAAAACAAGTACAAGAGGAATTTCTCAATCCCTGCTTGTACCTGCTCAATCGTTATCTATATTCTATCAATTAAGATATTATATTTGGTTAAAAACTGATTATATCTTCACCAAAAATTCTCGCATATAATCTGTTTTTGGATATATTTCACCAAATCCTAAATCGTTTATAGTGATAATTAAATCTGAATTAGAGATAAAATTTAGCCTCACTTCCAATCTTGTTACTCCTTTTGGTCTATCAGGAAGCGCATCTAAATGAAGAGTAGTTAAATTCTTAGACTTTCCATCTTCCCTACGTTCTTCTAATTGAAGGTCAAAATCTCCTTGGACAGATTGATTTATCAAAATGAGTTTTGCAGGATACTTTTGCCACCAGAAACCATTACGCTCTACCAATGTTAAGAAATTATCACCATTTGCAAAACCTATATCCCCAGTAAGTTGATGATTATCTTCAAGGGTTAATTTTATATTCGTTAGCCCAAGTATGTGGGCGGCAATTAAAGCTGCCCCTTCTGCATTGATTAGCTTTGAGTTCTTGAAGAATCTTACTTTATCTTTACCAAAAATGTTTCCTACAGCTTCTTTTGCCCACAACATATCAAATCCACCGCCAACACAAAGCACAGCATTCACATTTGATATAGGAATTTTTTTATCATATAAGTTTTTCTCAAGCACATCCTTAATAAACTGATTAAACCGCTGGGCATAGGGTAGTACCATTTCTTCTACTTTGTCGTAGGTCAAAGTATATTGAATAGGAGGATACGCAAAATTGTAATATAGTTTAATGGGTTTAGTACGAATATTTTTTTGAAAAAGTATATCTTTATGTTGATAAGTAAATGCAGGAATATGCTCTTTTAATATAGTATCTGCCACCGCACCCTTTTCTAAAAAGGATGTAAACATTTCACTAATATCATTATTTAATGCATACATGCTAATTTCATCATCAAAAACTGATGATATACTTGTCGCTTTTATTCCATTATCTTCTGCTTTAACATGGTAAAGACCGCCACGCAGTTCACGGCTACCAAAATCAATAATCAATGTGTGTTCTTCTTGCTCTGGCGGAATACGGTATTTGTGTGCAAGCACACACTCTCGGTCTGGAATAAATCCAATGAGTTCCTTTTCATAACCTGCAAGTTTAAAAACCTTGTGTAATTCTTCTTGGGCATGTTTGCTAAAATACGCAGGTACAGACACAACAATACCCACGATTTCTGCCCGTGGGTTAATATTTTTGACATTACTTAAAAGCTCTTTTATAAACATGGCTAATACACTTGCCACGCTTAATGAGCGCCCATCAACATCTATATAGTCAAAACGACCGAGTCTTTCGGTTAATGATGAAAAAACTGTGCCAACGCCTTTATTTAAAATTGCATATTCGCCAACAACCCATTCTTTCGTTTCAGGGACATACTGCATGACCGTTGGAATAGAAGGTTTGCCATATCCGCCGCTTAAATCAATGGATTCTGGCGCAGTATCTGCCAAATTGTAGAATGCTATAGCCGAAGAATCATTACCCATATCAAGACCTATGACATAATAAGCTTCATTACGTTTTTCAGCAGGGTCTAAAGCTTTGTATTTCTTCCAGTTCATAAAACTATGCTCCCCAGGTTGTATAGCAAGTTATTTTGCCGCAATAACATTAGCCCGCAAAATAACTTGGTCATTACTTTTATATCCTGTTGTCACTAGCTTAATTATTTCGCCACGTTCAAAGCCGTCTTCTTTTTCTGCCACAACAACCTCATGCTCTTTAGCGTCAAAGAGTTGGTGAGGTATGGGTTTAATCACTTCTATATTATTCTTTTTTAAAATAATCCCTAAATCATTAAAAGTGTTATCAAGCAATGCCGCTGCAAGTTTAACCGTTTGATTATCAGATTCACGCAAGCGTGACACACTATGGGTAAGAATTTCCTCATAAGTGCTTACTTCATATAGTAAAACTTCCTTTTTAAAACGAAAGATACTTTTTTGAGCCTTATCTGTATAATGCTCAACGCTTTTATTGATACGGTCACTGCATGGTGCAAAAACTTCGCATCCTACGAACCTTTCAAAAAACTCGTCAATATTTTCTTTTGAAGGGGGACATGCTTCCCATTTTACTCCCACTTCATTTTCAATCTCTTGACGCTCTTCTTCAGAAAATGCTTCTTTTTTTATAGCCAATTCACGCACCCACTCCATGCCTTGCTGATTGAAATGCTGGATACTTTCCTCTAGGCTATCTATTTTTATTTGTAGCGTTTCAGAAATTCCATTTAAAATTTCTCTGTCTATACCATCCACATTTTCATAATGTTCAATAGCAGGTAGACCTTGAAGCACTTTACTAAATACATCTATTATTTCTTCACCAAGAAGTATTTTTTGACTGAGTTCACATTGAAGCTTATATGCAGACTTCATAAACTTGGTGTTCATTTCATCAATCAAAAACATTGATTCTTCTTTTAATGCTTTAAAAAATTCTTGTCCATCAAATTGTTCTGCATTCGCATCCAAAATTTTGTCAATATAATTTTTAAATTCTTCAAAAGAACAGTGTGGTGTTGGGTGGTTAATTGATAATTGTAAAATTTCTTTAAAACCATTGATAATCAAAGTGGTTTGCTTATATGCTTTACGCAAGTTATCTACAGTTCCATGAATTAAAGGTGTATTTCTGTCTTGTTGCACATCTATAAAGGATTCTTTAATTGCTTTTTCCAATGCACTCGCTTGAGAATCTATAATAATTCCAAGCTCTTCACATTCTTTTTCAACTAAATCAAAATAATGCTTTAATGATGGACGCTCACTAATATCGTCAATATGAATTATACAAAAATTCATTCCATCACGATAATAACCAAAAATCTCATGCACTTCATCTTTTAAAATAGCATCAAAATCTTTATCCCATTTACATAGATATTCTTCACGTAAACCAACTAAAAATGATTTAGCTTGTGCGTCTATATTTTCACTTACAAAAGTAATCCCTTTGTTAAGGATACCTTCTTTTTCAATGGCTATCGGATTAACTTCACTAAAACTTTCTATTTCTTCAAGGGCTTTAATACGGGCATCAAGTAATTCACTAATACCCATTAAAAGTGCTTTTACCGTCGGACTTCCTCCTTGATATTCTTCAGCTAAAGTTATGACATTACGATAAATTTCCATCAATTGAACTACACAAGTATATATGCCTTCATCTCTATTGCCAAAGTGAGTAAAGCGGGCAGTGTCTGCAATCATTTGATTGCAGACTGCCTGCTTTAGCATTGCGAATATATGATGTACTTGCGCTATAACATTAGCATGTTTTTGACTGGCAATTTGACTCCATTGTTCCCACAAAATCTGTCTTTGCTCGTCGCGTTTTGCGGCCATTTGTGCTGCCCCCTCGGGTCTTAATTATAAAGTTCGTCAACTGAAAGCTCTGTTACAACGCCGTCTGTAGACATGCTGCGTGCAGTCACATGAAGCATATTGTCTTGCCCAACGTGGAAAATCACTTTCACTTTTTCTTGACCACGGGGCCCTTGGGGTATACCACGAAGTGACGTACCTGCAAGACGCTTCATGCCTTCTTTGTTGACATTTAATGATTTATCTTTAATTCCCGCAACAGGCATTGTATTTTCATACACAACAATAGCCATACTGGTAACATTATCAAAATTAGTCATGAGTGGTTCAGATGCGTCTATCGTTAAACCATCTTTAGGTATATCTTGCCCAGCTGGGACGATTTCCATGAATCTACGTCCTGCAATTTCAAGCCCTAAGGGATGAATTGTACGCTCTTGCACTACAGGCCCGCGAACCGTTGGCATCATTATCATATTACAATAATAAGCCGCACCTTGAGAAATACTTAGGGCAGGGCTAATACGTGATTTAAAAGGCTCTTTTCCAAAGCGTTCTGTAATCTTTTCACCAACATATAAAATGGAGGAGCTTCCGCCAACTAAGAAAATTTCGTCAATGTCAGCTTCTTTTAATCCACCTGCTTCTAAACAATGGCTTACGCAAGTGAGTGTTTCTTCTATTAAGTCGCTCACTGACTTATCACGGAATTTTTCAAAAATTTCTATACTGTCTCCAAGTTGATTTACACGCTTATGCTCCAAAAATTGTTCACGGGTAATTTCCATGTTAATGTTTACAATACGCGGTTCTTGAATAAGCGGTGCAAGGGTTACTTTGGTAGACTTTGTTTGACTTAGGCGTTCTTTTGCTTGATTTGCCGCTTGCTGCAAACGCACAAGTGCTACTTTTTTCTGACGCTTAGACACTCCATCATCAGCATCTTCATCAAAAAGGTCAATTTCTTCACCTGTCAATTTTTTAAATTCTTCATAAACAATGTCCATAATAATTTTATCTACATCGTTTCCACCTAAATTATTGTCGCCATAGGTACTTACAATTGAAATCGTCGGTTCCCCTGTTTCTTCTGTTTTAATTTCCAGTACACAAGCGTCAAAAGTTCCGCCACCAAAGTCGTAAACAAGTACTTTTTTGTTTGATTCCTCGTTTACTGCATAAGATATTGCTGATGCCGCTGGTTCAAGACGCAAGTATATATTTTCTGGGTCAAATCCTGCCAAAATTGCTGCATCTCTGGTCATTTTCTTTTGCTTATCCGTTGAGTTTGCAGGCACGGTAATAACACAGCCAGAAAACTCGCCGCTTATACCCAGTTCTTCTTGGGCATATTCATCTGCTTTTTGTTTCAAATATCCAAGGATTTCACCAGCAATTTGCTCTGGAGTAAACTGAAATTCTTTATCATCAATCATCACAGTAAGCTTTTGTTCACTTCCAAGGTAACGTTTAATGCTTAACACTGTAGAAAGGGGATAGATTATGGCTGCTTCTTTTGCTTGCACACCAAAAATACGTGAAAGTTTATTCTCATCTTCTGGGTCAGATTCAAATTGAATTGCTGTTGGGAAGATGTTTGACCCGTCAATTGGAATGGTTTGTGCTTCCCCTTCTTTAAAGTTATAAATACTTACAACCGAATTTGTTGTTCCAAAGTCGATACCGAGGAATAATCCTCTTTCATTGTCTAATCCTAATGTTCCCATACAAATGCCTCCAATACGTTTTATAAGATTATTTCCTGAAAAATGTACGATGAATCAAGGCATTATGTTTGCCAAATATATAATACCTTTTTTCTTGGAAAAAATCCAGTAAAAAGAATGACCGATTTTCCTGTGACGAAAAACGGTCATTTTATACAAGTGCAGATAATTGATACATTCTCAAAAACATAAACATAATACATAGTTGGACATATAAAGCAACTGCAACAATTATTTTAAAATTCCAGTGTTGGGATTTATGACGTATTAAGAAAATTCCATCCCATGAGCCCAACGCCCCCATGAGTATCATGCACAAAAATAGTGTGCTTTCTGATATTCTCCACTTATTATTTGCTGCTCTTTTTTTGTCAATACAATATAGAATAAAAACTACGACATTCCATATAAAAAATAAGATAAACAATATAAATGTTACAATATTCCATAAATCAGGAATTAAACCTTTTAAAAGGTCAGTGACTTGAAACCGATTGTCAATCCGTATGACAGAAAAATAAGCGGCAAAACCAATCATTAAACGTACAATAAAACTTTTCATATCGCCTATGGCTCGTATATAGTCAGTTGGGTCAGAACTTTTTTTTACGAGCGTCTCCTATACGTCTAAATTTTGCACTTGACTAGCAAACTCTTGAATAAACTCACGGCGAGGTTCTACTTTATCACCCATAAGCTGAGTAAAAATTAAGTCAGCAGCAATTGCATCATCTAAAGTCACTTGTAAGAGAATACGATTTTCTGGATCCATGGTAGTTTCCCAAAGTTGGTCTGCATCCATCTCACCCAATCCTTTGTAACGCTGAATAGGTTTAATTCCTTCGCGTCCTGTTTCGGCTAAGATATTTCTTAGCTCTTCATCAGAATATGCATAGTATTCATTTTTACCTTTTTCCACTTTGTAAAGTGGTGGTTGGGCAATATATACATATCCATTGTCAATAAGGTCTGGCATGAAACGGTACATAAACGTAAGCAACAATGTGCGAATGTGAGAACCATCTACATCTGCGTCAGTCATAATGACTATTTTATGATAGCGTAATTTTTCTACGTCAAAATCCTCATGAATACCCGTGCCAAAAGCAGTAATCATTGATGTAATAATTTCACTGCCAAGAATTTTATCTAAGCGGGCTTTTTCTACATTCATTATTTTTCCGCGCAGGGGTAAAATTGCTTGGGTTTTTGGTGTACGTGCAAGTTTAGCACTTCCACCTGCGGAATCACCCTCTACTAAAAAGATTTCGCACAGGGCAGGGTCTTTTTCTGAACAATCAGAAAGCTTACCTGGCAAACGACCGCCTTCTAATACAGATTTGCGCCGTACTAATTCGCGGGCTTTTCTTGCAGCTTCACGAGCGCGAGCAGCCAGCAAGCTTTTTTCGATAATAGCCTTGCCTACAGTTGGATGTTCTTCTAAGAAATAGACAAGGTGTTCTGATAAAACACTTTCTACTGCACTGCGGGCTTCACTATTGTTTAATTTTGTTTTTGTTTGACTTTCAAATTGAGGGTCTTCGATTTTTATACTAATAACCGCCGTCATGCCTTCGCGGATATCTTCACTGCTTAGGTTTTTATCTGCCTCTTTTAGCAAATTAAATTTTCGTCCATAATCGTTAATTGTTTTTGTCAGCGCAGCACGGAATCCTGTAACATGGGTTCCGCCGTCTTTGGTGTTTATATTATTTACAAATGAATAGGTATTTTCCAAAAACCCATCTGTATGCTGTAAAGCAACTTCTACCAACACATCCTCATGCTTAGATTCACAATAGAAAACTTCTGGAACCATTGGGTCTTTGCTTTTATTGATATGCCCAACAAATTCTTTAATTCCACCTTCGTATTGATAGGAACGGCTACGTATTGGGTCAGAGCGCAAGTCAAATAAATCAATTTTCAAACCCTTAGTTAAAAATGCTGTTTCTTGTAGACGCTGCTTTAAAGTTTCAAATGAATATACTGTTTCCTCAAACATTTCTTCATCAGGTTTAAAGTGTACTAATGTGCCTTTTTCTGTAGTATCACCTATGATTTGCAGCTCTGAAACTTTGTCACCACGAGCAAATTTTAGTTCATAGATTTTTCCTTCAGCATAGACGTTAACGACCAACCATTCAGAAAGGGCATTAACAACAGACGCACCCACACCATGAAGCCCGCCAGATGTTTTATATCCCCCAGAACCAAACTTTCCACCTGCATGAAGGATTGTAAAAATAACCTCTACAGCAGGAAGCCCTGTTTGTACTTGGATTCCTACAGGAATTCCACGCCCATTGTCTCGTACAGAAATACTATTATCTTCATGAATGGTCACGACGATTTCATCACAAGCATCCATCAAAGCTTCATCAACAGCGTTATCTACAATTTCATAAACAAGATGGTGAAGACCTTTAGATTCTGTTGAGCCAATATACATTCCTGGACGTTTACGCACCGCCTCCAAGCCTTCAAGTACCTGAATATTATCTGCATTATAATCTGACATTTTAATATGCTCCTTTAATGGTGTTTTAACCATCTTTTTTAATGCTCATTTTTCACATTGTTAAGTCTTTGTTTTTAAACCTTTTATTTTTCCCCCTTCAACATTTAGAATGTGGGAATGAATATTGGTTTTTAAAAAATCCTCAACACCTGTACATGTGATTATGGTTTGTAAGTCTGTTATTTGACTGAACAGGAATTTTTGACGGTGAGCATCAAGTTCAGACAATACATCATCTAGTAGTAAAATTGGCGTTTCATTGGCCGCTTGTTTTATGATTGAAATTTCCGCCAGTTTAGAAGAAAGCGCAGCCGTGCGTTGCTGACCTTGTGAACCAAAATGACGTACACTGATACCGTTTATGGTAAAGTCAATATCATCTGTGTGTATGCCTTCTGATGTTGAGCCGCGATAAATATCCTTATCATGAGATTTTTTTAAAGTTTCGGCATAGGCTTCAGGGTTTATACCCGGTTTATACTCCAAGTATAGAGCTTCTGCACCTTGGGTTATATTATTGTGAATTTCAGCGGCAATGATATTGATTTTTTTGATAAAATTTGTACGGGTTTTTATGATTCGCTGACCAAAATTCACTAACTGCTCGTCCCATATTTCCAAGGAAATTTTATCAGGCTTGGTTTTTAGCAAAGCGTTTCGTTGTTTTAAGGCACGATGATATTCTTTTAAATCACTATAATACACAGGGGATAATTGGCATATTTCCATATCCATAAAGCGGCGGCGTTCTGATGGCCCAGCTTTGATAAGACGCAAATCTTCTGGTGAAAACATAACAACCAATAAACGACCAAATAAGTCTTTCATATGACGAATAGGAACTTTGTCCATAGAAAGACTTTTTATTGTCTTTTTTCCTTGGCTTTCAAGCATAGCGTCTAATGTATACGGTATGCCGCCCCGCTCTAATTCCAAGCGAATATGGGAAGTTGTTTCACCCCACTGAATAAGCTCACCATCACCTCTTGCTCTTAGTGACCTTCCAAATGCACAGAAATATATGGCTTCAAGACAGTTTGTTTTTCCTTGTGCATTATTGCCCTGTAATATATTTATTCCTGATAAAAGTGCTTGATGTGGTATTTCTAAATTGCGGTATCCTTTGACTGATAAAGATTTTATTATCATCTTAGTTTGGCGGACGCAATGGTACTATCAAATATTTATGACCTACTGTTTCATCATTGCCTTTTATAGTTGCAGGACTTAAAACAGTGTTAAATTTAAGCACCACTTGTGCTTCATTGATTACACGAAGGGCATCTATAAAATATTTAGGATTAAAATAAATTGTTAAATCCTTCCCTTCTGTTTGGCAAGGTATACCATCTTCAACTTCACCACGGTCTGACATTGCAGTGATTGTTAAATCATCATCCTTTATGTCCATTTTTATAGGCAACATACGATTCTCTACTGCCATAAGCACTGCCCTTTCAAATGAACTGAGAAGCTCGGCACGGTTTACGACAACCATCGTTGTAAAATCCTCGTTGTGAATTTGGTCATATCGAATAAAGTCACCTACAAGCAAACTTGATACAAGGCGAAATTCCTTTGTTTCAAAAACAGCACGATTCTTTGTAAAAAAGAAACTGATTTCATTATCCCCTTCAGATGATAACATTCTACTAAGCTCGTTTAATGCCTTTGAAGGGATAACCGCCTTTGCATCTGGCGAACCTTCTGGCAACATCTCTTTTGCATAAGAGATTCTAAACATATCTATTGCAACCATTTGCAAGACATTGTTTTGTATCTCCATCAATTCTCCTGTTAAAACTAATTTAGTCTGGTCGAGGGATACTGAAAAAATTGTTTGGTTAATCATATTTTTTAATGCAGATGATTTCATAGTGTAACGGTGCTGAATACTTGATAGCTCGTTCTCTGGTATCATTGGAAACTCCTCAGATGACTGTCCAGCAATTTTTAAACGAGAACGCCCGCTTTTGCAAATGGCATTAAATTTTTCATCTGTTTCAATAGCAATAGACTCACCGGAAAGTTTGCGCACAATCTCTGTAATTAACCGTGCATCAAGCGCAATTTCTCCAGCTTCATCAACCTGTGCAGGTATCTCTGCAATATCTATACTTATTTCCTTGTCACAGCCATGCAAAGTCAATACACCATTCTCTTGGGCTGTTAAGAGTACACATTCTAGAATGGGCATTGTGGTTCGTACTGAAACAGCACGTCCAACCAAAGCCAATGCATTTTGCAATTGCTGCTTATCACATATAAAATTCATAATCTCTCCATTCCAGTGGGACATTGTACAAATTCCCGTCGCTCCAGCAAAAGTGCGTTTTACGCATGTATGACATATGTTTATTATTATTTTGTAGTAGTGGTAGTAGTAGGGGGTGTGGAAATCGTGGATAAGTAAGTTTAAGGCTTATCTACATTGAGTTTTTCGTGTGGGTAAAGTTGTTTATTTTATGTGGGTTAATAATGCAGTTATCCAGATAATCCACAATGGTAGTTTATGTCACTGTTTATGCACATGAACATCCACAGCTTATCCACACTTTTATTCTCCCTTAATTTTTATCTCTAAATCTTCTACGATGAGTTTTAACTTTTCATCAGTTTCAAGCTCGCCTGCTATTTTTTCGCAGGAGTGAATGACTGTTGTATGGTCCCGCCCTCCAAAAAATTTACCAACATCGGGCAATGAAAAGTCTAAAATTTTTCTACATAAATACATGGCTATTTGCCGAGGCAGAACGATTGCTTGTGTACGTTTACGCCCATTCATGTCTTCCTTGGTAATTTTAAAGTGGTTTGCAACAACTTCTTGAATATAATCCATAGTTATATCAGGCTTTTCTATACCAACCAGTAAATCTTTTAAAGCTACTTCTGCAAGTTCAAGCGTTATTGTGGCTTTTGTCAGGCGGGCGTAAGCCATAACTTTATTAAGCGCGCCTTCTAAATCACGGATGTTTGAAACTACATTGCGAATGATAAAATCCTTAACCTGTGAGGGAAATTCCTGCTTTTCAAGGTATAGCTTTTTATCCAAAATAGCAGTACGCGTTTCATAATCAGGCATAGAAACATCAGTTGTCAGCCCTGATGCAAAACGTGATGTGAGACGGTTTTCAAGTTCTTTAAGGTCACGAGGAGGTACGTCAGAGGTGATGACGATTTGTTTTTTTTCACCGTATAATGTGTTGAAGGTATGGAACATTTCTTCTTGGGTTTCTATTTTTCCTGCAAGAAATTGAACATCATCAATTAGAAGAACGTCTACATTGCGGTATTTTTTTTTAAATTCATGTGCGTTTTTATCTCGTATAGCGGTGATAAATTCGTTAGTAAAAGCGTCACTTGAGACATACATTACTTTATAATCAGGATAATGGTCTAAGACTTGGTTTCCAATGGCATGAATTAAATGTGTTTTTCCTAAGCCAACGCCGCCGTATAAAAATAATGGATTATATCCTTCAGCTTTCCCAGGTGTTTCTGCCACTGCACGTGCCCCTGCATAAGCCAACTCATTACATTTGCCTGGCACAAAAGTTTCAAATGTATATCTTTGACGTAAGTTTGATTTTTCATAATTATGTTTTAATTCACGTGTTCCTTTTGACTGTTTAAGGTCTTCTGGGGATATAATAAAAATGTCAACATCTTCGGTAGTTAACGAACGTACAGCACGTGTCATATCATGAATGTATCGATTCATAATGGTAGGCTTGTGAAAGTCATCGTGAGTTTTTAATGTAAGTATGCCATTTTCAAAGGATATTGGCGTAATATGTTTCATTATAGAGTCATACATGACTTGTGAAAGTGTATCTTCTAGTATAGGTAAAGCCTTTTGCCAAAGGTTGTTGATGTCCATGTGACAAGATTCCTCCTGAATGCTGGTAGTTATCCACATAGATATCCACAGCCTGTGTATAACTCTTTTCTAAGAACATGTCTATAATACCAAAAAAGCGTAATAATTTCAACAATACTGTGAATAGTGTGGATAAAAATTAACTTGTAAATTTTCTAAGAATCGCGTACAATAAATAAGTATAGTTTTGCAAGGAGGTGTTTACTATAATCAATCCATCTGCACTGCATAATGAAATCATGAGTAATATTTTAGACCGTCTTCCCAATGGTCATTCTTTACTAACTCAAATGAACAGTAGGCAAAGAGGGTTGTCAACTGTAGCAGATACTTCTCAAGAAGTGACAAGCAGTGCTGGAAATTTAAGGGGTTTAACATCTTCTTTACCTAATAATATTTCTGCCGTGCCTTTTCATGCGATTTTGGATTATATTTCAGAAGGTGGTCAAGCTGATGCTCAATTGCGTGAAGCCATTGAGCTGGAAATAGAAGCGGCTGCGTTAAGGCATAATTTAGACCCAAGTTTGATACGGGCGGTTATTCGTGTTGAAAGTAGCTATCGTCATGATGCAGTTTCACATGCGGGTGCAATGGGACTTATGCAGCTTATGCCAGGGACGGCAGCATCACTTGGCGTCGTAGACCCTTTTGACATTAGGCAAAATATTGATGGCGGAACAAGATATCTTCGTCAATTATTAGACATGTTTGATAATGATTTAACACTGGCACTGGCAGCATACAATGCTGGACAAGGTGCAGTGAGACGGCACGGCGGCATTCCTCCATTCCGCGAAACCCAAAATTTTGTCCCTCGTGTTAAAGGGTATATGGAGAACTATGCTCTTGCACAATATCGCATATCTGTGGAAGATTCGAAAATGTAAAATTTTTTCTTGACATATGTAATATATATATGCTAATCTTTCGTCTGTTGCTGGTGTAACTCAGGGGCAGAGTACCTCCTTGGTAAGGTGTAGCACCATACGCTTATGGGTGACAGCAAATATTAAGTTTTTGACAGCAATTTCAGTTCCAAGTGGGTGTGTAAACCTCACAACCCGCATAAACACTACCT
>WRAH01000015.1 GCA_009780315.1 Defluviitaleaceae bacterium
AAGGGCATTGGCTAGTCTTCTTGCCCTTTCAAGGGAAACACCTTCGTCTCCACGCTCCATAGCATTTAAGTTGGTTGGTTCTACGTCTGTTAAAAAAGACAAATCTTCTAAAGACATGTTGTTTTGAAGTCTTCGCTTTTTATGCTGGTGTCCAAAGAGTATATAAGAAAGTGGCTTTCTTAGGTCCTTACTCATGGCTGCAAGAAACTCTGCAATTTCTGCCTTTGCCATCCTATACATCTTTCTTTCGCCCAGTTTTAAAAGCTTTTCTAGGCACGCTTGAATCTTATCTTGCTTGTTTTCAAAGACAGCTTTACGGATTTCCTGTCTATACTGGTGCGGTAATTTGTTTCTCTTGCATCGCTCTATAGTATAATTATAGCTTTCGGCAAAAGCTTTAGTTACCGCTGGTATATCCACATTAGCTTCCAGATATCTTGCCCTAAGCAAACGCAAGGTGAGATTAAGATGTAAAGTAAAACACAGTTTCTTATACTCATAATCATCTGCATACGCTTTATCATTAAGTAATTCTAAGGCTTCTTTTACAATGTCAATGGTTTTCTCAAAAGTAGGTAGATAACCAATAACTATAGAGATGATGTGTAAGTCTAAAAAGTCCCAGTCGCCTTTAGTTTCTTTCAAATGCTTAAAAATAGGCGCAGCAACAGCACAACAGTCTTTAAAACTTTGATTAGTGTTATCTGCATGAATTATTTTTAACGCCAGTATGCAAAGGTTCAGCCTATCACTAGGTTCTTTTTCTAATTGTCTTTCGCATTTTGCAATTAGTCTTTCTGTTTCTGAAATTGTGCGCGCTCTAAATGCTAAAAATTCGCTAATTAAATCTTCTGTTGACAATGCCATTAGCAGAACTCACCTCCGTTATAAATCACAACCATCAAAATCCCCTGGAGCGTCACAATCGCCAAAAGGGACAAAGGGGATAAACAACATAAATAGATTCATTAAAAGCATAAAAAATGTCCTCCTTAATGTACTTTTTGTAAGTATATCATTGTAGCTGTCAGAAGTAAAGATATTGTTTAGTTTTGTCTGAGATTATGTAAAAATTTGTTATTATGTGACATGGATGTTAAATTATATTGGCAGGGAGCGATTCCCAAGTATAAAACTTCTAGGAGGAAACACAATGAACACACTTGAAATTCGCACAATCGACCCACTAGGCACAGTATGCGTGCCAAAACAGTTCCGTACAAAACTTGGCTGGGATAGCGGGCTAAGATTAACTTCCCTTGTCAGCGAACTTAAAGCAACCATTTCCTTAGCCCCACATCCCCAAGGCGAACTAGAAATTGACCCGCTAGGCAGAGTAAAACTAACGAAAGCATCACGGGCAATATTAGGCTGGAATGAGCAGGATGAAATAAAAATGAGCGTAAAAAACGGAGCCTTGCTCATGTGGCAATTTGAAGAACCAGCATAAATACTTAAACAACATGACTTTATCCTATTATCGTGGTACAATATGGTATATAACCAAAACAAAGCGAAGGAAGGTGTAACTTGGATATTAAGGAGTTTTTGAAGGAAGTCAATGCCGTGCCTCATGTATCTGGGTATGAAAACGAACTGACCGATGTATTAACAAGCAAGTTTTCCAAGTATGCAGAGGTGAGTGTAGACAAGTTTGGCAACCTTGTAGCCCACAAGAAAGGCACAGGAAATGGGCCAAAAGTAATGCTGTGTGCGCACATGGACGAAATTGGCATGATGGTGTCCGCCCTTTGTGAAAATGGGTTTGTCAAGTTCACAAATATTGGCGGCATAGACAAACGTAATATTCTTGCCCAAGAAGTGACAATCCATGGACGGGAAAAAGTTTTTGGTGTCATTGGCATTAAGCCACCCCACCTCACCTCGTCAGCAGACATGAAAAAACCTGTAAGCTTTTATGACATGGCAATAGACACGGGTTATTCTCAAGAAAAGTTAGAAAAATTGGTGCGCCCAGGGGACATCATTACCTTTAATCAAGACATTGCAGAACTTAAAGGCGGAAAAATTACAGGCAAAGCATTGGATAACTCCGTTGGCGTGGCTGCAATGTATTGTGCAATGAAAAACCTCGCACACTATAACCACAATGCAGATATATATTTTGTGGCATCTGCCCAAGAAGAAGTTGGTCTGCGCGGGGCAAAAACGGCAACCTACAATATTAAACCTGATATTGGTATAGCCATTGATGTAACCTTTGGTCGTGCAAGCGGGCTTGGGGAGCATGAATCTTCCGAGCTTGGGAAAGGCCCATCCATAGCCGTTGGCCCTGGTCAAACAAGAAAACTTTTTAACGCCTTAAAAAAAGTAGCGGGTAACAATAATATTCCCTATCAAGTGGATGTGATTGCCCAAGGT
This sequence comes from Defluviitaleaceae bacterium, assembly GCA_009780315.1. Lineage (GTDB taxonomy): Bacteria > Bacillota > Clostridia > Lachnospirales > WQUN01 > WRAH01. The sequence goes on from WRAH01000015.1 coordinate 2,383, forward strand.
GGCGGCGCAGATTTCTATGAAATACAAATAGGCGAAGGTGGAGTTATTTCTATCTTATTATCTATTCCTTTAAAATACATGCACTCTACAGTAGAAACTGCGGCAATAAGTGATATTGAAAACTGCGGTAAACTGATTTCTGATTATATTATAAGCCTGCAAGGTGCTGAGGAGGGTGAAGAATGCTACTGGAAAAACTAACATCAGCCTGTGGTTTGCCTGGCTTTGAAGATGAAGTAAGAGATATCATAAAAGCTGAACTGGAAGGCATTGTTGACAGTATTAAAGTTGACAGAATAGGCAACTTGATTGTAACCAAAAATAGTCAAGCCAGCGGGACGCACATTGCCCTTAGTGCCCACATGGACGAAGTGGGATTGTGTGTAAAAAGTATCAATGCTGACGGTACTATAAAATTTGTATCATGGGGCGTTGACCAAAGACTTTTGCCGTCTATGCGTCTGCTTGTTGGAGAGAAAAAAATCCCTGGGGTTATTGGCACAAAACCAATCCACTTACAAAGTGAAGCCGACCGTGGAAGTGTTTATGATATCAATAGCATGTTTATTGACATTGGCTGTAATAAAAAAGAAGAGACAGAAAAGCACGTCAGTCTTGGTGATTTTATCGCTTTTGAAAGCAAATTCACAGAATTTGGTGAAAGCAAGATAAAAGCCAAAGCCTTAGATGATAGGGTGGGATGTGCCGCCATTATTGAAATTTTAAAAATGGATTTGCCTTATAAAATGACAGGAATTTTCTGCGTACAAGAAGAAGTAGGACTGCGGGGTTCTGCTGTAGCCGCCAAAGGGCTTCATGCCGATTTGGTTATCAACTTTGAAGGTACAATTTGCGCAGATACAGAGGGCGTTCCCGTTCATGAGCATGTTACAACATCTGGTGCAGGCCCTTGCTTATCCCTCATGGATAGGTCTTCTATTTACAATAAAAAGTATATAGAATCCATTGTGGCTGTGGCAGAAAAAAACAAGATTCCATACCAGTATAGGCGCACAGCCATGGGCGGAACAGACGCTGGCAGTTATCACACCGCAGGCGCAGGGATACCATGTATTGGCATAGCCGTACCTTGCAGATATATTCATTCCCCAGTATCGGTTATGGATAAAAACGATTATGAAAACTTGGTGAAATTAGTTGCCCAATATTTAAAAAGTGAAGCTTTGACAAAATGAGAAACATCCTATTAAAAGAAGGGGTTTGGACAAAATGAATAAGGAATTGCTAAAAAAACTATGTGCCGTCAATGGCGTTTCAGGTCATGAAGGCCCAGTCATTGATGTTATCCGTGATGAAATTAAAGACCTTGTAGACAGTTGTACAGTAGATGCCATGGGTAATTTGATTGCACATAAAAAAGGTGCAGGGAAAAAAATGATGCTGGCTGGACACATGGACCAAATTGGGCTGATGATTACCTTCATAAGTGATGAGGGCTTTTTACATTTTGGTACAATTGGCGGAATGTCTCCTACCATCTGTTATGGTACACGTTTTGTCTTCCCTAACGGAACCATTGGTGTATGCTACACAGAAAGACTTGACGACCCCAAAGCCATTACTTTTGACAAAATGTATTTAGACATTGGCGCGAAGGACAAAGAAGATGCTGAAAAATATGTAAAAATCGGTGATGTATGTACCTTTGCGGCTGAACCAACTGTAAATGGCGGCGCATTTATAAGCCCTGCAATTGATGATAGAATGGGTTGCTTTATTATGATTGAAGCCTTAAAAAAGCTTAAAAACCCAGCATATGATTTATACTTTGTGTTTACCAGCCAAGAAGAAGTTGGGTTGCGTGGGGCAAAAACAGCTGCTTTTGCCATTGAGCCAGATTACGGATTATCTTTTGATGTAACCATTTCTGCTGACACGCCAAAATCACGCAAGTTTCCATCAAAAATGTATGGCGGTGCGGCAATTAAATTAAAAGACGCATCTCTTTTGTGTCATCCAACCATGATTAACCACCTAGAAAAGTGTGCCAAGGATGCAAACATCAAGTATCAGTTTGAAATCCTTGAAGCGGGCGGTACAGATTCTGGCGCAATACATGTCAACAAAGGCGGTGTTCCCTCTGGTGTTATTTCAATAGCCTCCAGATACATTCACAGCCCCAATGAAATGTGTGCCCTTTCTGACGTTGAAGATTGCATCAATCTTACTGTAAAAGCTTTAGAGACAGCCATATAATCAATAAAAAAGTAAAAAGGTATCCATTACAAAAACCACGATGTATGACATGCGTGGTTTTTTTGTGCATTTAAACGAATCGTTCCACTGTGACTAAATGTAAATGGACGGTTTTACATGAAACAGTGGATAATACATGTAACATATCCGAGCCTTAGTGAGTCGTCCAGATAAGGATTCACTCCAAAAATCTATTAAAGTAAAGAACTCACTAAAATTTAATAAGGGGGATAATTTATGAAAAAGCGCAAACATTTGGGCAAAAAGCTCATGTCGCTGTTCATGGCATTTACATTGATGCTAAGTATGGTATCTATTATACCTGCGGCAACAATTGCAGACAGTGAACTTCCAACGGAGATGGAAGTTATTGTAGATGATGACCATGAATCAGAAACATTGCCTCAAGTAGAGGATGAAGAAAACGAAGAAAACCCAGTATATCCAGATTGTGAAGAGGAATACTGTGAGTGTGAGTATCCAGTTGAAGAGGAAGATGCATTTGAATGTGAGTGCGACCCTTATGTAGACTGTGATGAATACTGCGAATGCGGATGTCACGATTTTCTTCCCGAACTTCCAATTGTTTTGGTTCCACCAGTAGTTTCAAATGACGGTGTTACTTACTCATATGATTTGACAGACTTTATTACAGGTGTGTCAATCACAGATGCAGATGGAACTGAAATTGAAGGCAATACAATTTATGTAGGTCAAAAACTGCTCTTCACCTTTAATTTTGCAGCAAACGAAGTTACACAGTTTCAATACAATAATGATGGATTTTTAACCTATGTTTTACCAGAAGTATTGTACATTAGCGAAGATTTGTTGAGCGAGGGCATTCTTGCACAAAACAATATGCCCCTTGGTGCATTTAATCTAAACACAAACAATGTGTTTAATGTTTGGTTTTATGAGGTAGATAGCACAGGTAGCCCAACATATGACGGGATAAATTTTATTGACCGTTATGACAATGTTAACTTTTCACTTCAAATTCTTGCACAGGTAAACAATATTCCAGGCAACCTTATTTTCTTTGGCTTAGACCATACTTGGAATTTCCTTATTGTCGAACCTGATTCAGAACTTACAGTCACAACAGCCGCAACTTGGATAGGCCGTGGTGCGCACCCACAGGATAGATTTGATTTTACAACTGACATGCGTACAGTCAGTCCAGTTGCAGTAAGAAATATCAACATGACAGAAGTGCTGACACTTCCAACACCTTGGGGTGGCAGAACAGCATCTGATATGTTTATCATCAACCCACCATCAAATTCTGCAATAACAAACGTGCGTTATTCCGTTGACGGTGGAGCTTTTACGAACATTGATGTAACGTACAACTTCATAAACAATGGCACTTCAAATTATGTACTTGAATCATTTGAATATTATTTTGAAGGACTAGCACTTGAGCCAAATGCGATGTTGCGTGTGATGTACAGCGTGGATATCAATATCTTGATTGAAAACAATCCACATCTGCACACAAATATTCGTGGAGGTCTTACACAAATAGGTTTTAACGAAGCGGCGTACAACTTCACCATGAGAAATAATGTGAGGATTGATAGTAATTCGCCTTATGATGTAAGTGCGACAATTGCTATTCGTGGTGAAAGACGGCTTCCTGCTTGGATATCAAAATCAGTAAGTGCTACTGGTGGCGTTACGACCAATAGAACATGGACAGCAACCATGGGTAACGGTAGGGAAATCATCAATGGCGAACAGGTAACAGACATATTGGATGCCAGATTAACCCTTCCTGCCGATGATAGCATTCAAATAAGATTATATGGTCGTCCCACAGGTAGGACAAATACCAACACAACACAACCAAACCCTGCCACAGGTGCTTTAGGAAACTTGGCATATACTGTGAGTTTCCTTGCGGCAAATAGAGTGCTAACAGCACAAGCAAGCGAAATGAGTGACTATTTTACCCGTGTAGATGACAATAGGTTTGAGTTTATTGTTCCAAGTAACTTGGGAAATATCTATCGTGTAGTGTTTGTTTATGCGACAACACACGTTGCCCCAATTCAAGGAGAGTCTACACTAGCCACTGTTACAAACAGAATTTATCATGGCACACCTGAAACACCTGCATTTGGACTCACAGGTAGTGGTCATCATTGGGCACAAGCACAATTCTCGCATGTTTTCCCAACCGTTCCAACCACATCTTGGCCATCAGTAGGTCACAATTCAGGGCGGGGTATCATAGCGCAAGCCAATGGTGAGTATATCATTCGCTACACGACAACAATTTCTGTGCCAGCCGCAACCCAAGGCACGCCCAACGGAAACCAAGGGCGTAATTTCTGGATGAATAATGTTGTAAATTATATTCCAGTTGATATTATACGGAGTACTGCAACGCCTACCACTGCAATTCCTGTGAATATCAACCCAGAAAATATTACAGTCACACTAAACCCTCCAGATGATAACTTTAACTATACTATTGTGATGCACCCTGACGCACCTAATCAATGGGAAATTCTTTTTGGTGAAAACCCCATAGATAGGGCAAGTTCAATATGGCAGTTTACAAATGCCAGAACCATTACGATAACTTACACTGTTCCTTTATCAAGTACTAGAATAGATGGTGTCGATTTAGAGACAGTTCTGCGTGCCAATGAAGCTTCCTTTATACGCTCTGAATCTCACTTGCGTCAGCTGAATGCCGCTGGCAATCCTGCAAACGTGACAAGTTTAACTGGAAGCGTTCGCACAGCTGATTTCTGGCCTATCTTTAGAACCGTAACCACCGATACATTAGACCCATCAATCCAACACCATACGGTTAGAATAAACCACAGAAACATGAATCGTGGAAACTTTTTGGGCCCAGCGGCAGATGGTTGGAGCTTTACAGACAGTTTTGATTCTACCCTAGAACTTGTGCCAAACTCCCTCTTCATCAGAAGAGAAACCAACACCACACAAACCCATTTCTTTGGCCCATTCCAAGGAAGCGGACATGTGCTGGGTGCAAGCGCACACCCACACCCCACTGCGGTACAATCTTCACCCGGCGGCTTTTCTGTAAACCTGCGTGAATTGAATACCATTAACTGGGCTGGTGCTGTAGAGCATTTTAACTTAGCTTCTATTGCTGCAACGGTTGGCGCAGCAAGCCCGAATGCATTGAATCCAGTATGGGATGGTGTTGACAGCTGGGCATTGGAAAATCCAACCCCACGCTTTTCTGTACACTATTCAACCCGTGTTATTGACGCATCTACAATGCCTGACGGCACAGTGTTTAACTTTACAGCCAATGTAGTCACCGCTGACCGTGGAAACTTTGATGACAACACATCAACTATGTTTATAAGCACTCCACTGGTTAAAAATATGATACAAGACGGAAATACAAACCGTTTAGAAGTAGAAATTTTCATCAATCAGCACGGTGCAAGACTTGGCGCACCACATTATCCCACACGTTTTACTGCACGGGACACAATGAGTACAAATATGGCGTTTATCCTCAACACCATTAGACTTTATACCCAAGACCAAAACCCAGACGGCTCATGGAATGGTGTGTGGCGGCCACAAGCCATCAATCCAGTAGTGGGTGAATTATGGAGTATCAACCCTCGTGAAATTTGGGAATTTGACCTTGAACTCCCTAATGAAACCCCTGTAAGGTTAACCTATGATGTCATTGTTACTGCCCCTCAAGGTCAGGTGCATGAAGTGCATAACTCTATAAGCTTACTTGGTATTGCTTACTTGCCGGGTACGCCGATAAACCTCACCTATAGTGTCAATGCATTTGCAGGCGGAAGCATGGAAACTATCAGAATTTATAAGCAAGACGATGTAACAGGTGCAGGACTGCAAGGTGCAGAATTTGAACTCTATGTTGCGTTCTTGCCAAACTTCGGTGTTTTCAGCGGGGCTAATATGCTTCAACAACGTGATGTCAACGGTGTAACCTTCTTTGGTATCGACACCAATGGCATAACAGATGCGAATGGTAGAATTGATTTTACAGTTTCTCAGCTTAACAGAACATCCAACTTCCTGTTCTTGCTTGTAGAAACTGTGTCACCCGAAGGTTACTACCTGCCCCAAGGTGAAGAAGCATACACATTCTTTGTGCTTGCGGGTAGCCCTGTTCAAGAAGCAACAAGAACAGCATTGGGTACACAACTGGGTCTGGATAGCCCAGTGCAAGCCATTATGAATCACGTAAACATTACAAATACACAAATGCTAGGCACTTTGTATCTTGAAAAAGAAGTCATAAGCGATTATGTTGATGTTGATATGGAACTGATAACATCAAAAGACTTTGAGTTTACCGTAACCTTTGAAACAAGCCATACTAACCATGCTAATGTGATAACCCTTGAAGTAGGCGGCGATGTGAACCATGCCTTTGCAGGCGGCACAGTGACACTAGGTCATGGTGAGTATGCAAGATTCAGTAATGTTCCAATTGGTACAGTATTTACAATTGTTGAAGACGACTATCTCGACTATGGTTTTGTGTCTAACTTTGTAAATAACACCACAACAGTAACCATTGAAGACCGTCATGCAGAAACAGTGACTTTTATCAATGAGTTTACCCCACGGACATTAAACATTTCAAAGGTGGTCATTGGTGAGTATGTTACAGATGTAGAAAGGGAAATGGACTTTGAGTTTACCATCACTTTCTCAAGACCTGTAACATTTGAAGACAATAAAAACTTCACCAGCGGAACATTTACACTGCGTCATGATGAGTCAGTAAGATTCACAAATATTCTCATGGGTACAGATTTTGAAGTGGTTGAAGCTGACTATTCGGAGTTAGGGTTTGAATCAAACTTCCCTAACAATACCGAAACAGGAACAATCATTACCCAAGGTGTGGAAAACATTACTTTTGTCAATCAATTCACACCAATCCCCGTTGACCCAGAACCTCCCGTTGACCCAGGCCCTCCTGTAGAGCCAGGCGGTGGTTCGGACGAAGATGATGACTATGACAGAACCATCATTCGTCCAGTACCCCCCAATCCATCAGACCCAACTCCAGATGGTGAGGTTGAAACCCCAGAATCTCAACCTACACCAGCATCACCAGACAATACTTTGGTTGCGTATAACAACATGTGGGTAGAGTTTGATGACAATGATGTGCCATTAGGCGCATGGACTTGGGATGATGATGCAGATGAATGGGTATTTGATGATGGCAATGTACCATTAGGCGCAATGTTGCCAGCAACATCTCCTATTGCCGCTGTAGTGGCACTCATGCCTCAAACAGGTATAACCAGTATCATGCCAATACTTGTTGCAGGATTAGCCCTTTCAATCCTCATTGCCGCATTTGCAATATTTGCACTTCGTAAGTCGAAAAAAGAACGTATATAGGTAAATAAGCAAAACGCCCTTGGCAGCGAGTATGCCAAGGGCGTTTTGACGTTAAAAGATGGCGGCAAAGGAATGCACCATTCGAGGTGATTTTTTCTTGGAAATAGAGTATAATCAATAAGGTAGGGAGGATTTAATGAATAAGAAAAATGAGAAAGAAACAAAAAAAATCGACATAAAAAGAGTTGTTTCATGGGCAGGTACATTGTTAATGCTGATATCCTTTGGGTTTATTGGACAACGGTTTATGAACTATGGAATAGATTTTTCTTTGTTGTATTCACCAGCAGTGGTGATAGGGCTTCTTGCAGTTGCGGCAGGGGAAGGGATTGCAATGATTGGAACATCCCTTAATTTTCGTGCATTGGTGCGAAACGTCACAGGTATAACCGTTGCTCATCCTGTTGCAATTATTCCATATTTGCAATCCAATTTGTACAAATATATACCCGGTGGGGTAATGTATGTGGCAGGACGGCATAAAATGGTGCTTGAAACAAAAGGGCTTTCCCACGGAAAGCTGGTTTTTTGTACGGTGCTGGAAGGTGTAATTATTGCTATTGGCGCACTTATCGTTGCTTTTGTGCTTTCTTTTGAATTTACGACAACGTATATTTTAAACCTTGGCGATAATGAAATTTTGCCTTTTATTTTGTTGGCTGTAGGTGTGATTTTGCTTGTGGGCGTGATTCCAATGGTTATTTTTTGGAACAAAATCTCTGCGGCATGGCAGAGGTTTAAAGAGAATGCGGAGATATTAAAGCTTTCTGTTATAGTCACCCGTTTTGGCGTTGCAATTTTGCTAATGTCCCTTTGGGGCTCTACATTTATGATTGTACTTTTACTGCTTGGGCAGCCCCTTTCGCCCCAGTTGGCAATTACGATTATTGGATTGTATCTTCTAGCGTGGTTAGCGGGTTTTATTACTCCAGGTGCGCCAAGTGGCTTTGGTATTCGCGAAGCGGTCATGATGATGTTTCTCACAGGGCTTGTATATTATGAAATCCTTTTGGCGGCACTGCTTATGCATCGTGTCGTGGTTATGATTGGTGACATATTCGCCTATGGACTAGGTTGGACATATGTAAAAATCACATCATCTGCGATGATGGAAAGGAGTAAGTCATATGATTAAGACGAACAAGGACAAATTACCTGTAGTGTCAGTTGCAGGTGTGGTATGGCATTCAAAGGGCGGTGCGGCAGGGCGTTTAAGCGCGAACGGCGACCATATTTGGGTGCAGGGTACAGGGGGTATCACATATAATGTGAAAATTGGCGACCCTTGTATAGGCTGGGTTGCAGACCATTTAGAACCAGGCGTATCAACACGCCACAAAGAGGATGACCATAATCAAGCATATACGGTACTTAGCTGTATTGGTAATGAAGCCACTGTACGCAGTGGAGACGCAAAGGGCGAAAAAGGTATCGTGACAGGAAAACATGGCGGTTGCAATCATGTGATGATTTATTTTCCAAAAGATACATTAGAAAAGCTAGACATTGATGATAAAATAACGGTGAAAGCCACAGGTCAAGGCATGGCATTTACTGAATATCCAGATATAAAGTTACGAAACACAAGTCCTGCTTTGCTTGAAAAAATGAACATTAAAGAAGACGAGGGCATACTTAAAATAGGCGTGTCAAAAATTGTTCCAGCAGATATTATGGGAAGCGGGTTGGGCGCGTCAAGTGCTGCCCATGGAGACTATGATATTACTATGTTTGACCAAGTCATGATTGACAAGTATGGTTTAGATGAGCTACGTTTCGGTGATATCGTTGCCATTCAAAATGCTGACAACCGATATGGCTACTCTTATCGCACGGGTGCATGTTCTATTGGTGTTATTATTCATGGCAATAGTGTTGTGGCAGGGCATGGCCCAGGCGTAACAACCCTTATAACTAGCCATTTGCCACTGATTGAGCCCTTTATAGACAAGGATGCCAATTTAGCAACATACTTTTTATAAAAGCAGAAAAATCAATTTTAAACAAATAAAAACCCTCACATGAGGGTTTTTTTCTTTTTTTATGGATTGACATCTTCTTATAAGCAAAATATAATGCTATGTACAACACAGTACTCAATGAAAGGAAAATCTATATTGGGCGATATACTATCAACAACAAATATAGCCAGCGGACATCTTGATATTGTACTTCTAAAAATCATATCCATGGGTGACTGCTATGGTTACAGCATTAGTAAAACGATAACCTACATTACAAATCACAGTTGGGAGCTAAAAGAAGCTACATTATATTCTGGGTTAAGAAGGTTGGAGTCAGGACAAATGATAGAAAGCTATTGGGGTGATGAAAGCCAAGGCGGACGCAGAAAGTATTATGCGATAACCGACCATGGGCGCGAAGAGCTGCAACAAAGTGTTAACAGATGGGCACTTACAAGAAATAATGTGGACAGAATTTTAGCATGGGAGGGTAATCGTAATGAATAATGCTCGTATTACAGATTTTATAGACGAACTTTTTGTAAAGTTTGAACACACAAACGCACTTCATGAGCAAAAGGAAGAACTAAAAACCAACATGACCGAACGTGTTAAAGACTACATGGCAATGGGCTATGATTTTGACAGAGCCTTTGACACGGCAAAAAATGACCTTGGTGATGTCAACGAGCTGGTGGCAGACTTGAATCTAAAAAAGCATGATACCTTTCATGACCATGACACATCTCCCAGCAAAACAAAAATTGATTGGCGTATGCTGATAGCTTTAACGCCGTTTATCTTCTTAGGGTTGGGCTTTGCATTTGACTGGTGGGCATGGGCTTGGGTGATTATTCCTGTATCTGCAATTTGGCTGGGTGCGAATATAAGCTGGACACATAAGATAGTTGCAACCACACCATTTATTTTTGTAATGGGCGGAATGTTTTTTGGCTGGTGGGCATGGGGCTGGGTAATCATTCCTGTTTCGGCTATCTTATTTGGGGCAATACAAAAACGATAAAAAATAAAATATATTTATTGAACCTGTTGAAATTTGCTTGAACTTGTGTCATAGTTTATAGGTCATTAAAATTCAAAGGTGGTTTAAGATGTTGCGAAGCAAAATGGAACATTATTTCTGTACTTGAGCAAAGTATGGAAGAAGCCGTGAGCTTCTACGCGCATTTGCGATACGCATTTAAACCACCATTTATAAATCCATTCTCTTTAGGGTGTCTTTGGTTTTTGGGGTTTTTGCGTTTGTTCATGTTGCGAAAACCCTTACACCAATAGGCATCTTTTTTGATGTCTAAAACATGAGGAGGAGATTTAGTGAAGAAAGAAATTAACTTGGAAAAAGTGCGTGCAGATGCACAAGAGGCTTACAAATCAGGCGAGTTTTTGTGTGCCGAAGCCGTTGTGCATTCAGTACGTGCTAATGTTGACCCCAATATGCCTAAAGAGATGATTCACGTGGCATCAGGGTTTCCCGTTGGGGTTGGACGAGCGCAGTGTATGTGCGGTACAGTTTCTGCGGGTACAATATGTTTGGGATACTTTTTTGGGCGTACATTCCCCACAACCATTACTGACCCGCAAAGTCTAAAAACCATTACTCTTGCGTATGAATTGCAAGACCACTTTAAGCAAAAGAACAAAGCCTTGTGTTGCCATGTTCACCTAAAAGGAATGGATGAACCAAGGAATGGACATCCCGAAAAATGCGCGGGGTTTGTAGGAGACATGGCAGTGAAAACGGCTGAAATTGTGGCACGTGAGCTGGGAGGTAAACTGGTATGAAAAAAGAAGTGAGCATAAAGCAAGTGCGCTATGACGCAGAAGAGGTTTTTCGCATTGGCGGATTTTATTGTTCAGAAGCGATTATGTCTTCCATCCGCAAAAATATTGACCCCAATATGCCAGAGGCTTTGATATCTGCCGCTTCGGGTTTTCCTATTGGTGTAGGGCGCAGCCGTTGCATGTGCGGTGCAATATCTGGTGCAATTCTTGCACTGGGCTATTTCTTCGGGCGTGACAAAGGCAAGGCAAATGATGAAAAAAGTGATAAATGTATGGAACTTGCCCACGAATTACAGGCATCATTCCGCAGTAATCATCAAGGCACACTATGTTGTTATAAGCACATCGAAGGTATGGACATTTTAAGCGGAGAACATAAAAAGCAATGCGTTGCCTTTACTGGTGAATGCGCGCAAAAAGCCGCTGAAATTATTGCACGGGAAAAAGGAATAAAATTAAATTATGACTGGGTGGAGGTGCGGTAACGATGAAGAAATTTATAAAGGCTATACCCATGGCAACACCAGGGCTGGCACTAGGGCTTGCCGCGCTGGGTAACTTGTTAAACTTTCCTGTCATGTTTGAACATGCCGCAACAATACGCTATATATGCGGTGTGCTTGCGGTGATTGTATTGCTCATTTTTGCACTAAAACTGATTTTTGATTGGCCTCATGCCCGCGAGGAGCTAAAAACACCAGTGCCTTTGAGTGTTTTGCCTACAGCAACTATGGCAATAATGTTGCTTGCCACTTACATTCGCCCCCATGTGCCGGAAGTCGCTCTTGTTGTGTGGTATACAGGACTTGTAGTGCATGTTCTAATTATGTTATTGTTTATCTGGAGATTTGTCATAGGCTTTAAACTTGGCACAGTCTTTCCAAGCTGGTTTATTGTTGCTGTAGGTATTGTAACGGCTAGTGTCACCGCACCAGCAATGGGTGCTTTACACATTGGGCAAATCATCTTCTATGTAGGGTTGGTATTGTACATCATTACTTTATCGCTAGTGATTGTAAGGATGAATAAAGTGCGCGTCTTTCCAGAGCCTGCACGTAAAACCGTGGCAATTTTTACTGCCCCAGCCGCGCTTTTGACCGTGGGTTATTTCAGTTCATTTATTTCACAGGGGCAAGGCGTTCCGCAACTTGTATATGTATTGGTTAGCATTGCGACACTTTGCTATATTTATGTATGCTTTATGATAATTGTAGAGTTGCGTAAAATTGACTTTTATCCTACCTACGCGGCATTTACCTTTCCATTGGTTATTAGTGCGTTGGCGTTTAGGCTTGGGGCAAACTTTTTAGTTACACGCTACAGCTTATACTTTTTGCCTATCATTGCCAATGTGACTATGTGGATAGCCGTTGCCGCAGTGGTATTTGTCGTTTTACATTACATCAAATATTTCCGCTTTTGGCTAAAATTCTAAAGGAGGAATGGGCATGAAGAAAATATCTATAATCGGAACTTTAGTTTTATGTGTGGTGGTGATATCTTTCATGGTTTATGCACAGAATAAATCCAATAATTCAATGATTACCTTAACGAATGCAGTCCTTGAATGGGATAGTTCCAGTGCCGAAGGTTACAAGGTTGTTGCTTATACCAACGACAATGGAAACCCAGGTATTAGAATTAGAGAGGCAATCGTTGCAGATTCTCCATTTAATTTGCAGACAGATTTTGACTTGCCTACGCCGCGGCAAGCTTTAATCATGGTTCAATCCATCGCAAGCGGTGAGTTAAGCGCGCCAGTAGGCCCATTTAACCCTGGTGGAAACCCTACCGCAAGTCCTAATGATGTAGTTAACCGCTCTGCACCAAGTCCAGAAGGCTTTTTAGCACTTCGCAATGCCGCAGGTGAGGGGAACTATATTATTATTGACGCACGCATGAGGGATGAATTTTTAGAGGGGCATGTGCCAGGTGCAATACATTTTGCAGATGTGGCAAGTAGCCCATATGGTAATCCATTTGATACTGATGGGATTATTCCAGAAGCTTTTGCACAAGTTGCCCTTGACGGAATACGCGCTTTGCCTGCTTACAATGGTTTTGATACACTTATTATCACCTATTGCCGCGGCGGAAATAGAAGTGTTCCTATTGCAAATTGGTTTGCTATGGAAGGGTACACCAACGTATTTGACGGTGCAACCCCTGCCAATTTGGCATTAGCCTTTGGTAATGTTATACCTGTTGCTGTAGAATAAATTTAGAGGACAGTTTTATAAAGTTCCTTAATGAGTACAGGGTTCATCATGATTAAGAAAAATGCCTCAACAATCGTTAGCTTGTTGAGGCATTTTTTTATAGGCACATTTACATTTCATATTCATAACTAGAGGTGTTGCTTCTTTCATCAAACAAGCAATGGCCGTCCTCCATAAATCGAAAATGTGCTGGGCAAGACAGACTTTCTCGAATACTATGGCTCATTTTTCCAGCCCGTGGGGCGGGGAGCTTATGCTTAACCAACGGGTCAGGAATGGTAATCGTCAGTTGATATCTGCCCTGTTTCAACGCAATCATGCCTGCTTCACAGCGTAATATTTTTACACCTTTGTATGTTGCCAGCCGATATTCTTGCCCGTTAAGCCATACTACACAAATACATCCCCAAAACTTTAATCCATAGAAAGGTATCCGTGCAACAGATGCCATAATAGAACAGTTTTTTTCAAAATCATTGGAATGCACCCATGTATATCCACTTGGAAAAGAGTATCCGCTATCCGATTCAATATAACCCTTTCCACCTGTAAAGCATTGGACTTCACCGTTCAATATTATTTCACCGTGAAGGGTGTGCAGCATACTGACTATCCCATGACGGCATTCCATGGGAAAAAATCTGAATGGACCCATAATATCTCCATGAATGGGTGTGAGGTTTGTGTAAGTTATTTCACCTGTTAGCACCAGTGTTTCATGATGAATCGCTAATGTTATTCCATCAGGGGAAAAAATATTTCCGCCGACAATGAGCGTATCCCCTTTACGGTATTCAGACAATGGATATGGAATATAATAAGATTTACCATCAGTGACAACCATGACAAAAGCTTCATCATATGACCGCCCAGGGATGATTGACAAGGACTTACCATTTGCCTGATGCTTATAGTACCACCCTTCAAATTGAAAATTGCGTGCATTCATAAGTGATTCTCTCCTAAGTAAATATAACATCTCTACAACATGGTTGACATATTTTGCAATAATTATAAGTCTGCTTTATTGCAATTTACTTTGATGCAGCAATGCATTTGCTAGAATCAAATCGATGGGTGTAGTGATTTTTATGTTAAGGTTACTACCTTCAACAACTTGCACGGAAATGCCTATCCGCTCAACGAGCGCGCTGTCGTCTGTGACCTTTGATAGAATGTCATCCGTTTGGGCTTGAGCATATGCACGGGTGATTATGGGATATGTAAAACCTTGGGGGGTTTGCGCCCGCCAAAGGTTTTCACGATTAGGCGTGGATTGCACTTGATTATTTTCATTAGCAATTTTTACTGTGTCTGTCATAGGCACACAAACAATGGCTGCGCCATGCTTTATCGTCGCTTCTACTACTGATTTTATTATTTCAGGCGTAACAAATGGACGTACACCATCATGGATTATCACAATATTTTCATGATTTTTTAAGCAATGTAAAGCCGCATATACACTGTGGGCACGTGTTGCCGCTCCGCTTACGATATAACGGAGTTTTTTTATACCATAGGCACGGACTTCACTTTCATACCCTGTTGGAATGGCTACGGCAATGTCTTCTACAAAGTCTAACGTATCAAAAACATCAAGGGTTCGCTTTAAAATTGGCTTGCCATCAAGGGGTAAAAATTGTTTAGGCACATCTCCCCCAAGCCGAATACCTGCACCAGAGGCAGGAACAACTACACTGACTTTATGATTCAAGACTTCACATCCTTAATATATTTGCACCACCTTATCTGGGTATACTAAGGCAGGGCAGCTTGCGGTTATCATGTCCACCCATACAAAAAACTCCATTCCCGGCACAATGTTTGCAGAGGTTAAAGGGGCATGATTATAGTCTAAAATTTGAGACTCTTGATTTAGTACAACACGATATTTTTCATCAACACTAAGAAAGACAACGCCATCTGTACCATATTGAATATTCTCACTGACAAGTACGGTAAAGACTGCGGCATCCTCATCCTCTGGATTTAGCCAAATTGCAACGGCTTTTGCAGGTGTATCCGTGCCTACTATCTCATACGCCGCACGGATTCCCATATTAGGCGAGACATTTTGCAAAGACACAGGAAGTCCAGTGCGCAAGTCAAAAATAGGTGCGTCACCCACATGAATCACAATTTCTGTCTGCCCGCCATCTGTAATGGCTTCGCCCTTTACACGAATTTTATCATTTTCTATGCTTAGTATTGTTCCAATGGTTTCATTCACATTATCACCCACGGCTAAAACTGTCAAACTTTGAAAAGCAATTAAGACTGCAACAAGGCATATAATCATTTTCTTCATAAACGCCCTCCATATTTTTCATCATAAAAATATTATGCCCTAAATGATTGTAAAAATATGCATGTGTATTATACCTGTTTATAAAAAATCGGCAAGCATGTGCTTGCCGATTTTTCAGTCTGTAGGTTTTTCTTTTAGTTTGCCACGGTCTGGATATTTGGTGTTCATGATAGAGTGCAGGACGTTTAGCATAAGCTCCTTGTCCGCTTCGGTTGCTTTGGCGGTGCAAGCGTTGACAGCAAGCAGGAAAGGGTCTGCATTTTCTTTTATTGCGTCGTCATCTCCCGTAAAATAATCTAGTTTTACACCAAGGATTTTAGCAAAGTTTTTTAGCCTGTTAAAGGATACTGAATCCTCCCCGCGTTCTATAGCATTTAATGCGCTGGGTTCTATATTCATTAGGTCAGCAAGGTCTGTTGCAAGCATATCTGTTTCAATACGTCGTTTGCGTATTTGATGTCCTGTGAGGATTCCTTCTAAAGGTCTGTCTAAAGTTTCATCCATATATGCCAGATATTCTGCCATGTCTGATTTTGTTATTCTGTATAGTTTTCTATTACCGCATTCTGCAAGTGCTTCTAGCCCAACTTTAATTAACTCTTGCTTATTTTCAAAAATCCCTTGTCGGATTTGTAGTACATACTGCATAGGAAGTTTATTTCTTATAGCTATCGCCATAATGTGGTCAAAACTTCGCTTAAAGGCTTTATTAAGTATTTCCACACTCAAATTAGATTCGTGATATTTCACTCGTAATAAGCGATGTGTAAGATTATGGTGCATAATCGCACGAACTATCCTAAACTCATACTGGCTTTCATATTCTTCATCATTTAAAAGAGCAAAAGCTTCTTCGGCAAATTCCATAGTCGAACCAAATGTCGGAAGAAAAGCAATCATGCTTGCTAATACAGCAAAGTCTAAGTACTTCCATTCAACTAATGACTCCAAATACTTAAAGATTGGAGCAGCTGTTGCACAACATTCTTCAAAACTTTTATCGTCATTATCTGCCTTGGTCGTTTTCAAGTCATATAAAATCATAGTCAAATCATCATCAGCTTTTTTAGCCAGACACTTTTCAATATTGTTAATAAGTTTATCCATATTTTGATTTTCAAGCTTTTTTAATGCTAGGTATTCGTTAATTAAAGATTCTTTAATTTTTTGTATACTCTTCAACATTAAAAACTTCTCCTTCATAATGAAAGTCTTACAAGTCACATCCCTCAAGGCCTCCAACCAAATCAGAGCAACCGAACGGTACAAAAGTCATAAACTAACCAGAAATAAGTGTAACTAGACTAAATAGATACATAAAAGACATACATTTTTTTTATCATATTATCACGGGAAATGTTGGCTGTAAATATGTTTATATCATATTTTAAAATACGTAATATTCTTTTGCTAAAATATGTTAAGTGACGCATAATACCAACACAACACTCCGCCATATTGTTGCAAATATAAGATTCACTAGGAGGAAGCAAAATGAGCAATCTTAGATTATGTACAATGGACGAGCAGGGAAGGATTTTCATTCCAGAAGCGTTCCGCAACCACATGGGGTGGAGTATAGGCAGTAAACTTACCGTACTCATTAGCGAAGCAGAGCGTAGTATCACCCTACTTACCAAAGAAGATGGCGAAGTTCAACTAGACGAACAGGGCAGGGTACAATTTAGCGAAGGGTCGCGCATACTCCTTGAATGGCACGAGCAAGACGAAATGGAAATCGCTTTAGACCAAGACAAATTACATGTGTGGAAATTTGCAGAGGAGGATATCGCATGAAAGCAACTGGAATCGTAAGAAATGTTGATGATGTAGGCAGGCTCGTAATTCCTAAAGAAATCCGTAAAACCTTTGGCATTGATAGGGAGCAGGGCTTAGAAATTCATGTGGACGGTCAGAACATTATCATTAGCAAATACTACAACAAGTGCATTATTTGTAGTGATACCAATGAACTTACATCTTTTAATGGTAAACTTATTTGCAGCCATTGTGCTAAAGAAATAAAACAGGCTTGTTAGAACGCCTTTTCCTACAACTGCCACCTCAGTTTTAGGCGTTAATATATTTTCTTCCTTTTTCACATTAAAAGCCCGATATTATTTATCGGGCTTTTGTGTTGTAATAATGATATTGATAAAAGTTATCTTACTAGAAATAGTTATTTATAGGCTTTGGCTATAAAGCTAATAGGCGCAAACAGCCCAAGTGAAATGTACGTGCCATAAAATAAAACTATAGATGAGATAATTACAATATCCCCCATTGAGCTTACTAACAAATCATTGTCTGCATTATAAATAGTGATTAACATAGATGTTACAAAAACAACAATTGCAATAATGAGGGTAGAAATAGATAAAAGACGAAATAATCCAGCAACACCATTTCTGTCTTCTTGTGAAAGTACTGCTTTTGGGTTAATTGCCATTTTAAAGCCCATACCAAAGAATGCAAAACCTCGTGTAGCCATGATAATGCCTAAAAGTGGCACTGCAAGGGCTAACAATGAAGGTAAGTCGATGAAAAGCATGACTATATCAAAGACAGCTTCGCCTGATATTAAAAGCACAAGCACAAAAAATGCCAACCACACCATTTGACCGATAATAAACATTAGAACCCCCGTCTTCATATTATGTGGCAAGTAACGTAAATTTAAAGCCTACGCATGTCTACATGAAGAAGAATTGCAAGTACTCATAGCAAAACATCTGCATACAGGTGCAATTATCGCCCATAATGACCCGCAACTCCCTCCGCAAATATTTGCATTTGCTGGATTTACTTCAATATAAGTAGTATCGACAGCAAATAATCCCTCTTCGGTGAAGCAACAATCTTCAACATTGAATGTTGCTTCAAATTCATCTGCTAATGCCAATTCAAGCTCAAATGCTGGCAATGTCAACATTGCAAACATCAACGAAAGAGCCAACAAGAACAATACTTTACTACGCTTAATTATACAATCACCATCCCATGCTCCAAACACAGGGAAAAGCGCGCATTTCCTTCTTTTTAGATTTTATAGTAATTCTGTGTTTTTATTTAACATGATTATAAATTGTCGCATAGACAAAGTCAACGAAATATTTTTAATTTCCAAATGTATTTTTGTGAAAAATTATGAATTTTAAATGAATGCGTTGTGTTTGGTTGAAATATGTCAAGTTTATAATAAAGTGTTTTTTGAGCATGAAAAACCTCCTTGACTTTTGCGTAAGGAGGTTTTTCATATATATTTTCTTCCTTTTTCACATTAAAATCGGCAAGCATGTGCTTGCCGATTACATAAGGAAATGTTTATAGCTCTCTTTTAATCTTAAAAATATAGTGGAGTGTAGCCAATGCCGCCAGCACAGATATAAAAAACCCGAGCTGTAATATAAGGCGGATATTGCTTAACCCAGTGCGCGGCAGTGTGCCAAGTGGAACGGGCTGTGCCTCAATAATGACTACATGCTCATCAACAATGGTGACTTCACCTTCAACAAAAACGATATTTTCATCTTCTTCATCAAAAATAAATCCAGTAAGGGGTGTGCCTCTATCATCTATAAATACATACTCATTGTCTTCAAATGCTGACAGGGGTACTTCTATATCATTTATGATGATATATTCCCTGTCCCCTACATTAGTCTCAACAATGTTAGCAGGTACTCGTATGACAGTGCTTGGCGGTGAACCTTCATTGCTGCCATTATATTCAGTATAGTCATTATCTTCGTTATCATTATTACTTACGTTGTTGCCGTTGTCGTAGTCATCCTCATCCTCATCCTCATTATTATCGGTGTCATCGTCACCGCTGTCATCGTTATCGTCATTGTCGTTGTCATCATTATCTTCATTGTCCCCATTATCATTTTCTTCATCAAAAATCCATTGGGCTACATATATTGCGTTTTCTGTAACAGTTTCTGATACGTCAGGATACCATCCTGCAAATATCCAACCAGAAACACCTTCAGGTATTCCATCAAATGCTGGAGTGTTTGCGCCATATAAAAGGTTTTCAAAGACTTGTGTATCAAACGTTCCCTGTTCACCAGCTTCATAGATTACTGTAAACCACATTTCATCAATACGTTCCCACACTGCATAGTATACGATGGAATCTTGGGGTTGAATAGTTCCCTCAAAACTTATCATGCCTGCTAGGTTATTGTTATCGCCCGCTTGACTATGCCATCCAACCTGTACATATCCTGAACGATGGAATATACCTCTGGTTTCATCTAAATAAATAACCGTGCCACGCTCCATAAGCCTAGACCATGGCAACTGTGCCGTAACAAAGTTTGGATGAAATGCGACTGTGATATAATCCTCCAGCCTGTCATTAGATACAAATAAAGCTGTAAAATGCTTATGCCCATCTATTGTAACAAACATATCTGGAAAAAAGATTCTGCTTGGGGTGCGGGCTTCTGTCCAGCCTATAAAGGTATACCCAGGCGGTGCAGAGAAATTGTTATTGCCTGCAATACGGGCTGTAGTATTGAGTTTATAATCATTAGGATTTACAGGTGTTTCGCCAATACCCTGTCCAATGTCATAGGTGATAACAAAACCATCTGTTTGCCATGTGGCTACAAGGGTCAAATGCTCCATGATAGGTGTGTCAAAAGAAAAACGTCTCAAAATATTATTGGCGTGTAGTCTTGACCAACCTACAAATACACCCCAGCCCTCTACAGTTTGACCCACTTGATAGGGCAGAAATTCCTCACGAAGGTGTTGACCTCGCCCTATGGGTATGGGTGAAGCCTGCATTTCAAGCCCGCCTAGTGCATATAGCAATGTCACTTCAAGTTCAGTTGAAGCCCATCTTGCAAATAATGTGACTGCACTGTTGGGCATGGTCATTGAAGGGTCAAACACAACTCTATAATCTGCATCAAGATACCAGCCCATGAAACGGTGTATAAATCCATTTTCAAGTTTGTCATCTATTTCATCAGGCACAAATTCCAAAACTTCTTGACCAAACATGATATTTACTGCATCAATTTGCTGTCCGCCCATGGTGTTAAAGTGTAAGTTGTGGCGATTGCGTGTATAAAAAAATCGATAGGTTTGTACATCATTTGAGTTTCTGCTATTGACCACTGTTCCATCTGGGCGCAGGTTATTGTCACCAATATGCCTTGCGCCTTCTATTTCTCTTGGGTTAAGGGTTGTATTGCTTTGAATATTAAGGACTTGGGAGTTCCGTTGGCACATAACAAAGTCACGGGTGACACCATTAAATTCCATGGGTATGCCTGTTTCATTGGGCAATGCTTCAATCCAAAACTGTGCATACCGAACCACTACAGCCCCCCAGTTTACTGTAAATACAGCAGCCTGCCCATTGTTAGGCACCATGTCATGGGTGACGGTTAGCCTATGGGTTACAAAATTAAACGGTGCAGATATATTGCTTGCACGCGCCCAGCTTGTGAAGTTTGCGGTGGCTGTATTACCCCATGGGCTTGAGGCATTATTACGGCTGACATGTGTTCTTAAAAATGTGGCATTGGCACTGCTGGGCCAAAGGTGGGTAATATCCTGTTCATACTTTGCTTGGAAGGAATATCTTGCGTTGTTAAATCCAACACCTTCTGGGCTAATTCCTTGAGAAAAGGAATGTCCGTCAAAGGCCATTGTTGCGCCGCGCCTATTCGTGTTGTTGTTTGTGCCGGGGTTTAAGTCAAATTCAAAAGTAAATAACACACGGCGTAAATATACATTGATAACCGTATTGCCATTGCCTAAGACTGTTCTGCTTTCACCATGCCTGAATGTTGCCCATTCAGTGCCATTTGTTAATGTTAAACCTTGCGGCAGGTTAAAGGCTTCAAAATTTGAGCCATTCGTAAGATTGACCATTGACCCTGCCTGGGCTTGTCTGCGTTCAGACTGATGAAAAATATAATTTTCGTGAACTTCTCCTGGGTCGCCTATAAAATTAGGTCTTTCTACCCAATATACTACAGTAAAGTAAACCATTTGGGGGTTCCATACGGCATATAGTGTTAAATCACTGGTTATCGGCTCATCAATAAAGGGTGTATCCCCATCAGGCGTTAATGCCCAATGCCGAAATTCAAAACCCACTCTTGAAGGGTTTGGCGGCAGTGTAAAATGGCTATTATGCACGGCAGTGATTGGAGAAACATGGTCGCCATCTGAAATAAATGTGATAACGTGCAACGCTGCAAATATCGGTACAAGAACAATATCCCTGTTGATTTCACTTTTAATATCAAAAGCGATATCACTGCCTTCTTCTGCCCAAAAAGCAAAAACTTGTCCAGAAGGCGGTGTGATACTATGACCTAGTGCATGAATGATATCTATATCATCAGGTTCTATAAACCCTTGACCTACACGGGCAGAATGCACCACCGTACCTTCTGCATTTAACACCTTTACAAGATGTCGGTTGTCATAATGGGCGAATAATGCAAGGGGCTTTTCTATGGGTTGAGTAAAATTAAAGGCTTCATATGCTGTACTATAAAAACCCTCTTGAGGCATAGTAAACCATCCACGGAATGATATAGCCCCTACAGGCCAAAAAATCCTATCAGGTTGAGGTTTATACTCCAGCAGTTCACCCATTGTTACAAGTTGGGTACTATATTGTTGACTTTGATAGTTATACCAAAATGTAACTGTGATGTGTTCTGCTGGGGTAAATTCAGTATATAAACCTTGTATAAGTTCTTCTTCTTCTTCTTCTTCTTCTTGGGGTTCATCATCAGTTATTTCATCATTATCTTCCGGCTCGTCATTATTTTGAGTTTCTTCCTCATCATTGTTTTGTATATCTGTGGTTTCTTCTGTATCATCATTATAATTTGAATATGCTGCAAATGGCGTAAGTCCAAGCACCATGACGAATGCAAGCACCATTGCAAATATTTTTTTTATCTGTCGTTTATATTCATTAAACGATTGCATATCGCTCAACTCCCAATTAAATATTTGTCCTTTTTATATACATATTTCTGCCGTGGTAAAAGGTTCCGAATTTTATGGTATAAAAAAATCCCGTTGGAAAACTTACAATGGGATTTTTTTATTATTATGGCTTAAAACTTTTTATAAAATTCATCCAAGATTTCATCAAGGGTTGGACTGCCTATTTCTTGTAGGCTGTATTCCACTTTGGCAGTGGGTTTATTGATTTTTATTAACTGCCCTAGGTCAATAGGGGTGGCTATGATAACAGAATCGCAATCGGTTTTGTTTATTGTTTCAGATAGGTCTTTAATTTGTTGCTGGCTATAACCCATCGCTGGCAGGAGTTTGCCTATACTTGGGTATTGCGCATAGGTTTCACTCAATTTCCCCACAACATACGGGCGGGGGTCAATAATTTCTGCTGCGCCGAAACGCTGTGCCGCAATAACCCCTGCGCCAATTTGCATTTCTCCATGGGTTAGTGTTGGGCCATCTTCGATGACTAACACTTTTTTATTTTTAATCACCTCAGGTTTATCTACATTGATGACAGATGCCGCGTCTACAATGGTTGCATTTGGGTTAATGTGTTGAATATTTTTTCTGACCGATTGGATATTTGCATAGTCAGCACTGTCAATTTTATTGATGACCACCACATCGGCTAAACGCAGAGAAACTTCACCGGGATAATATGAAAGCTCATGCCCGGGGCGGTGAGGGTCTGTTACTGTCACCATCAAATCGGGCTGATAAAATGGAAAGTCATTATTGCCGCCGTCCCACAAAATGATATCACAGCCGCTGGGGTCATTTTCTGCCGCGCTTAAAATAGCGGCATAATCTACCCCTGCATAAATAACATTGCCACGGGCGACATAAGGTTCATATTCTTCCCTTTCTTCTATGGTACATTGATGTTTGTCTAAGTCAGCGGCGGTGGCAAAACGCTGGACTTTTTGGGCAGCTAAGTCTCCGTAGGGCATGGGGTGGCGGACTGTAATGACTTTTAATCCTTTTGCCATGAGGGATTCTACAATGCGGCGTGAGGTTTGGCTTTTTCCGCACCCTGTACGTATTGCACCTACTGCAATGACAGGCTTATTGCTTTTAATCATGGTTTGTTTCGTGCCCATGAGTAAAAAATCTGCCCCGGCAGCATTGACTTCCGACCCTAAACTCATCACCGTTCCATAGGTAATGTCGCTGTAGGAAAATACACATTCATCTACATTAAGCTTTTTTATGAGATGAATAAGCTCCTTTTGCTCATAAATGGGAATCCCCTGTGGGTATAGTTTCCCTGCCAGTTCTGCTGGATATTTACGCCCTGCAATGTCTGGAATTTGTGTGGCTGTAAATGCCACGACTTCGTAGGCAGGATTATCTCTATACACTGTGTTAAAGTTGTGAAAATCCCGCCCCGCTGCACCTATGATAATGACCTTTCTCTTTTCCATTTGAATCCTCCTTAAAAAATTATTGTTGACAAAATCAATTATAAGTGTATAATTATGCAATGTCAATGAATAATTATGCACGAGGAGGTTATAATTTGTTTGACGGACTTTGGGCTTCATTGCTAAACACCCTTGGCTATGGACGAACAGAAATGCTGTTGCAGGGGCTGTTGGTAACGATTCAAATTACGGCAGGGGCTATTGCCATAGGCATTGTGATAGGCGCAATCGTTGCATATTTTAAACTTTCACGGTTTAAAATACTTAGAGGTATTGCATTTGTTTACTTGGGCGTTATCCGTGGTACACCTGCGGTGATACAGTTATTGATTGTAGGGGCGTTGTTTTTTTCAGGGTTTAGAGGAAACAGGGTGTGGATAGGTGTTGTTGCACTGGGTATCAATAGCGGTGCGTATGTGGCAGAGTTGATACGCGGCGGCATTCAGTCCATAGACAAGGGGCAGATGGAAGCAGGATTATCACTAGGGTTTAGCAAAACAAAAACTATGGTTTACATAGTTATGCCTCAAGCAATAAAAAATATTTTGCCCTCATTTGTCAATGAATTTATTATGCTTACGAAGGAAACGGCAATCGTTGGTTTTGTAGGGGTGGCAGATTTAACAAGAATCGCCCAGCAAATCGTATCCCGCACCTTTGATGTAACGCCGCTGTTTGTTTCCGCTATTATGTATCTGGTTTTAATTTCAGTGCTTACATTCTTTTTAGGAAAATTTGAGAAAAGGCTGCGGAAATCTGATACCGCAACTGCATAAAGGGGGTGGTCGTATGATTACTGTAAAGAATCTGCATGTGAATTTTGGAAAACTTCACGTACTCAAGGGTATCCATGAAGAAATTTTAGCCGGTGAAAAAGTGGTGGTTATTGGGCCTTCTGGCTCTGGCAAATCTACCTTTTTACGCAGTTTAAACTTACTGGAGACACCAAGCCAGGGGGAAATCATCATCAACGGGCAAAATATCATAGGCAAAAAAGCGGATATAAACCGCATTAGGCAAAAGGTTGGTATGGTATTTCAGCAGTTTCATCTTTTCCCCCATCTTACGGTTTTAAAAAACATTACAATCGCCCCGCAAAAAATCAAAGGCATGACAGAAGGGGATGCAAATAAATTTGCGCACAGCCTTTTGGAAAAGGTAGGGCTAACAGACAAAGCAGAGGTTTACCCTGGTAAACTCTCTGGCGGGCAAAAGCAAAGGGTTGCCATTGCTAGAGCTTTAGCGATGGAACCTGAAGTCATGCTTTTTGACGAACCCACATCTGCACTTGACCCAGAAATGGTTGGTGAAGTACTGCAAGTCATGAAAGACCTTGCCAATGACGGCATGACAATGATTGTCGTCACCCACGAAATGGGCTTTGCAAAAGAAGTAGGCAGCAGAGTGCTTTTTATGGATGAAGGGGTAATCCTTGAACAAGGTACGCCAACGGAAATATTTGAAACCCCAAAAAATGAGCGTACAAAATCATTCTTAGCCAAAATACTTTAAAATTAAAAATAGAAAGATGGAGATGATTTATGAAAAAGTATTTGATTTTACTCGCAGTGATGTTAATGGGTGCAGCCGTGCTTTTTACAGGCTGTAGTAGTGATGATGACGAGCGGCGCACATTGGTTATGGGTACATCTGCTGATTTCCCCCCATTTGAATTTGTTGCCGATGATGGGCAAGGTGTCATTGGCAGGTACGCTGGCATTGATGTTTCATTAGTCGCACGTATTGCAGAAGAGCTGGACATGGATATTGTCATTCAAGACCAACCATTTATAGGGCTTATTATGGCACTGACAAACAGAGACATTGATTTTATCGCATCAGGTATGACTATCCGTCCTGACCGTGCAGAGCAAGTGAACTTTACCATTCCATATTTTGATGCCCGTCAAACCATCATTGTAAATATTGACAATGATACGATTCACTCTGTCGCAGATTTTGAAGGGCTGCGTGTTGGGGTACAATTTGGCACAACAGCAGAACTCAGCTTAAACGATGATATGATTATTACAGGATATGACCTTATCAGCTATAATCAGCCTACAGCAGGGATTATTGACTTGCTGAATGGAAGCATTGATGTTTTTGTAGTAGATTCACCTGTTGCCCGTGGGTTCTTGGCAAACCATCCTGACCAACTGCGTATTTTTACAGACGAAGAATTTTTTGGGCCGGAACAGTTTGGTATGGCTTTTCATTTAGAAGACACAGAACTGTTGGGGATGTTTAATGAAGTGCTGGAACGCCTTATTGCAGAAGGGTTTGTAGACTATCTTTACACCCATTACACTACAATGTTGGCACTGGAATAATAAAAAAAGGTTATTTTGTGTAAACAGCTTGATTTTTCTTCAAATCTTTGATAGAATCATCAAGCTTTATATTTTATAAAGTGCCCGAATGGCGGAACTGGTAGACGCCCGGGACTTAAAATCCCGTGCCCTTCGGGGCGTACCGGTTCGATTCCGGTTTCGGGCAGTAGAATGATATGACTTAAACCGTCATGGCAAAAATGAATCACTTTTGTCATGACGGTTTTTGTTTTGCAAAAAATAGGTTAATCTACTGTGTGTATCTACAATAACATGAGTTGATACACAAACACATATAAGTTACTTCAATCATTCAGTAGTAACAGGTCAACTGCTTATACTGAAAGCCATTAACCCCCTTTAAACCTGTTGATATAAAACAAAAAAATCCACCTGTAGACAGATGGATTTTTTTGTATCAATGAACCGCAGTTGTATTTTTCATCTTCTTTCGGCTTTCCTGCTCTGCTCTGTAAAGGGTGGGCAAGACCTCGTTTAGATGTTTTTTTATCGAACCGCAAACGGGGCGAAAGAAATCGTCTTTTAATTTCAATGGGCATCCGCCGCCGCAAATGAGCGCGTATATGCATTCTCTGCATTGGGGGATTTTTTCTATATTACGGTTGCGTATGGAGTTTTCTTTAAATTCAACTTTAGGATAGTATGTGCCTATTGTATATTCTTCCTTGCCTACACTGGCTAAACATGGATAAATATTGCCATAGGGGTCAAACATCATACTATTAACATGGGCATGACAATAAGAGTACATGGGTTTAGGCTTTTTGCCTGTAGTGATATAGTCTACAATCGCGTTAAATTTGCCAAGCTGTCTGCTCCGCCGCTTTCTTTCTTCAAGGGGAAGTTCCATGTCTTGAAAATAGATATCTGCCAGCATATCAGGATTATTTCCGCCGTCACCAAGTAGTGTAGATTGCTCGAAGGATAGCAGTTCGCTGTATTGGTCAAACTTTTCAAGCAATTCTGTCTTTAACCGCGTTCCCGATTCAAAATTGCTTGAATCAAGGTTCATTCTGATACATATGTGGATATTATTCTCTAAGCATTGCGCTATGCCTGTCATAATCTTTTTAAATGTTGGCTCACCATTTTCCAAAAATCTTTTTTTGTCATGTATCGCTTCTTCGCCATCCAAAGTAACCATAATGTTGTAAATATTTACCTTTAAAAGCAAGTCCAAAAATTCTGTTAAATAATACCCATTGGTTATTATATCATAGTATTTATCAGGCTTCTTTGAAAAAAGATACGCTATAGCAGGTCTGGTTTCAGGCAACAGCGGTTCGCCGCCAAAGAGGTTTATGACTGTGAAATCATCCCCTGCCAAATCTAAAGCGGCATCAATAAGGGTCGGAGACATCATCGCTTTTTTTTCGTTAAGACCATGTTCAAAACAATAAGGACATCTAAAATTACAGTCATAGGTCATGACAAAGGTAATGAAATGGTCTACTGGGTTTCTTGCATTATGTTTTTCCCGTAAAGCCTTAATGATTGCTTCCCTTTTTGCGATTTCTTCTTCATGGTCATTGACCAAAAGCCCCCTGTCTTGCAAACTTTCAAAAAGCTCTTTTTCCAAATCATTTTCGGGGACAATATTTTCGCAAGTCTGCCATTTAGAAAGTGTCTCATAAATACGGGAGTCTATCTCGTCAACAGTACCCCTTAAAGTGTTTATAAGCAGTTTCTTGTCATCATCAATATTGACGAATACTTTGTGATTGATAAGTTTCATCCCGTCATCTCCTCTGTCATAATGTATAAAAATGAATAACTGCTGCCAAGCACTTGGCTTAACAGCAGTTGTTGTCATTGCAAATTACCACTCGCAGCACCACATGTTTCCCATACCAAATTGCTGATTTCTGAGTTGGCGAGATGTAAAATCAAAAGTAATTTCTTCAGATTCTACAGACCACTCTGTGTTAATGATTGGTGTCAATTTCATGAGTTTGCCCTCCTTCCCTGCATGGATTGAGTTCTTTACGAACTTTATGCGTACTTCATGCCAAAATTATAATGAGGGCATTGAGATGTAGTCAATAAAATAAATTCTCTAAAACTTTGCTTTAATGAAAGAATTTTGCCGAAAATTCGTTTTTTTGAAAATAAGTATAGGCTGAATCATTGGGGTTTTCGATTGCCCCTTTATGTTAGGGCTTTTAAATGTAGGGATTCCAGCATTTTGTAAACCTCGAAATTTGCGTAAAATTGTATTTTTATGTGTAAAAATGTATATTGTGCTGAACAATGTGAAAAATTTAGGGGGATGATTTCGGTGTTGACAAAGGATAGTTTAACCGTAGGGGAGAAAATTAAGCAAATTAGAAAAACGCTGAATGTATCTCAAAAAAGCTTGGCGGTGGATTTATGTTGCAGTGTTTCAACCATCAGCAGAATAGAGTGCGGACAAATAGAATGCAACAGTCATATATTAAAATCCATAAGGCAATCACTGAATATAGAGGGCGTGCCCCTGCTTGAGGGTGAAAGATTTGTATTTCGTGAGCGTTTGTATATATGGCGGGATGTTATAAGAGATGAAGCAATGGACGAAGCGGATACCATGCAAAAAAAATTGTCTGTTATTCTTCACCTGCCTTTTGAACCAGACCTTGTGATGATGTACAAAATGTTCAATATAGAACTGTTACTGACCCAGAAGAAAACATCTTTAGCAAAAACGGCTCTTGATTTGGATGAGGGAATTATCCATACAATGAACAGTGAAAACCTTTATCATTACTATTATAATAAGGGTACTTTGTATATGATTTATGAAAAAATTGAACAATCCTTGGCATATTTTCTTAAAGCATATCACTTGGATGTTGCAAGTTTAAAAAAAGAAGTATCCCTTAGATTCAACATTGCTTTATGCTACACAAGGCTGGGAATGCCTTATAGTTCAATCATGTATCAAAACGAAGCTTACGCATTGTTCAGTGATGAACGGACAAGCCTATTGGGTCTGCGCTTGGGCAACAACCTTGCCGTCAATTACATATTCGTTGGTGAGCTTAAAGAGGCAGAACAATTACTAAATAAATATCTTATCCGCGCCCAAAATATCAACAACAACAGGTATATAGGCATAGCATTGCATAATTTAGGGTGTATGTACTTTAAATCAAGCAAGTTAGAAAGGGCATTAGAATACTTTAACCAAGCATTTGAGTATTTCCCAAAGCACGATAATGTTTATTTAGAAAACATATACTATAAAATGCGCTGTTTAATAGGGCTTAAATCCTTTTCCAAATGTAAGGAACTGTTGCTGGATACAATTGAAATGACAAAAGCACACAAGGAGTATTTTGTTTTGTTTGAATCCCTTACTCATCTTATGTCACTAAGAGATGAACAATCATGCCGATATCTAAAGGATGTTGCCATACCTCACTTAGTCAGCACAAACAAATATTTTAAAGCCCTTGATTATTGCGACGTGCTTGAAAAGTATTTTATAAAAAGAAATCTTGCTAAAAAAGCATTAGAAATCATCGCCATTGTGCGGGATGTTTATAAAAAAATGATTTATGGCACAAACACCCCCTGATATCACATTGCAATATTCAAACAGTGATGTTTAACCCATGATGGTCAAAAAGTCCTTGCGTTGTTTATCACCCAGGGAATTTTTTTATACTTTTAATTATTGTGCGAAACGCGAAATATTGTGCTAAGTTTTGTACGAAAAGCCAAATTTTCAAAGACTAATTTACAGGATTTTGTCTGTATGTTAGAATGGCAAAATGCTGATGATATTTTCCAACAATCCCGCTGTACGGGACAAATATCCCGATTTAGTGCGCTATATGGATTGTGATGTCCAAAGAGTGTTTGTAGAGGTGCGCGATGCGGTTCACATGGGGGCAGTGCTTATTAGTCATCCATTAAGCGGCAGTATAAAGCCTAATGAATCGCCATATAAAAGCGTGGCAGTTGACACACCGCCAAAGAGAGGTCGTCAGCTGGATTTAAAGTCTTTGCAAATCATAGAGGACGCGATAGTTACTCTGCGAAAATTGCCTGTGAAAAATCGCCAATATACAGATGGAATGCTGGAGGATTTTCGTGTAATCGACCTCGACTTAATAAGCAGTGTACCACCAAAAAACTGAGAGGATGCTCAAAATGTCAACATTGTACGACATTCTAATCGTAGGTGCAGGCCCGGGCGGATTGTCTGCCGGCATGTATGGAAGCCGCGGACGCTTAAAAACAGCCATGATTGAAAAAGGGCGCGCAGGCGGTCAAGCCGCAACCACTATGGAGCTTGAAAACTATCCGGGTTTTTTTGAAAAAACCACAGGCCCAGATGTAATGGATAAACTGCTTGCCCACGCCACCCATTTTGGTACAGAAATGATAAAAGGCATTGTCATCGACGTGGAGCTTGAAGGGGAAGTAAAAAAAGTTAAAACAAAATCAGGAGAAGTCTACGAGTCTAAAGTGGTGATTCTTTCCCCCGGTTCACAACCCCGTGTACTTGGTGTAGAAGGGGAAGGCAAACTGCGCGGTAAAGGTGTTTCTTACTGTGCCACTTGTGACGCTGACTTTTTTGAAGAACTTGACGTGGTGGTGGTTGGCAACGGTGATGCTGCCATTGAAGAAGCCATGTATCTTACAAAATTTGCAGAAACCGTTACAGTTATTGTCATTCATGATGAAGGTATCCTTGATTGCAATAAAAAAAGTGCCGAAA
Source organism: Defluviitaleaceae bacterium (assembly GCA_009780315.1). Lineage (GTDB taxonomy): Bacteria > Bacillota > Clostridia > Lachnospirales > WQUN01 > WRAH01. Next base: position 33,803 of record WRAH01000015.1, read on the forward strand.
AGGCCATGGCTAACCCAAAAATCAAATGGGTTTGGAACTCCACCATTGATGAAGTTTTAGGTGAGGAAATGGTTGAAGGCGTTATGCTTAAAAATATGAAAACCAATGAAAAAACACAAATGGAAACCAATGGAGTTTTCGTATTCATTGGCTCTATTCCCAGTACAGAGTTTTTAAAAGGCAAAGTAAACATGAACCCTCAAGGCTATATTGAAACCACTGAAAAAATGGAAACAAATATTTCCGGTGTGTATGCCGTTGGCGATGCGCGGGTAAAATATTTGCGTCAAGTCGTGACAGCTGCCGCAGACGGTGCTATTGCCGCCGTTGCCGCTGAAAAATTCTTAGAAGGTCATGTGGAAGGTAAGGTCACATTTTAGTGACGACATCATAAGGAGGATTTCTCATGCTTGAATTTAACAAAGACAATTTTGAAGCCGAAGTATTACAGGCTGACGGTTTAGTCATGGTAGATTTTTGGGGCGAAAAGTGCGAGCCATGCTTGGCACTGATGCCCGAAGTTGTAGCACTTGCAGAAAAAAACGCAGGGCGCGCAAAGTTTGGCAAATTTAACACTGCCGGCAGTGCAAGATTCCTAATTACCCAAAAGGTGATGGGGCTTCCGACCATTGCATTTTATAAAGGTGGCGAAAAGGTGGTTCACCTTGATAAAGACGCTATTTCAGAAGGCGGTATCGCGGTAGTTCAATCAAAGTTGGATGAACTACTAGCCTAAACCAGAGTTGCGTAAGTGCAACTCCCGCAAGGAAGTGTAGACGGGCTTTGCCTGTCGGAACGGCGGGATTTGGGGCAGAGCCCCATTTAGAAGGAGGTTAGTTAATGAAGCTAGAAATTGGTAATATCCTAATTAAGGATGTTCAGTTCGGCGATAAAACTGAGGTTAAAAACGCAACATTGTTTGTCAACCAAAAAGAACTCGCTGAAATTGCAGGAAACGATGACCGTATTAAATCGGTTGAAGTTTTCTTGGCAAGACCCGGTGAATCTGTGCGTATTATTCCTGTAAAGGATGCCATTGAGCCACGGGTAAAAGTTGAAGGAGACGGCGGAATTTTCCCTGGATTCATGACTGGTGTAGAGCAAGTTGGCTCTGGTCGCACCCATGTTTTAAAAGGTGCAGCCGTTATTACCACAGGTAGAATTGTAGGTTTCCAAGAGGGTATTGTAGACATGAGCGGAACAGGCGCAGAATACACACCTTTTAGCAAAACCCAAAACGTGGTGTTAAAAGTCGAGCCTGTAGACGGCATTAAACAGCATGAGCATGAGCTTGTAGTACGCCTTGCAGGTTTCCGTGCGGCAAACTATCTTGGGGAAGCGGGCAAAGAAGTAAAACCCGACGAGGTGAAAACCTACGAAACCAAGCCGTTATTGCAACAAGCGGCAGAGTTCCCCAACTTGCCAAAAGTAGCCTATGTGTATATGTTACAAACCCAAGGGTTACTTCACAACACCTATTACTATGGTGTGGATGTGGCTGAAATCGTACCCACATTTATGTATCCAACAGAGATTATGGATGGCGCAATCGTCAGCGGAAACTGTGTTTCAGCTTGCGACAAAAACCCAACCTATATCCATTGTAACAGCCCTGTGATTATGGACTTATATGAGGAACATGGTAAAACCATCAACTTCCTTGGTTGTGTAATCACCAACGAAAACGTAACCCTTCAAGACAAAGAACGCAGTTCCAACATGACAGCCAAACTCATTGAGTTCCTTGGTGCAGAAGCTGTTATTATTTCCGAAGAAGGTTTTGGAAATCCTGATGCAGACCTTGTGATGAACTGTAACAAAATTGAAGGCAAAGGTATCAAAACTGTGCTTATCACAGATGAGTATGCAGGACAAGACGGCGGAAGCCAATCCCTTGCAGACTCAACCCCTCTTGGCAATGCGTGTGTAACCGCAGGAAACGCTAACCAAGTTGTCGTACTTCCTCCAATGGATACTATCATTGGATATCCAGAAGTTGCGAACCTTATCGCGGGCGGATGGGAAGGCAGTTTACGTCCAGACGGAAGCATTGAAGCTGAAATTCAAGTCATCACCAGTGCAACAAACGAGCTTGGTTTTGGATTCTTAACAGCAAAAACTGCTTAACAAAATTATTATAAACTTAATAATGGGCACAGCCCCATTAAAATATAGAAAGGAATGACACCATGGGTATTTTAGAAAACAAAAAGATAGCCATTTTGGGTGACAGGGATGGAATCCCCGGCCCAGCGATTGAAGCCTGTGTGGCGGCGATACCCGGCGCGGAAGTAGTATTTTCCACGACGGAATGCTTCGTCTGAACCAGCGCAGGCGCAATGGACCTAGAAAATCAAGCGAGGATTAAAGATTTGCACGACAAGTACGGTAAAGATGACCTTATCGTATTACTTGGCGGTGCAGAAGCAGAAGCCAGCGGCCTAGCCGCAGAAACAGTATCTGCTGGAGATCCAACCTTTGCAGGTCCTCTCGCCGGAGTCTCGTTGGGACTCAAAGCATATCATATTGTAGAACTTAAAGATGAAATCGACGCAACAGTATATGAAGACCAAATTGCGATGATGGAAATGGTAATCGATGTAGATGCGGTTATTGCCGAAGTTGCAAATTATCGCGGTTAATAAGGAGGGTATACATGCCCCGTATTGTTCATTATATAAACCAATTTTTTGCACAAATTGGCGGTGAAGAAAAAGCCGACATCAAGCCTGAAAAGCGCGATGGCTTCGTAGGGCCTGGTCAAGCATTAAATGCGGCACTGGGCGGAGCAGGTGAAATCGTTGGTACAGTCATTTGCGGTGACAGCTATTTCAACGAAAACCTCGAAGCGGTTTCCAAAGAAGTTCTGGAGATGATTCGCAGCTTTAAGCCAGATATTGTAGTCGTAGGCCCAGGGTTTAACGCTGGACGCTATGGCATGGCTTGCGGCGCAGTGGCAAAAATTGTGGATGAGGAATTAAATATTCCCGTAGTCGGCGGACTCTATGAAGAGAACCCTGGACTTGAAATTTATAAACGTCATGGCTATTTTGTAGCCACAGGCAATAGTGCGGCATCCATGCGTACAGCCATGCCTGCAATGGCAGAAATCGTAAAGAAACTTATCGCTGGTGAAACACCCACCGAAGGTTACGTATTAAAAGGCTTGCGTCAAAACTACTTCGCCCCAGAGCGGGGAAGTAAGCGTGCAGTCAACATGTTGCTTAAAAAAATTAAAGGTGAGGAATTTGTAACAGAATATCCTATGCCTGTATTTGATAGGGTTGACCCTCAACCTGCTGTTAAGGACATGAGAAAAGCCCGCGTTGCCCTTGTAAGTTCTGGTGGACCTGTGCCGAAAGGCAATCCTGACCGCATTGAAGCATCCAGCGCAAGCAAATTCGGTAAATATTCACTTGTGGATATTGTTGACCTTGACAGCACCAACGGTGAAACTGCCCACGGCGGTTACGACCCTGTGTATGCCAACGAGGACTTAGACCGTGTACTTCCTATTGATGTTATTAAAGAAATGGTTGCCGCTGGGCAAATCGGCTCTTTGCACGATTTCTGGTATTCAACCACAGGAAATGGTACATCTGTTGCCAATTCCAAACAATTTGCCAAGGAGATTGCAGAAGAATTACTCCGCGATGATGTGGATTGTGTAATTCTTACCTCCACGTGAGGAACCTGTACACGTTGCGGTGCAACGATGGTTAAAGAAATTGAACGCCACGGTTTTCCTGTGGCTCACATGTGTACTGTTGTTCCAATTTCCCTTACAGTTGGCGCGAACAGAATCGTTCCAACCATTGCAATCCCTTATCCTCTTGGTGACCCCAGTCTTTCAAAAGCTGAAGAAAAAGAACTTCGCCGTAAGCTGGTTGTAAAAGCCTTAAAGGCTCTTGAAACCGAAGTGGATGGGCAAACTGTATTTGAGGATTAGTTTATAAAGAAAGACCGTTCCCCCTCTTCAAAAACTTTAACATTTGGGTTTTGATTTGGGGGTTTTTATTACGGTTGAGTTTTTCAATTTAATTATAATGAAATCAATGAGAAACGGTCTTGACAGATTGACACTCGAAAACGTGAAATAAGCGTTTTTGAGCGTTCTTGTCACGATAGGCAAGTCCGATTTTGAATTATTTAATTATAAAATATTCGGAGGTTTAAAGATATGGGATTTCCTGTATTAAAAGGCGCGGCATACGCGCTCATTCATGCGAATGACATTACAACCCATCAGGGCAGCACGCAAACCAGCGAACGCAGACTAAACCCTGACAGTGACTATTTGAAGGAACTGCCAAAGCATTACAGAACCTTCGAGCAAGCGGCGGCTTATCCACCAAACCAAGTGTATATTGGCAACCTTGAGCCAAAGGCATTAAATGATATTCCCCGCCCATGGTATGAAAACCCTGTAAAAGGGGCGGTAAAAGATGTACGCAAGGGCAAGCATGGTGAAATCATGCCTTTAGATGAATTTATCGGGCTAATTAAAGCAGTCGATGCTTTTGACCTTGTTATACTTGAAGAAAAATTCCAAAATAAAATGTATGATGTCCTTAAAGCCCATGATGTGGTTGGTGCGTGGCCTTTCCTTGAAAAGCTGACAAAAAACCATTCAGATGTGGCAACAATTAAAGACTCTGTAGACAATCATGGTTCTGAACCACTTTATTATGAAGAAACATTGGTGGGCTGTGTAAAAAAAGCCCATGCTTTTGACGAAGCACTTTCTTCCCATGTTATGTTTGAAAACTTAGTCAGCAAGGCTTCTGCGGCGTTTTCACTTTCACTTTTGTTCAAAAACACTGGACTTGACCCTGCTGACGTTGACTATATTATCGAATGTTCCGAAGAAGCTTGCGGCGATATGAACCAGCGCGGCGGCGGCAACTTTGCTAAATCTATTGGTGAAACCTGCGGTTGTGTTAATGCAACAGGTTCAGATACACGGGGATTCTGTGCCGCACCTACACATGCCATGATTAACGCGGCGGCGTTGGTTAAGTCAGGCGTGTACAAAAATGTTATTGTGGTGGCTGGCGGCGCGTCCACAAAGCTTGGCATGAATGGTAAAGACCATGCCAAAAAAGGTATGCCTATTCTTGAAGATGTTATTGGCGCATTTGCCGCACACATTGCGGAAGATGACGGCACTTCTCCAATCATCCGCACAGACATTGTGGGTCGTCACACTGTTGGAAGCGGCGCAAGTCCACAGGCAGTGACCCAAGCCATTGTGGCAGACCCTCTTGACCGTGCAGGCTTAAAAATTGCAGACATTGACACCTTTAGTGTAGAAATGCAAAACCCAGAAGTCACAGAACCCGCAGGTGCAGGTGACGTTCCCACGGCTAACTATAAAATGATTGCCGCCCTTGGCGTTATGCGTAAGGAGTTTGAGCGTACAGACCTTAACAATGTGGTCAGTAAAATTGCAATACCAGGCTTTGCACCTACACAAGGGCATATTCCATCGGGTGTACCCATGCTTGGGCATTTTAAAGACATCATGGAAGCTGGAAAACTTAATCGTGTGATGATTGTAGGGAAAGGCAGTCTTTTCCTTGGACGCTTGACCAATCTATTTGATGGTGTTTCTTTTGTCATGGAGAAAAACCCTGGCTTTACAACAGATGATTCAGATGACAGCGATACATCACCAGTAAAACGCACAAAAGTTGCCCTTACACTCATGGGCAGTGAACATGGTGAAGCAGAGTTGTTGCGGGGGGCAGAACTTGCACAAGCCAACAATTCTGATATTCAAGTGGTTGTCATTGGAAGCAAGCATGACACCACCCTTAAATCCATTGTGGTGGTAGACGAAAAAGAAGCCCATGCCCGTATGGATTCCATGCTGAAATCAGGCGAGTTGGACGCGGCAGTAACAATGCATTACAACTTCCCCATTGGTGTTTCCACTGTTGGGCGTGTTGTAACCCCTGCCAAAGGCAAAAATATGCTGATTGCCAACACAACAGGCACATCCGACACCGTGCGCAACGCGGCACTGCTTAAAAACACCTTGCAAGGTGTAGCCGTTGCTAAAGCTTGCGGCATTGCCCGTCCAACAGTGGGTATCCTCAACATTGACGGTGCGCGCGCCCTTGAAAGAATGCTTGAAGGGTTAAAAGAAAAAGGATATGACATCAACTTTACTGAAAGTGCAAGAGCAGACGGCGGTGCAGTCATGCGCGGCAACGACTTGCTTCAAGGTGTGCCTGATGTTATGGTGATGGATAGCCTTACAGGCAATGTGATGATGAAAACCCTCAGCGCGTTTACCACAGGCGGAAGCTATGAATCTATTGGTGATGGTTATGGCCCAGGGGTTGGCGATGGTTATGATAGAATCATCAACATTATTTCCCGTGCGTCTGGTGCGCCTGTTGTTGCTGGGGCATTGGCATTTGCTGCAAACTGTGCCAAAGGTGAACTGCTCAAAAAAGTGAATGCAGAATTTGCAGCGGCAAAAAAAGCGGGTATGGATGATGTACTCAAAAAATTTGCAGAAGTTTCAGCACCTTCAAAAAGCGAAGACAGCGGAGACGATACACCAACCGCCCCACCAGAAAAAATTGTCACCACAGAAATTCCAGGCATTGAGATTTTAGACCTTGATGATGCAGTGCATGTTTTATGGCGTGCGGGCATTTTTGCATCAAGCGGTATGGGTTGCACAGGCCCAATTGTGCTTGTTGCCCCAGAAGATGAAGCCCAAGTGCGCAAGCTGCTTACAGAAAGCGGGCATCTGTAAGATGGCGGCGACTATGCAGGCAATTATAAAGCAAACCCCCGAATTTGGGGGTTTGCTTTTAGCCGATGTGCCTATGCCTACCATGGGCGCAAGTGATGTACTGGTTAAAATCCGTAAAACCGCCATTTGTGGCACAGATATCCACATTTACACATGGGATACATGGGCGCAAAAAACTATTAAAACCCCACAAATCATAGGGCATGAATTTGTAGGCGAAGTTATAGATATTGGTGAACTGGTCACAGGCATTAAAGTAGGCGATATCGTTTCGGGGGAAGGACACCTCGTCTGCGGTGTTTGCCGCCATTGCATTACAGGCAAACAACATCTTTGCCGCCAAACCACAGGCATTGGTGTAAATATTGATGGTGTTTTTTCTGAATACATCTCTATTCCTGCGTCCAACGCATGGGTGTGCGACCCTTCCATTTCTGAAGATGTACTTAGCGTATGTGACCCCTTGGGCAATGCCGTCCATACCGCACTAAGTTTCAATTTAGTGGGTGAGGATGTACTCATTACAGGGGCAGGGCCAATAGGGTTAATGTCTGTACCCATCGCTCGCCGTGCAGGTGCTAGACACATTGTTGTCACAGATATCAACCCAAAACGTCTTGAAATGGCAAAGGAACTGGGCGCGACTGCTACAGTAGATGTGACAAAGGAAAAAATTGCTGATGTTATGAAAGCCATTGGACTCAAAGAAGGGTTTGACATTGGGCTGGAAATGTCAGGTTCACCTCATGCCTTTGGTGACATGGTTGACGCAATGGCAAACGGGGGCAAAATGGCAATACTCGGCATACTGCCCAATGAAACCAAAGTCGATTGGAATAAAGTCATCTTCCGCAGTCTTTTTATCAAAGGTATATATGGGCGGGAAATGTATGACACATGGTATCGCATGACCGCCATGCTACAATCTGGGCTGGATAAAGAAGTCGCAAAAGTAATCACCCACAACTACAACTTTAAAGATTTTCAAGCCGCATTTGAAATGATGCATTCAGGGGAGTCTGGAAAGGTTATTTTAAATTGGAACTAATGACATACGATAAAAGGGCGTGATTGTGTACACCACGCCCTTTAAGGGGTGAGAATATAAATATATTATTCTGGAATACGAATATTCCCAATGCAGATAAAGAAAAAACTGTGAACATAAATGAGAGTTTGGTTGAGATAGTTTTAGAAAATAATATTGATTTTATCTCTTTGGCTGAATACGGCGCAGATATTCAAAGGCTATGTAATAAGCTAAATAGTGTGTCAAAAAAGCAGTATAATCTTATCCCAATATCTAAATGTGATAGAATTGTAGGGTTATTAAATACATACTATCCTGTCACATATCTTAATGACGAAACGCGCTATATAATCATTAAAACCGTAATAGGCTCTAAAGAATTGATAATAGCAACAATACACAACATAAGTAAACTTCGTTACGAAGATGAAGATGCTAGGTTAAGCCTTCATGAGTTTCACGAAGATATAATAAAATATGAAATCAAGTCAAATTGTAACCATACATTAGCCATTAAATATTGAGCGCAGAAACATAAGTGCAACTCAATAATAAAATTTAGAAGGGAAGTACACAATGAAAACAGCATACACGCACTGGCAAGCCCTTACAGATGAAATAAAAACCGCAGGACTATGGAAAACCGAACGTGTAATCACTACCCCCCAATCTACAAAAATATCCACACAACAAAAAAGCGACCTTATCAACATGTGCGCCAACAACTACCTTGGATTGTCTAATAATGATGAAGTAAAAGACGCTGCCAAAAGGGGTATAGATACATGGGGGTATGGGTTATCATCTGTACGCTTCATTTGCGGAACACAGGCACTGCACAAAGACCTTGAAGCTAAATTAAGCGAATTTTTGCAAACAGAGGATACGATTTTATATTCTTCTTGCTATGACGCAAACGGTGGTTTATTTGAGACGATTCTTACATCAGAAGATGCAATTATCAGTGATGAACTAAATCATGCGAGTCTTATAGATGGTATACGTTTATGTAAAGCCATGAGATACCGTTATAAAAATAACGATATGGCAGACCTTGAGACACAGCTAAAAGCGGCACAAGCAGCAAATGCCCGTATTAAAGCCATTGTGTGTGACGGTGTATTCTCTATGGATGGCGTAATTGCAAACTTGCCTGGGGTGTGTGACTTAGCAGACAAGTATGATGCTATAGTCATTGTTGATGATAGTCACGGCGTTGGTGTTATTGGTGACACTTTGCGCGGTACTCATGAGCATTGTAATGTAATTGACCGTGTAGACATTATTACAGGTACATTAGGCAAGGCACTGGGCGGTTCATCAGGAGGATACACCAGCGGTAAAAAGGCGATTATAGACATTCTTCGCCAACGCTCCCGCACGTATCTTTTCTCCAACACCTTATCCCCCATTATTGCATCAGGCACAATGAGGGTCTTAGACATGCTGATGTCTTCCAGCGAATTAAAAACCCGATTGGCTGAAAATACTGCCTATTTCCGCAAGGGAATAAAAGACATTGGGTTGGAAATTGTAGAGGGTGAACACCCTATTGTACCTGTCATGACCTATGATGAACTGCTTGCCCAAAAACTTGCAGAAAAGTTATTAGAAAAAGGCGTTTATGCAATCGGCTTCTTCTTCCCTGTTGTGCCAAGAGGTAAAGCCCGCGTGCGTTGCCAAATTTCCGCAGGGCACACAAAAGAACAGCTAGATACTGCCCTAGCCGCATTTAAAGCATGTAAGGCTGAACTTTCTTTGTAAAAGATATGTAGTGGTAAAAAAGCCCGATTGAAAAAGTCGGGCTTTTTTGGATTAAACAACATATTAAATGAAAAGCTGAATGGTAAAATAGAATTTCTAGAACTTACGGAACGAAGGTTACGAAGGGTTAAGAATGTAATGGGATACCATCCAAATAAATTCTATCACTTACTTCTGCAATCCGCTAAATGTACCGTAACAGAAGGGGAGAAAAAAACAGATAACTTAAAAATTCTCCATTGAATCCTGCGCCATCTCTTCATACAGCAGTGGGTAATTCGTCGCCCCGTGCAGTACACGATTCAGTCGTTCGCTTGCTTCCCCAATTGTGTAGGTTTTCGCACCTGAAAGTCTGTTTGCTTCAGCGACAAGCAATTTTTCTCTCAAGTCAAGCATTTCTTCACGGTATTTATAGGTTTCAATGCTCATAATGACTAAATCGCCCTCGCCATTCTTTGTAAGGAATACAGGCTCTCGTTTTTCCTTGCAAAGTTCAGAAATATTATTATATTCGTTGCGTAGTGCGGTTGACGGTTTGATTATCATGAAAATCACCCCTTTTAAATATAATCATATTAAAGCTTAATAAAAATCTTAACGCTTGCAGTTAGTTTTTTGGGTTGTATCTATCAACAACCCAAAAAACTGCTTTACATAGAACATATGAAACCAACCAAATGACAAATATATCAAGAAATAGCTGTAACAGATTAAAAGCAAAACTAAAGGGTAAAATAGAACTTTGATAGTTCACAGAGCGAAGGTCGTAAATAGTTAAGAACGTACTGGGATACCATCCGAATAAATACATATCTAGCGTCCCTAACAGTTCCCCATCTGCCTTTACAGGAAAAAGAAATACATATACATAGTTAATAACTAACATAGTGATAAAAACTATTCGTCGTGCTTTTTTTCTAAAATTCACATTATCACCTTTTCATAGTAAGATGTTATGTAAAACATACTTGCTTATGCAAGTATGTTTTGATTCCTTAAATAGGAAGTATTCTGTGCCATTCGTCATTAAATGTAACGCCGATTGGAAGTGAAACAACACCTCCAATTGAAGCACTAACGCGCCATGTTCCAGAAACAATCGCTTCTGCACCACCAATAACATGCGCCCAGTCAGATGATACTGTTGCACTTCTGTGAGTCCATTGTATTCCAACATAAGCACCAGTTAACCAAGAATCCCTTACTCCAACAGTAGGATTTCCAGTCCATGTTATTGTATTACGAAGAATATCATACCCAATGTTTCGCCACATAAACAGTCCAGTCAGGGGATTTCCTGCCCACCAAGTTTCAGTTCTATCAAAGCGAAATGGTACAAAGCCTATATATTCCATAGTATCACCATTTGCAAATTCTGGTGATTCAATCAATGTGATAAAGTCCCTTAAAAATGATTCAAACTCATCAAGAGTATCGAATTGCAATAAATCATCTTCTCCGCTAAAAGGAAGAAAATATATTGGCTCGAATGAAACTTCTCTGCCAAAATCAAGAGTATTCAGTTGTTCAATAATGTCATACACACTATTCTCATATTCCGCATTTTCGTGATAAGGTGTATGTGCAAAAACAACCACCGACATGACTAGCGTTAATAACGCAAATAGAAACAATCCTACAAGTTTTTTCATACTAAAACCCTTTCATTTTAAATTATAATTGTGTTGCTTTTTACTACACTATCGCGCGACTGATGTAATACTACAGAGTATAAACGGACATGCACAAAAAAGCTACACTCGATTTTATGTAAAAAGCATAGGAATTTTACATAAAATCAAATGTAGCTTTTGGTGTTTAAAGCTGATACCATTAAAGCAAAAGATAATTAAAGGAGATGTTTAAACATGGCAGGAAAAAAACATATGATTTCTAGGCTAGTGGCATTGGGTGTTGGAATGGTATTTACAATAGGGTTATTGTGGACAAGTCCAGCAGTTGCAAACACACTCTCTAATTACATTGAAACAATACCATTTGATGTAGCTCATCCAGTTGAGCGTGCGGATTACGAATAAAATGTTTTATTGAAGGAAGATGTTGAAGCTTTCTTCGGCATCTTTCTTTATTATTGTCGCACTTTGGTTATCCCCATGTGCGCGGGCGCAATAATATGCCAGTTGAAGATGATTTTTATATAAATACTCTTCTTCCCCTAAAGCGCGTTGACAACAAGCGATATTGTAATGTATCCATGGTACACTTTTGTAACTTTTATACTTCTTGCATATTTTAAGCGTTTCATTAGAAGTCTCTATCGCTTCTTCCATTCTTTCAGCTTCTCTAAGAAAACCTGCCAAGTTATACATTAAAGACGGAAATAAGATTCGCTTATCATCTTCGGTGGTTTTAGCATTTTCTCTCCCCTCAAGTATCGCCTTTAGCAATGCAATACCTCTATCATGTTCCCCCAATTGGTTGAGTTTAAATGCAATTTCAGTAGCAATTTTAATTTCATGATACGTCATATGCTTACCGTTTACTTGGGATTCGTCATAGTCTTTAAAGGTTATTTTGATAGTTTCTTCAAGTTCAAAAATAGCCTGTTCTGCCTTCATTTCTTCATTGGTTACTATTTTAGCATAAGCAATAAATTGCTTGATAAACGGCTCTTTGGCTAGTTTCTTTTTTTCAAAGTAAGGCAAGAGTTTTCTTGCTTTATCAAGTTGGGTGTCATCACGAAGAAGACGATTAAGTTCACGGTATTTTCGATAGGCTTCGTATTCATTGGTTTCCACATAAAGCATCCAGAAATTTTCTGTAGGTTGTCCGATTATCTGCATAATTTGCATGAACTCCCAAATACTCACATCTGTAGCACCTGTTTCAATTGCAGATATTCGCTGTTGTGTAGCACCTAATTTTTCGGCAATATCGCTTTGACTTAAATTTGCCTTTTCTCGAAAGTCTTTAAGGATTGTGCTTTTAATTCTCATAGTCAATACACCTTTTCTAAATAATATTTGTGAGGTAAAAAAATAGAAGATTAGATTTTCCAAATAATTGCAAATACAAACGTAAATTCAAGAAAACCCGAATAAGGTCGGGTTTTCTCTATGCATTCTAACAAGCCTGTTTTATTTCTTTAGCACAATGGCTACAAATAAGCTTGCCATTAAAAGATGTAAGTCCATTGGTATCACTACAAATAATGCACTTGTTGTAGTATTTGCTAATGATAATGTTCTGACCATCCACATGAATTTCTAAGCCCTGTTCCCTATCAATGCCAAAGGTTTTACGGATTTCTTTGGGGATTACGAGCCTGCCTACATCATCAACATTTCTTACGATTCCGGTTGCTTTCATGCGATATCCTCCTCTGCAAATTTCCACACATGTAATTTGTCTTGGTCTAAAGCGATTTCCATTTCGTCTTGCTCGTGCCATTCAAGGAGTATGCGCGACCCTTCACTAAACTGTACCCTGCCCTGTTCGTCTAGTTGAACTTCGCCATCTTCTTTAGTAAGTAGGGTGATACTACGCTCTGCTTCGCTAATGAGTACAGTAAGTTTACTGTCTATACTCCACCCCATGTGATTGCGGAACGCTTCTGGAATGAAAACCCTTCCCTGCTCGTCCATTGTACATAGTCTTAATTTTTGCATACTGCTTCCTCCTTAATACTTTCTGTTTTTATGGGATTATTTGCTATGGGTTTATATTACATTATCATCCAGTGTTTGTCTTTGGATGATAGCCCGCTTTCAAAAGTTGGTATATTTCCTTTACAAGCGACAGCACTCGTGGTATTATTGAAAAAATCTTGAGGGCTGGAAGCCCCAAAAAAGGATGAGCGTTTATGTTCTTCTCTAATTTGTTTACATCAATATGTAGCTTTGTACCATTCATGCCTTTTGGTGGCCCAGGCAGTGCGGGGTCTTGCAAAGGATGGGAATTTTAAACATTTCATTAAGTAAAGAAGGGGAGCATTGGAATGAAGATAGATACAAAGGATCAGTTGCTTAAAGAATTTCTAGAATTTGACCTTTTGGAAAATCAAAAATTAGGCACACTTATCAAGAGGATTGAAAGATATCTGGCAAAGTCAACTGATGCGGATTTAAACTTGGCTTCAAATGTTTTAAAGACTGTTAAAGCAGACAACGACCAACAATCTTTTGACGCATGTTGTGCTATTGCTACATCAGTTTTTCAGCAACTAGAGGCAACTAATCCATGGACGCATTTAGATATGTTTTCTCTATCTACTGTAATTGGTCATGCTTCATCGGTTAGTCAAACATTAGCTTTATATGAAGAAATGACAGACTTAATTATGGATGACCATGCAGATGATATTGAATTTAAAAAGATTCATTACATTGCTCAATACAATCTTACACTCCGCTTGCTTCGTGCAAAATATCTTGGTTCTGATGTTGAGATGTCTAAAGTAGATGAATTATTTAAAAGTTGCTATGACTACACTTTAAAAATAGCAAAGAAAAATAATTCTCCAATGGAGCATGTTTTAAATATTCGGTATGGTATTTATATAGACAAACAGAAAATAGCAAGTGAGGAAATGCTCAAGCTTCAAAAGTTTGGTGATAGAAAGCTGTATAGATTCACACGGGATGAAATCGTTGAATTTCTTTCCTATATGAATACTAGAGTGCGCGCACCTTTATCTTACATTTTAGCAGGAAGTCAAATACGAAAACGGCGTATAGAGCGGGACATGTCAACGATGGATTTAGCTGCCGTACTAGGCACAGAGCAAAGTGCTATATCTGCCATAGAACGCGGGGATGACGGAGCATCCCTTGACAGACTGCAAGCCATAGCCGAAATACTGGATGTAAAAGTGGGTTATTTCCTAGGTGATGAATCTCAAAAAATAGAAAAATCAGACCCATTTCTTCGGGCAATAGAAGCAGAAACATCATTTATGGAAGAAGACCATAAACAATTTCTTTTAAAACTCGTCAGAGCCTATTCAGAAAGCCACTACCCCAACCGTGGCAAACTAAAAGAAAAACCCCAAGACCTGCACTGAACCGTAAAAAAAGAACAAGACAAGAAAAAACCTCCTATCGTAAAATAAAAGAGATAGGAGGTTTTTTGAATGGCAAGGAACGCTGAACCACAGTAGAAGTTTAGGTTGATGTGGAGTTCGTTGTTAATCTATCGTACAAGATTGTTATGTTTTGTGTGTCTATACTCACTTTTTCTTTTTTCAAAATAGATAATGGGCGGTGATACATGGAAAAATCCTTATCTTCTTTAATAAATATTGACATTCCATTATAGGATTCATCAACTTTAATTGTAAAGAAGAATAAGGAATTATTCAGCATCTTCCCTTCAATTAGATATTCTGGTGTTCTTATGTTTGTGTGGAAAGGATAAGCAGAATGATTGTATCTAAACATTCTAAAATCATTATCAAGAGAACATTCTAAATCTATCAATGCCAACAGTCTCGTTTCTACCATTGATGAATACCTATTACCACTCTTTATGTATTCTCCACTAAGTTTGGTGTTAAAAATAGTGGCAATCATTTTAGCGCGAGAAACAGCTGGCAACGCTAAGTCAGTCAAGTATTGAAATCCCGCAAGATGATAAAAGTCTACATCCTCAAAAACAATTCTCACAGTATGCAACTTTTTACTTTTGCCATACGTTATAATATAACAACTTTTGGAAATATTGACCCATGATTTAGCCGCCTGCATTAAAATATCCATAGTAACCTCAAACGCATAAGAGACCCTTAAAAGAGTCTCTTAAAATCGAAGCGTTTTCTTTCAGCTTTCGCCTATTCAAGTTGAGGTAACGCATAACCCTCGGTAAAGCTCCATAAGAAACTGCATCTTGAAACAGCCTCCTACTTCAACGCTAGGCAGAACAATCTTGTTGCCTGCCAAATAATCTTTAGAAAATTTCATCCTCTGACTTGTAATGCTTTTAACGATTTCTCGTCACGTCATATTATGCCCGAAGATACTTCCTTGTTACATGGAAATTATAGCGTGTTAAAGGCTATGTTGTCAATGAAAATTTTATGAGTTGGAGCAATGGAATATCACAAGTAAATTCTCAACTGCCCGCAGGAAATGGAGAAGAAGACATTTAGAATATAAAAAATGACATCAAAAAAGAAAATAAAAAACACACTTTTGCCACAAATATCTTCTATACTAATACCATCACAAACTTTTAGGAGGTTTATCATGAAAAGAATGGTAAAAACAGTCGCCGCATTTATACTGGCAGGTGCTATGGTGGTTGGCTTTATTGCCGTCACAAACACCACAGCCCTAGCGAATGAGTTGAGCAGATTTGGCGGTTGTTGCGTTGGCGGTGGCATGGGTAGACAATTGGGCGGTATGATGTGGGATGAGGATGGAAACTTTTTAACCCGCGAAGCCTTTGAAGAAAGACTAGATAATTGGATTGCCGAAGGGTTTATCAACTCACAAGACAGAACCTTTATGCTTGAAAGATTTGACTGGTGCTTTAGCTACGGCGGCGGTGCTACTGGTGTTAGAGGTCAATGCGGTGGTTTCGGCGGCGGGCGCGGTCGTCATGCCACACGGTGGAGTTAATTTATAAAAAAAAGACGGCATTGAACCCATGATATCATGGGTTCAATGCCGTCTTTTTTCACATCAATTATCTTTCTTATGTGCCTGACTTTCACGAATTTTTTTTAAATCTCTATTAACCGCGGCAGTTTGTATCGCGTCAATCATTGCCGCGCCGCTAATGACAAGTATATAACCCACCACATAATTTGTAATGGTGATAAGATACACCGACACAGGAAATAAAGTCGATTGCCAAAGCCCCATCAAAAATACATAAAACACAAGCAACCCACAAGAAAAAATAAAATGAGGTGGAATGCTGGTTAAAAACTCATACCGCTTTTCACTAATTTTATTAAGCTTCATCAAATGCTGGCATATAGCTATGGGTAAAATTGGCGCAGTAGAATAAATAATAACCCAAAAAAGTCCTGAAAGGCTTAAAGTAAAGTAAGACCCTGCAAGGGCATGTACAATGGTGCTAATGACCACATGTATTGTAATCAATATACAAATCAACACCAGCTTGTTGCCTTCAAACATCTTATCAAAAGAGAATCTTCTAAACATTTTCACTTATCTCCTTTGCAAGTTCACGAATAGCCGCCAAAAGCCCCTTGCGGTAATGGCGGTTAATCACTACATTTTCACCGTTAATCATTTCCGCAGTCAGGCGAAAGTGAAGCCCATTAGACACAGATTTAATTTTGTACAAGTTCACCAATGCCATTTTGCTCACGCGGATAAAATGCTGGTGTTTAAGGGTATCTTCAAGGTAAACAAGAGGCGAATCCATAGAGAAAACATCATCTTTAGTATAGATACAGGATACATTGTCTACCCATTCTATATACAAAATATCATTAACATCCACATTACACACCACCCCTTGCTTTTCACACAAAAGCACAGAAGCCGTGGTGTTGCACAACTGAAAAATTTTGTGTATGACAGGGGTTAATTGACGGTATTTTATGTCTATATAATCATCATCAAGCTGGTCGTCCTTGGTGGATGTAAGCTTCATGGGTTCACCTGCACTTTCTTACAGTCTCTCAACGAAACACCCACATATGCACCACCGCAAACATTTCCCGCAAATAATTGATGGGTATGGTGAAAGTTGGTGTGGGTGCGCCCAGTGGTGTTACGCTGATGTTTAACTGTCTTGCCATGCGGGTTGCCCTGTAAATGTGAAAATCATTAGACACAAGCACCCCATGAAACCCATCAGGAAAATAGTCTTCTAAAATTTCATTGGCAAAGATTAAATTTTCATGGGTGGTTGTGGATAGCCCCTCTTGAATGATTCTTTCATGGGCAATACCCCTTGCCACCATGTACCGCTCCATGGATTCTGCCTCGGTAATCGTTCGCCCTGCCCCTAGCCCGCCAGTCACCACCACAAGTGCATCTTGATTTTGATTGAGATAGGTTATGGCAGTGTCTAAACGTCTTGCCAAATGAGTACCAGGTTCTTCCCCCCGAAGCCCCGCGCCTAAAACAATCACAACGTCCTCTGTATGGTCAACACTGCCCAACCGTCCATAAACAGCCAAAAATCCTGCAAATGCAATAGCCGCAAACCCTGCCGTCCAAATGGCAACATGGAGTTTAAACGGTGTTTTGTCATAAAAAACAGCATAAAGTATAAGGGCAACTGCTACAGCACCTTGTACAAAATGCCCCTGATGAATGTTTGATGTAAAAGCAAGTATCACCACATTGATTGCCGCAAGTATCCCTATAAGCAATATAATAATCTTCATAAAATATCCTCCGCTTTTGAGTTCTTAGATTATATCATGTATAATACATTCAATCCAACGTGCAAAGTACGTTATTACAGGCGCAGAAGTGGCGTAGGGGTATAATCCCCATTAAAATGAAGGAGTGGATAGTGAATGCGTTTAACAGGAACAACAGCAATGGGTATACGCTTGCCGATAATCAGCCCAGGGGATGACCTTGTGAGCATAGCGGCAGAACATGTCTTGAGTGTCCTCACCGCAACAGGGGAAACACTGCGTGCAGATGATATTATTGCAGTCACAGAAGCCATTGTGGCAAAAACCGAGGGCAACTTTGCAAAAATAAGTCACATTGCAGAGGATATAAAGGCAAAATTTAATGGTGAAGAAGTCGGCTTTGTTTTCCCAATGTTGTCACGCAATCGCTTGCTGAATATCTTAAAAGGGGTTGCCGCAGGTGCAAAAAAAGTGCATATTTTGTTAAGTTATCCCCATGATGAAGTGGGCAATCCAATCATGGACATTGACCGTCTTGATGAAGTGTTGGACGCATTTGACGGACGCATGGTGACAGCAGAGGCATTTCGTAAAGTCGCAGGGGAATACAAACTTGTTTTCACAGGGATTGACTATGTTGAACTATACGAAAACGCCGCCGACAACATTAGTATATATTTCTCAAACGACCCGCGGGATATTCTAAAACTAACTAAAAATGTGCTGGTTGGTGAAATTCACAACCGTAACCGCACCAAAGCCCGCCTAGAAAAAGCTGGTGCAGAAAAAATCTTCACCTTATCAGATATTTTAAGCCAAAGCATAAACGGAAGCGGTTTCAATCCTGCTTATGGTGTACTTGGCTCAAATTTATCCACAGGGGACACATTAAAACTCTTTCCTGCAAAAGCGTCTGAATTTGTACAAGCCCTCCGCGCCCGATTAAAAGAAAAAACAGGCATTGCGCCAGAGGTTATGGTATATGGTGACGGTGCTTTTAAAGACCCTGTATGCGGCATTTGGGAACTGGCAGACCCTGTCGTATCCCCTGGATATACAGAACGCCTAGGCAGTCAGCCCTTTGAAATAAAAATGAAATATGTCGCAGATTCCACTTTAGGTGACTTACAAGGGGAAGAAAAGCAAGCGGCAATGACAAAAATCATTCAAGAAAAACATACAAACCCCACAGCCTACCGCGAAGGCACAACCCCTCGGGTTTATGCAGATTTAGTCGGCAGTTTGTGTGACCTTATGGGCGGAAGCGGTGACAAAGGCACACCGGTTATTCTAGTCCGTGGATACTTTGACGATTTTACGGTGCAATAAACAAATAATTTTGTGAAATATGCTTGACGGATGCTGGGATTAAGAATATATTAGTGCAAGACTAACAAATTGAAAGAGGAGATGTAAGGTTTATGACAGGAATTGCACTAATTATTGCTTTTCTCATCGCTATTGTTGTGATGATTTTGGCAATCTCAAAGTTGAAGGTTCACCCCTTCTTGGCGATTATGGGTACAGCCATTGCTTTAGGGCTGTTGGCAGGTATACCCATTGTCAACACGCCAAATGCAGACGGCACTACCACTATGGGAATCGTTTGGCAAGTAGGTCAAGGATTTTCTGCAATTTTCACAGGTATTGGTCTGGTTATCATCATTGGCGCACTCATTGGCTCTATCCTTGAAGCCACTGGCGGTGCATTTAAAATTGCCGACATGATTATTAGAGTGCTAGGCAAAGCCAGCCCCAATTTATCAATTATTGTCATGGGCTGGATAGTGTCTGTTCCAGTATTTTGTGACAGCGGGTTTGTTATCATCAACCCCATTAGACGGTCTATTGTAAAACGTACAGGTGCAAGCGGTATTGCTACCGCTGTAGGACTTGGCGCAGGACTGTATACATCCCATGTACTGGTTCCCCTTACCCCAGGGCCTCTTGCGGCTTCTGAAATTCTAAATCTTGCAGACCAGCTTTTGTTAGTTATTGGTGTGTCTGTTGTTGTGTCTATCCCTGCACTTATTGCCGCTTTCCTTTGGGCAAATTACTGCGGTAAAAAAGACAAGTCTAAAGAAGATTTAGAAATTTCCAACAACACCACCGTAAAAACATATGAGGAAATCGTTAAAGAGTTTGGCGGGCTTCCAAACGGCTTTATGTCTCTCGCACCTATTCTTATCCCCATTGTTTGTATGGCCATTGGTTCTGTTTCCTCATTTATAGACCCAGACAGTCAAGCACTGATTTTCCGCTTGATGCGATTCATTGGTACACCTGTTGTGGCACTAACAATCGGGCTTTTCTTTGCCATTATCCTATTGGTTATGACAAGAAAAACCACACAGTTTAATACCTTAACCAACGACACATTAAAAATGCTTGGGCCTATTCTGTTTATTACAGCCGCTGGCGGCGTTTTAGGGCGCATGATTGCGGTTTCTGACATGGTTCCTTTCATTGAAAACAACGCAGATATACTCGTTGGCATGGGGCTATTCTTCCCATTCATTGTTTCAGCCATTATAAAAACCGCACAAGGCTCTTCAACTGTAGCCATGATTACCACCGCGGGCATTATGATGCCTTTGATGGCAACCCTCGGACTGGATTCTTCAATCATGAGCGCACTTACCGTTATGGCCATTGGCGCAGGGTCTATGATGGCATCCCATGCCAATGACTCTTATTTCTGGGTGGTTTCCAACTTGTCTGAAATGACACCCCAGCAAGGGTATAAATACTGGACATCCATGTCTGTCATTCAAGGCTTGGCTTGTATGGCTGGTATCTTCGTGTTTTCACTGGTTATGCGTGTCATAGGGGTGGCATAATGAGTCAAATCTATGACGATGCACAAAAAATGATAAAAGAAATCATTGGGGATAATATGCCCCGTCACGCAGTTGAAGAAGCCCTAAAAAAGCACAGCTTCAAAGGCAATGTACACTTGGTTGCCATAGGCAAAGCTGCATGGACAATGGCAGAAGCCGCTTCTGACTTCTTAGGCGAAAAACTTGTACAGGGCATTATTGTAACAAAATATGAACATGCCCAAGGAGAATTGCCTCGTATTGACATTTGCGAGGCAGGACACCCTGTTTCAGATGAAAACACAATAGCCGCCACTCAAAAATGTATTGAACTGGCGCAAAGCTTAACGGCAGATGATGAGTTGCTCTTCTTAGTATCTGGCGGAGGTTCTGCTTTATTTGAAAAACCTGCTGAAGGTGTCACCCTTGATGATATTAAAGATGTAACCAATCAGCTTTTAGCCAGCGGCGCAGATATTGTGGAAATGAACATGGTGCGTAAACGCTTTTCAAGTGTAAAGGCAGGTAGATTTGCCAAATTGGCTGAACCTGCACATGTTTTTGCCATCATCCTTTCTGATGTACTGGGCGACCGATTAGACTCCATTGCTTCCGGTCCAGCCGTCCCAGACCATTCAACGGTAGAGGATGCCGCAAAAGTCGTTGAAAAGTACAACTTAAAGCTAACAGACCTGCAACGGAAATATTTATTAGAAGAAACCCCAAAAGAAGTATGTAATGTAGAAACGGTTATAACAGGCAGTGTCCGCACCCTATGTGAATCTGCCGCAAGGGTGGCAAAAACCCTGGGCTACACCCCTGTTGTACTAACCACAACCATGAACTGCGAAGCGTCGGAGGCAGGGCGGCTACTTGCCGCCATAGCCGCAGATACACACGCAGGGCGTAATTCCTTTAAAAAACCCTGTGCAATCATCGCTGGCGGAGAAACCGTCGTCACCCTCAAGGGCAAAGGTAAAGGCGGGCGCAATCAAGAAATTGCCCTTGCTGGCGCAAAAGGCATTGCAGGGCTTGAAGACACCTTAATATTTTCATTAGGCTCTGACGGAACAGATGGCCCAACCAACGCCGCAGGGGGTATCACCTGTGGGAAAACCATAGGAAAAATGCGGGAAAAAGGATTAGATACAGATAAAATCCTTTCTGACAACAATGCTTATCATGGGCTTCAAGCCATAGATGGCTTGATTATCACAGGACCAACGGGCACAAACGTGAATGATGTGACTGTGATACTATGTAAATAACTATAATAAAAAAACGCCCTTGGATATCCACTGACGGATATCCAAGGGCGTTTTCTATAACTATCAATCCTTTTTTATTCCACACCATATAGCCCTGCACGGTCATTGAGTACTAAAATTCTAACCATGTCTAAGCTCAAGTCTAGTCCTGTACCATCCCCATTATTGCCCCGAAGATGACCTTTTTCTATAAGCCTTTTGATTGTAGGCTGCGCCCAGTCGGGCATTTCATCAACTAAATTAAATCGCATTGCTTCCACCTCATTTTCTGAAACATATAATTCCCATGGCATTTTTGCGTCCTTTGGCAGTTGTTTTCCTGCTTGCAAATCGTGCAAAGTTAGCCCGCCTGTAAATTCACAGTGGGGACGGTCTACAAAACTTGTCCAGTTTCCGCCCCATACACCACCCATTTCAACCCAAATACGCCCTGCTGTGTTCCAAAATGCACGTTCGGCAGGGGTACTATCATTAAAAGCTTGCCCGCTTACATTACGAAAGAAGTCAAAAGCCAAGCGGTAATTGTGGATGGATTGCCCTCCCCGTGCATTGGTTACAATCGT
>WRAH01000016.1 GCA_009780315.1 Defluviitaleaceae bacterium
AAAATTGCCTATTATAAAACAATTACAAGAAACACATGCAACTTTGGCACAGTAAATAATTTTAGCATTTTGAGACAAAAATAGAGTTATGTGATTTTATAAGTACACATAACTCTATTTTTTATAACTTTGGCTTATCATTTTCGTGTTCTTACTTTGCTTCGTCAATAATTCTTTCTACATATCAATGTTCACCTATTTAAACTACTTGATTATTTCAAAGATTGTATCCGCCAAAATCTTACGCTTTTCAGATGACAATAACGGTCTTTGCTGTTGAAGATAGTTACTCCACCCCACGATTCTAAGGTTTCCAAACTCACCTACCATAATGTCACATTTTGTATTTAAGTATATTGTGCTATGATATGTTAGCCTTGTAATATGCTTTTCTACATGGTCTATCGCTGTTCGACCATTAACGAAAAGACAACGTAATTGCCCTACGCCTAAAATTGTGGTTAATAAATCTCCTGTATGGTGTACAAGGTCTGTTCTCTGCTTATCCGTTAAATCTTTCCACTTTACACTTGTAGCCCACGGCGATATGTCGAGATTTATTATATCTCCCTTGAAATATGACATATTTACTTCTGAAAATAATTTTTCAAGTTGTCCAAACCATTGCATATAAGGTCTTTTATGGAAGAAGTTACGGAGCGATTGATATACCATTTCAGCCTGTTTTAAACTGAGAATATCATAATCACCTACACCAAGAGCATCTCTGTCAACAAACCGTTTCTTTTTTTCGGAGAATAATTCATGCTTTGTGTTGGTAAACTCTCTGTTGCTTGGATTTATTGCGATAGTTGCATATTTGGCTGTTTCAATATCTCCAAAAAATACAATGGGAATTGATTGTGGCACAATAGGAAGCCCCTTGGGAATGGGGCGACGAATGTAGTCCAAAATATCTTGTTTCATAAACGCCTTCCTTTCTTGCTCCTGCTGGATATATACGCCCAAATTGTGTAGTCTAACGTTCTTACACTAAGATGGGCATATTTTTCTTTCAAAACCGTAGTGGTCTTTGTCACTTATGACACTAGGGTATAAAAAAGTGTACTTTTTTATAAATGTCTACTGAATCAAATTAAGTCGAAAAATAAGATTGCATCTCTATAGTTTACATGTTAAAATTTCTTCAAATAGGAACTATAAAAAAGTACACTTTTTTATAGTTAATCTGGATTCACCCAAGCAATTATACATAGCCATACAGCTTAAATAAAAAAACATGATACTCTCTTGTTGTATTTTATATCTCCCTAATTTTTATTTGGGGGCTTTTTTATAGTTTGTACAAAAAAAGAACGCTACTTTTGCAGCGTTCTTTTTTATCATATTTGCTTTTTTTAAATTTTAATAAGGCTTCACCCAAGTAGAATACTGCGTAATGTCGTTAGATTTTTAAGTGCTAATGCAAAATCGTATTCTTCTATTTGGCGCACTAAAATTGCAGTTTCAGGCAATGTTTGCAGCTCTTTTATCATTTCCACACACTCATTATTACGGTTTTTTAACAGCGGCTCTAGTCTGTTCATGATATCTGCCGCCTTTTCTTTATCTAACACTTTGTTGCCCATATCATTTATAAGTTCATTGCCAGCTATTTTTGAAAGTACACCCGCCAATACTTCCAGCAATTCATCAATTTGCAATGCCGTTGGTATTTCACCTTGTACAATAGTGGTTTCAACATCCTGTGCCTTTTGCAACAATAATGTTTCACCAATAAGCCCAGCCGTCCCTTTTAGCGAATGGACAAGAATATGCATTGATTTTGTATTACCCTCTGCCCAAAATTGCTTTATCACATTGCTGGTTATGCGGTGCCGCCGTACAAAATCTGCTTTAAGCTTGTCAACTAGCTCTGGGTCAGACTGGTATCCGCTAATACCTTCGCTTCGTCGCCGATTATCCTCTGCCGAACGGGAACGTGCCGCCGCTTCAAGTGTTTCGCTAGACTGCTTATCTCTTATATACTTTGTCAAAATTCTGTCTAAATGTGCAGTTTGAATTGGTTTGGAAATAAAACCATCAAACCCGCTGGTAATCAGCTCTTCTGCCTGCCCAATCAATGCATTGGCAGTGAGTGCAACAATTGTACCTGTGTAGCCTAGTCTTCGCATGGTTTGCATGGCTTCTGTGCCGTCCATACCTGGCATCATTTGGTCCATAAAAACCACATCATATGTCATGCCCTTGCGTATTCTATCCACGGCAGTATGTCCACTAGTACACGTTTCAATTTGCAAATCATAAAAAGTCAAAAGCCCTCGTGCAACATATAAATTAGCATCTACGTCATCTACAACAAGCACACGACCATAGGGCATAGGCTCCGGCACAAAATTGAATCGCTTTTCCGCAGATGTTAAGCTGGTTTCAAAACGCTGTAGACGGCTGGCCGCTTTTTTACCAATAACTTCTGGCGTGCCTATTTTTTGAGGAATACACACTAATACACATGTCCCTTTATTGACTTGGCTGTCTATACTTATTGTTGCACCCATAAGCTCCAGCAAATTGTATACAATACTCATACCCAGTCCTGTACCTGTTACATGGCTATGTTCATGAAAGCGGGTGTAATCTTGAAAAACTGAACTCAACTGCTGTTTATTCATACCCATGCCCGTATCACAAATGTGTATCTCTAGGCAAAGTTTATCTTGCATTAGTGGACGACAACTCATATTAAGTTTTACCATGCCAGTGTTTGTATACTTAAATGCATTAGATAACAAATTGTTTATGACTTGCTTCACCCGTATTGAATCTCCAATTAACTGAACAGGCAAGTTTGGGTCAATATTCACTACAAATTCAATATCCTTTTGACCAAGGTTAATCAGGTGCGGTTGAATTGCATCACTTACTAAACTAGAAATATTATATTCCTTGCATAGCAAGTTCATTTTACCCGATTCAATTTTAGATAAATCCAATATATCATTTACAATATCAAGTAAAACTCCCGCAGAATCATGTACTTTAGCAAAAGATTCCTCTACAATTGGGGAAAGGGTGCCTCTTTGTAGCTGTATTTCTGCAATGCCAATAATAGCAGAAAGAGGCGTGCGAATTTCATGGCTCATACGCGCTAAAAATCGAGTTTTTGCACGATTGCTTTCTTCAATAACTTCCATACGCTGTTGCTCTGCTTGAAGCTGTCTAAGCTGGGTGATATCACGTGAATAAGTCACCGCCACATATTCATCACCCTGTTTAATACGTATGCCCTCTACTTCAAGATATATCTCTGTGCCATCCAGTTTTTTTTCTATAAATTCAAAATGGTCATGACCTTTGCTAAAAATATTATCAAGATGCTTATGACGCTCTTTTAGCGATGGTTTACCATTGGGTTGTACTTCTGTTAGGGTAACATCAGCATTTGTATCTGTATCCATAATAAAATCTTCCATGGTGGCAAAGCCGTAAACATCTAAAGTGGTTTGATTGCAGTCTATCGCATTGTAATTTTTGTCCCAGTATTCAATCATAATAGGTGCTTTATCAAACATAAGACGTATCCGTGCGTCTAGCTCATCTTGGTGTCTTTGCTGTTCTTGTTTAAGTTCATATTCAATGGCAGCTTTCATAGGGCGCAAGTCAGTAGAAAAGGCAATCACTACATCTCGTCCCATGTGTGAAGATTTTATAAGGGTAACTTCTGTAGGCAAAAGTTCGCCATTTTGCTTTTGACGCATCCATTCAAACTGCTCATGCCCCGTGGTAAAGACTTTTTTTACATTGAATAGTGCAGTTTCTTTGGAAGGCAATCCATTGGGTTGCAGTGGTGGAGACAAGTTCATAAACTCATGAATATACTCCTCTTTGCTAGAAAGATTAAACAGTTTAACAGCAAAAGGATTTGTATTGATAAGATTAAGTTCATCATCCCATAAATCAATGGCTACAGGCATGGATTCTAAAATTTTATTGGCTAAATTAAGGGCTTCCTTCTCCCTTTCCATGGATGCCTGAATACCGCTAATATTGTGACTATACACAATAACAACTTTTTTCCCGCCTCGGTTGACACGTACAAATGTTGCTTCAAAGGGTATCTGATTGCCTTTTGCATCAATATGAATCCATTTTTCGCAATACGCATAACCATCTTTAAATGCCGCGGCAATGAGTGCATCACTTTTTTCCATAGACGGCGTACCGCATGGTTGAAATGCAGGCAACGTCTCTGCAAAGTGTTGGACATAATCTTTCTTATCCATTCTGTTGAATAATTCCATCACTTGACGGTTAACTTCTATGAGATTTAATTCCTCATCCCAAATTTCAATCATTAAAGGCATAGAATCTAGCAGAACACGTGCATCCCTTTCTGCAACATCTATGGACATTACATTAACACCAAAACATATTACATAATATTGACCATCAATCGTCACCTTAGCCAGTGTAATATCTACAGGCACATCTATACCATTAAGTATCTGTACAAACTTAGAATGCACTATGGCATTGGTATCAAAAACTTTACGTATAAGCATTTTAATTTTTTCTTCAGAAGGTGTACCATCAGGTTGTACATTAGGAACAAGCTCAAAAAAACGGCTAAAGGTTTCTTCTTTTGTTTTAAACCCACTAAATCTAACAAATGCCGTATTGCAATCTACAAGTTGACAAGATTCACCCCATAAGCTACTCGGAATGGGTAATGCTTCGTAGATACTGTTTTGATTAAAAAATTCGTTTTGCACATGGTTTATAATATTGCTACTCATTTGAGTCACCTCTGAGAATTTTACATTTTACATATTCACACACAAGGATAGATGACTAAAGCCCTAAATCCTGCTATACTAACAATAACAGTTTTCTAAGATTTTGTCACGAGGAAAGAGGCGTACAGTTATGTATGAAAAAGTACCAACAAATTTAAACTTTGCAACACGCGAAGAAGATATTTTAAACTTTTGGCGCGAAAATGAAATTTTTAAGAAAAGTATAACATTGCGTGAAGGTGCGCCCATTTACACATTTTTTGATGGCCCGCCAACAGCAAATGGACAACCTCATATTGGGCATGTGATTACACGCACAGTCAAAGATTTGATTCCACGATATCAAACCATGAAGGGTAAACAAGTTTTGCGGAAAGCAGGCTGGGACACCCATGGTCTTCCAGTGGAATTAGAAATTGAAAAAAAGCTAGGCATTAGCGGCAAACCTGAAATTGAAAAATTTGGCGTAGAGCCTTTTATAAAAGAATGTAAGGAAAGCGTGTGGAAATACGAAGCCATGTGGCGCGAAATGAGTGAGCGTGTAGGTTATTGGGTTGATATGGACACCCCTTATGTGACCTATCACAATCATTATATAGAGTCTGTATGGTGGGCACTTTCTGAAATTTTTAAACAAGACTTAATTTACAAGAGTTATCGTGTTGTACCCTATTGCCCCCGTTGCGGCACACCGCTTTCTAGTCATGAAGTTGCGCAGGGGTATAAAGAAGTGACAGAAGATTCTGCGTATGTATGTTTTCGTGTAAAGGGCAAGGATGAGTTTTTATTGGCGTGGACTACAACCCCTTGGACTTTACCGTCAAATGTTGGGCTTTGTGTGAATGCCAAAGAAGAATATGCAAAGGTTTCTAAAGACGGAACTGTTTATATTATGGCAAAAGCTTTAGTTGGTGAAGTCCTTGGTGAAGAGATAGACATATTAGACACTTGCAAAGGTAAAGATTTAGAAGGATTATCCTATGAGCCACTGTTTAATTTTGCAAAAACAGATTCACCAAACTATTGCACTGTTGTTTGTGATGGATATGTAACCCTTACAGACGGTACAGGTATTGTTCACATTGCACCTGCTTTTGGTGATGATGACGCACGAATCTCCAAAGCTTATGATTTACCCTTATTGCAAATGGTAGACGCGCAAGGCTGCTTTATTAACGATGTGACTTTGTGGGCAGGCATGTGTGTGAAGGATGCAGACCCTGAAATTATAAAAGAACTTAAAAACCGTGGACAGTTATTAAAAAGAAAAGCCTACACCCATACCTATCCTTTCTGTTGGCGTTGTGATACACCGTTACTTTACTATGCTCGTGATGCATGGTTTATTCGCGTAAGCAGTTTGCGGGATAAGCTTTTAGAAAGTAATAGTAAAGTCAATTGGTTGCCTGGCAACGTAAAGGAAGGCCGCTTTGGAAAATTTTTAGAAAATGTTATCGACTGGAGTATCAGCCGCGAACGCTACTGGGGTACACCTTTGCCTATTTGGGTATGTGAAAGTGAATCATGCGGACATCGTCATTGTATTGGCAGTATTGATGAACTTCGTCAATTAAACCCAAACACACCGGAAGATATTGAACTGCACAAACCCTATATTGATGAAATTAAATTCCCCTGCCCCAAATGTGCCGCCACCATGACACGTACCCCTGAGGTGATTGATTGCTGGTTCGACAGCGGTGCAATGCCCTTTGCCCAATGGCACTATCCATTTGAAAATGCAGATATGTTTAAACAACAGTTCCCCGCAGATTTTATTTCTGAAGCCGTTGACCAAACACGTGGATGGTTCTATTCATTGCTGGCAATTTCTACAATGCTATTTGGAGAATCTCCATATAAAAATGTTATTGTGCTTGGGCATGGGCTTGATGAAAATGGACAAAAAATGAGCAAGTCTAAAGGAAATGCAATAAGCCCAATGGACGCACTTTCAAAACATGGTGCAGACGCAATTCGTTGGTTCTTACTTGGCAGTTCTGCACCGTGGCTTAACTTCCGTTATTCTGATGATGCTGTAACCGAAGGTGCCCGTCGTTTCATGGGTACACTTTGGAATACCTATGCATTTTATGTACTGTATGCGGAAATTGACCAATTTAACCCCTTTGTACATGAAGCCGTTGAGCCTTCTGTCATGGACAAATGGCTATTGTCACGATTAAACACACTCATTAAAAAAGTAGATGTTTCGCTTGAAAACCTTGAAATTACTGAACCTGCACGGGCTTTAGACCAATTTGTTGACGATTTAAGCAATTGGTATTTGCGCCGCAGCCGTGAAAGATATTGGGCAAGCGGAATGCCAGCAGATAAAATAAGCGCGTATCACACTTTGCATCATGCAATTGTAACGGTAGTAAAACTTGCCGCGCCTTTTATACCTTTTATGACAGAACAAATTTATCAAAACCTGGTTGCAAACCTTGACTCAACTGCACCCAAAAGTATTCATCTTTGTGATTTTCCTGTTGCAGATGAAAGCAAAATCAATACGGATTTGGAAGTGCAAATGGGTGCGGTGATGGATATTGTAGTTCTTGGACGTTCTGCACGCAATGCCGCCAATACAAAAAATCGTCAACCCTTATCAGAAATGTTAGTGGCATTGCCAATGACAGATAAAAAGCTTGATGAATCCTTGCTGGAAGTCATTAAAGATGAATTGAATGTTAAGTCAATTCAATTTATAGATGATGCAAGTGGTTATGTATCCTACAAGTTTAAGCCGCAATTGCGTACACTTGGGCCCCGCTATGGCAAGCTTGTGCCAAAAATCACAGAAGCATTAAACGCCGCGCCTAGCGAAGTTATGACGGCACTAAAAGCAGGCACATGGACAACTGAAATAGAAGGCACAGCAATTGAACTCACCATAGATGATGTGCTGATAGAAACCATGCAAAAAGATGGTTATTCTGCATTGTCAGACAAAGGGATAACGGTGGTACTTGACACAAACTTAACACCTGCACTCATTGAGGAAGGAAATATGCGTGAATTAGTAAGCAAGTGGCAAAATATGCGCCGTGAAGCTGACTTTAATGTAACTGACCGTATAAAAGCAGGATATAGTGAAAATGCGACACTGGTAAAAGTAATAGAGAATAATGCAGCAGAAATTTCTCAAGAAATCATGGCTATAAGCGTTATTAAAGCGCCCCCTCCAGAAGGTGCATTCACAAAAGCGTGGAATGTTAATGGAGAGAAAATTGAATTGTGGGTTATTAGATAGTGCGAATCTCTCGTTTTCTACGCACCTTACAGTATAGTATTTCGCGGATGCGCGGTACAAATGTATGGACATTCATTATGTACGGATTATTGTTTGACATGGTGAATAATTTGTGGCGGCCATTTGCAGTACCCTTTTTGCAACGGCTTGGTGGTTCAGAATTTGAAATTTCTTTGCTTAGTGCATTACCCGGGTTAGTAGGCGCGCTTGTTCTACTGCCTGGGGCAATTTTATTTAGAAAATTTACAAATAAAAAAAGGGCTACAGCGGCATTTATTTTAGTTAGCCGTGCAGCACTTTTGACAGTTGCCCTTGTGCCTACACTTCCGCCGGAAATTCAGCCTTTATTATTTGTTGTTTTTGTGGCAATGATGAACTGCCCTGATGCCTTGTCACAAACATCTTTACAAAGTTTTTTAGGCACAGTTTTTAATGGAAGTGAGCGAGGGCAAGCCATTGCACTGCGCACAAAATTTGGACAAGCAGTCATTCCTATTGTTACAGTTTCCGCAGGACTTGCCATTACTTTCATTCCCAATACAGATGAACAGCGGATGATTTTATATCAAATTTTCTTTGTAGGTGCATTTTTACTAGGACTTGTTGAGGTTTTTATCTTTAGCCGATTAAGCGTTCCAGAAGATACGAATGAAACATCGGTGACAGAAGAAAAACCATCGCAAAATTGGAAAGATATCAAAAACATTTTTAAAGATAAGAAATTCCGCGCATTTTTTATACCAGCCATTTGCTTTGCTTTTACTTGGCAAGCTGGTTGGCCTCTTATGGGAATATTTCAAGCCATTACTCTTGAAGCATCAGAATTATGGTTTGCTATTTTTGCCCTTGTTTCTGGCACTGTTGCATTTTTTTCAGGGACGTTTTGGCAAAGACTTTTGCGTAAACGTGGAAATAACACAACTTTTGTCGTGTCTGCCGCACTTTTGGCAAGCAATATGTTTTTAGTTCCGCCTGTACCTAATGTGTATATCATGACGGTGGTTATGGTGTTTTTTGGTTTTTCAGCTGTAGGCATTAACACCGCACTTTTAAATGGTGTGTTAGAAGCAACACCTGACGAAAATAGGCTGATGTACTTGGCCTTTTATAACACAGCCATGAACATCAGCCTATTTATTGCTCCGCTTTTTGCGGCATTGTTACTTAGCATTTTTGATAATTTGACAATAGCTATACTTATTGTTGGCTGTATGAGAATCATCTCTACATCATTTGTATGGTTAAATCACAAGTTTAGAAAGACATGGGAATCGACTTAAATATTTCCATAATACGTTCTAAATCTGCAACAGAATAGTATTCTATTTCTATTTTGCTCTTTTTCTTACCTGGAATAATGTGAACTTGTGAACCTAACACTTGTTGCAAGTGATTTTCTGCATTTTTGTAGGCACGTGCTATGCTTTCGGCTTTCGCCGCATTTTCATTATCTATGGCTTCTTCTTCTGCCGTCCGTGCATCAAGGGCGGCTTTTTTTGCGGCGGCTTTTAAAACAGATGTGACCATCGTTTCTGCTTCACGTACACTGAGTCCAACCTCAGCAATTTTTTCAGCACACACCCCTTGTAATTCTTCATCTTCTACAGCAAGCAAAACTTTTGCATGACTGGCAGTTAGCTTACCTTCTGCCGCAAGCTGTTGTGCCTTTGGCGTGAGTTCTAAAAGATGTAATGCACTAATCACCGCATGTTTATTTTTACCTAATTTCCCTGCCACATCATCGGCAGAGAAGAAAAAATCATCCATAAGCCGTTTATAGCATGTGGCTTCTTCAATAGAAGTTAAATCCTGTCTTTGGATATTCTCTATCAAAGCCACTTGGAGAATTTCCATTTCTGTATAGTTTTTTACGATAACAGGCACTTCTTTCAGTTTTGCCTTACGTGCCGCGCGATATCGACGTTCCCCTGCAATAATTGTATACATTTCACCTTCGTCAATGACCAGAAGGGGTTGAACAATGCCAAAAGTTTTCATGGATTCTGCCAATTCATCCAATGCATCTTCATCAAAGAATTGACGGGGTTGGGTTGGATTGGGCTCAACTTTGCGAATATCTACCATTAACACGCCATTTTCTGAAGTTGCAGATACGCCGTCAACAGGCGTATCATTTAATTGCGCCTCATGACTTTCTGCTGTAGATTGAACGCCACTTAATAATGCGCCAAGTCCTTTACCTAGTCCTTTTTTCATGAACGGCTCGCTCCTCTTGATGCAAATATATCTTTTGCCATAACTTCTTGTGCCAATTGCTCATATGCTTCTGCACCTTTTGATGAAGGTGCATATAAGGTAATTGGCAGGCCATGACTGGGTGCTTCACTAAGCCGCACATTGCGGGGGATAATGGTCTTATATACATGCTCTTCTAAATGAGACTTCACCTCGTCAACCACTTGCGCACTCAAGTTTGTGCGTGCGTCATACATAGTAAAAACTACACCTTCAATTGCAAGCCGTGGGTTTAGCTTTTTCTGAACCAAACCAATGGTGTGCATAAGCTGGGTTAAACCTTCAAGAGCATAATATTCACATTGAATCGGCACAAGCACTGTGTCCGCAGAGCATAAAGCATTTAATGTTAAAATATTCAAAGATGGCGGACAATCTATGAGTATGAAATCAAACAAGTATTTTGCATTGCTAAATACATTTTTTAGACGATGCTCCCGTTGTTGCATATCAATTAACTCAATTTCCGCGCCGCTTAAATTTATATTGGCAGGTAAAAGTTGTAAACCTTCAATGCCGTCAATTTTTACTGCAACCTCTTCCAAATAAGATTCACCAATAAGCAAATTGTAAATTGACCTATCTAAACTATGCTTATCTACACCAAGGCCGCTGGTCGTGTTGCCTTGAGGGTCCATGTCTGCTACCAGCACTTTTTTCCCTGCCTGTGCTAAACAAGTTGCTAAGTTTATATTGGTGGTGGTCTTCCCTACTCCGCCTTTTTGATTTGTTACGGCGATAACTCGCTTCATTGTAAACCACCTTCTAAACTATCTAAAAATTCTAAATCTTGAATCGTTGTGTCGCGGTCATCTTCACGCACTCTACGACGGCGATAAATATTTGCACTGGTTGTGCCTGCAATCAGCACCGTGTCAGTATTTTCTAAAAACATAACATCTCGGGTATCGTATAAAGTTGTATGTTCCCACAAGGGATTGCCACGAAGGTCTATTGCATGAAAGTTTCGTTCTGCGCCAACAATTAACGCACTATTGCCTGTGCTTAAATGGGTTACACGTCGTCCAAGCTGAAAAACACCTGCCTCAACACCATTTACACTAAAAATCCGCACAGTTCCAACAGGGTCGCCATCGTCTATACCAATAAATCTATCATCTGTCGCAAACGCAAAATGAGAACCACCATAAAATGCAAAGTGAGAAAGCCTATTATGCAGGGGTTCAGACCAAACTTGACGAACTTGGGCATGACCAGGCCCTACTTGAAAACACCTTATTTCATATAGTCCAGCCACAACAAGCCGATTATTGTCCATAAATTGCATGGCAGTTACAATTTGCCCTGAAAAACTCTCGGTTGCAAACAGTCCTCTGTCCGTACCAAAGGCATCAGCACGACTTGTGTATAAGAATAAAATATCTGTTGAAATTGTAACATTCATGTCTACAACTGCAATAGCGATATACCTTCCATTGTCAGAAACTTCTGCCAATATAGGTATGTACATTCCATCACGCTCATGGACAGTCCAATAATACGCACCAGGGAAATGATTATCCTGTTGCGTATAAACATGCACACCAAAGCCCGACCCATAGCTTACGATAACAGTTAAAATACCTGTTTCTGTCACTGTAAAATTAAGAAGTGGATATTCAATATCTGCCATAAATATACGTCCGGCGTTATTATAAACATGTACATGCCGCCCACGATAGTCTCCTACAGCAGTAATATCCCCTGCGGTAGTTACCATTGGACGAGAAAAGCTAAACGTATCAGTCCAATCTAAATTTCCTGCTGAATTTATTTGACGGATTCCATCACGGTTTACAAATTGGAAAAAACGTGAACTATTGCTGTGAAATACAGCTTGTGAATCAAACTCATATGACACACTAACACCTGTGTTTTCCATATGCATTTCCCGTGCTTGTCCTATGCCAGAAAATATAAAAACCTGCACTAAAACAGCAATAAGTATCAGCATGACGGCGATTAACACCTTAGTTATTGTGTTCATACGTTTTGACTCTTTTGCCGCGTCCATACTCATTCACCAACCCCAAAGTTTAATGGAGAGCGGCGTTTGTGATGGGTTGCTTCGTGATAGCGGTCAACAATGGCCTTATCTGCCGGCACGGCTTCCCCTGATATTAAATATTTATCAATACGTTCATAAGTTATGCCAAGGTCAACTTCATCTGTTTGCCCTTCATATAAACCAGCCGACGGCGGTTTATTGATAATATTGTCAGGCGCATTCAGATAGCGTAAAAACCCTCGCACTTCTGTAGCAGTTAAATCGGCGATTGGGTTAAAATCATAACCACCATCACCCCATTTTGTAAAATATCCAAGATGACGTTCACTACGATTACCTGTGCCTGCAACTAAGCGGGATTCGCTTGTAGCCACTGCATAAATTGCCATCATTCGCAATCGTGGTGCAACATTTGCCATTGCCCTATCTGTAATACAGATATCTGCACCAACCGAGCGAGAAAAAGCTTCCTTAACTTCCGCAAGGTCAATCCCACGTGTGGCGATATTATATTGTTTTGACAATGCCATTGCATCTGTTCTATCAGACTTATAATTGCTTGCCACGCCACAGGGCAAAATCAGTGAGACGGTATCATCACATGCCATTTTGCACAAAATCCCTGTCAGTGCAGCGTCTTTTCCGCCGCTATTGGCAAATACAATACCCTTCACTTTTGATGTAGATACTATGTTTTGTATAAATTTAATTCTATTCTCTACTTCCTTTGCATAATCACGCATCATGCACCATCCTTGGAAAATGTCATATGTTCATTAGAGTATACAATTATCCTGCGCCAATAGCAATAACCCCCTGCAAAGGTTTATAAATAGATTCGTTAATTTTTATCTCTTCTACAAGCTCACCATACATATAGACATGTTTAAAAACTTCAATGCGATAGCCCATTTGTGATTCAAGGGTAACTCTTTGTTCGCCCACAGGAATATTTGGGTCTATCATTTCACGATAAGGCTCTGGTTGGATAAGTTCCATTTGGCGTGCCTCAAAACGTATCGTACGCTCAGGGTCACGGGATTCATAACCATAAATGGTTACTGAAAGCATACTATTTTCTGTACGGCTTACAATTAAAATGGGGTGTGGTGTATTATTTTTAAATTTCAAATCAAAATAATCCCCTGCAACTGTAGCATCAAAGCCAAGCCCTGCATAACTTACCCGTGCAGAATGATTATGACGCTGTACAATTTCAAGTTCTGCCAATAGAACCGCATTGTA
The DNA here is from genome assembly GCA_009780315.1 of Defluviitaleaceae bacterium. Lineage (GTDB taxonomy): Bacteria > Bacillota > Clostridia > Lachnospirales > WQUN01 > WRAH01. The sequence continues at coordinate 13,523 of WRAH01000016.1, forward strand.
TAAAGTCGTTACAACCTGACAAACTCCTCCGCCAATATCCTCTACAGGTTCACCACGAACAAGGACTATAGCCGCTTCATATCCACTATCAGGGTTATTTGCCGCAACAATTGCACCGGCAGAAAAAGTTTGATTAGGATATATCACTTGATTATTGATTCTTTCAGCTGCACGGCGCACATTGCGGATACGCGGGTCATCACCCGTTGCATAGGGTGTCTCGTAATGCCCTAGTGAAGACTTTTGAAAATCAAAATGCGCCACAGTGTATGAAGGTTGAATAACGATAACATTTAACTCAACCATACCATCTTCAAGGCGGTTTAAGGCCTCACGGGTCGCTGTAGCAGCAGATTCTATATCAACACCACTTCCTATTTGTTCTTCTTTAATAATAAAACTTCCATGCTCTAATGTAAGGGATGCGTTGATGGGTTGGTTGTCAAGCTTTTGAGAAAGCCGCATCATCACATCTTCCATACATTCTGGGTTAAATGTAAACTGGGGTGCATGTGTTATTTCATAAGGACGGCCCAAAAGACGAGAAGCTCGCCGAGTGAGATTACCTACATGACTATATTCCAGCGCAGTATCTACCAACGCACTAAAGTCAAATGTTGCGCCAAATTCTGCAAAGGTAAATTCTGCTTTAATTTCATTATTCAATATGTAACTAATTTTCCGTGATTCAAGCCGTGATTGAAATTGCTCCATTAAGACGGCTATTGCTTCTTCACGATTCATTCCGCCAACTGGAACGCCGTGTATATAAACATGGGTATAGATTCTGTCTGTTTCGCTGGTAGGACGCATAAGCAACACCAATAATAGTAGACTAACCGCCACTGCCCCCACCCCTATAATTGCTAGTTTTTTAGTCAAAAAAAATCACCCTCTCTTTCATATTATAGGTGATGTATTATATAAATATTCCAATAAAAAAATCCGAATCTACACAAAAGTCAGTGTAAATTCGGATGAGCAGTTTAATCATTAGAATCCAAATGCTAATTCAATTGCAAGTTCAGCAAGTTTATCAACTTCTTCTATGGAAACTTCAGCAAGTCTATCTACATAAGCCATGGCTGAATCCATAGTGCCAACACCATGCATGATGTGTAGTTCAAGAATGGCTGCGCCACCTTCTGAACCTATTGTTATAAGTGCCGCGCCAATTTCTGTATAAATCGCTAATATTTCCATTGGGTCTGCTAAACCAGCCGCAGCAGCTCTTAATTCATCCATAGCCCCTGGTGTTGCAGCTCTTATTCTTGCAGAATAATCGTCAAAAATTGCTGTAAAAGAACCAACGCCTGTAGCAGGTGCTGTTTCTTCAGCTTCTGGCGTTGCTTCTACAACTTCTTCTGGTGTTGTTTCAACTTCTGGCTCTGGCACGACTGGTTCTTCAACCGTAGTTGTGACACCAAACCCTAATATTACTCCTAATTCACTAAGCATGAAGAAATTATTGCCATCAATGTTGTATGTTCTAAAATCAACACGAACGCCATCCACATAAACAACTGCTGTACTTGAAATAACTGAAACAGCAGTGCCGCCTGTGGTCATTTCTCCGCCAACAGGTGTATATGCTTGACCTAGCACAAGTGTTATTGCACTAAGGTTTGCATCCCAAACCACATCAAACTGATATGATGTGCCATTAAAGGCATAAGCAAGGTCTCTAAGCATAAAGAAATCATTACCGCTGATTGTGAATGTATTAAATTCTACAGGTTGACCGTCCACATATACAACATAGGATGCTGGCGTGGCTGTTTGTGCCATCAGATGAACTGCTGGCGTTGATACAAATACCATTGTAAGTACAAGGGCTACTGCAAAAAACTTCATGGTGATTCTTTTCATGGAATTAAATTCTCCTTCCGCGCTTTGCGCAATTTGTATTTTGGTGCGACGAGTATCATACAGTCATCTTATAAAAATGTCAAGAATCATGAATCCTGCATAGAATAATTGCAAAACCAATACTAAAAATACTAAAATTTAGGGATGATAACACTATGATAAAAAACAAATCTTTTACGTCAACACATTTGACTGAAGCGATTGAGCGGCTTACACAACTTTATCCACTGATAGATGTATCTGTTTTTGGCACAAGCCGTCTTGGTCGCCCACTTTACGCATTAACTATCGGTCATGGTGCCAAAGCAATTATGATAAATGCTGCCCACCATGCAAATGAATGGATAACATCTATTGTGCTTATGAAATTCTTGGAAGAATGTGCGCAAAACTACAAGATAAATTGTAAATTGTGGGATAATATCACCCTACATTGTATTCCTATGGTAAATCCTGATGGTGTAGATTTAGTGACAGGTGGAATTGAACATGCTCGCCCTGCATATAAACATGCACGCACATTGTCAGCACATTATAACCAACCATTTCCCAATGGCTGGAAAGCCAATATCTGCGGGGTAGACTTAAATTCTAATTACCCGTCAAATTGGGAACTTGCACGTAAGCATAAATATGAAAGAGGATATACTACCCCTAGCCCTCGCGACTTTGTAGGGTCAAAACCCCTTTCTGAACCAGAGACTTGTGCAATGGTTGCTTACACACAAATCAATGATTTTGCACTAACCATTTCACTGCATACACAAGGAGAAGAAATTTACTGGCGGTATATGGACTATATGCCCGAAGGTGCAGAGAAATTAGCAAAAAGATTTGAAGAAGTCAGTGGATATTTTTTAGAAGATGTACCAAGTGAGTCATCACATGCTGGGTATCGAGATTGGTTTATATCAACGTTTAACCGCCCAGGGTTCACCATCGAATGTGGTTTAGGTGAAAACCCTCTCCCCCTTTCTCAGCTTGATGACATATATAAAAAGACTTCTCCAATTTTACGGGAAGCCCTTGTGTGGGAGTGTGTTGGCTTTAATGTTTAATGGAAATAAGATAAAGATGTAAGTTGTAAAAAAGAGTCTATGATAGGCTCTTTTTTTTGACATTTTCTTAGTTTTCGTGGCATACTAAGAAAATGCGTTATTAAAATGAGGTGTATGCCTATGAGAGAAAGCATTTTACAACTTGCAGAAACAAAACCTTTACAGGTTGCGAAGTTACGTAAAGAACTTTCCAAAATGAATATGGTAGATATTGGTGAAGTTTTTGAATGGTTAAATAAAGAGCAAACCATTCAAGTTTTCCGCCTATTGCCAAAAGATATTGCAGCCAATGTTTTTGCATATATCGAAAAAGATAAACAACAAATTATCGTAGAGGCTTTGACAGACAATGAAGTAGGCAAAATTATTGAGGGTTTGTTTGCTAATGATGCGGCTGATTTTATTGAAGAAATGCCCGCAAATGTAGTCAATCGCGTACTCAGTCATGTTAATGAGGAAAAACGTGCCATAATAAACCAGCTTCTCCAATATCCTGATGATTCTGTGGGCAGTATTATGACTACAGAATACATGGAACTTTGGGAAGATTACAATATTGTAGAAGCCTTTGACCATATCCGAAAAATGAAGATGAAGGGGCTTCACACTTGCTATGTCATTCGTCGTGATAAATTGCTGGTGGGAAGTATCTCTTTACGACGGCTTTTGCTTGCAAAAGAGCATGAACGCGTCGGTGATATGATGCGCCCTTCAGCCATATCAGTACAAACTTTAGATGACCAAGAAAAGGCGGCTCGGCTTTTTCGCAAATATGATTTACTTTCTTTACCTGTTGTGGACAAAGAAGGTCGCCTTGTGGGCATAATAGAAGTAGATGACGCTGTTGACATTGTAGAAGAAGAAACAACCGAGGACTTTGAAAAAATGGCAGCTATTTTGCCATCTGAAGACCCCTATTTAAGAACAGGTGTATTCCGCCATTCATTTAGCCGTGTAGGCTGGCTGCTTATTCTCATGTTAACGGCCATCCTTACAGAAATGATTATTACTGACATGGAAGAAGCACTAGCCATTTTGCCAGCTCTTGCAGCATTCATGCCCATGCTTATGGATATGGGGGGAAATGTTGGCTCACAAACATCCACGTTAATTATCCGAAGTATGGCACTTGACGAGATTAAATTTAGCAATATTCTTACGGTTTGGTGGCGTGAAATTCGTGTTGCATTACTATGCGCATTTGCACTAAGTCTTGTAAATGCCGTACGTGTGCTTATTTTCAACCCAGACCAAGTGTTGCTTACCATTACCGTTACACTCACTTTGGTGGCGGTGATTACACTTTCAAAAAGCCTGGGCGCATTACTTCCAATGTTTGCAAAAAAACTCCATCTCGACCCTGCTGTACTAGCGACTCCAATTATTAAAACTTTAGCAGACGTTGTAGCGTTATTGATTTACTTCGGCATTGCAGCCATTCTTATTCCAGAATTAAGGTGATTTCATGGATAACAATATTTTAAACATCATAAACCAAGGTTCTCATGATGATTTACAAGTGCTTTTTGCACACATGAATGCTGTAGATATTGCCGATGTTTTAGAACATGCAGATGAAGAACAAGCCATCGCCGCTTTTAGAAGGATTAACGATGACACTTTGGCGGCTGATGTTTTCTCCTATCTCTCTCCTGAAAAGCAACAAAAAATCGTAGGCGAGTTAACAGACATAGAAGTTGTAGAAATCATGGAAGAACTACACGTTGACGATATTGTAGACTTTATTGAAGACATACCGGAGGATTTAGAAAAACGCGTACTGGACAGCATAAGTGCCGAAAAAAGTGAGCAGATTGACCGTATCTTAGACTATCCAGAAGATTCCGCAGGTAGTGTAATGACTACTGAAATTGTAGAACTTACAGTAGATATGACCGTGCGTGAAGCTTTAAATTCCATCCGCGTGTCTGGTGTGGATAAGGAAACGATTTACACTTGTTATGTGGTAGACCAAAACCGTAAATTGATTGGTGTAGTGACTGCTGACACTTTAATATACGCCCAATTGATAGAAAAAATTGGAGACTTAATGGAAACCAGTGTTATTTTTGCAGAGGCTGGTGATGACAGAGAGGAACTCGCTAATAAATTTAGCAAATATGACCTGTTGGCAATACCAGTTGTAAGCAGAAACGGACAACTGGTGGGTATAGTTACTGTTGATGATATCCTTCGTGTCATTACAGAAGAAGACACAGAAGATTTTGCAAAAATTGCAGGTGTCAGCCCTTCTGATGTGCCATATCTTAAAACCGGCGTTTTCACTCATGCTAGAAATCGTATTATTTGGCTGTTAATATTGATGCTTGCGGCAACAATTGCAGGGGCTATCATTGAAATTTTTGAAGATGCACTGGTTGCACTACCCATCCTTATGGCATTTGTGCCTATGTTAATGGGTGCAGGGGGAAACGCTGGTGCCCAATCCTCTACAGTGATTATCCGCGGTATGTCATTGGGGGAAATTGCTGTGCCTGACTTGCTAAAACTCATTTGGAAAGAGACTAGAATCGCGTTGTTTTGCAGTTTTATTTTAGGCACAGCAAATTTTATTAGAATATTTTTAATGTATGACCAAGACTACACCCTTGCATGGGTTGTATCCCTTAGCCTAACCATCACTTTAGTTGTGGCAAAAACCATTGGTTGTATGCTGCCCATTTTAGCAAAAGTAGTAAAACTTGACCCTGCTGTTATGGCTGCCCCCATTATCACAACAATTGTTGATGTTACTGCACTGCTTGTATTTTTTGCAATAGCCCGTGTGGCATTTGGTATTTAATTTATGGAAAAGGAAAATACTAAAAAAACAGACATGCTTTCAATGCTTCCCCAGGAAATTGCGGAAATCGTATCACCAGCCTATAGAGCCGAGCAAATTTTTAGCTGGCTTCATAAGCACCATGCCACATCTTTTGTGGCTATGAATAATTTACCCCTTTCTCTGCGTGATAAGCTAGAAGAAATCCATTATATTTCCACAATGACTACATTAGAAAAACATGAATCTGTTAATGATGGCACTATAAAGTTTTTATCAGCTACCCATGACAATAATCTTGTTGAATCTGTACTCATGTCGTACAAACACGGTAACAGTGTATGTATTTCAACCCAAGCAGGTTGCCGTATGGGTTGTACCTTTTGTGCATCTGCTGAAAATGGACTGGCAAGAAATCTAACGGCAGGAGAATACTGCGCCCAAGTATACAGCGCGTTTCCAATAAAAAATATAGTTTTAATGGGCTGTGGTGAGCCTTTAGATAATTATGAAAATACCGTAAAATTCATAAAACTTATCACCCACCCTAAGGGCATAAACATTGGTCAGCGTCATATAACCCTATCAACGTGTGGTCTTGTTCCTGAAATTTACAAACTTGCCGATGAAAAGTTCCAAATCACTTTGGCAGTTTCTCTACATGCGCCTGACGACGAAACACGCCAAACCCTTATGCCTATTGCAAAAGTCTATCCTTTATCTGACTTAATTAAAGCATGTAAATATTACACAAAAACCACCCATCGCCGCTTAACTTTTGAGTATGCCATGGCAAAAGACATCAACACATCTTCTTTTCATGCCCAAACATTGGTGAAGTTATTAAAAGGCATGATGTGTCACGTAAATCTTATACCTATCAATAAGGCCCGTGGTGAATTTTTGCCAACATCTCGTAATGAAACGATGAGATTTGCTAAAATTTTAGAAGAGAATCACATTCCAACCACTATTAGACGCAGTTTAGGCAATGATGTTAACGCTTCTTGCGGACAGCTTAGAAGCAATTTCTCTTATATGAGCTATTGAAAAAAGTTTTATAATTAGGTATCATATTCTAAGACTTTGTCAATACGGCATATTCCAGTGCAAGTAAGGAATAAGGGGGGTGTCGGCGTAATGTTGAATGTTGGTAATCAAAAAGTGATTGCAATAGGCGCATCAACAGGTGGTGTAGATGCGCTTGAGAAGGTATTAATGCGACTCCCTGTATCCATTCCGCCTATTGTTATTGCTATACACATGGCTGTTGGCATGACCAAGCTTTTTTCTGACCGTTTGGACGATTTGCTTCGGGTCAATGTAAAAGAAGCCCAAACAGGTGATATCTTGACCCAAGGGCAAGTACTCATAGCTCCCGCTGGGAAACATATGAAAGTAGTCAGCCGAATGGGCAAACTCGTTGTGGAGTGTTTTTCTGGATTAAAAATAAATCATGTAATACCCTCTATAGATGTGCTTTTTGAGTCTATTGCACCACTTAAAGGAAAAAATGCAGTTGGGGTTATTCTGACCGGCATAGGTGCAGATGGGGCAAAAGGTCTTTTGACAATGCGTACTCAAGGTGCTACGACTATTGGACAAGATGAAAAAACCAGCGTAGTTTATGGTATGCCAAAAGTTGCAATGGAAATAGGGGCTGTACAACATCAACTGCCAATCAATATGATTGCAGATAAAATTTTACTATGTTCGAGCGGGGGGTTATAGTATGGGAACAATCCTAAATTTTGAAGATAAAGCCAAAATCCTTGATAGATTACCAGGGATGGTTTTTCAATGCATTTACTCCCAGCCCAATTTCCCTTTTATATTTGCAAATGAAGGTTGTGAAGCCTTAACGGGATACACACCAGAAGCATTATTAGCCAATGGCTTAAATTTAATGGACTTGGTTATTCCAAGCAATAAAGAAGATTTACAATTGCAAATTGACACAACCCTTGCATATGGCGCACCCCTTGAAGCTTCCTTTATGATTTTAAATAAAAAGGACGAGGAAAAAATTATTTTACTTCGCGCCCATATAAGCAAAACGGATGATGAAGGAATGCCCCAAATTATTGAAGGGCTTTTAATTGATATTACAAAACAAGTACGTCTTGTTGCTACCCAAAGAGATAATTATAATAGCACAGATTTTTGGGCAAAAATTGGTCATGGTGTGAGAACCCCAATGAATGCAATACTTGGTCTTTCTGAACTTGGGTTGAGAGAAGATATGCCAAAATCAGTACGCGAATATACCCAGACGATTAAAAAAGCCGGCGAAAATCTAATGGTTGTCATGGACAATATGATGGACTATTCAAGACTTGCCAAAGGCGAACTTGAGATAAAAACAGATGCCTACAATTTATCGTCATTAGTCAGTGATATAGCTGCCCTTACAAAAGAACAAATGCAAAGTACAGCTGTAGAGTTTGTAGTCTATGTAAATAGTAATATTCCCAACATTTTAATGGGTGACTCACTAAGAGTCCGTCAAATTTTATTAAATATTCTTTCAAATGCAGTAAAATTCACTGACAATGGTTATGTTTCATTGTCAATTGACAGTATTGAGCAAAATGACAGCATAAACTTGGTCATTACTGTAGAAGATACAGGTCATGGCATTAGAGAAGAAGATATAGGTTTACTTTTTAAAGAGTTTGCGCAGTTTGATTCTAAAAACATTGACGGCGGCGGTTTAGGTCTTGTGGTTGCAAACGACCTTGTAAGACTTATGGGCGGCGGCATTCAAGTGACATCCATATTTAACGTCGGTAGTATTTTCACCATCACAATACCACAAGGCATCCCCAAAGATTGCAACAACGAAAATAAAAAAGAAGTATTTAAAGTAAAAAATGCCAGTAGCATCAGTGTGCTTGTATATGAACGCCGTAAAGTATGCAATGCATCAATGGTACGCACCTTAGAAAATTTAGGTGTTCAATGGGAGTCTGTAGCGTCACCCAATGATTTTTATGCAAAATTAAGCAATAATAGTTACACATTTGTATTTACAGCCAACGCACTATATGATGAATTTAAGCTTTGGCATCCAGATTATAAAATCACGCCAACAATTGTGCTTATCACTGAATATGGTAAAACGCCAACAATAACTGAGCCTGTTACGATATTAACAAAACCCATTTTTCACCTGCCTGTGATTGATGTTTTAAATGGCGTTGAGACAAATAGCCGCCCTTATCACGCGCTTGATGGGGCAATTCCGCGATTTACTGCACCAGAAGCACATGTGCTTATTGTAGATGACATTGGTGCAAATTTAATTGTAGCCGAAGGATTACTTCAACCTTATAAAATGCAGCTAGATTTATGTGAGTCAGGTGCAGAAGCTATAGAACTCGTAAAAACAAACCGCTATGACATGATTCTTATGGACTATAGAATGCCGAATATGGATGGCGTAGAGTGTACAAACCGTATAAGAAACATGTCTGACAACCATAGAACCGACTGCAAAAGTGTGCCTATTGTAGCCTTAACAGCCAATACAGAGTATGCATCCCGTGAACTATTCCGTCAAAATGGTTTTGATGATTTTCTGCCAAAACCTATTAAAACAGTAAGGCTAAATACTTGCATAGAAAAATGGATACCAGCATCTAAGAAAGAAAAAATCATAAATTTAGAATCATCTAAAACTTTACCTGAACATCAAGAATCCAACTCAGCACTTCAAATTTCTGGTGTTGATGTGAAAAAAGGCATAGCCGGCACAGGCGGAAACATGGAAATTTATATGCGTGTCATAAGCAAGTATTACGAAAATGGTTTGAAGCTTTTAGAGGAAATAAAAACTTGTTTAGATATAGATAATATTAAACTATATTTGATTCATGTCCACGCATTAAATAGTCTTTCAGCAAGCATTGGCGCGTCCAATATTGCAAAAGCAGCGGAAGTATTAGAAAATGCTGCTGAAGAGGGTGATATCGACTTTATTAAAATGAAAACGCCAGATTTTTTATATGAGCTTGAGACTTTATTAAAAGCAATTAAACCTGCTGTAACAAAAAATAGTGAAGCCCCCGTACCAGATAAAATACAAGTAATCAATAAGAAAAAGAGAATTCTCATCGTTGATGATACTGAAGCATATTTATTAATTCTAAACGATATTTTAAAGAATGATTATGAAACCATTATAGCTATGGATGGCGAAGATGGGCTAGAGACAGCCAAGTTAACTCAACCAGACCTTATTCTTTTAGACATCGTAATGCCTGGCTTGGATGGATATGAAGTTTTGAAGGCGTTAAGAGCAGATAAAGATCTAAAATCAATACCCGTTATTCTTATTTCAGGCAAATCATCTGACCAAAATGAAATCAAAGGATATACCCTTGGCGCAGATGGATATATTAAAAAGCCTTTTGAAAAGATAGTTATACAAAATAAAGTAAAGTCAATCTTAGGAGGAATGTAGTGTGTTAAATAACATGAAGATTCGTACCAAAATTATGATTGGGTCTGGTATATTGCTGGTATTCATCATTCTAATTTCCCTTATAAGTGTAACGCAACTCAACTCCGTACGCAGCTATTTAGTTGCTGTAGACCCATCTTTTGGTGCAACGGTAAGCAGAACCTACACCATTATACTTGCTTTGAGTATCATTGGTATTGTTGGAGGCATCATTATTTCCATTTTTATAGCCCACGCCATTACAAATCCAATCAACAGAGTGGTTATGCTTATTGATGAAGTAGCCGAGGGTAATCTTAATGTAAACATGGATACAAGGTTTATCACAGGTGACGAAACGGGACGTTTAACAAAAGACACATATATTCTGATTAACACGATAAGACAAATCAATGAAGATATTACCAAATTCTCTAAAAACATTGGCGAACTTGGCGATTATGAATATAGAATGAATTATCACAATTATAAAGGTGCATTTAAAGACCTTATTCGTGGTGTCAATGTTGCCGTTGACCAAGCAGAAGAAGAATCACAGATTATGATGGATACTATCGAAAGATTAGGTCATGGTGATTTTGATTTTAAACCAAAACAATTGCCAGGTAAACGTATCATTGTTAATCAAAAGCTTAATGAGTTTATGAATAATCTTCATACAGTAACCGGTGAAATAGACAAGATGATTGAAGCCGCCGCAGACAAAGGTGACTTAGAATTTCATATTGATGTCACCGAGTTTGAAGGTGGTTGGAGAAAAATAATGGAAGGTTTAAATCATATTGCCGAAGCCGTTGATGCTCCAATCGTTGAAATCCGAGATGTCATGGATGATATTTCAAAGGGTATATTTACCCACAAAGTCACAGGAAACTACAATGGAGACTTTAAGAAAATTCAAGAATCTGTAAATGGCATGATTGACTTTGTAGGAAGTTATATTGCTGAAATTTCACAAATTCTCAAAGAGTTTGCAGATGGAGATTTAACCCATTTAATCCACCGCGAATACCTTGGAGATTTTGCACAAATTAAAAATTCAATCAATCATATCTCTGAAGTTTTGCATAAAGCACTTTCTGAAATTTCAATGGCTTCAAAAAACGTACTTGAAGGTGCAACCAGAATCACGACCAATGCAATGGAACTTGCAGACGGTTCCTCTACACAAGCGGCATCCCTTGAAGAATTGCATACTTCCGTTGAACTTATCAATAAACAAACAAAAAAGTTTAGTGATAATGCACAAGAAGCGAATGCCCTTTCCCAAACATCAACGGCCAATGCACAAACAGGTAATGACGCGATGAAACAAATGCTTGAAGCAATGCTCAAAATTAAAGATTCATCCGCCAGTATCTCAAGTATCAATAGAGTAATTGGTGACATTGCCTTTCAAACAAACTTACTTGCGTTAAACGCTGCGGTTGAAGCTGCACGTGCAGGTGAGCATGGGCGCGGATTTGCTGTGGTGGCAGAGGAAGTGCGTTCATTGGCGGCAAGAAGCCAAGCTGCCGCCAGTGAAACCACCGCTCTTATTACAGACTCAATGAATCGTGTTGATTCAGGTTCAAGTATTGCCGAAACAACATCTGCATCACTGGATATCATTGTTGCAAATGCCCATGATGTACTTGAGCTGATTAACAATATCACATCTGCCGCAGCCTCACAGGCAGAGATGGTTTCGCAAATTAGCACCACTTTGCTTCATACAGCAGATACCGTTCAAAACAACTCAAAATTTGCCCATGAAGCTGCCGCTACGGCAGAAGAACTTAACTCCCAATCTGAAATGTTACAGCAATTAGTATCCTATTTCAAACTGTAAGCACTATGCATGAAGAGCCTCAGTTCATTATGAGGCTTTTTTACCGGCACGTTTTTAATTAGAGAGGATAATTTTTAGTGAAACTTGGAATTGTAGGTTTACCAAACGCTGGAAAAAGCACACTTTACAATGCAATTATGCAAACAGGGGCAGAAGCCTCTAATTACCCATTTAGTACAGTAAGCCCCAATGTTGGGCGTGTACCTGTTCCTGATGACCGTTTAAAAGTCTTGGAAGAAATGTATGAGGCAAAAGCTGTAGTACCTGCATTTATTGAAATGGTGGACATTGCAGGACTGGTCAAAGGTGCAAGTCGTGGTGAGGGGCTTGGTAATCAATTTCTTTCCCACATTCGTGAAGTAGATGCACTGGTTCATGTTGTCCGTTGTTTTGAAGATGAAAACGTAACCCATGTATATGACAGCATTGACCCTGTACGTGATATCGAAACTGTAAATTTAGAACTTGTATTTGCAGATTTAGAAATGATAGACCGCCGATTAACAAAGGTAGAAAAAACCGCAAGAACAGACAAGTCATACCAGCGTGAAGCTGAAATTTTAACACGGATAAAAGCAACTTTAGAGGAAGGACAAGCTGCAAGAAGTCTTACATGGGACGATGCTGAAGACCTGAAATTAGTAGAAACATTGACTTTAATCACCCAAAAACCCATGTTATATGCTGCAAATATAGGGGAAAGTGACATTGGCAAATCTAGCACAGTATTGCAAGACTTAGAAAGTTTTGCAAAAAATGATGGCTCAAGCTTATATTTTTCATGTGCAAAACTTGAAGCAGAACTGGCAACCCTTGACCAAGAAGAAAAGGAAATGTTTATGGACGACATGGGCATTAAAGAAAATGGTTTAGCCCGTCTAATTTCCACAGGCTATGAGTTATTGGGCCTGATTAGTTTTCTCACCGCAGGGCCAAAAGAAGTACGTGCATGGACAGTACGCCGTGGCTCAAAAGCACCTCAAGCTGCCGGAAAAATTCATAGTGACCTTGAACGTGGTTTCATTCGTGCGGAAGTTGTCGCTTTTGACGACCTGAATGCCGCAGGAACATATGCTGGTGCAAAAGAAAAAGGACAAGTGCGTGTGGAAGGCAAAGAATATGTAGTGAAAGACGGCGATGTTTTGTTGATTAGGTATAATGTATAATGGATATTTGTGAGTTAAATAAAGAAAATGCCCAAGCATTTTTGGACATGCAACTGCAACTTGATAGTGAGACAGACATGATGTTGTTTGAAGTAGGTGAACGGTCTAATGATATTAACCGAATTTATGGGTTGATAGATAGTATTCAAAATACAGGTTCGGTGGCTTTTCTAGCCTATGAAGATGGTCAGTGTATAGGCTTTCTTTTTACAAATCGTGGGCAGTTAAAAAGAGTACGCCACAGCGCGTATATCGTCATTGGCATATTAGAAAAATATCGCGGTAAAGGCATAGGCACTGCGCTTTTTGAAAATGTTATCCGTTGGGCGAAAAACTGTGGAATCAAAAGATTAGAATTGACGGTCATGACACATAACCAAGCGGGTTTAGCCCTATATAAAAAGCAAGGCTTTGAAATTGAAGGTGTAAAAAAAGCTCAATCTTTATCAATAATGTATATATTGATGAATATTACATGGCAAAGATTTTTTAAGGGAGCAGTTTTTTAGTGACAACTCCAAAATTTAAAACCATAAAAGCACATGACCATATAAATATTCGTGTAGCAAAGTATGAATCTACGACTGCGCCTATTGGTGTTGTGCAAATCATTCATGGCTTTGGTGAAGGCATAGGTCATTATGATGATGTGATAGATTTTTTTACAGGACACGGATATATTTGTGTCATGCATGACCAGCGCGGTTTCGGTGAAATGCCTGATTTAACCCCAATTCAAAGAAAATCATCCCAAGGAATTGCCCCAAGCTACAATCATTTTTTACAAGATATAAAAATCTTGTACAACAACATTAGAAAATGGTATCCCACTTTACCAGTGATTTTATTTGGACACAGCATGGGGGGAAATATTGTATCAAATCATTTATTAGAACATGCAAAGGATTATGATAAAGCCATCATTCAAGCCCCATGGTTGCGTTTATATAATCCTATGCCTAAAATTGCAGTGCCATTTGCAAAGCTTATTGGTAAATTCAGCACTAAAATAAAGATAAAAGCCAAGCTTGGTATGCATTTTATCACCCGCGACAAGGACAAGCTTGATAAATTATTAAAATGTAATTTCTTCCATACGAAATTATCGCTGAAACTTTTTGCAGAAATTTCTATTGCAGGGGAATATGCCATCATTCATGCTGCCCAAATTCCTATTCCTACCTTATTGCTCATCCCTGGCGGAGACAAAATTGTATGTGTCAAAGCGATTCGAGAATTTGCAGTAAATGCTGGAAGTAATTTTCATTGTATAGAATATCCAGATGCATACCATGCTCTGCATTCAGATATTATCCGTGATGAAGTACTTAATGCAATGCTAACGTTTTGTAAAATTTAATAAATATTGAAATGAGGTTTTCAAATTATGTTCGTAGATAATGTAAAAATAACGATAGAATCTGGCGGCGGTGGACACGGACACATTTCTTTCCGCCGCGAAAAATATGTACCCAATGGAGGGCCAGATGGTGGTGACGGGGGACGGGGCGGCAATGTGATTTTTGAAGCTTGCACCAGTATCAACACACTTGTAGATTTTAGATATAAAAAGACTTTTCGTGCAGAAAAAGGCGTAAACGGTGGCGGAAGTAAGTGTACAGGCAAAAACGGTGAGGATTTAATATTAAAAGTCCCCGTTGGTACACTCATTCGTTATAGCTGGGAAACAGATGAGCAAAATAACCCCGTTGGATTAGTCATGGCAGACATGAAAACTCCAGGTGAGCAACGTATACTTGCAAAAGGCGGACGCGGCGGGCGGGGAAATCAACATTTCGCGACACCATCACGTCAAGCCCCCAAATTTTCTGAGGACGGAAAACCTGGAAAATCATATCAAGTCACCCTTGAACTAAAGCTTATCGCAGATGTGGGCATCATTGGCTTTCCCAACGCAGGTAAATCTACATTGCTTTCCCGTGTAACAAAAGCGAACCCCAAAATTGCCAATTATCAATTTACCACCCTTTCTCCAAACCTAGGTGTTGTTCGTCATGACCAAGGGCGCGACTTTGTGCTTGCTGATATCCCTGGATTGATTGAAGGTGCAAGCCAAGGTATCGGATTGGGTTTTGATTTTTTGCGTCACATCGAGCGCACCCGTACCATGATTCATGTGGTAGATGCGGCACGTATTGAAGGGGATGATTTAACCCCAGTGCAAGCCGTGGAAAAAATCAATGCAGAACTAGCTGCTTACAACCCTATCCTCCTAAACCGTCCACAAATAATCGCAGCAAATAAAGCCGACCTGCCCTTAGATGAAGATTATATGGCAGAACTTGAAGCCTTTGCAAAAGCCCGTGGATGGCCGATTTATAAAATTTCCGCTGCAACAAATCAAGGACTAACTGAGTTAATACGTGGAATATCCGACTTATTAGAGACTTTACCTGAAGCAGAAGATTTTGAAACAAACTATGAAACTTATTTTGAACCAGAGCGTACAGGAGAAGCTATCACTGTAGAGAAAATAAAAGAAGGACGCTTTAGTGTAGAAGGGCCAGGCATTGAACGCTTATTAGGTTATACCAATATGGCAGATGAACGTGGTTTTGCTTTCTTTCAACGATTCTTGCGTGAAAAAGGTATTATTGCTCGATTAGAAGCACTTGGTATAGAGGAAAATGACACAGTGCAACTATACGAACTAGAATTTGACTATTGGAAGTAGCCATATGATTACAAAAACCTTATTAGCCATGAGCGGCGGTGTTGATTCATCGGTCGCAGCCTACCTTCTAAAAAGCGAAGGTCATGATATTATTGGGGCAATGATGAAACTCTATCAAGATGAAAATGAGGATGTTAACGTAAATAATCGCGGATGTTGCGCTTTAACCGATGCAGAAGACGCACGGTCAGTGGCAACATCAATGAATATCCCCTTTTTTGTATTTAATTTTACAGATACATTTGGCATAGAGGTGATTGACCGATTCGTGAAAGCTTATCAACAAGGACGAACCCCTAATCCTTGCATCGACTGTAATCGCTTTATGAAATTCGAGAGATTTTTACATCGTGCAACTGAGCTTGATTGTAGTCATATTGCCACTGGACATTATGCTAGAATAGAAAAACATCATAACCGTTATTTGCTCAAAACAGGGTTAGACCTTATAAAAGACCAAAGTTATGTACTATATGCTATGACACAAGCACAGCTTTCTCGCACGCTTCTGCCCTTAGGCAATTTAACTAAAGACGAAGTTCGCACTATTGCACAGGGTCAAGGTTTTATCAATGCAAAAAAACGTGACAGTCAAGATATATGCTTTGCTCCAGATGGCAATTATACTGGATTCATTGAGCGATATACAAATACATCAATAAAAAAAGGGAACTTCATAAACAAGAATAAACAAGTCTTAGGTGAACATAAGGGAATAATAAACTATACAATAGGTCAAAGAAAAGGACTAGGATTATCTAGTCCTCACCCTTTATTTGTTTTAAACTTAAACCCTACTGATAATACCGTAATGCTTGGTCAATCTGAAGATTTGTTTAGCAAAACATTAACGGCTGATGATATCAACTTAATTCCAATGGATATCATAACAGACAAAATTCGGGTTCAAGCAAAAATACGATATGCTCACACGGCCGCCCCTGCAATGTTATGGCAAACATCCGAAAATACAATCCATGTAGAATTTGATATGCCCCAACGTGCAATAAGCCCCGGTCAAGCTGTAGTATTGTATGATGGCGAAGTAGTCATTGGCGGAGGCACAATTCAATAGAAGAAAGATTACACAAAAAAACCGCTTTGCATTTCGCATAAGCGGTTTTTTTGTGTAATCTTTCTTAACTTAACCCTAAAGTTTAAAGAAGCTAACAAGTTGTTGTAGAATTTCTGCTTGTGAATTTAATTCCTCAGAAGCGGCTGCGGCTTCCTCACTTACAGCAGAGTTAGACTGAACCACTTGTGAAACTTGTGATAAGCCGATACCTACTTGGGCAATGGCCTCTGCTTGCTCGGAAGAAGCAGTAGCAATTGTGTTCACAATATTAAGCACTTTGTTTGCATTGTCAACAATCGTGTCAAGAGATTGTGCTGTAGACTGTGCAATTTCAGAACCTGCTTCTACTGTAGATACAGAGCCGCTAATCAGTTCTGTTGTTTCACTTGCGGCAGTTTGGCTTCTTGCCGCGAGACTGCGCACCTCTTCTGCAACAACGGCAAAACCTCTACCATGTTCACCTGCTCGTGCCGCTTCAACAGCAGCATTTAATGCCAGCAAGTTTGTTTGGAATGCAATATCTTCAATAGACTTGATGATTTTAGAAATATTGCCTGAAGATTCTTTGATTTGGTTCATTGCATCAAGGGTTTGTTTCATTGCGTCATTACCTTCACGTGCATTGTCTGTGGATATGCGGGAAAGGTCATTCGCTTCATTTGCACTGGAGGCATTTTGCTGTGTTTGCTGGTTAATCAGGTCAACAGAAGCATTCAGTTCTTCAATACTGCTTGCTTGTGTAGATGCACCATTTGCAAGATCCATAGCACTTGCAGAAATTTGCTTTGCACCTGAAAGCACTTGGTCAGAAGCAGAAGAAATTTCAGACATGGTTCTATTTAGCGATGAGACAATGTTGTTTATAGAGTTTTTAATTTCAGCAAAGTTACCGACATACTCACGGCTGATGTTGAGTGTCAAATCACCGTTAGAAACCTTTGACAAGCTTTCAGAAATTTCAGTCACATAACTTGCCAATATATCAATCATACCATTGACTGCATTTTTAATTTGCAAGAAGTCACCAGCATAATTGCCTGCTACTTTATGGTCAAAGTTACCTTGCCCAAGGTCATTCATTACATCACGAATTTCAATGATTGGCGCGTCAACGGCTTGGCAAATATCATTAAGCCCAGTCATAATAACATTCCATCCGCCTTTGTACTTACTTGCATCAATTGTAAAGTGTAAATCACCTTCAACAGCTGCGGCTTTAACCATTCCACTAATTTCTGCATTAACATTATTAAGATTCTCTATAAGCATATCAACTGATTGATTCATCACGGCTTTTTTACCGGGCATCGGTTTAAGAGACACTGAAAAATCACCATTACTAATGCCACCAAGTACATTAAGCAGTTGAAGTACGTCATCAACAAAATCACTAGTAAAATCATTAAGCCCTGTGACCATTTGATTGTATCCGCCCTTATATTTGCTGGCATCAATACGATATTCAATGTCACCTTTGACATTAACTTCATTAGAGAATACAGAGATATCATCTACAATTTTTTTGATAACGCCAATAAGCTTATAAACATCTTGGGTCATAAGACCAACTTCGTCTGTTGACAAATCATTTCTAAAGTTAATATTAAAATCACCTTCAGAAACAGCACCAACAACTTTTACAACTTCGTTGATTGGTTTTGTCACCATATTAGCAATAATAAGTGCGATAGCGATACCAAGACCAAAACCAAGAAGTGTTAATAAAGCCATGGTTATGATTGTTGTATTGGTTGTACTTTCCATATCAGCAACACGGGCTTGAAGCGTAGTGCTTGTTCCATCAATTACGCCATCTATTGCAGATAGCAAATTGTTCGTTTGGTATGCACCAGACGCAAATATTTGGTCAATTTCACCGCGGGTTACAGGATCCCCTACAGTACCGTAACGTGAAGTTGCAAACATATCAGCAATTACAGAAAATCTATAATCTGCCAATGCACTTTGTACAGCAGCGGTTTGAGCTAAAAGTTCTCCTCGCCTGACTGGGTCAATTTGAGGGTCAGATCTTAAACCTTCTTGGTTTGCTTCCAGCAAAGTCATCATATGGTTATATTCTCGCACGGCAGTGTCATATAAGACAGTCAACGCCGCATCATCAGAAATGCGGAATGCCGCAGTAGCAACTGTTCGCCTTAACTCATTAACTCCCGAGCGCACTTCAAGCAAGTTATTGTACCTAGCTGTGGGGTGTTGTTGCATATTCATTACATTATTGCTATTGGTTATCATATTTACAATAGCAAAGAGCGCAACACCAAGCAATACTACCAACAGCAAACCGAAGCCAAGAAATAATTTGCTTCTTATCTTCAAATTCTTCATAAAAAACTTCCACCTTTCAGATGATTATGTTAATTTTTGGTTGCCAAGCTAATCTTTCGTTTATTATTGTACCCCCTTGCAATTAGATTATGAAATAATAGCACAAGCATAAGACAATTACAATGACAATTACAATTTTTATAAAAAATTTACAATTTAAAAAATTGAACCAATTGTTGTAAAATTTCTGCTTGTGAATTTAATTCTTGGGAGGCAGCAGCCGTCTCTTGACTTACGGCAGAGTTTGACTGCACGATTTGTGAAACTTGACTTAATCCTATCCCCACTTGTTCAATCGCTTCTGCTTGTTCCTGAGAAGCATCTGAAATTGTAGTGATTATTTCCAAAACCTTGTTTGCATTTTCAACAATAGTATCTAATAATTTTGCAGTAGTTTGGGCAATGTCAGAGCCTGAATCTACTGCGGATACTGAACCACTAATGAGTTCTGTTGTTTCGCTGGCGGCAGTTTGGCTTCTTGCCGCTAGGCTACGCACTTCTTCTGCAACCACTGCAAATCCTTTACCATGTTCACCAGCACGCGCCGCTTCAACAGCAGCATTTAATGCAAGTAAGTTGGTTTGAAATGCAATGTCTTGAATGGTGTTAATAATCTTTGAAATATTGTTTGATGATTCTTTAATTTGCGCCATTGCGTCAAGGGTTTGAGCCATTGCTTCGTTACCTTTAGAAGCATTATTTGTGGATATGCGCGAAAGGTCATTTGCTTGACTTGCACTGGCGGCATTTTTTTGAGTTTGTTGGTTAATAAGGTCAACTGAAGCATTCAGTTCTTCAATAGAACTTGCTTGGGTAGATGCACCATTGGCTAAATCCATTGAAGACGATGAAATTTGCTTTGCACCCACAAGCACTTGGTCTGAAGCTGATGATATTTCCAACATTGTTTTATTAAGTGACAAAGAAATATCATTGATAGAATCTTTAATTGCCATAAAGCTTCCTACATATTCATGACGGATATTTCTTGTTAAGTCACCTTTTGATATTGCAGAAAGTGATTCCGTTATTTCCTTAATATAACCAGATAATATGCTTATCATTTCATTAGCCGCATTTTTTATTTGTAAAAAATCACCTGAATAGTCGCCTGTTACTTTACGGTTAAACTCACCTTTTGCAAGGTCATTCAAAACATCACGAATTTCAACAATGGGTATATTCACAGCAGCAGCAATAGAGTTGAGCTGTTTCATCAGTTCACGCCATGAGCCAGCGTACTTTTCTGTATCTATTTTGAACAGCAAATCACCTCTAATTGCGGCAGCATCAACCATTGCATTGACTTCTTTATCCACAGCATCCATACGGGCAACAAGATTATTAACAGCCTCATTGATAATTGCTTTTTTACCTGGAAGTTTTTTAATTTTTAAATTAAAGTCACCTTCCCCAAATTTTCCAAGCACATCAATTAAAAGTTTTATGTCTTCAATTAGCCCATCTGTAGATTCGTTTAAACTTGTAACCATTTCACCATACCCACCTGGATATTTAGATGGGTCTATGCGGCAATCAATATCACCTTTTACTGCCACTTCATTGGCAAAATTATCTATATCATCAACAATTCCTCGTACAACCGTGACAACATTGTATGCATATTGGGTAATGACACCTGTTTCATCTGTGCTAAGATTTTGTTTAAAATTAACATTAAAATTACCATGTGAAACACTATCTAAGACAGCTACAGCTTCTTTTAATGGCTTACTCACCATTTCTGAAATAATGAATACAATTATTGTACCCAAAATACCTGCTAAGATTCCGCCTATAACCAATACCCAATAATCCCGCGTTGTTTGCACATTCAGTGTTTGTCTTGTGTCCATAATATAATTAAAAGCTGAATTTTCCATGTAGTCAAAATGTTCCAACGCAGCTTGTACAGTTGTTACACCTTGACGTACCAAACGGATTGCTTCTGCTTCATCATAGTTGCGGGCGGCGGCAATAAGCCCTGCAATATAATAATCAAAATAATGATGCACATGTACTTCAAAGGAGTCCATATGCCCGCCAAGCACACCTCTACGCATTTCATCAAACACAGGGTCATCTGCAAGATTTGCACGATAAAGTGCAATCAGTTCATCCATTTCACCACGAATACGGGCAATATCTACTTCCATACGATTGATACCATCCATTGGGTCAGTCGGGTCATTCATATACATTGCCGCACGATTCATTGTGCGGCGTGCGTTCATAAAATCAATACCTAAGTCACCAATAATAGAATATCTTTCAAATGGATAATTTAATGCATAGGTATAATCAGCGTTAATATTGCGGATACGGTTTGCACCATAGATAGTTATAACCAATGCAATAATAAACATTACACCAAAACTTAGAAAAAACTTACCTCTAATACTTAAATTTTTTAACATATGCGATTGTGCTTTACACTAAGCAAAGCACGCCCCCTTTCGGTGTCTATAATACCCGTGTCATGCAAAAAGCCCTTCAGGTTTTTCCAGAATATTGTTGATTCCGAAAAAGCTAAAGGGCTTCGGCAATGCCCGAGAAGGGACTTGAACCCCCACCCTGTTACCAGGAGCGGATTTTGAGTCCGCCGCGTCTGCCGTTCCGCCACTCGGGCAAGCGTAGCAAATGTCTTATTTTGCTTACCGAGAGATTATACAACGGAAGACAAAGTCTTGTCAATGACAGATTTTTTGTCAAGAGATATATTTTTTCATGTTTTTAAGCGCGTTTTTTTCAAGCCGTGAAACCTGTGCTTGAGAAATTCCTATTTCATCTGCAACTTCCATTTGTGTTCTACCTTCAAAGAAACGTAATGAAAGAATGTGTTTTTCACGCTCGCCAAGCCGCTTCAATGCTTCTGAAAGGGAAAGGTTTTCTAGCCAGCGAATATCTGTATTTTTTTCATCACTGACTTGGTCCATGACAAAAACTGCATCGCCCCCGTCTTGATACACTGGTTCAAACAGGCTGACAGGGTCTTGTATTGCATCTAATGCAAAAATGACTTCCTCTTTTGGAATACCCATTTCCTTGGCAATATCGTCAATATCAGGCTCTTTTGCATTTTTTGTAGTCAGGTTTTCTTTAACACTTAGGGCGCGATAAGCCGTATCACGTAAAGAACGGCTAACGCGTATCGTATTATTGTCTCGCAGGTATCTGCGAATTTCACCTATAATCATAGGCACTGCATAGGTGGAAAATTGTACGCCATGTGATAAGTCAAAATTATCAATGGCTTTTATTAAACCAATGCAACCGACTTGAAAAATATCATCCACGTATTCACCGCGATTATTAAAACGCTGGATTATGCTTAATACCAGCCGTAAATTTCCAAAAATATATTTCTCTCGGGCTTCCTCGTCCCCCTCTTGAATAAGCTCAAATAATGCTCTTTTTTCGTCTCCTTTCAAAATCGGCAATTTAGAGGTGTTGACGCCGCAGATTTCTACTTTACTGCTGTGCATAAAAATTCCTCCACTTATAAAGCTATAATACTACAAGCTTTACCTATGGAGGAGAAAATATACTGGAAAATTTTACTTTAATTCGCGATAAACCATTTCTTGTACTGCAAATGATGCCACATCTTCTGAATATTTACCTGGCCCAAACCCAGCATCATAGCCTAACTCTTTCGCTATTTCATGGGTGATTCTTGCCCCGCCGCAAATGAGTATAACTTTATCACGCATATTTTCAGCTTCAAGTAATTCTACTAACTCAGAAAGATTTGCGATATGAACGTCCTTTTGTGTCACTGTTTGACTAACGAGTAAAACATCTGCTTTTAATTCTTTTGCTTTTTTAATGAAATCCTCATTGAGTACTTGACTGCCTAAATTGTGGGCTTCTATCATTTCATACCGCTCTAAACCATAATGCCCTGCAAATCCTTTCATATTCATAATGGCATCTATACCCACAGTATGAGCGTCTGTTCCTGTAGACGCACCCACCATCACCACTTTACGTTTAATATTTTCACGAATATAGTCTGAAACTTGGGTCATGGACATGACATCGCTTTCAATCACTTGTACTTGTATGTCATCATAATTGATACTGTGATCCACACTGCCGTATACTACATAAAATGTAAAGCTGTTGTCGAGGGTCTTTTTGTGTGCAACAGTTGGGTCTTTTATGCCCATCTTCTTTGCAAGCTGGCTGGCAGCTTCTGTACCTTTATCATCATTGTTTACAGGGAGTGCAAATGAAATCTGCACCTTACCATCATTCATTGTGTCACCATAGGGGGTTATGAGATTCATTGTGTATCACCACCTTTTGTCATAAGGTCAATAAAGGGATTAAAATAACCTTCACTCTTTAAAACGACACCTTGTAAACCTTTACCCATTTCACGGGAACGTTTTATACATGCAAAAATACCTTGTTCTAAGGTGGCAAAAAGTTTATTTTCTTCAATTTCAGAAAGTAATGTACAAGCTTTGTTTAAAATTTCATTGGCGCGACTTTGGATGATTCCATTTTCTTTAAAGTTAATTTCATCACCTAAATTTTCCATTGTGGTAAAAATATATTTTGCATTTTCAATGGCAAGGGCGCGGTCAGACATAAAGGGGGTATGGATGGCTTCTGTCAACATGCCAAGCAAATGAATTTTTTGGCTTGTCATCACTGAAACAGCATTAAACAAGGCATTTTGTACAGAACCCATGAAGATATCGCCTGTCATAAATTTTGTTGGCGGCATATATTTTAGTGGAGACTCAGGGAAAATTTCCCGAGCCATTTGTGCTTGTGCAAGCTCAAACAAAAATCCATTTTTTACATCAGGGGAAATTTCAAAAGCATGTCCAAGCCCCATTTGCGATTTTGGAAGATTTGCCATTAAAGCAAATTGCTCATTTAAAAACTGGGATGTTAAAACGGTGTGTGCTTCTTCAACTGCATCTGCCGTAGTCAGGTAATTATCCTCACCTGTATTGATTATAATGCCCGCAAATCCGTTAATTACCCGGGAAAAGTATTGGTCCACTATCGTTCTTTTCATATTTATATCACGGAAAAGAATACCATATAACGCATCATTAAGCATCACATCAAGCCGCTCTAATGCACCAAGGGCAGCAATTTCCGGCATACATAAGCCTGATGCGTAATTACATAAGCGAATGTACCTGCCAACATCTGCGCCTACTTCGTCTAGGGCTTGCCGCATAATTCGGAAGTTTTCCTGTGTGGCATATGTTCCGCCAAAGCCCTCTGTCGTTGCGCCAAAAGGCACAAAGTCTAAGAGACTTTGTCCTGTTGTACGAATAACCGCAATAATATCTGCCCCTTGACGCACTGCGGCTACAGCCTGTGTTACATCCTCATAAATATTTCCTGTTGCCACAATAACATAAATGAATGGGCCAGTTTTATCCCCATACTTTTCTAGCAAGTTGGCGCGCTCTTGGCGGTTGATACGGATTTTTTCTACGGATTTTATTGCAACTTCATTTATAATTTTTGTAATTTGTGCAATATCGCCAATGGGAATATGAGATAAATTTAATTTTCCTGTACTAATTTGTTCGGCAATTTCTTGAGGTGCTAAACTGTATGCCAACATTGCGTTTCCAATTAAAAGTGCCGCACCAGTGGAAAGCAGTTGATTTTCCATAAGATGCTCAACAAAAATATTGGGCAAAGGAATATCAATTTCATTAACGCCATCAATACCCAGTAAGCGGCAAATGGTCCTTTCCACCGCTACTGTTGTATGCAAATCTATAAAATCCTGTGTGTCTTGAGCAATATTTTTCGCATATTTACGGGCTTGTTCAATCATTTTCTGGTTTAAATTTAGTTTTGATTGCATTATAACCCTCCCTATCATTGTTTAGATATTTTTCGCTTATTCCGCTCTAATCCTTCTGGTTCCAGAGAGAGTTTTTGCCCACTTTGCAATGCGGCGAGTCCAATAGAATCTGTTTTTATTTTGCCTTTGCAAACATCACATTGACAGGTTGGTGTATATGTTTCAGGTTCTGTGTAGGTGGTAATAACACCTTCAAAGTTGCGTAAAATGACTTTATTTGTGCCATATGAAATGAGATAGTTTGGCATGACGGGAATTTTTCCGCCACCCCCTGGTGCGTCTACGACAAAGGTTGGCACAGCAAAACCTGATGTGTGCCCACGAAGTGCCTCGATAATTTCAATCCCTTTAGACACAGGTGTGCGAAAATGGGTTAAGCCTTGGGAAAGGTCACATTGATAAATATAGTATGGACGAACACGCATTTTGACTAATTTTTGTACGAGGGTTTTCATAACATGTACACAATCATTGATACCTGCCAAGAGTACTGACTGATTTCCAAGAGGGATACCCACATTGGCAAGTTTTTCACAGGCAGTCACAGCGTCTGGAGTGATTTCATTGGGATGATTAAAGTGCGTATTTATCCAAATTGGGTGGTATTTTTTAAACATTTCACAGAGATTATCTGTAATACGTTGAGGAAGGACTACCGGTAATCTTGAACCAAGACGGATAATTTCCACATGAGGAATTTCACGAAGTTTTTTTATTATATATTCTAATTTATCATCATCTAGGAGCATAGCATCGCCGCCTGAAAGCAATACGTCACGAATAACCGGGGTTTTAGCTATATATTGAATTGCAGCTTCAATTTGTTCCATAGGGAGTGATGTGTCTTTTTGTCCAGCAAAACGTCGGCGGGTACAGTGACGGCAATACATGCCGCATTGGTCAGTCACCAGCAGGAGGGCACGGTCGGGATAGCGATGGGTTAGCCCTTTTACTGGTGAGTCTGCATCTTCACTCAGTGGGTCGTCTAAGTCTTCTGAAACAACATGAAGTTCATCCAGCGTTGGAATACATTGCAAACTTATCGGGTCTCGTGGATTTTCTAAATCAATCAATGACAGATAATATGGCGTAATTGCCATACGAAATTTTTGCAAACACTCGGCAATGGATTTTTCCTCTTCTGTACTAATGGGAATAAGCTTCTTCAAATCATCGGCTGTTTTTATTAGATTTCGTGAATGCCATTTCCAATCATTCCACTGTTCAGCTGGAATATCTTTAAAAATTTGATTTTTCATGATAGTTTGCGCCTCCTTAAATATATTTATTTTCAAAAATTTCACGCAATTTAGGATTTTCCCGCAGTTGTGCCAGTGTAATTTCAGCGTGGTCTTTTGTGTAGCCATTGCCTACAATCATTGTCACATCTTTCCCTACACCTTCTGCACCCAGTGCCGCCTTTGTAAAACTGGTTGCCATTGAGAATAGATAAACAATACCTCCATTTTTCACAGGAAGAATACTTGACATTTCTGTGTTTTCTACATTGACAACATTAAATGAAATATCATACTCATGACCATCATTGGCAGCTAAAGCTTTTTCCAAAACTTCCATGGACTTAGTAGCGTCTGCAATAATTGCCTTATGACATAACCCATTGACTTCTAATTTTTCTTTATCTTCTTCAAGGACACACAAGGCAACAACATTCCCTGTTGGGCCAACCCGTTTCATTGCTTCATTACAACACAACATGCCTGATTTTCCGCCGCCACCTAGGATAAGCACACTATCCCCTGGTTTTACAAGTTTTGCAGTTTGAGCAGGTGCGCCAGCTACATCTAAAGCCGCTAGGGCTAGTGCTTCTGTCATATCCTTTGGAAGCTTTGCATAAATGCCTGTTTCAAAAAGAATGGCTTGGGCATCCACATCTACACGGTCAATTTCCATGTGAATTGCGTTGATTGAATTTATTTTCAATGGCGTTAATGATAAGGATACTAAAGTTGCTATTTTATCCCCTACTTTTAAATCAGGGATTGATAGCTTATCGCCAATTTTTGCAATAGTGCCAATTAACATACCGCCAGAACCTGTTACAGGGTTTTGCATTTTTCCACGACTGTTAACAATTTCTAGTATTTTTGCTTTAATTTCATCTTGATTATCTTTTGCGGCAGTTCTAATTTGTGTAAAAGACGCTGAATCTATATTTAGTGATTGTACGTCAATTAAAATTTCATTTGAATACATGTTCATATCATTACTTATTTTTAATGCCGCCTGGGGCAGTACCCCTTTTGGTTCTATGACACGATGGGTTCCATATTTACAAATATTCATCTTTGACCTCCAGCTAATCCAAGTATTTCTCGCGCTTCAGTTGGTGTGGCAATTTCACGCCCTAATTCATTTGCAAGACGCACAACTTTCTTTACCAGTTCCCCATTAGATTTTGCTAAAATACCTTTTGAAAGATAAATATTGTCCTCAAAACCCACCCGAACATGACCACCTGAAATGATAGCCATAACCGCCATGGGGAATTGAAACCGCCCTATTCCACTAACGGTAAATGTAGCGTTTACAGGAATACTGCCTTGAAGAAATGTAAAATCCCTTGGTGTCGCAGAAATTCCACCATTAACACCCATGACAAAATTAAAATGCATAGGAGATTGAATAAAACCCTGCTTATTTAGGCGAATAGCCGCATCTATCATACCCTTATCAAAAACTTCAACTTCAGGCTTAATGCCTAATGCAATCATTTTTTCCCCAAATTCTTTTATTGTGTTTTCCGTATTTATAAAAATTTCGTCACCGCCAAAGTTACATGTTCCGCAATCTAGGGTTGCCATTTCAGGTTTAAGATTTACTGGCTGGATACGTTCAGCATTGGACATGCCTACTGCACCGCCTGTTGAAGGTTGAATGATGACATAGGGGCATAAGCGTTTAATTTCATCAATGCATTCTGCATAACGCTCAATCCTTTGGGTTGGTGTTCCATCATCTTCACGAACGTGAAGGTGAATTATACTTGCACCTGCTTTATAAGCGGCGAGTGCTTCTTGCCCAATTTCCTGTACTGTATAGGGTACAGCAGGATTATGGTCTTTTGTGACCTCTGCGCCGCAAATTGCTGCGGTTATTATTAACTTATCCATTTAAAATGTTCCTTTCATCTTTGTTGGGCAGGCATTTTAAGGCCCTACCCTTCTCTGTTTATCTTTTGGCACTACACAAGTTCCACTGGCACGGCAGACTATAATAGGTTCTGCCAAAACTTCGGCAGCGGTTATCCCTGCATTTGGTGCAGGCGCAATAACTTTTCTTGCAATAAAAGTCATTTTACGAGAAGTATTGCCTACATTTACGATTTCGCCTTCTGCTTCAATATAATCTCCTGCATAAACAGGTGCTAAAAACTCCACATTATCATAAGCTACAAACAAACCTTCATCACCATCATGACGGATTAAAAGCTCTGTGGCCACATCCCCGAAAAGTTGTAGCATTTTTGCCCCATCTACAAGATTTCCTGCATAATGTGCATCATTTGTACCCATGCGCAAACGAATTAAAGATTTAGTCATATTCCTTCATCCCTTCTTGGATTTTAATTAGCAGACTTTTGTTAAGCCCAATCATTTTACAAATATTTATTGCGTCTTGTGGCGGCGGCGTTTCTGAACTGACCTCCACAAGGGCATAATCCATATTTTGTGCAATTGAAGAAACGTCCCACTGTTGCAAAGTGTCTGGAAAGTTTAAACCTGCCACTTGATAATGCTTATACTCTGGAGAAACAACTTTGTTGTAATGTGTACTCATGATACTTATAGTATCTGATTCATGCAGATATGCTGCTACTGCACGTACAATTGCCGCACCTTCTGTTGGATTTGTACCTCTTGCAAACTCATCTAAAGCAATCAATAGACGTTTGGATTTTAGACACTCAATAATTTCATTCAATCGTAACACTTCTGCACCAAAGCTTGATAATCCTTGCCCGATATCTTGCATATCTTCGGATATAAGGTGTATGTCATCAAATATAGGAATTTCTGCAAACTCTGCAAAAACAAAAAAACCTAATTGACAAAGTATAGTATTTAGCACCACTGTTTTAAGTGCAACGCTTTTCCCACCCATGTTTGCACCTGTAATCATTGTGACACCTGTTGTCATAGAAAGAGATATTTGGGTCATGTTTTGATTCATTTTTACCAGTGCGTCTTCTACATATGGGTTTGACATATTTTTAAATGAAAGTAATGTTTCACTTAACTGAGGGCGCGTTGCTTGAAGTTTGGTTGCAAGCATGACTTTAGCAATTGTGATATCCAGCTTCCCAAGTGTGTCCATATTGATTAAAAAAAGTTCGGTATATTTTTTTAATTGCATTGACAGCTCCACAGCAATACGCGTTTCTTCTTCTACTTCTTGTTCCACAATAGCAGGGCGTTCAGTCATTAAATTTTGCTTTTCGATATATCGCTTTTTTGTACGGATTTCTTCAAGTACAGGAGACGTGAATGAAAATGTACCAATTCGCCGTCCATCTGGGTCAATGATGGCAAGCGGCACGTCCATGGGGTAGAGTTCTAAACCAACAAAGTCTATGGAAAGCTTTTTATAAGCCAGCATTAGTTTTTCAAAAGTAATGAGAAAATGCTTAATTTCAAAAAGTTCTACTTGCGTAAATATTTGAGAATGTATCATTGAGCCGCGAATATTCTTAAAAGCCTTTAAATGTGTGCGTAATTTTTTTAACGATTTTTCGTCCTCATGTAAAAGATTGATGATTTTTTCCATATTATCGAATATGTTTTCAAGTGCGTTTTTGTAACCTAAAGGCGCAATCCGCTTTTTTGCCTCCACACCAAAAGGAGAATCAGGTGTCAACTGATTTAATACATATGTAAGACCAATAGTATCTTGCTGTAAATAATCTAAGCTAAACATATAATCAACTCCATTTCAGCGGAGATTTTTTAAGTCATATACAGGAATATCCACGGCTTCCTGCATTTTTGCTAAAAACACTTTAGGATGATAACCTGCATGATGAGGTGCAGTAGGGTTTATAGTCATGCCAACTAATTGAATAGGATTTTTGACAGCTAATATTGCTTTTTTAATTTTTATTTTTTCATATGTTGAGGGCTTAATAAGCATTTTACTTGCATCTTCTGCAATAATATAAGTACCCTCTAGTTTCTTGTTTGTCATAATGATGTTGTTAAGCATTGTGTCTGAAACTGCGCCTTCAAGATATATTCCGTCTTTTGTAGCTTTAGGAAGCATGAAAATTTCTACAATATGCCGCGTTTCATCAATTGTTTTTTCCATACTTCGGCTAAAACTTGCACCTGTACAAAGGATTGTCGCTTCCGTAATATTGGGGTTAGCCAGTGTTTTTCGGCTAACTGCACCATCTACTAAAATTTTGTCTGTAGAAATATTTTTTATCAAATCCGCAATTTGCGTTGTAATTGAAGGTCCACCAAGTTGTACATAACCATCTGACAATGCCCGCACCAAAACAACCTTACCGAAGGGAGTATTGATATTTGTTGTTGCAAATATTTCCTTTGTAATGTCACATAGATGTAGCAGATTTTCTGCTGTGGCAATCACCGTACCGCTAAAAACAAAAATTTGCGGCTTTTCTGTTTTTGTTACAACGTCTTTACTTTCTCCGTCACGCCCTATACTTGTAAGGGCTAAATTTATTTTTTGACTATGAAAGTATTTAATTAAATAGTTAAGGGTTGTCGTTTTTCCTACATTTTTTGCCATACCTATAATAGAAATTGTACGAAATGGCATGAGTTCATTCATATGCATAACGCTCCAATAAAAAATGTATGGGTAGCGGTCATATACTAAATGCTGAAAAACTGTACCTTATCTGCCATGGATAAGCTTTTCTGGCGTTCAGTATATATGACCGCAAAGTCCCACTTCTGCTATAAGTATAAACCATCGTATAGCATGTTCACTATTTACCTACCACCAATACAGCTTCACCAACGATAACATCAGCACCATCTTGATTTGTAACCTTACAGTCCATAATAACACGGTTACGCTCTGTAATCTTTTCTTTAACAGTGCATGTTGCAGTAATGGTGTCATTAAATCGTACAGGTGCAAGGAATTTAATATCTTGTTTTGCATAAATTGAACCAGGGCCAGGCAAGTACATACCAAGCACTGTGGAAATTAAACCAGCAGAAAGCATACCATGAACAATTCTACCCTTAAACATTGTTTCTTTTGCGTATACTTCGTTCATGTGGGCAGGATTATTATCCCCTGTAATACCCGCAAACAAAATAACATCTGCTTCGGTAATGGTCTTAGTGTATGATGCACTTTGTCCTACTTCTATTTCATTGATTGTTAAACCCTTCACGATACCAACTCCTTAACGATTAAATCTGCTTCTGTTACAGCAATGACATCATCAACGGAAAATCCATTCCGCACTTCCTTTAAAAGAAGCCCCTCTTTTACCACTTCGATGACTGCCATCTCCGTAATGATTAAACTGACCACACCTTTTGCAGTTAAAGGAAGGGTGCAATTTTTCAAAATTTTTGGACTACCCTTTGCTGTATGTTCCATTGCGACAATGACTTTTTTTGCGCCAATAAGCAAATCCATTGCACCACCCATACCCGGAACCATCTTACCCGGAATCATGTAATTTGCAATATCTCCATTTTCAGCGACTTGTAATGCACCAAGCACGGTTACATCAATATGACCACCGCGAATCATACCAAAAGATACCGCAGAGTCAAAAAATGCACCACCGGGAAGAATCGTAACTAGCGCACCGCCTGCGTTAACAATTTGGTCATCTGCTTCGTTTTCCTTTGGCGTTGGCCCAAGCCCAATGAATCCATTTTCAGAGTGAAAACACACATTGATTCCGTTAGGAACAAAATCCGCAACTCTTGTAGGCAAGCCAATTCCAAGATTCACATACTGCCCATCTTGAAGTTCTAATGCTACACGGGCGGCTATATCATTTTGCATTTGATTTTTGTCCATTACTTGCCGCCTCCCACTACATAGTCTATAAAAATTCCAGGGGTGTTTACATGATTTGGATGAATGTCGCCAATGTCTACAAGCTCCCCAGCTTCTACAATGGTCATGTTCGCCGCACCAGCCATCACATGATTAGAATTCATGCCAACGCCTTTATAAGTTATATTGCCGCTTCTATCCACTTTTGCACCAAAAATCAACGCAAAATCTGCACGCAAAGGCTTCTCAATCAAAAAATCTTTACCGTCTACATTGATTTTCTGCTTGCCTTCTTCAACAGCTGTTCCAATACCTGTAGGCGTTAAAATTCCACCTAAGCCATAGGCAGATGCACGAATACACTCAATTAACGTGCCTTGGGGAATAAGCTCTACCTCTAATTCCCCTGCATTCATTTGGATTCCAGACTGTTTATTTGTGCCAATGTGGGATGCAATAACTTTTTTACAACGACGTTCCGTAACCAAACGGCCAGAGCCTTTATCTTCCCAAGCTGTATCTGTTGTTATTATCGTTAAGTCCTTAATTCCCGCTTCAAGAATCCCGTCAATCAGTTTATGAGGCTCACCAACAATGCCAAACCCACCCATCATAATCGTTGCGCCATCTTTTATATGAGAAATTGCATCCATGACGGTTATGACCTTATTCATTATGCGCCCTCTCTCTCAACAATCATAGAAAGTCCTTGACCGCCGCCTACACAAAGGGTCGCAAGACCAAAACGAGCGGCGCGTTTTTGCATTTCATGAAGCAACGTCACAAGAATACGCGCACCACTTGCACCTATAGGATGTCCAAGAGAAATAGCACCACCGTTCACATTGACTTTGGATGGGTCTAAACCCAGCTCTTTTTCAATGCATAAACCAACGACTGCAAAAGCTTCATTTGCTTCTACAAGGTCAATTTGGTCAATGGTTAGCCCTGCTTTTTCCAAAGCTATTTTTGTTGAAGGAATTGGCCCAGTTCCCATAATAGATGGGTCTACCCCTGCCATTGCAGTTGCTTTTATCGTAGCCAGTGGTTTTAATCCACGTTCTTGAGCCATTTCTTTACTCATGAGAATAACTACAGCCGCGCCATCATTTATACCTGATGCATTGGCAGCTGTAACAGTTCCCTCTTTATCAAAGGCTGGGCGTAATTTACTCAGAGATTCAGCGGTTACGCCTGCCCTTGGATATTCGTCCTTGTCTACTATAATTGGGTCGCCCTTTCTTTGCGGAATTTCTACTGGGGCGATTTCATTCACAAATTTACCTTCTGCAATGGCTTTTTCGGTCTTATTTTGGCTAAGTGCCGCAAAGTTATCTTGCGCTTCCCGAGTAATACTATATTTTTTTGCAATATTTTCTGCTGTAACACCCATATGATAGTGATTAAAAACATCTGTTAGCCCATCAGACACTAAAGCATCAAGCATTTTACCATCACCCATACGTTGCCCCCAACGTGCATTCGGTAAAATGTATGGCACTTGGCTCATATTTTCTGTTCCGCCAGCAACGATAACATCAGCATTGCCAAGGGCTATAGATTGTGCCGCAAGCTCTACCGCTTTAAGTCCCGA
Organism: Defluviitaleaceae bacterium; assembly: GCA_009780315.1. GTDB lineage: Bacteria > Bacillota > Clostridia > Lachnospirales > WQUN01 > WRAH01. Next base: position 47,272 of record WRAH01000016.1, read on the forward strand.
TGCACAAACGTGATTAACAACAAAAGATGGAGTCTCTACACTTAATCCAGCTTTTATTGCAATTTGGCGGGCTACATTTTGCCCAAGCCCAGCTTGCAAAACATTGCCAAAAATAACTTCGCAAACCTGCTCTATTTTCACTTCTGCTAAAGCTGCCTTTACAGCAGTTGCGCCAAGCTCTACCGCAGACACATCTTTAAAGTGACCGCCAAAAGACCCAATGGCTGTTCTTTTTGCTGAAACAATGACTACATCACGCATATACATGCCTCCTAGTTCATTTAGTGAAATTATCTAAGACTAGTGTACAATGCTTCCGGCATACTGTCTATATTTATTTTCTCAAATAATTTTACAAAATAAAAAAAGGATAGTTTGAAAACAAACTATCCTTTTTTACGTGTTATAATTATGATTTTTTAGTTCAAATGTCGTGTCATTTGTGCATAAAGCATATCAGCAAGCCCAAAGCCACCTTGTGAAGCCGCTTTATCAGAAATTGTTTCATCTAACATCTCTGTAAAAATTTGTTCTGCATGACTTCTGGAAAACAGTCCATCTTCGTTAAAATTTACACTACGCATTTGACGAAACATCATTTGAAGAAAGTATGCTTCAAACATTTCTGCCGCTTGACGCATTTGGGCACGGTCAGTACCAAGGGGGTTATCCCTTTCTGCAATCATCGATTCAAGAATGCCTTGGAACTGTGCCATTTCACTATCACGACGGGCATGTTCCAATGCAGAATTTTGTACGCCACCTGCACCCAAACCAGCTACACCAGCAATATCCATATGCTACCTCCTAAATATTACGGTATTATCGTTTTAATTGGTTGGCAGTTTGTAACATTTCATCAGAGGTTGTAATACCCCGTGAGTTGGTGTCAAAGGCACGTTGTGCTAAAATCAATCCAATCATTTCTTCTGCAATTTGCACGTTTGACATTTCAAGCGCACCTTGAACTAAACGGCTAATGGTACCAACATCTCCATCTGCTTCAAAAAGAGGTTCTCCAGATGCAATGGTTTCAGCAAAAAGATTCCCGCCAATAGCTTCCATACCATTTGGATTAGGAAATTGCACCAAACGAATTTGGAATCCAAGGTCTTCAATTATCCCTTCAGGGTTTCTGCCAAAAATCATTCCCGTATCACCAACAACAATATCACCCATTGTAAATCCTTCAGGAATGATAATTTCTGCGCCATCTACATCTATCACAGGAAATCCTGACGAAGTTGTAAGCATAAGTGTCCCATCCTCAAGGGGCATGAGTTGAAAAGAACCGTCACGTGTATAGAAGTATTCGTCAAAATCGCGGCGAACTTGGAAAAACCCAGACCCTTCAATTGCAAAATCAACTTGTCTATCTGTACGCTGCATCGCACCTTGGGTAAAGATACGGGTTGTTCCAGCAGGGCGTACACCATGCCCTACTTGCAGGTTTACAGGACGACCAGTTTGGTTAGCTGGGTCTATATTGGCGCGTTGCATAGTTTCATACATCAATGTTTGAAACTCAAGGCGTTCACGTTTAAACCCTGTTGTATTTACGTTTGCCATATTATTTGTCACTGTATCAATTTTTAACATTTGCGCAGACATACCAGATGCTGAAGTCCATAATGATCTCATCATAATCAATCAACCTCTTTCTAAAGTGTGAATCATTTACGAAGCGAAGGAAGCATGGAATAAAATATTATTATCTACGAGCAATATCATTGACTGCGTGTTGTAGCGTATTATCTTGAATTGTTACCATACGAGCGTTCGTTTCATAAGCTCTGGATAAGGTAATCATTTGTACCATTTCTGATACTATATTTACATTTGAACCCTCTAAGAAACCTTGTTGCAGTGTTCCTTCAAAAGGTATGATTTCGGAGTTTTCTGTAATGGTAAATAAATTGTCATGTTGTTTTCTTAGGCTGTGTAAATCAGTAAACATTGTCATTTGCAATGTGTCTTGATATTCATCATTTACAAAGATTCTACCCCGTTCATCAATTACTATGTAACCATTGGGTAAAACAATGTCTCCGTTTAAACCTTGAACACGTCCGCCTGTTGCTGTCATCAGCATTCCGTTAAATAAGGTGAACGCCCCATCCCTTGTAAACATCTCTTCACCATCTACATTGATGGTAAAAAATCCTTGACCAAAAATTGCAATATCTAAACTATTACCTGTTTGCTGCATTGAACCTTGGGTAAACGCAGTAAAAACATCATCTACAAATACACCAGGGTTTATACGTCCAACAATTTGACTGTGGTTAAACATTCTTATACCCGGGTCATTTAGACGATGTAGAAATTGGTCTGAAAATGCGTGTGATACAACATGGTCACGTTTATATGCAGTAGTATTTACATTCGCCATGTTGTTTGTGATAACATCCATTCTTTGCATATTTGTTATCATTCCAAGTGCAGAAGTATATAATCCTCTTATCATCTAAATTACCCCCTCTAACATGTTATCGGCAATCATCTTGCGTTACTGTAGTCATTATAATTTATTTTTCCCACTTATGATAGTCAATATATTTTCCAGTGCCAATGGCTACACAAGAAACTGCATCTTCAGCAATGATTGTATTGATGCCCGTACGCTCACGCAGCAGTTTATCCAGACCATATAATAACGAGCCGCCACCAGTCATTACAATACCGCGGTCAGCTATATCTGACGCGAGTTCCGGCGGGGTTTGTTCAAGTACTGTGTGGACAGCTTCGACTACATCTGCTACAGACTCATACAAAGCTTCTTGCATTTCTTCAGATGTGACTGAAATATTCTTAGGCAAACCCGTCACAAGATTGCGCCCGCGTACATCCATACTCACTGACGCTGGGCGGGGGTAAGCCGTACCGATATTCATTTTTAAATCTTCTGCCGTACGCTCTCCAATTAAAATATTATGCTTCTTTCTCATATATCGGATGATTGCCTCATCAAAATTATCCCCTGCTGTTTTTATGGATTTCCATACCACCATACCACCAAGAGATATTACGGCAACATCCGTTGTGCCTCCCCCTATATCAACAACCATACTACCACATGCACGGGCAATGTCAATACCTGCACCAATTGCAGCGGCTATTGGTTCTTCAATAACAGAAACTTGACGTGCGCCTGCACGTTCGGCAGCATCTTTTACTGCACGCCGTTCTACACCTGTGACATTAGATGGTACGCAAATGGCAATGCGGGGCTTTCTCATAAGCGGACGACCAACGGCTTTGTTTATAAAGTATTTTAACATTTTTTCAGTGATATGATAATCGGAAATTACTCCCTCACGCATGGGGCGGATTGCCACGATATTACCAGGGGTTCTACCTAGCATACTGCGTGCGTCTTCACCTACAGCCATGATTTTATCACTATCTTTATTGATAGCGACTACTGACGGCTCTTTTAAGACAATGCCCTGTCCCTTGATATATACTAATACAGATGCAGTGCCTAAATCAATTCCAATATCTGTTCCTAACATCTTTTCAAGCTCCTTTTTTTAATTATTTCCCATCAATTGCGCCCAGCAAACGCACGTTGAATATCTCTATCCTGAGTTTTTTTCGCAATCGCTTCGCGCTTGTCATACAATTTTTTACCTTTAGCAAGTGCAATGTCTAGTTTTACATAGCAACGGGAAAAATATATTTTAACAGGTACGATGGTATACCCCTCCATTGAAGCAGCGGCACGAAGTTGATTTATTTCTTTGCGATGAAGCAAAAGCCTGCGTTTACGCACAGGGTCCAGATTGTGTATATTGCCATGAGCATAGGGGCTAACATGCATTCCTTCAATAAAAGCAGAATTACCTTCTATCCTGACAAAGCTTTCTTTAAGATTGCAACGCCCTGCCCGCATGGATTTTACCTCCGTACCCGAGAGGGATATTCCCGCTTGAAAAGTTTCCTCTATAAAATATTCGTGATATGCTTTTTTGTTTTGAGCAATTAGTCTTTCAGTCTTTTCCTTTTTCATACGGTTTACACTTCCCTTCCAATAGGGTACAGTATATAAGGAAATTGTCCTGAATGGAAGGGGCTTGGTATGAAGAATTTTATAAAACGGCTTGAAGCGTTTTGGAAACAACGTGCAGATAAACGTGAAGCCACCAAAGAAAAGCGATTTAAGCGGCGCTATCGTGTATATCAAGTTGGCTTTTTTATGATGATTGGAATTTTTGGGTTCACGATTTACGCTAATTATGATTATTTGGTTTTTCGGATTTTAATTGCAAACAATTATGTTTTTACAGATGCCCTTGACCAACTGTACAGCCAGCATATTCTTGCAGAGAATCGTCAAAGTTTTCACAGAGACTTTGACCGTGTTGTCATTTCTGTAGTCACAGATGCGCTTACAGATATTAACAATGATAGATTTACCTATTTATATGCACCACAAGAAATTCAGCATGTACGCGTAACAGATAGGGGAGTTGCCCAGCGCGTTACAGTTGAAGCGTTAAATGAAGATACTGTGTACTTGTTTATCCCAAACATTTCACGTACAACGCGAGCGTTTGTTTATGAGCATAAGCATTATATGGCGCAATATAGTAATTTGGTGCTGGATTTACGTGGAAACTATGGCGGATGGCTAATGGATGCCCATAGGATAGCCAGCTTATTTACACCACAAGACGCAGTTATCTCAATAGAAGATACACGAATGAATTTATTTACACGAACAATTACCTCAAGCGGCGACCAATTTTTCAACTTTGACAATATTGTGATTTTGCAAGACAGAACAACAGCAAGTGCCGCCGAAGTGCTTATTTTAGCACTTCGAGAGCATACCCCAAATGTGACTACAATTGGTTATAGAACTGTTGGAAAAGGGATTGGACAAGTAACCATTCCCCTCACAGGTGGATATGCTGTGCGTGCTACAGTTATCAATGTACTTGGACCAAGAGGGGAGTCTATTCATCTTATTGGAATTTATCCAGATATTCCTGCTGACCCATATGTAGACATGCTTGAACAAGCCTTGGCAATTTTCTAAGAAAATTTACATTTTGTTCATGCGTTTTTCATATATTGATGTTATTATAGATATAGAAATGAGACTCGGGAGGTTTTTTTATGATGGATGATAATTCAAGAAAAATACATGATTTTTTGAAGCTTTCAGATATTGATAGTATTCAAGAAGCTATTGAACAAGATTTAGTTGGAAAAAAACCATCAAATTTTTTACAAGTTGACCAACCTATAGACGTGAAGAATATTTTTCTTTCAGCAGATACAGAAAATTTTTATGAGGAACTTGCCAATAAAGTACCACATCAGTCATCAACAACTTGGATTGGAAAAGTTGTGGCTATTTTGCTTATTTGCACAATCGGAACAGGTACACTTGGGTTTGGACTTGGCGCAGGGTGGAGTTTCTTTCAAGGACACAGCAGTATAATGGATGATGTTGTTGTAAACACATCAGAATCTGCAACCCTTACCACCACAAGTTATGTTTTTGAAACAGTGGCTACAGAAGATATTGGTAGCATTGCGGACATTGTTGAATTGCTTGTTCCATCTGTAGTCGGCATCACGACACATCGCAGTGAGGCTCGCCGTGCAGATTTTAACACACCTCCTCCAGCAATGAGCATTGGCTCAGGCGTTATTTTTGCTGAGTGTGAACTACGCATTTTTATTGCCACTGGTATTTATGTTGTATTTGGCGGCACTAGTTTTGACATTAGTGTTGGGGGAAGCCCACCTATTTCTGCACAACCTGTTGGGCAGGATATTTCTGTAGAAGTTGCGGTTCTTTCTGTTTATAAGTCACAATTGGTTGAAGCAGGTATTGACTCAGTAGTTATTGCAACATTTGGAGACTCTGAAGAAATGCGTGTGGGTGATGCAGTGTTTGCCATTGGGAATGCAATGGATGATGGAATTTCTGTCACCAGTGGCGTAATTAGTGCAGCACAGCGAGAATTTGTGCTTCGTGAGTACCCTATTTCGATTTTGCAAACTGATGCTGCACTAAACTATGGAAGTAGCGGCGGACCACTTATTAACACGCGTGGTGAAGTGATTGGAATCAATATGAACAATGCCACTGCGTCTATTTTTGGTTCTTCTCCTGTAGAAGGCATGGGATACAGTCTTGCATCCAGTATAGTTGCCCCTATTTTAGAAGACATTATTTCTGCACCACCATTACCTGGCATTGGAATTGTTGGCGGCACGATAACTGAAGAGACAGCACTCCATTTAGGTGTTCCTGCATTGGGGGTTTATGTTAATGCTGTTGCAGAAGGCGGCGGTGCATATATGGCAGGCATTCTATCTGGTGATGTCATTACTGGATTCAATGGACTTCCTGTTTTTGACATGAGACAATTGCAAGAAGCAATTAGGTCAGGAAATATTGGAGATATTGCAGTTGTTAATGTGATTCGCAACGGTTCTACGCTACTGACCTTTGAAGTAGAATTAAGAGCATTAGTCGTTATGTTTTAATAAATGTGGTGGAATAATGGCATTTTGGAAAACACGTGGATTACGCGGCAGTGCTTTTGAAGAAATGATTGATATGACCAACATACTTTATAAACAGCGAGGTCTAGCAATTATTCAAAAAGTTCCGACTCCAATCACACCTATAGCCGTTGACAATAAAGCACATACAATTACATCCGCATATTTTGAAAAAAAAAGTACCGTGGATTTTATTGGTGTGGCACAGGGCATCGCGCTATGTTTTGATGCAAAAGAAACACGTCAATTAAACCTTCCATTGCGCAATATCCACGCACATCAAATTGACTTCATGGAAGATTTCCGAAAACAGAATGGTGTAAGTTTTTTGCTAGTACATTTTCATGCTAAAAGTGAAATCTTTTTTATTCCCAGCGAGGAATTAGCAAAACATTATGCCATTGCTGAAGCAGGCGGGCGTAAGTCTATTGCTTATTCAGACTTTAATCCCGCCTACTTAGTAAGGAATAAACATGGATTTCCTGTACATTATTTAGAGGCAGTAAATACTTATCTTTCATACTCGTGATTTTTTCTTAAATTTTTAGTAAAATTGTGCTTGCATTATCTACCCAGCTTGTGTTATAATACGCCTTGCGAAACAAGCTATTAAAAAAATCGCGTGTGTGAGTAGCTCAGCTGGATAGAGCGTCTGACTACGGATCAGAAGGTCGAGGGTTCAAATCCTTTCTCGCACAAAATAAAAATCCCTGCAATCATCGTGATTGTAGGGATTTTTATTTTGATGTGGTAATAAAGTCAGCATGTCATTAGTGTGGTAATGAAATTTTTATACCGCAATTACCACACTAAATATACCATCACAATTTTAATCAAAAAACCAATCCAAGCAAC